>NZ_JBITZU010000008.1:216141-346353 GCF_044547075.1 Kitasatospora sp. NPDC052896
CCGGGGGCGGGGCCACCGCCCGCGGCGGGCCGCACCCCCGCCGGCGGGGGGCGGGCCCCCCGGGGGGGGGGGGGGCCCCCCCGCGCGCCGGCGGGGGCGGGGGGGGGGCCCCCCCCCCCCCGGCCCCGGCACGTGCGGCAGTGGGTTCAGCCGGTGGGGACCAGGTTCCAGCGCTGGTTGGCGCCGCCGTCGGCCGGCCACTGGATCACGCCGGCGCCCATCAGCAGGGACGCCGAGCGGACGTCCGCGAGCTGGCCGTCCGCGCGGTTCTCCAGGGTGTAGCCGCCGCCGGGTGCCGGGGCCACCAGCCACTGCTCGGCCGGGCTGCCGGACGGGTCGGCGAGGGCCAGCTGGGTGTCCGGCACCACCGGACCGGCGCCGGGCAGGCCGAGCCGCTCGCCACTGGCCACGCCGGTGATCGTGTAGTAGCCGTCGCCGGTCGAGCTGAGCCGCCACTGCTGGTTGCCGCCGCCGTTGCCGGGCCACTGGATGATCGGGGTGCCGGCGGTGGTGCCCTGGTCGGCGGCGTCCATCAGCTGGCTGCTGTTGGCGTTGACCAGCCGGTAGGTGCCGTCGAGCGGGGTGGTGCTGCCGGGGGTGATGGTCAGGTTGCTGAACTGCGCGCTGTAGTAGCGGCCGGTGCCGAGGCCGATCTGGCCGGCGCCGTAGCTGCCGTCGGTGACCGTGCCGACCACCGCGCCGTCGATCCGGGCCACGATGGTGCTGCCCTGGAAGGTGAGCGCCAGGTTGTGCCAGCTGCCGGTGCCGGGTGCCGGCACCGTGCCGCTGGCCAGCGTGGTGAAGACCCAGCTGGTGTCGCTCTTGAGCAGGGTCCAGACACCGGTGTCGCTGAGCCGCAGATTGTAGGCGTCCAGACCGTTGTTGTTGCGCCCCTGGGTGCCGACCCGGCCCAGCAGCTCGGCGGTGCCGGCGTGCTCCAGCAGGGCGTCGGCGCTGACCGTGTAGTCGCTCCAGCCCAGGTCGCCCATCAGGGTGTAGGGCTGGTCGGCGGTCTCGTCGGTCCAGCGGATCGGGGTGGTCTGCGCCTGCTGGCGCAGACAGCGGCCCGGACGGCCGCCGGCGCAGGGCTCGGTCTCGAAGGCGCCGTTCATCGAGGTGAAGTAGCGGGCCTCCTGGCCGGTCGCGGTGCCGGCGAGCGAGTCGGCGTACGGCAGCGCCAGCCGGGCGCGCTCCGGCGGGACGGTGTCGCCGGCCCCCTGGCCGGTGGTGGTGGTGACGGTGTAGAGGTGGCCGGGCTGGAGGGTCAGCTGGTACGTCCCGCCGGTGGCCGTCAGGTCGGGGCCGGGGACCAGGTGCGCGGTGGCGCTGTTGCTGGAGAAGTCGGTGGACCAGACGTGCAGCGCGCCACCGGGCAGGCCTCCGGCGACCTTGAGCGTGACGTTCTGTGCGGCCGTCGCGTCCATGGTCTCGAAGACCGTGCTCCAGGCCGAGCGGTCGGGCGCGGTGTAGCTGACGTAGCTGCCGTTGCCGCGGTCGCCGCCGAGGTAGCCGGAGGAGGAGTCCAGGTACTGCCAGCCGGGGGCGGTGAACTGGGTGGTCTGGGCGATCGCCCAGGCGCTGCGGCCGACCTGGTAGGCGCCGGACCAGGGCTGGTCGGCGGTGACCAGGCCCATCGTGTTGAAGCTCAGGTTCTGGTAGACGGAGGCGACCACCGGCCAGTTGATGAAGGCGGTGAGCTTGGCGTCGAGGTAGCCGCGGTTGATCGCGCGGGCGATCGGGGCGGCCCCGGTGTCGGCGTCCTCGGAGCCGTTCTCGCTGGCCCAGAGCTGTTTGCCGCTGGCGAGGGCGTCGGCGGTGGTGGAACAGCTGGTCATCGCGGACATGTAGCCGCAGGGGTAGTGGGTGCCGATGATGTCCACCGCCGAGTTCAGCGCCGGGTCGCCGCGCATGGCGGTGGCGATCGACCAGTTGTCGTCGGCGCCGACCACCTGGGTGCCCGAGTAGCCGTTGGCGGCCAGCGCGGCGTGCAGGCTCTCGTACCAGGCGGCGTTGTAGCCGCGCTCGTTCCAGCCGCCGAGGTAGTCGATGGCCAGGCCGTGCTGGTGGGCGCAGCCGAGCCAGGAGATCAGGTAGTCGACCATGTCCTGGGACCAGAAGTTCCCGTTGCCGATCCAGCCGGGGGCGCCCCAGGCGAGGGCGTAGAGCTTGATGCCGGGGTTGCGGGCCTTGGCCTGCTCCATCAGCCACCACTCGTAGCCGTTGTCGCAGTCGATGGTGCCGCGGGTGTGCTCGATGGAGGACTCGGAGCCGTCGGTGGAGTTGGTGTCGCCGCCGACCTCGACCTTGAGGATCTGCAGGGCGGCGCCGTAGCCGGGCCTGAAGAGGTAGTCGAGGATCTGGCTGCGCTGCGGCTCGGGGTAGTCGAGGAGCAGCCGGGAGTTGCCGCCGCCGCCGCTGATCGCGCCGACGCCGTCGAAGGTGCGGCCGGGCGAGCTGCCGTCCACGGTGATCGCGGTGGTGGGCGCGGTGCGGGGAACGGCGGGGGTACTCGCGGCGGCGGGGGCGGGGGCGCGGGCGGTCAGCAGCGCCAGGCAGAGGACGAGGACGGCGAGCGCGGCTGTCCGGCGGGGGTGCGGGACGCGGGTGCGGGCGGGTCGCGGGGCAGCTGGGAGGGGCGGAAGGGCTGGCATCGGGGGGCATGCCTCCGGTGGCGTCGCCGCTCCGGCGGGTCGCCCGCCTGAGCGGTCACGAATGGTGGATTGTGCGTGATGGGTACTCCGAATCCAACTCAAGCCATCAAAAGCAAACGCTAGGGATGGCGCGACGGGCCGTCAAGAGACCCGCCATGCACGGGAGTTGAGCTACCACCGGCGCGATGCCGAGCGGCGTGCTGCACGCCCCTCCGCGCACCGCCCTCGTCGCCCCGCCTACTTCCGAACGAGTATGGACTGACAGATATTGAAATCTGTCAGTCGTCATGCCATAGTTGTCAGCGCATGCACCACCCCTCCCCTCCCCGCACCACCCCAGGAGCCCTCGATGACCTCGATGAGCAAGCGCACCCTCGGCGGCAACGGCCCGACCGTCTCGGCCGTCGGCCTCGGCACCATGGGCATGTCAGACCTCTACGGCCCCGCTGACGAGGCCGAGAGCATCGCCACCATCCACGCCGCCCTCGACGCCGGGATCACGCTGATCGACACCGGCGACTTCTACGGGATGGGCCACAACGAGCTGCTGATCCGCGACGCACTGCGCGGCCGGGACCGGGAGTCCGTCCAGATCAGCGTCAAGTTCGGCGCCCAGCGCGACCCCGCCGGCAACTGGGTCGGCTACGACGCCAGCCCCGCCGCCACCAAGACCGCCCTCGCCTACACCCTGCGCCGGCTGGGCACCGACTACGTGGACATCTACCGTCCGGCCCGGCTGGACCCGAGCGTCCCGGTCGAGGAGACCGTCGGTGCCGTCGCCGAGCTGGTCCAGGCCGGCTACGTCCGGCACATCGGCCTCTCCGAGGTCGGCGCGGACACCCTGCGCCGGGCCTCCGTCGTCCACCCGATCAGCGACCTGCAGATCGAGTACTCGCTGCTCTCCCGCGGCCTGGAGGCCCAGGTCCTGCCCGCCGCCCGCGAGCTCGGGATCGGCGTGACCGCGTACGGCGTGCTCTCCCGCGGCCTGCTCAGCGGCCACTGGAGCCAGGACCGGGCGATCGCCGGCACCGACTTCCGCGGCGCCAGCCCCCGCTTCCAGGGCGACAACCTGACCCGCAACCTCGCGCTGGTCGAGGCCCTGCGGAAGGTCGCCGAGGCGAAGGGCGCCAGCGTCGCCCAGGTGGCGGTCGCCTGGGTCGCCTCGCGCGGCGAGGACATCGTGCCGCTGGTCGGCGCCCGTCGCCGCGATCGGCTGGCCGAGGCGCTGGGCTCGCTGGACGTCCGGTTCGACGCGGCGGACCTGGCGGCGATCGAGGAGGCCGTCCCGGCCGGCGCCGCGGCCGGCGAGCGGTACGCCGAGGCGCAGATGGCGCGCCTCGACAGCGAGCTCTGAGGGTCGGGCGCCCGGGTGCGGCGGCACGACCGCCGCACCCGGGACCGCCGCACTCCCGCACCGCCTTCCGGGTGCGGGGGCCCCGGGCGATAGGGTTCCCAGCGGGGACCGTCGGTGTCCGGACACCGGAACCCGATCGTGGGCCGGACGGGCCGGAGTCGGCGGCGTCCCGGAGCGCAGCCGTGCCGCCCGCCCACCCGCCGGACCAGTGAGGACGTACCACCCCGTGACCACCGACAGCACACTCACCCCCGAGCAGATCCTGGGTGCGGCCGAGGACGTCCTGCGGCGGTTCGGCCCGGCCAAGGCCACCGTGGTGGACATCGCCCGGGCCCTCGGCGTCAGTCACGGCAGCGTCTACCGCCACTTCCCCAGCAAGGCCGCCCTGCGCGAGGCCGTCACCCAGCGCTGGCTGGACCAGGCACACGACAGCCTGCAGGCGATCACTGCCGAGAGCGGTCCGGCCGGCGAACGGCTGCACCGCTGGCTGGCCACCCTGTTCGCGGCCAAGCGCAAGAAGGCGCTGGACGATCCGGAGCTGTTCGCCACCTACCTGTCCCTGGTCGACGAGCACAGCGACACCGTTCGGGCCCACCTGGAGACGCTCACCGACCAGATCGCGCACATCATCCAGGACGGCGTCCGGCAGGGCGAGTTCACTCCCGTGCAGGTGCGCACCGCGGCCCGCGCGGTGTTCCAGGCCGCCGCCCACTTCCACGACCCGGCCTACGCGGGCGAGTGGTCCGACCCGCAGGCCGACACCGACTTCGAGGGGCTCTGGGCCCTGCTGCTGGCCGGGCTGACCGGCCGCCGGGGCAACCGTGACGGCCACAACAGCGATGGCAGCAAAGGAAGTTCGGCCAACAGTACGGGCAAGTCCACTGCGGCTCAGCAGAGTTGATGGTCTCGTCTCGGCAACGGATGCCGCCCGCTCCTTGCCGCCCACGGTGAACGCACACTAGGGTCGGCCCCACACCGAAACCGGATCGCCGGACGGTGCGGGGCCGTTCATGTCATGCCCATGACATACGCGGCGGCCACAGTACACCCGCACGGCGCTCGCTCCCCCACCCGCGCGCCGCCGCTCCGACGGTGGGCCGCGCCCGCTGCACAGCGCCTTCGCACCACGTCGACCGCGTCCTCGCCGGCATGCACCCGGCGCGGCCGGGCACCGGCCCGCGGCCACCGGCCGCCGGCCCTCCGCACGTGCCGAGATCCACCAGCACCGGGCGTACCCCACACCCCGGCCGCACCCCGAGCCGGACGGACGCGCCCGCGACCCCCACGGAGGGTTCTCCCTTGCGCATCCACACCCCAGCCGGTCCACGCCGCCGCCGGGCGCGCGCGCTGACCGCCGTCCTGCCGTCCCTGGCGATGACCGCCATGGGCCTGCTGGCCTTCACCGCACCGGCCGCGAACGCCACACCCGCCACCCCGAGCGGTTCCGACCACGTCGCGGTGAAGCGCGCCTGCGCCGCGCCGACCCGCCCGGACCAGATGGCCTGCCTGGCCCTGGAGCGGACCGACCTCAGGGAACCGCGCGTGCTGGCGCCGCACGCCACCCCGTCCGGCTACGGTCCGACCGATCTCGCCTCGGCGTACGACCTGCCGACCTCGGCCGGCTCCGGCCAGACCGTCGCCATCGTCGACGCCCAGGACGACCCCAACGCCGAGTCGGACCTGGCCACCTACCGCTCGACCTACGGGCTGCCCGCCTGCACCACGGCGAACGGCTGCTTCCGCAAGGTCGACGAGAACGGCGGCACCAACTACCCGACCGGAGACACGGGTTGGGCCGGTGAGATCTCGCTCGACGTCGACATGGTCAGCGCGGTCTGCCCCAACTGCCACATCCTGCTGGTCGAGGCCACCTCGGCGAACATGAGCGACCTGGGCACCGCGGTCAACACCGCGGTCTCACTGGGCGCGAAGTACGTCTCCAACAGCTACGGCGGCAGCGAGGACTCCACCGACACCTCGTCGGACAGCCAGTACTTCGACCACCCGGGCGTCGCGATCACCGTCTCCTCCGGCGACTCGGGGTACGGCGCGGAGTACCCGGCCGCCTCCCAGTACGTGACCGCGGTCGGCGGCACCTCGCTCTCCAGGGCTTCCAACAGCCGCGGTTGGAGCGAGTCGGTCTGGTCCACCAGCAGCACCGAGGGCGGCAGCTCCGGTTGCTCGGCATACGACCCGAAGCCGAGCTGGCAGAAGGACACCGGCTGCTCGAACCGGACCATCGCGGACGTCTCCGCGGTCGCCGACCCGGCCACCGGCGTCGCGGTCTACCAGACCTACGGCGGCACCGGCTGGAACGTCTACGGCGGCACCAGCGCCTCCTCGCCGATCATGGCCTCGGTGTACGCGCTGGCCGGCACCCCGGCCGCGGGCAGCTACCCGTCCTCGTACCCGTACGCCCACCCGTCGAGCCTGAACGACGTGACGACCGGTAGCAACGGCACCTGCTCGCCGTCCTACCTGTGCACCGCGGGCCCCGGCTACGACGGCCCGACCGGCCTCGGCACCCCGAACGGCACCGCGGCCTTCACCTCGGGCGGCGGCACCGGCAACACCGTGACGGTCACCAACCCGGGCAACCAGACCACCAGCACCGGAAGTTCGGTGAACCTGCAGATCGCCGGCAACGACTCGGCCGCCGGCCAGACCCTGAGCTACTCCGCCACCGGCCTGCCCACCGGTCTGTCGATCAGCACCGGTGGCCTGATCAGCGGCACCGCGAGCACCGCCGGCAGCTACCCCGTCACGGTCACCGCCAAGGACTCCACCGGCGCGACCGGCTCCACCGGCTTCACCTGGACCGTCGGCGGCGGCACCGGCGGCTGCCCGAACCCCGGCCAGCTGCTCGGCAACCCCGGCTTCGAGAACGGCACCAGCGCCGCGCCCTGGACCGCCAGCGCCGGCGTCATCAACAACGACACCATCGACGAGCCCGCCCACTCCGGCAACTGGGACGCCTGGCTGGACGGTTACGGCACCACCCACACCGACACACTGAGCCAGACCGTCACCATCCCGACCGGCTGCAAGGCGACGCTCGGCTTCTGGCTGCACATCGACACCGACGAGACCGGCACCGCCGCGAACGACACCCTGAAGGTGACGGCCGGCTCCACCACGGTGGCCACCTTCAGCAACACCGACGCCAACTCCGGCTACACCCAGCACACTTACGACCTGTCCGCACTGGCCGGGCAGACCGTGACGCTCACCTTCACCGGCACCGAGAACTCCTCGCTGCAGACCAGCTTCGTGATCGACGACACCTCGCTGACCACCTCGTAGGCACTCGTCATCACCGCAGGGCCGTGGCGATCGCCACGGCCCTGCGGGCTCACCGGTAACCGGCCGGTCAGTTACGGGAGTTGCCGAAGACGATCCGGTAGACGACGAGCAGCACCAGGGAGCCGGCGATCGCCGCCACCCAGGTGGCGGGGTCGAAGAAGTGCTTCGGCACCGCGCGGTGCAGGAAGTGGACGGAGAGCCAACCACCGACGAAGGAGCCGGCGATTCCGATCAGGGTGGTGACGATGATGCCGCCCGGGTCCCGCCCGGGCAGCAGCAGCTTGGCGATGGCACCGGTGACCAGACCGAGGATGATCCAACTGACAATGCCCATGGTGCTCTCCTGCCCTTCCGCACGCCGCGCACACGTTCGCCGGACCGCGCCCCCTCGCCACGTCCGGTGACCGCCGCCCGGCGCACACCTGCTGGTGGTTCCTCCGGCCGGCCACGGTACTGCGGCCGTCCTTCCTGGTGGACGCAGCCGCGCCAGCGCACGGTTGCGCGGACGGGCGCGCCGACCGCGGTCGCCCGGCTGTCACCCGGAACGCGCTGAAGCTTTCATGAGAAAACTCTCATGCTGCCGTGTCACCGTGGGGCGCCCCGGCCACCGGGCCGGGCCCGTGCGGAAGGAGTACCGATGGCCGGCGGAGACAGCGTCGGACGCGTGCTGGTGGTGGACGACGACGACACGATCCGCCGTTCGCTGGAGCGCGGCCTGCGGCTCAGCGGCTTCGCCGTGCGCTCCGCCGACGGCGGGCGGGCGGCGCTCGCCCAGGTCGCGGCCGACCCGCCGGACGTCCTGGTGCTCGACGTCTCGATGCCCGACCTCAGCGGCACCGAGGTCTGCCGCCGGCTCCGCGAGCAGGGCGCCGACCTCCCGGTGCTGATGCTCTCCGCGCTGGACGAGCTGACCGACCGGGTGGCCGGCCTGCAGGCGGGGGCGGACGACTACCTGGTCAAGCCGTTCGCCCTGGAGGAAC
The DNA here is from genome assembly GCF_044547075.1 of Kitasatospora sp. NPDC052896. Lineage (NCBI taxonomy): Bacteria > Bacillati > Actinomycetota > Actinomycetes > Kitasatosporales > Streptomycetaceae > Kitasatospora > Kitasatospora sp. NPDC052896. The sequence goes on from NZ_JBITZU010000008.1 coordinate 224,430, forward strand.
TGGTGCTGCGGCTGCGGGCCCTGCTGCGCCGCCGCCCACCGGCCGCGACCGGCGTGCTGCGCGCCGGCCCGCTGGAGATCGACCCGGCCACCCGCGAGGTGTGGCGGGACGGGGTGCCGGTGCGGCTGACCCGGCGCGAGTTCGAGCTGCTCGAGCACCTGGCCCGCAACACCGGCCTGGTGCTCACCCGCGACCAGCTGCTGGACCGGGTCTGGGGCTACGACTTCGACGTCCGGACCGACGCGGTCGACACCTTCGTCAGCTACCTGCGCCGCAAGCTGGAGGAGGGCGGCAGGTCCCGGCTGATCCACACCGTGCGCGGCGTCGGCTTCGTGCTGCGGGTGCCGGCCCCCGACAACGACTCCGGGACATCGCGATGAAGCTCTCCACCCGGATCGCGCTCTCCTGCGCCCTGCTGCTGCCGCTGCTGGTGCTCGGCGCGGGCGCCCTGTTGCTGGGCCTGGTCACCAACGACCTGCGCAACGAGCAGGACGGCAAGCTCCGCGACCGCGCGGCGGCGGTCCTGCCGGACGTCCGCACGCTGCTCAGCGCCGACCTCACGGGCCGCACCAAGGTCGAACAGAACCAGCACCGCAAGGTGCTGGACGCGGCCCTGGACGTCGGCGTCCGGGTGACGGACGCGACCGGCGCCCTGGTCACCGAGGGCGGCCCGCAGCCCGGCCCGGAGGTGGCGCTGCCGCCGCCCGGCGCCGCCCCCCGCACCGTGCACGGCGTGGGCGCCGGCGGACGCGGCTGGCGGGTGTTCTCCGTCCCGGTCACCGGCGCCAACCCGGGCACGCTGACCGTCTTCTCCCCGCTCTCCGCCGCCGACCCGCAGGTCCGGGCGGTGCAGCGGCGGGTGCTGCTGGTCGCGCTGCTCGCCGCGCCGGTCTCCGGCCTGCTCGCCCTCGGCGTGGCCCGGCACGCCACCGCGCCGCTGCGTCGGCTCGGCCGGCGGGCCGCCGCGCTGGACCCACGGGCCGGCGCGGCCGGCTTCGGACACGAGCGCAGCGGGGTGGGCGAGGTGGACGAACTGGCCACCGCGCTGGAGACCGTGCTGGCCCGGTACGACGAGCAGGCCGCCCGGACCGCCCAGGCGCTGGAGACCGCCCGCTCGTTCTCCGCGGCCGCCTCGCACGAGCTGCGGACCCCGCTGATGAGCCTGCAGACCAACCTGGACGTGCTCAGCGCCCACCCCCAGCTCCCCGACCGGGACCGCGCCGAGATCCTCGCCGACCTGCGCGACGACCATCGTCGGCTGCTCGAACTGCTCACCGCGCTGAGGACGTTGGCCCGCGGTGACCTGGTCGAGGAGGAGGCCTTCGGACCGCTGGACCTCGCCGAGCCGGCCGAGGCCGCGACGGCCGAGCTGCGCCGGCGCCGGCCGGACGTCGCCGTCCAGCTGGTCACCGCACCGGAGGCGGCGGCGGGCCTGCGGGTGTTCGGCTGGGAGGCCGGGTTGCGGATCGTCTGCGACAACCTGCTGCTGAACGCCGCGGTCCACGGGCACTCCCCCGGGCAGCCGGCGCGGATCACCGTCCGACTGGGCCGGGAGGCCGACCGGGCCGTGCTCACCGTGGACGACAGCGGCCCGGGCATCCCGCCGGCCGAGCGGGCCGCGGTGTTCGACCGGTTCCACCGCCGCCGGGACAGCCCCGGCTCGGGGCTCGGACTGACCCTGGTGGCCCAGCAGGTGGCACTGCACCGCGGCACGGTGACGGTCTCCGCGCCGCCCGACGGGTACGGGTGCCGGATCGAGGTGCGGCTGCCGCTGGTCGCGACGGACGCGCCGACGCTGCCGCTGCCGGCCCGGCCGGACTGGATCGGCGCGCTGGCGGCGGAGCGGGCCTGAGGTTCTCCCACGCGCGGGCGCGTCCTCGGCTCACAAGGAATCCACAAAGTGCCGTCCTACCGTTCCCGGTGTCCGGGCCGCCGGGAACGAACGACGGCGGGCCGGGCGCACGGTTCACGTCGTCAGCACTGGAGGACACCCGTCATGAACGCCCCTCGCAAGGCCGCCGCCACCCTCGGCGCTCTCGCCCTCGGCGGCGCCCTGCTCGCTGCCGCCGCCCCCGCCCAGGCGGCCACGCCGTCGGCCCAGCCGCCGTCCATCAAGACCGTCGGCGCACCGAAGAGCGACGGTGCCAAGGGCATCTGCAAGCGCGTGCCGAAGCTCCAGCTGCGCATCGAGAACGCCATCACCCGCCTCAACGGGCCGGACACCGTGGCGGGTTCGATCGCCCGCCTGCAGGTCCGGGTGAACGACGCCCAGAACGCCGGACAGACCGCGATCTACAACTACCTCAACGACCGGCTGACCTACCGCAAGAGCCTGCTGCCGACCCTCACCACCCGGCAGAGCGACCTGAACGCGGTCGCCACCTGGTGCTCCAGCCAGGGCCTGGGCCCGACGGACGCCGCGTCCCCGGCCGCCCAGTGAGGCGCGCGCTCGGCATCGCCGCGGCGGCGCTGGTCGCCACGGCCGCCCTGACCGGCTGCGGGGGCGGCTCCGGACAGGCGGCCGGCACCCCGGCCGCTCCGGCCACCCCCCCGGCGACCGCCCCGGCCGCCGGGGCCACCGACAGCAGCCAACTGAACGCGATGGAACAGAAGGTGGACGCTGCGGAGAGCGCCGCCGCGGCGGCCGACTCGGACGCCGCCCAGAACAACTGACCCACCCCGGAAGCCGCTCGGCAGCCCGTCCCCCCGCGCTGCGCCGAGCTCCAGCGGGCCCCGCCGACCGCCCATGTCGGCAGGGCCCGCTGGCCGTTGTCGACGCGGGCCCGGCGCCGCCCGTCAACGACCCTACCCGGCTGGGGACTTGCCCCGGACACCGCACCGCTTGGCCGTACCGGACCACGTACTGGCCAGCAAGTCCCCATCCGCCAGCCGGTGTTGATTGGTTCAGTGGAGGTCGCGACGCTGGATCGGGGTCCGCACCTCGGCGTCGCCGGAGACGGTGTCGCGGACGGTGCTCGTTCCAGGGGCGGGGACCCGGCGTGGTCGCGGAGCCGGTCGGTGCGAGCCGCCTCGATGTCCATGAGGCTCCCCCGAGGCGCGCTGTCGCGCTCGCGGAGCACTCGGACGGCAGCCGTCGGGCACCGGCGCTCCGGCGGTCTCCGGGATCCCGAGAGGTGGACGGACGCCCCGCCGCTCCGTGGACCCGGCTTGACGTCCCGGCGGCCGGTCACCCAGTATCGCGGTATGGATCTCGGCACCACGCTCGTCTGCCGCCTGCACGTCGATCTGCGACGCCAGGCGAGCGACATGTGTGCGCGCTGACCGCTGATCCCCTCTCCCGCCCGTTGCCCGTGACCTCTGCCGGGCGGCGCGGCCGTTCCCGCTTCTCCCCGGGCTGCCACCGGTAGCCCCGCCGTCCCCTCGCCGCCGGCCGTCACACGTCGCCGCGCGACGGCCGGCGGGCGCCGCCGTGCCGCCGCTGCCACGCGCCCCCAACGCGCGCCCCGACCTCTGTGAGGACCTCCATGAGCACCGATCTCGCGCCGGACCCCGCTCCGGCGCCGGCCGCCCCCCGCACCGACCCCCGCACCCCCGCCGAGCTGCGGACCCTGGTCACCGAGCTGGCCGAGCGCCCGGCGGAGTGGATCCACCTGGTCCGCCTCTCGGTCGGCGAACGCTGGTACGTCCAGCTGGACCTGACCCCGGACCACGAGGTCTGGCTGATCAGCTGGCTGCCCGGCCAGTCCACCGGGTTCCACGACCACGGCGGATCGCGCGGCGCGTTCACCGTGGCGCTGGGCGAGCTGGAGGAGCTGTCGCTGGGCGGACCGGAGGGGGAGCTGCGCACCCGGCGGCTGGGCGCGGGCGCGGTGCGCGCGTTCGGTCCGGAGTTCCTGCACGACGTCCGCAACACCTCGGCGGGCCCGGCGGTGACCATCCACGCGTACTCACCGCCGCTGAACGAGATGGCCCGCTACGAGCTGCGGGCGGACGGGCTGCGGCGCACCGCGATCGAGGGGCCGGAGCAGTGGTGACCGTCGACGAGCTGGTGGCCCGGGCCCGGGCGGGCGTGCACCGACCGGGGCCGGCGGAGGCGTACCGGGCGCAGCAGGAGGGCGGGGCGCTGCTGGTGGACATCCGCCCGGCCGCCCAGCGGGCCGCCGAGGGGCAGATCCCGGGGGCGCTGGTGATCGAGCGCAACGTGCTGGAGTGGCGGCTCGACCCGACGGGCGGCCACCGGATCCCCGAGGCGACCGGGTACGCGGTGCCGGTGGTCGTGGTCTGCTCCGAGGGCTACGCCTCCAGCCTGGCCGCCGCCTCGCTGCGCGAGCTGGGCCTGGTCCGGGCGACCGACCTGGCCGGCGGTTTCGTCGCCTGGGCCGCCGCCGGCCTGCCCACGGTCCCGGGCGGCACGACCGGCGACCGGCCCGCCCGCTAGGCGGTCCGGAGGAGTCCGCCGAGCCCGTTGTCAGACCCGGCCGCCAGACTGGAGCGGACCAAGCCGGCCGGCTCGGCGGCGCCGGACGGTCCGGCGGCGCCCCCGGTCGCCCCCGAGGTGTCTGATGTGTCACTGATCCCCGGTCAGGGTTTCCGACCGCCCCGAGCAGGGCAGGGGCGAATGTCCCTCCTGACAGCGCTTCACCCGATCGGTGCTGACCGCACCACAACTAGGAACTCCCCGTGATCAGATTCGACGGCGCCGGCAAGCGCCACCCCGACGGCACGATCGCCGTCGAGGGTCTGGACCTCGACGTGCCCGACGGCCGGACCACCGTGCTGGTCGGCCCGTCCGGCTGCGGCAAGACGACCATCCTGCGGATGGTCAACCGGATGGTCGAGCCGACCTCGGGGCGGGTCCTGCTGGACGGTACCGACGTCGCCGGGCTGGAGCCGGCCCAGCTGCGCCGCGGCATCGGTTACGTGATCCAGCAGGCCGGGCTCTTCCCGCACCGCCGGGTGCTGGACAACGTCGCCACCGTGCCGTACCTGCTCGGCTGGGACCGCAAGCGGGCCCGGGCCCGGGCGATGGAGCTGCTGGAGCTGGTCGGGCTGGCGCCGGAGACGGCCAAGCGCTACCCGTTCCAGCTCTCCGGCGGCCAGCAGCAGCGGGTCGGGGTGGCCCGGGCGCTGGCCGCCGACCCACCGCTGCTGCTGATGGACGAGCCGTTCAGCGCGGTCGACCCGGTGGTCCGGGCCGGGCTCCAGGAGGAGCTGCTGCGGCTGCAGTCCGAGCTGAACAAGACGGTGCTCTTCGTGACGCACGACATCGAGGAGGCGGTCCGGCTGGGCGACCAGATCGTGGTGCTGCGCGAGCACGGTCGGATCGGCCAGGTCGCCGATCCGACCACCCTGCTGGCCGCGCCGGCCGACGAGCAGGTGGCGGCCTTCCTCGGCCGGGACCGCGGGCTGCGCGGGCTCGGCCTGCGCCCGGCCACCACCATCTCGCTGGTCCCGGTCGGCCAGCCGGTCGGCGAGCGGCGGCTGATACTCGACGCGACCGGACGGCCGACCGGCTGGCAGACCCCGGACGGGCCGCTGCCGGTCGCGGTCTTCCGGCCGGCCGTGGACACCCTGCGCACCGCGCTGGACGCCGTGCTGCTCTCCCCGGTCGGGGCGGCCGTGGCGGTGGACGCCGAGGGGCGCGCGCTGGGTCTGGCGCCGCGGGCGGCCGTGCTGGACGCGGTGGACCGGGCGGGCACGCCGGACGGCGCGGCCCGGGCCGAGGGCGCGGGGGAAGCGGAGGAGGCCGGCCATGGACGGTGAACCCCTGGTCCGCTGGTACTGGATCGGCGACCACCTCGGCTACCTCGGCGGCCTGCTCGGCGACCACGCGGTGATCTCGCTGGTCCCGGTGCTGCTCGGGCTGCTGCTCGCGGTGCCGCTCGGCCTGCTCTGCACCCGCTTCCCGCGCTGCTACCAGCCGCTGGCCGCGGTCTTCAACGTGATCTACGCGCTGCCCTCGCTGGCGGTCTTCGTGGTGCTCATCCCGTACACCGGGCTGGCCACCCAGGCGACCGTGATGGTCCCGTTGACCTGCTACGCGCTGGCCATCCTGCTGCCGACCACGGTGGACGGCCTGCGGGCGGTCCCCGAGCCGGTCCGGCAGGCGGCCACCGCGATGGGCTACGGGCCGTGGCGGCGACTGGCGGCGGTGGAGCTGCCGGCCTCCCTGCCGTACCTGCTGGCCGGGCTGCGGGTGGCCGCGGTCTCCAGCATCTCGCTGGCGAGCGTCGGCGCCCTGGTCGGGCGCGGTGGGCTCGGCTACCTCTTCATCGACGGGTTCCAGCGGACCTTCCCGACCCCGATCGTGGCCGGGATCGTGCTGGTGGCCCTGCTCGCGCTGGTCACCGACGGGGTCCTGCTGCTGGCCCGCCGGCTGCTCGCGCCGTGGGCGGTCCGGGAGACGGCGGTGGCCCGGTGAACTTCGGCTACTGGGGCTCCTGGCTCTCCGCGTTCTTCGACTCACCCGACCGGCGGCACGGGCCGGACTCGATCGTGCACCGGATCACCGAGCACCTGACGCTCTCCGGCGAGGCGCTGCTCTGCGCGGCGGTGCTGGCCATCCCGCTCGGGCTGCTGATCGGCTACACCGGCCGCGGCGCCGCTCTGGTCACCGCGCTGAGCGGGGCCGCCCGGGCGCTGCCCACGCTCGGGCTGGTCACGCTGACCGTGCTGCTCGCCGGGGTCGGCAGCACGGCGGTGCTGGTGCCGCTGGTGGTGCTGGCCGCACCGGTGCTGCTGGTGGCGGCCTGCGAGGGCGTCCGCGGCACCGACCCGGAGCTCCGGGACGCGGCGCGCGGGATCGGGCTGACCCACCCGCAGGTGCTCTGGCAGGTCTGCGTGCCGTCCGCGCTGCCCGCGCTGCTGGCCGGGCTGCGCACCGCCACCGTGCAGGTGATCGCCACCGCGACCGTGGCGGCCTACGTGGGCCTGGGCGGGCTCGGCCGGTACGTGGTCGACGGGCTGGCGACCAACAACTTCGCGCTGACCGTGGGCGGCGCGCTGCTGGTGGTGCTGCTGGCGGTGGCGGCCCAGCTGCTCTTCGCACTGCTGAATCGTTTCGCCCTGCCCGCCGGGCTGCGCCGCCGGCGTGGCTGAGCCCGCGGCCCACTCACTTCTTCGTCCGAACCACTGGGAGGAAACACTCATGTCCCTGCGCTCTCCGCGGCTGCGGCCCGCCCGCTCGGCCTCGACCCTGGTGCTGGCCTCGGCCGTCGCACTGACGGCGGCTGCCTGCGGCTCCACCAGCAGCAACCCGCTCGGCGGCGGCTCGGGCTCCGCCGGCAGCGGTTCGAAGGTGGTGGTCGGCTCGGCGAACTACCCGGAGAACGTGCTGCTCGCCGCCATCTACTCGCAGGCGCTGCAGGCCAAGGGCGTCAAGGTGGACGAGAAGTTCAACATCGGCAGCCGCGAGGTGCTCTACGGCCAGCTGAAGAGCGGCAGTCTGACCGTGCTGCCCGAGTACAACGGCGCGCTGCTGCAGTACCTCGATCCCAAGTCGACCGCGAGTACCACCGCGGACGTCAACGCCGCGCTCGGCAAGGACCTGCCGGCCAACCTCGGCATCCTCGACTCCTCCGCCGCCGAGGACAAGGACTCGCTGACGGTTACCCAGGCGACCGCCAGCAAGTACGGCTTGAAGAGCATCGCCGATCTGGCCGGCAAGTCCCAGGACTTCGTCATCGGCGGGCAGCCGGAGTTCCAGTCGCGGCGCGAGCAGCAGTTCAAGGACGCCTACGGGCTGACCTTCAAGGAGTGGAAGCCGACCGCGGACACCACCGCCAACGCGCTGGCGGACGGCTCGCTCCAGGTCGGCGACGTCTTCACCACCGACCCGCGGATCAGCCAGTTCAACCTGGTCGCGCTGGCCGACCCGAAGGACGTGTTCGGGGTGGAGAACGTGACCCCGCTGGTCAACAAGGCGGGCCTGAGCGCCACCGCGACCGACGCCCTGAACGCCGTCTCGGCGAAGCTGGACACCGCCGGGCTGCTGGCGCTGATGAAGAAGGTCTCGGTCGACAAGGACGACCCGGAGCAGGTCGCCAAGGACTGGGTGAAGGCCAACGGCCTGGGCTGATCAAGCAGTTGGTCAGCATGCCGGCGCCCCGCCCGACCTCGGTCGGGCGGGGCGCCGGCATGCGGTGCGGTGGGCCGGCTCAGTACCAGTGGTGGTTCTGCCAGAACACCCAGGCCTGGTTCGGGCTGCCGTAGCGCTCGTTCATGTAGTTGAGCGCCCACTTGATCTGGGTCACCGGGTTGCCGCGCCAGTCGGAGCCGGCCGAGGCCATCTTGCCGGCCGGCAGCGCCTGGCCCAGGCCGTAGGCGCCGGAGCCGGCGTTGGTGGCGTTGATGTTCCAGCTGCTCTCGTGGCTCACGATGTTGGCGAACGAGGCCCACTGGTCGGCCGGCACCATGCTCCGTGCCAGCGCCCGGACGCCGCTCGGGCTGGTGTCGGTGACGGCCGGCGGGGTGCTGGGGGCGGCCGACTGGGGGGCGGGCTGCTCGGCGGCCGGCTGCTCGGCGGCCGGCTGTTCGGCGGGGGCCGCGGCCTGGGTCGCCGGCGCGGACTGCTCCTGGGCGGCCTGGTACGGCGCGACGGTCAGGGTGTGACCCGCCTCCTGCCGCACGGGCTGCAGGTACGGCGCGCTGTCCAGCTTGCCGTTGAAGTCGGCGGCGACGGGCGCGGCCGAGGCCGGCACGGCGTCGACGGAGAGCTTGAAGTCGTCCCGGTGGCCGTCCGCCACGACGGCGGCCGGCGCCTCGGCGACGGCGGACGAGGACGGGAGCACGAGGGCCAGCGCGGCGGCGGCACAGACGGTGGCCAGCCCCGCGGACCCGGCGATCACGGTGGATCGTCGGCGCACGGTGGTCATCAGGGCGCTGCGCATGCTGCTTCTACCTCGTTCGGTGGTTTCCGGCCCCGGACGCGGGCGTGCGGCGGTACGGCGCGGCCGATCGGCCGCGCGCCGCGGTGGCGCGTCGGTGCCGTGGGCACGCCGGTCTCGGTCGGTGCCGTACGGAGGCGCACCACCGGCGTGACAGCAGGGCGGTGCGCTGGGCGACTCGTCCAGGTTTAACGTGGCGCGCGGCCGGGCGGCAAACCTCGCCACTACGACGCCCGGTAGCAGGACGGGGTGCGGGAGTGGCCATCGGCCCCCGGCCCGCAGGGGCGGGCGGGCCACGATCGGCGATCGTGGTCGTTCACGGGCTGTGGCGGTTGTCACCGACGCCGTCACCCGCGGTGGAAGGACCGGCGCGGAGGGTGATCGGGTGAGCCGGCGCGCACCACCGGACGGGCCGGGCGGCCGATCGACCCCGGCCGCAACCGGACTGACCGACTGTCAACAGCCTTGACAGAACAGTGGTCTAGTCCAACCATAAGTGTCCGGACCGGGACGCACGGGGGGATGTGACCACCGGCCGGCGGGGCAGTGCCCTGCCTCCGCCCGATCAGCTCCCCAGCCAGCCCCGCCCCCACCGCGTGGCACGTCGGCTCCCGGTCCGAGGCCGGTCGCCGCCGTGCGCGCGGACCCCTCCCCCACGTCTGCTGGAGCACTGATGCGACTTCACAGATCCATCCGGGCCGTCGTGGCCGCCGGCGCCACCCTGGTCGCCTCGGCCGGCCTGGTGGCCGGCGCTAGCACCGCGGCCCACGCCGCCACGCCGCTGCCCGCGCACGTCTTCGCCCCCTACTTCGAGGCGTACAGCAGCGACAACCCGGCCACGCTGGCGAGCCAGTCGGGCAACAAGTACCTGTCGATGGCGTTCATCCAGACCGCGAGTGCGGGCTCCTGCACCCCGTACTGGAACGGCGACACCGGCAGCCCGATCTCGGCCTCGACGTTCGGCAGCCAGATCAGCGCGATCCAGGCGGCGGGCGGTGACGTGGTCCCGTCCTTCGGCGGCTACACGGCCGACCACACCGGTACCGAGATCGCCGACAGCTGCACGGACGTGAACCAGATCGCGGCGGCGTACGAGAGCGTCATCACCACCTACAACGTCAGCCGGATCGACCTCGACACCGAGGACAACTCGCTCACCGACACGGCCGGCATCGACCGGCGCAACAAGGCGGTCAAGCAGGTCGAGGACTGGGCCGCGGCCAACGGGCGGACCGTGCAGTTCTCCTACACGCTGCCGACCACCACCAGCGGCCTGGCCGACTCCGGTCTCGCCGTGCTGCAGAACGCGGTGAGCAACAACACCCGGGTCGACGTCGTCAACCTGATGACCTTCGACTACTACGACGGTGCCACCCACGAGATGGGCACCGATGCCGAGAACGCCGCCACCGGGACCTACGACCAGCTAGCGCAGCTCTACCCGTCGAAGACGCCCGCCCAGCTCTGGGCCTCGATCGGGATCACCCTGATGCCCGGCATCGACGACTACGGCGCGGCCGAGACCACGACCGTCGCGGATGCCACCAACGTCGCCGACTGGGCCACCGGCAAGGGGATCAGCACCCTGTCGTTCTGGGCGCTGGAACGGGACAACGGCGGCTGTGTCGGGACCGCCGGCTCCGACACCTGCTCCGGGATCGCCCAGAACACCTGGGACTTCAGCCACGCCATGGAGCCGTTCACCAGCGGCGGCGGGACGACCAGCAACGACTTCTCGCTGAGCACCTCGCCGGCCGCGGGCACGGTCGTGCCCGGGGCGAGCACCAGCGCGAGCATCGCCACCGGCGTGACCTCGGGGAGCGCGCAGAGCGTCGCCCTGTCGGTGTCGGGCGCGCCGGCGGGGGTGACGGCCGACATCAGCCCGTCCGATGTCACCGCTGGGGGCAGCGCGACGCTGGACATCAGCACCACGAGCGCGGTCGCGCCGGGCAGTTACCCGCTGACCGTCACGGGCAGCGCCGCGTCCGGGAGCCACCAGGCGACCTACACGCTCACCGTGAGCGGCTCGGGCGGCGGCGGTGGGCTGGCCAACGGCGGCTTCGAGACCGGGAGTCTGAGCCCGTGGACCTGCCAGCCCGGCGGCACGGTGGTCACCACGCCGGTGCACAGCGGGAGTTACGCGCTGCAGGTCACACCGACCAGCGGGCAGACCGGTGAGTGCGACCAGACCGTGACGCTGAGCCCCAACCACAGCTACACGCTGACCGGTTGGGTCCAGGGCAACTACGCGTACCTGGGGGTGAGCGGCGGCGCCACCGCCTCCTCCTGGGCCTCCGGCAGCGGGTGGACGCAGCTGTCGGTGCCGTTCACCACCGGCTCGTCCGGCACGGTCACGGTGTACCTGCACGGGTGGTACGCGCAGGGGAACGTGTACGGGGACGACTTCGCGATCTCCTGACCACCTGCTGGCCCCTTGTCTCAAGGGGCCAGCAGTTTACCGGGGTTCATGATGCCCCGGGGGTCGAGGGCGCTCTTCACCGCGCGCAGCAGGGCCAGTTCGACCGGCTCGCGGATCGCCGCCAGCGCCTCCCGCTTGAGCACCCCGATCCCGTGTTCGGCGCTGATGCTGCCGCCGAACCCGGCGACCAGCCGGAACACCAGCGCGGAGATCGCCGCCCGGTCGGCCTCCGGCGGCGCCAACACGTTGAGGTGCACGTTGCCGTCGCCGAGGTGGCCGAAGGCGTTGAGCGTGCAGTCCGGATGACGCGACGTCAACTCCCGCTCGGCGGAGCGGTAGAACGACGCCACCTCCCCCAGCGGCACGCTGACGTCGTGCTTGACCGCACCGCCCGCCCGCCGTTCCGCCTCGGGCAGCGCCTCCCGCAGGGCCCAGAGCGCCGCCGCCTGCGGGCGGTCGAGCGCGGGCACGGCGTCCGCGGCCCATCCCCGCCCGGTCGCGTCCGCGAGGAACCGCTCCAGCCGCGCGCCGAGGTGCGCGCCGTCGGGGTCCGTGCTGGCGGCCTCGACCAGCAGGTAGCCGGGGTAGCGGCGGTCGAACGGATCGCGGTGGCCCGAGGTGTGCTCCAGCACCAGGCCGAGCCCGGTCCCGGTGAAGAACTCCAGCGCGCTGAGGTGCTCGTCCAGCGACTCCCGGGCGAGGGCCAACAGCGGTCCGAGCGCGTCCGTCGCCGGCAGCCCGAGCAGCGCCACCGCGCGGTGTCGCGGGGTCGGGAAGAGCCGCAGGGTGGCCGCGGTGACGACGCCGAGGGTGCCCTCCGAACCGATCAGCAGCTGCTTGAGGTCGTAGCCACTGTTGTCCTTGCGCAGCGCCCGCAGCCCGTGCCAGACCCGGCCGTCCGGCAGCACCGCCTCCAGCCCGAGCACCAGCTCGCGCATCATGCCGTAGCGCAGCACGTTGCTGCCGCCCGCGTTGGTGGCGACCACCCCGCCGATCCGGCAACTCCCCTCCGAGGCCAGTCGCAGGGGGAAGAGCAGCCCGGCCGCGGCGGCCGCCCGCTGCACGTCGGCGACCACGCAGCCGGCCTCCGCGGTGAGTGCGAAGTCGGCCGCATCGACGCCGCGGATCCGGTCCAGGGCACGGACGCTGAGCACCACCTGCTCGCCGGTGCCGAGCGGCAGCGCGCCGCCGACCAGTCCGGTGCCCCCGGCGAACGGCACCACCGGCACCCCGTACCGGGCGCAGATCCCGACCGCGGCGGCCACCTCGGCGGTGCTCCGCGGGCGCAGCACCGCCGCCGGACGCGCGGGCAGCAGGCCGCGCTCGTCGCGGACGAAGCCGGCCGCCGGATCGCCCGGGGCGAGCACCCCGCCCGATCCGAGGGTGGCGCGCAGGGCGTCGAGGGCGGCGGCGAGCGGCGATCCGGTCTGGTCCACCCGGGCATTATCCGCTGCCGCGTCCGCCGCCGCCTCGCTAAGGTCGAGCACGTGATCGACGAGTCCTCACCCACCCGCTCCCAGCCGCGCACGGCCTTCGCCGCCCTCGCGGCCACGGCCGTCCGCGACGTCGCCACGCTGCGCGAGATCTACGGGCCGTCCAGCCACGCGGTCCAGCACAAGCAGGTCGACCGGATCCACGAGGTGTCCCGGCGGCTGATCGGCTGCTCCTCGTTCGTGCTGATCGGCACCGCGGACGCCGACGGCAGCTGCGACGTCTCCCCGCGCGGCGGGCCTCCCGGCTTCGTCGCGGTGCTGGACGAGCGCACCCTGGCGATCCCCGACGCGACCGGCAACCGGCGGATCGACAGCCTGCGCAACATCGTGGCCACCGGCCGGGCCGGCCTGCTCTTCCTGGTCCCCGGCCGCAACGACACCCTGCGGGTGAACGGCCGGGCCGTCGTCTGCGCCGACCCGGGGCTGCTGGCGCAGCTCACCGCGGTGGGCAGGCCGCCGCGCACCGCCATCGTGGTGGAGGTCGAGGAGGTCTACGGGCACTGCCCGAAGTCCCTGCTGCGCGGTGCGGTCTGGAAGCCCGAGCAGTGGCCGGCCAGGGACGCCGCCCCGAGCTCGGCGGAGGTGACGCTCTCCCACCTGTCCGCCTCGCTGGACGGCCTGACGGTGGAGATGATCGAGCAGGCGGAGGAGGAGTCGCTCCGGCTCCGCTACGAGTGAGCGGGGCCGGTGACTACTGGCCCGTCACGTAGCGGATGGTCGGGCCGGTGGTCCAGCCGCCGTCCACGGCGAGTTCGGCGCCGGTGACGTAGGAGGGAGGGAGCCGTCCGGTCCGGGAGGACCGGGGTCAGTCCGCGCGGCCGGGCGCGGGCGGGGTCGCCCGGAGCGCGGCGGCGGACATTCCGGTCAGGTCGGCGAGGAAGGTCGACTGGTCGGTCAGTGGCCGCTCGCCCTCGGCGTACTCGCGGGCCCGCTCGCCCACCGCGCCCCCGGACCGCCGGGATCGGGAGGAGTGACGGGGCCGGCTGACGAGGCGGGATGGCGAGGTCCCGTCACACCCGGCGGCCGCCCTACGGCAGCATGGTCGTCATGAGTCGTCAGTCCCTTGTTGGGAGCACCGATGTACCGAGCCGGCTCGGCCGGCTCACTCCGACCGAACGCCGGGTCTGGCAGGCCTTTCCGCACGGGGAGTTGGTCGACCTCCGGGTCGGCGATGCCGAGCTGGACCGGCCGGCCGCCGCCGACCGGTGGGGCACCGAGCGCGCGGTCCGCGGCGAGGTGATCGCGGCGCTGCTGCTGGGCGCCCGGGTGGCAGCGGCCGGCGCGGTCGCGGCGGTGCGGATCGCCGGCGCCCGGATCACCGGCGAACTCTCCGTCGGCCACGGCCGGACCGACTCCCAACTGCTGCTGCGGGGCTGCCGGTTCGACGGCCCGATCACCCTGGACGAGGCGACCACCGGGGCCATCGACCTGTCCGGCTCCCGGCTGACCACGCTCTCCGCGTACGGCGCCCAGGTGCACGGCACGCTCGATCTGCGGGACGCGGTGGTCGAGGGCGGCGACGGAACCGCCGTGCACGCCGACGGGATCCGCGTCGAGGGCAGCCTGCTCGCCAGAGGGATCGCCGTCAGCGGAACGTTCGGCCTGATCAACGCGGTGATCGCCGGCCAGCTGGCACTCGACGGGGCGCACCTGGCGAACAGCTCCCCCGACGGGAAGTCGCTGAACGCCGGTGGGATGCGGGTCGGCCGCAGCCTGCTGGCCAGCCGGCTGGTGTCGGTCGGCGAACTGCGGCTGCCCGGTGCGCAGATCGGCAGTGGCCTGCTGTTCGACGGCGCGACGCTGATCGGCCCGGGCGGCCGCGCGTTCGACGGCACCTCGCTCAGCGTGGCGAGCGAGGCGTCGTTCCGGATCAACAGGTACAAGCAGCCGGACAGCCGGCCGTTCACCGCGTACGGCACGGTCAAACTGCTCGGCGCGCGCCTCGACGGCGGCCTCAACCTCAACGGGGCGGTGCTGCACCCCACCCCGACGGCCGAGCAGGCGAAGCGGGCCGCCGCGGCGGCGCTCGCGGGGGAACCGGAGGAGACGCCGCAGACCGCGCCGCCGGCCAACGACGAGCTGCTGTTCAACGGGAGCCGGATGCTGGTGACCGGCAGTCTGCACCTGACCTACGGCTTCCGCACCGGTGGCGAGATCCGGCTCACCGGCACCCGGATCACCGGCCACCTCGACCTGGGCGGGCTGGCCTCCCCGCACGCGCTGCTGGCCCTCTACGCGACCTCTGCCGAGGGCGGCGTCCGCGACGACCTCGCCGACTGGCCCGAGCGGCTCAACCTGGACGGCTTCACGTACGGGCCCTTCAGCACCTACCTGGACGCCCGGAAGCGGCTGCCGCTGCTCGCCCGCCAGGTCCACCGCGGGAGGAACGTCGGGACCGGCGGGTTCCGCGCCCAGCCGTACGAGCAACTCGCCGCCTACTACCGCTCCCTGGGCAACGACGGCGAGGCCAGGACGGTACTGCTGGCCAAGCAGCGCGTGTTGCGCGGCAAACTGCCCTGGCGGCAACGGATTCCGGGCCACCTGCTCGACCTGCTGGTCGGCTACGGCTACCGGCCGCTGCGCGCGATCGCCTGGGCGATCGGCCTGCTGGTCGCCAGCAGCGCCTACTTCAGCACGGTGAAGCCGCAACGGGTGAGCGCCGAGGACCAGTCGGTGTTCAACCCGGTGCTCTACGCCGCCGACCACCTGATCCCGATCATCCACTTCGGCGAGGCGGACGTCTGGCAGTACCACGGCCTGCCCGAGGTGGTCACCGTGGTGCTGACCGTGCTGGGCTGGACCCTGGGCCTGGCGATAGCGGCCGCCGCCTCCCGCACCTTCACCCGCAACTGACCGGCCCCGTGGGAGGTGTGAGCGGCCCGACGTCCCACGCGCCGGGCCGCTCGGCGACGGTGCTACGGCTGGAGCCGCCCGGCGAACCGGCGCTGGAACCCGTCGCCGGTGTCGGCGGTCACCGCGTAGTCGTAGCGCCCGGCCGCGGTCGGCGCCAGCACGTCCTCCGCGCTGTCGCCCGGCTGGACGGTGACCGTGCGGGGCGTCGAACCGGTCGCCCCGAAAGCCGAGTTGGCACCGATGGTGAAGACCACCGGACGGCCGCCCTGGTTGCTCAGGGTGATCCGCACCCCGTCCGGGGACTCCACCGAGGAGACCTCCGGGTGGCCCTTGGTGGCGTCCGACCAGGTCCGCACGTCGCCCTGGTAGCCGCGCAGGAACCCGTCCGGCCCGTGCGCGTCGATGTCGTACGGGCCGCCGCTGACCCCGAGCGCGCTGAAGAAGTCGCTCACGCTGCCACCGGCCGGCAGGGTGTAGCGCCAGGCCCCGAACTGGCGGAAGTTCACCGTGTACATCGAGATCCCGGCGCCCAGGCCGCCGTGGTTGTCCAGGGTGATCCAGAGCTGTCCGGTGCCGGTGTCGGTCCGTGAGGAGGAGCCGAAGCGGTAACCGGTCGGCAGCGACGGGCGGTCGCCCGGCTCGACCTGCGGCTGCTGCTGGATGATCGGCGGGAAGAGCGGCGGCAGCAGCTTCTTGTCCTGCTCGGCCAGGTCGGCCAGCAGCTGCTTGGTGTCCGGCAGGGTCGGGAAGGTCCGGTTGCTGGTGGTGAAGTCGAAGGCCGACATCAGGTCGCCGCAGACCGTGCGGCGCCAGGCGGAGATGTTGGGTTCGCGCACCCCGGTCCAGTTCTCCAGGAAGCGCAGCACCGAAGTGTGGTCGAAGACCTCGGAGTTGACCCGACCGCCACGACTCCACGGCGAGATGACGATCATCGGCACCCGGGGGCCGAGGCCGATCGGCGCGCCGTTGACGAACTCGTCCGGCGTGCCGTCCGGCGCCACCGGCGGCACCACGTGGTCGAAGAAGCCGTCGTTCTCGTCGTAGTTGAGCAGCACCACGGTCTTCGCCCAGACCTCGGGGTGCGCGGCCAGCGCCTGCAGCACGTACGAGGAGGTGAAGTCGGCCCCCTGGGCCGGCGGGTAGTTCGGGTGCTCCGACTGGGCGGTCGGGGCGACCACCCAACTGACCGACGGGAGCGTGCCGTTTGCGACGTCGTTGGCGAAGTCGTCGGCACCGCGGCGGGCCATGCCGTTGACGTAGAGCGGCGAGTCCTGCGGGGCGTTCTGGAAGGTCTTGAACCAGGCCAGGGCGTTGTCGTCGAAGTTGTCCTGCTGCTGGTAGACCTTCCAGGAGATGCCGGCGGCCTGCAGTCGCTCGGGGTAGGTGGTCCAGGTGAAGCCGGTCCTGCTGTTGTCGGTGACCGGGCCGCCGGCGGTGCCGTTCGGGTCGATGGTGCCCGACCAGAGGTAGAGCCGGTTGGGGTCGGTGGAGGCCATGGTCGAGCAGAAGTACTGGTCGCAGAGGGTGAAGGCGTCCGCGAGGGCGTACTGGTAGGGGATGTCCTGGCGGGTGTAGTAGCCCATGGTGTACCAGGACTTGGCCGGGATCCAGTTGTCGTACTGGCCGTTGGCCCAGGCGCTGTGGGTACCGCTCCAGGAGTGGTCCAGGTCGAAGATCCGCTGGGCGTCGCTGGTGGAGGTGTCCAGGTGCCAGGGCAGCAGCTCGGTGCCACCCACCGTGCCGAGCATCCGCTGCCGCAACACGTCCGAGCCGCCGGGGAACCGCACCCGCGAGGTGTCGCCGTACCCGCGCACGCCGTTCAGCGTGCCGAAGTAGTGGTCGAACGAGCGGTTCTCCTGCATGAACACCACGACGTGTTCGACGTCGTCCAACGTGCCGGGCGCGAAGGGTGCGGCCAGCGCCTGCTGGACGGCGCCGGGCAGCGCGCCGAGGCCCAGCGCGGCGCCGGAGGCGACGGCCGAGCCGAGCAGGGCGCGACGGGAGAGCGGGGACACGAGGCCTCCAGGATGGGGTGACGGAGGGTCAGTTACCTGCGGGTAGGGATGATGGCAGTGCCGGATGAACGGCGGAAGGCCTGGGGACGGCCATTTGAGTTGGCCGGACAAGTTGTTGGCTCTGCCACGCCCACAGGGCCGTTTGACTGCTCACCGACGGGTAAGGATCCGCCCGTACCGTCCCGTACTGCCACGAAGTGGAGCCGCCCCCGATGTCCGAGCGTGGTACCGACGCCCACCAGGACCTGCCCGACCTGCCGCCGCTGGTGCGCCGCGCGCTGGACGCCGCGCGGGCGCACGGCTTCGGGCATTCCTGCCGACCCGAGCAGGGCCGGCTGATCAGCGCGTTGGCGGCCGGGGCAGCCGGTCGCATCGGCGAGACGGGTACGGGCTGCGGGGTGGGCCTGGCCTGGCTCGCCAGCGGGGCCGCGCCCGGGACGCGGCTGGTCAGCGTGGAGCGCGACCCGGCCCGGGCGGCCGTGGCGGCCGAGGTGTTCGCCGGACTGCCGCAGGTCGAGGTCGTCCGCGCCGACTGGACCGAGCTCTACCGGCGCGGCCCGTTCGACCTGCTGGTGCTGGACGGCGGCGGCCAGGGCAAGGATGCCGGGCCGGCGGCCGACCCACGCCGCCTCCTCGGCCCCGGCGGCACCCTGGTGGTGGACGACTTCACCCCCTCCCCCGGCCGTCCCCCGCTGTTCCGGGGCCGCCCCGACACCGCGCGGCTGCACTGGCTGGACCACCCCGACCTGCGCGCCACCGAGCTCGTCCTCGCCCCCGACCTCTGCTCGGTGGTCGGCACGCTGCGGCCGTGAACGCCCTCAGTACTCGACGCTGATCCGCCTGGCCGGCCCGTCCACCCGGATCCGGCCCCCGCAGGGCAGCACCAGCTGCGGGTCGGTGTGCCCGAAGTCGACGTCGAAGACGGCCATCGCCCGCGGCGCGTACTCGGCCAACGCCCGCAGGACCGCCGCGCGTTGGTCGGCCCGGTAGGCCGCCTTGGCCTCGGCCGCCAGCGGCCGCTGGAAGTTCCAGGCCTTGGCCCGCGCCAGCAGCACCGCCGGGAACTGCCGCAGCAGCCCGCGCTCACCCATGCTCCGCAGGATCCGGTACACCTCGGCGGCGCTCGGCAGTTCCTCGGAGGTCTCCAGGTAGAGCACCTGCCCGGCGTACTCCTCGACCGGCCGGATCTCCCGGTCGGCCATCAGCAGCCAGGAGAGGATCTCCAGGTTGCCGCCCCAGCCCAGCCCCTCGACCACCCGGTCGCCCTGGTGCCAGTGCCAGCCCTGACCGGGCTCCATCACCGGCTCGGCCGCGAAGCTTCCCGGTTCCGCCCAGTGGGCCTCCTCGTCACCCACCAGTGGCGACTCGCGCAGCTCGTACCGGCCCGGCTCGAAGAGCGCGGCGCGCAGCGAGTCGACGGTCAGCGGGTGCAGCGCGCCGGGGCGGCCGAGCTGGACCATCACCGAGCCGCCGTGGTAGCTCACCACACCGAGGTTGCGCAGCACGAGCAGCAGGTTGGTGTTGTCGCTGTACCCGAAGAACGGCTTCGGGTTGGCGCGGATCAACTCGCGGTCCAGATACGGCAGCACGGTGATCTGGTCCTCACCGCCGAGGCTGGCGATGACCGCCTTGATGTCCGGGTCGGCGAAGGCCGCGTGCAGGTCGGCGGCCCGCTCCCGCGGGGTGGTGGCGAGCCGGCGGGTGCCCGGGTACTCCACCGGTATCAACCCGAACTCCTCGCGCAGCCGGCGCAGGCCCAACTCGTAGGGCCGCGGGAAGCGTTCGGCCGCCCCGCCGGACGGGGAGACGATCGCGACCCGGTCGCCGGGCCTGGGCTTGGGCGGGTACACAGGTGCTGTCATGGCGGAATCCTACGGACCGGCTGGTCCGACCGACCAGCGGGTTTCGGGGTCACCCCCGGGCCCGCCCCAGGGCCGGGTCAGGGACCGCTCAGGGTGGATCCCGGATGGCCGGGCGCGGGCGGCGGAGCAGACTCATCCGATGTCACCGAACGAGCCGTGAACCACCGCCGAGGAGTCCCGAGATGACCAGAAGTGCCGTCAACCCCCCTTCCAGGGTGCGTCGTTGGTCCGGCGCCGGAGTGATCGGCGCGCTGGTGGTCGCGCTCACCGCCGGGGCGGCGACCGGCGCCCGGGCCGCCGGCCCGCTGCCGCCGCCGAACGCCCAGGCACTACGGGCCTCGATCGCCGGACTGCCGAACGCCCAACTGACCAGCGCGGTGGTCCTGGTGGACGGCGCGGACGGCCGCTGGTCGGGCACCTCGGGCAGCGGTGACCTGGCCACCGGCCGTCCGGTGGCGGCCGACGGCCGGTTCCGGATCGGCAGCATCTCCAAGGTCTTCACCGCCACCGTGGTGCTGCAACTGGCCGCCGAGCACCGACTCGACCTGGACGGCACCGTCCAGCGGTACCTGCCCGGCACCCTGCCGGCCTCCTACCCCCCGATCACCGTGCGGCAGTTGCTCAACCACACCAGTGGTCTGCCCACCGGCGGTGACTTCGGCGACGACGGCAGCGCCCAGTGGTTCGTCGACCACCGGACCGAGAGCTGGACTCCGCAGCAGGTGGTGGCCGACGCCGTCAGCCACCCGATGCAGTTCGCACCGGGCACCGCGCAGCAGTACAACGGCGTCAACTACTTCCTGGCCGGGCTGCTGATCGAGCGGGTCACCGGCCGGTCCTACGCGCAGGAGGTGAACCAGCGGATCCTGCGTCCGCTCGGGCTGAGCCGCACCTCCGTCCCGGCCGCCGACGACACCCGGCTACCGCACCCGACCGCGCACGCCTACCTGACCCTCGACGTCCCGGACGGCTCCACCGAGCAGGCCGACGTCACCGAACAGAGCCCCTGGCCGTGGGCCGAGGGCGGCCTGCTCTCCAGCGCACCCGATCTGGACCACTTCCTGACCGCGCTGCTGGGCGGCCGGCTGCTGCCACCCGCACAGCAGGCCGAGCTGTTCGCGGTGCCGGACGTGCCGAACTTCCAGAACCCGAACTGCGCCATCGGCCCGGCCGAGGGTCGGGCCTGCTTCAGCACCGGGCTGATGCGGTTCACCGCGCCCGATGGCACCGTGCTCTGGGGCAAGACCGGCAGCCGTCCCGGCTACAGCAGCGGTGTCTTCGCCACCCGGGACGGCGGCCGGGACGTGGTCTACTCGCTCACCCCGACCAACCGCGACGGCGCCTCGTTCGCCGCCCAGTACGGGATCGTCGCGGCCGCCTTCGACCTGGCCGGCCACTGAGACGCCCTCCCCACCGGGCCCCGTGAACCGACGGCACCGCCCCTCCGCGGGGGGAGGGACGGTGCCGTCGTACGCCTGCGCTCAGCCGGTCAGTGCGCCATGACCGGGATCGGCGCGTCCTCGTGCTCGCCCGAGGCGGCGGCCAGGTTGCTCTTGCCGCCACCGTTCAGCAGCGTCACGGCGATCGCCGCGGCCACCAGCAGGATGGCGAACGACCAGGTGATCGCGGTGGCGAAGCCGTGCACCTGGGCCTCGGCGCCGAGCAGCCGCGGGGGCAGCTTGCCGACGTGCGACTTGACGAACGAGGTGCCGGCGCTGGTGGCGATGGTGCTCAGCAGCGCGGTGCCGATGGCGCCGCCGACCTGCTGCGAGGTGTTGACCATGGCCGAGGCCACACCCGCGTCCTGCGGGCGGACCCGGAAGGTCGCCAGGCTCATCGCCGGCATGAACGCGGTGCCCATGCCGAGACCCATCAGGATCAGACCCGGCAGGATCAGCCAGTAGGAGGAGTCGATCTTGATCTGGGTGAGGATCAGCATGCCGACGGAGGCGACCAGGAAGCCGGGGCCCATCAGCGCCCGGGCCGGCAGCCGGTTCATCAGCCGGGCACCGATCTGGGTCGAACCGGTGATCATGCCCGCGACCATCGGCAGGAAGGCGACGCCGGTCATGACCGGCGAGTAGCCGAGGACGTTCTGCAGGTAGTAGGTCAGGAAGAGGAAGAGCCCGAACATCCCGATCACGGCCAGGCCGAGCGAGAGGTAGGCGCCACCACGGTTGCGGTCGAGCACCACCCGCAGCGGCAGCAGCGGGGCCTTGGTCCGGCTCTCCACCAGCGTGAACGCGGCCAGCAGCACGACGGCGGCGGCGAACAGGCCGAGCGTCACGCCGGAGGTCCAGCCGTCCTCGGAGGCCTTGGTGAAGCCGTAGACCAGCGAGACCAGGCCGGTGGAGACCAGCAGCACACCGGGGATGTCGAGCTTGTTGCGGTTACGGGCGCCGCCCGGCTCGCGGATCACCAGGATCGCGCCGGTCACGGCTATCACCGCGAACGGGACGTTGATGTAGAAGGTCCAGCGCCAGTTCAGGTACTCGGTGAGCACGCCGCCCAGG
The DNA here is from genome assembly GCF_044547075.1 of Kitasatospora sp. NPDC052896. Lineage (NCBI taxonomy): Bacteria > Bacillati > Actinomycetota > Actinomycetes > Kitasatosporales > Streptomycetaceae > Kitasatospora > Kitasatospora sp. NPDC052896. Next base: position 246,431 of record NZ_JBITZU010000008.1, read on the forward strand.
ATCAGGCCGACCGCGCCGCCACCACCGGCGATGGCGCCGTAGATGCCGAAGGCCTTGGCCCGCTCGTGCGCGTCGGAGAACATCACCGAGAGCAGCGAGAGCGCGGCCGGCGCCAGCAGCGCGCCGAAGATGCCCTGCATCGCGCGGGCACCGATCAGCATCCCGGTGCTGACCGCGGCGCCACCGATCGCGGAGGACAGCGCGAAGCCGATCAGGCCGGTGATGAAGGTCCGGCGGCGGCCCCAGAGGTCCGCGATCCGGCCGCCGAAGAGCAGCAGGCCACCGAAGGCCAGCGCGTAGGCGGTGATCACCCACTGGCGGTTGGTGTCGGAGAAGCCGAGGCTGCGCTGCGCGGAGGGCAGGGCGATGTTCACGATGGTGGCGTCCAGGACCACCATCAGCTGGGCGAGGCCGATGAAGGCCAGCGCCTTCCAGCGCCGGGGATCGGCCTGGTGGACCGTTTCAGACATGGAGGTACTCACCTAACGAGGTCAGAGAACTGGCTGATGCAGACGTACGGACGTGCGGAGGGCAGCGTAGGACCTGCCGACGTTCGAGTGCGGAAGCGGGAAAGTCAGAAGTTCAACGGGAATTCAGAAGTCAGGACCGGGAGCCGGGTCGGGCGGTCAGCTGCGCCGCAGGTCCTCCAGCGTGGCGGGGCGCCCCGGCAGGGCCGACGGGGTGGGGGTCCGCAGGCCGTCCAGGAACAGGTGCAGGTGGCGGTGGATGAAGGGCGCGACGTCCAGGCAGAAGCTGCCCGGGACCGGCCGGGTGAGCTGGGAGAGCGCCACCATCAGGTCACCGGGACCGACGTCGGCGCGCAGCCGGCCGGCCCGGCGGGCCCGCCCCATCAGCTCCTCCAGGGCCGCCTCCAACCGGATCCGGGGCGCCATCAGCTGCTCGTCGAGCGGGTCGAACCGCTCCGAGAGCAGCGAGCAGAGCGCGCCGATCCGCTCCTCGGCGGCGACGTGGACGAAACGCGAGAGCGCCTCGAAGGGCTCGGTGCCGTCGACCGCCGACCGCTCGGCCTGGGCCAGGATCCGTTCCATCACCGACACCGCGACCTGCCGGATCAGCGAGACCCGGTCCGGGAAGTTGCGGTAGAGGGTCGCGTTGCCCACCCCGGCACGCTTGGCGATGTCGTCCAGCGGCGCGTCGGAACCGGCCTCGGCGAAAACCTCCCGGGCGGCGGTGATGATCCGCTCCCGGTTGCGGGTGGCGTCCGCCCGGAGTCGGTGCGCCGGCTTGGCGACGGTCGACTCGGCCGGCACGTCCGGCGCGGTCTGCACGGTGCCCATCTCGGCGCTCCTTTCCGGGGAGAAGTTCCCCACTTCCATCGACTGTACGGCAAACGGGGAATCCGTCCCCGGATATTTCCGCCCGGCCGCCGGTTTCGTCAGGTGTGACTCACCTCACTCACCCGGTTGCCCGCTCCGACCAGCGACGATCCCCCCACGGCCGGCCTCGACCCGGCGCGCCCGTGTGGGTCGTCGCAGACTGGGCAGATAGAGCGGTTGGCTCAGCAACCCGACCAGGACGGTGAACCTTGAACATCGCACAGCCGTCTGACCTCCCTCTCGGCGCCGCTCCGCAGGCACCCCCCACCGTGACCCCGCTGACCCAGTCATCAGCCGAGGCCTACGTGGCCAGCACGTGCTTCAAGATCGGCCCGCCCGGACGGGTCGGGGTCGAGCTGGAATGGCTGGTCCACGACGCCGAACGACCGCAGGACGCCCCCGACCCCGGCCGGGCCCTGGCCGCGCTCGACGCACTGGGCCTGGACCCCGAACAACCGCTCCTCGCGCACGGCTCCCTGGTCACCCGGGAGCCCGGCGGCCAGGTCGAGCTCAGCTCCCAGGCCGCCGACGACCTCATCAGCTGCCTCGACGCCACCCGGCGCGACCTCGCCACGCTGCGGACCGCCTTCGCCGCCCAGGGCCTCACCCTGACGGGCTACGGTACCGAACCGCACCGACACGAGCGCCGGGTGCTGCTGCGCCGCCCCCGCTACGTCGCGATGGAGCGGTACTTCGACCGGGCCGGGCCGTGGGGCCGGATCATGATGTGCCAGACCGCCTCGATGCAGGTCTGCCTGGACGCCGGCACCGACCGGGACGGCCCGCTGGGCTTCCGGGAGCGCTGGCTACTGGCCCACCGGCTGGGTCCGGTGCTGGTCGCCGCCTTCGCCAACTCACCCCTGCTGGACGGCCGCCCGACCGGCTACCGGTCCACCCGGCAGATCGTCTGGTCCCGGATGGACCCGAGCCGCACCCAGGCCCCGGCCGCCCTGGACGGCGATCCGCGGGCCGTCTGGGCCCGGTACGTGCTGGACGCGGCCGTGCTCTGCGTGCGCTGCCCGGCCGGCGAGCCCTGGGACGCCCCGACCGGGCTGACCTTCCGTGACTGGCTGGACCGGCCGGACGGGCGGCGGCCCACCCTGGCCGACCTGGACTACCACATCACCACGCTCTTCCCGCCGGTGCGGCCGCGCGGCTACCTGGAGCTGCGCATGATCGACGCCCAGCCCGGGGACGGCTGGCAGGTGCCGGCCGCGCTGACCGCGGCGCTCTTCGCCGACCCGAAGGCCGCCGACGCGGCCCTGGAGGCGCTCGAACCACTCACCGCCGCCGCTGCCGAGCCCGGTCCGCGCGGCGCCGCCTGGGCCCGGGCGGCCACCCGGGCGGTGGACGACCCGGTGCTGCGCCGGGCCGCGCTGGGCTGCTTCGCGGCGGCCGACGCCGCGCTGCCCGGGCTCGGCGCGGACGAGCGGCTGCGCGTCGCGGTGGCCGAGTTCGCCGAGCGCTACACCGCCCGGGGCCGCTGCCCGGCGGACGACCAGCTGGACGGGCCCGGCCCGCGCCCCGCGTCCGAGGAGGCCGCACCGTGTTGAACCCCGACCCCGCCACCACGAACCCGGCGGACCGTACCGACGAGCAGCTGCGCGAGGCGATCGCCGGCGAGCTGCTGGCCGCCCGGTCCCGCACCGCCGGCCTGACCGACTGCGTCGAGGACCACGACCTGACCGCCCAGCACTCCCCGCTGATGTCGCCACTGGTCTGGGACCTGGCGCACATCGGCAACCAGGAGGAGTTGTGGCTGCTGCGCAACGTCGGCGGCCGGGAGCCGATGCGCCCCGAGATCGACCCGCTCTACGACGCGTTCGAGCATCCCCGCGCCGAGCGCCCCAGCCTGCCGCTGCTCCCGCCGGCCGAGGCCCGGGCCTACGCGCACGAGGTGCGCGGCCGGGTACTGGACCTGCTGGAGGGCGTCGAGCTGGCCGGACCGCCGTTGCTGCGGGCCGGGTTCGCGTTCGGCCTGATCGCCCAGCACGAACAGCAGCACGACGAAACGATGCTGATCACCCATCAGCTCAGGCAGGGGGCGCCGGTGCTCACCGCGCCGGCCCCACCGGAGGCCGGGCACGCCGACTGGCCGTCCGAAGTCCTGGTCCCCGCCGGGCCGTTCACCATGGGGACGGACACCGAGCCGTGGGCACTGGACAACGAACGGCCGGCCCACGAGGTGGAGTTGCCCGCCTTCGCACTGGACACCACACCGGTGAGCAACGCCGCCTACCAGCTCTTCGTCGAGGACGGCGGCTACCACGACCCGCGCTGGTGGACCGTCGAGGGATGGCAGCACCGACAGGCCGCCGACCTCACCGCGCCGCTCTACTGGCGCCGGGACGGCGGTCAGTGGCTGCGCCGCCGGTTCGGCCGCACCGAACCGGTGCCGCCCGCCGAGCCGGTGCTGCACGTCAGCTGGTACGAGGCGGACGCCTACGCGCGCTGGGCCGGGCGCCGACTGCCCACCGAGGCCGAGTGGGAGAAGGCCGCCCGGCACGACCCGGCCACCGGCCGCTCCCGGCGCTTCCCCTGGGGCGACGCGGCGCCCGCCCCGGAACACGCCAACCTCGGCCAGCGACACCTCCAGCCGGCCCCGGTCGGCAGCTACCCGGAGGGTGAATCACCCTACGGTGCAAGGCAGTTGATCGGTGATGTCTGGGAGTGGACGGCCTCCGACTTCGCGCCCTACCCCGGATTCCGGGCCTGGCCCTACCGGGAGTACTCGGAGGTCTTCTTCGCCGAGCCGGGCCGGGCCGCCGAGTACAAGGTGCTGCGCGGCGGCAGCTTCGCCGTGGCACCGGTCGTCTGCCGCGGCACCTTCCGCAACTGGGACTACCCGATCCGGCGGCAGATCTTCGCCGGCTTCCGCACCGCCAGGGACGTTCGGGACGGAAGCTGATGTGCCGTCACCTCGCCTACCTGGGACCGGCCGTGCCGCTGGCCGAGCTGGTCCTGGACCCGCCGTACGGGCTGTACCGGCAGTCCTGGGCGCCGCGCCTGCAGCGCTACGGCACGGTCAACGCGGACGGCTTCGGCCTGGGCTGGTACGCGGACGGCGACCCGCTGCCCGCCCGCTACCGGCAGGCCGGCCCGATCTGGGCCGACGAGAACCTCCCCGACCTGGCCCGGGTGGTGCGCAGCCGGGCCGTGCTGGCCGCCGTCCGCTCCGCCACCGCCGGCACCGCGCCCGGGGCGGCCGCCGCCGCGCCGTACGCCGACGGCGACTGGCTCTTCAGCCACAACGGCGTGCTGCCCGGCTGGCCGGCGGCGAGCGGCGAGCTGGCCGCGCTGCTGCCGCCGGCCGACCTGCTCGGGCTCGCCGCGGGTTGCGACTCGGCGCTGGTCTGGGCGCTGCTGGCGCGCCGGCTACGGGCCGGCAAGGACCCGGGCGAGGCACTCGCCGGCACCGTCCGGGACATCGTCCGGCACGCCGACGCCCGGCTCAACCTGCTGATCACCGACGGCCGCCTGATCGCCGCCACCACCTGGGGGGACACCCTGTTCCACCGGCTGGAGCTGGGCCACTCGGTACTGGTCGCCTCCGAGCCCGGCGACGACGGCCCGGGTTGGGTCCCGGTGCCCGACCGCTCGCTGCTGCTGGCCACCCCGGACGCGGTGACCGTCTGCCCGCTCCCCTCGCCGTTCGCCGACCGTGCCCCCACCCCGATCCGAAGGGACCACCAGCCATGACCGTCTTCGAACTCACCCAGCTGCTGCCGACCGGCCACTTCGACCGCGCGCTGCGCGAGGACGTCCGGCACGGGCTGACCGCGGACCCCAAGTGGCTGCCGCCGAAGTGGTTCTACGACAGTCGGGGCAGCGAGCTGTTCGAGGAGATCACCCGACTGCCCGAGTACTACCCGACCCGGGCCGAGCGGTCCATCCTGGCCGCCCGGGCCGGCGACATCGCCGCGGCCACCGGGGCCCGGACCGTGGTCGAGCTGGGCTCCGGCTCCTCGGAGAAGACCAGGCTGCTGCTGGACGGGCTGCGGGCCGCGGGCACCCTGGAGTGCTACGTGCCGGTGGACGTCAGCGCCAGCGCGCTGGAGCAGGCCGGGCACCAACTCGTCGCCGAGTACCCGGGCCTGGACGTGCAGGGGGTGGTCTCCGACTTCACCGCCAGCCTGGCCCTGCCGCACGAGGTGCCGGCGCCGCGGCTGGTGGTCTTCCTCGGCGGCACGCTGGGCAACCTGCTGCCCGACGAGCGGGCGCTCTTCCTGGCCGCGCTGCGCGCCGAACTCGCCCCGGGTGACCATCTGTTGCTCGGCACCGACCTGGTCAAGGACCCGGCCGTGCTGGTCGCCGCGTACGACGACGCGGCCGGGGTGACCGCGGAGTTCAACCGGAACGTGCTCAACGTGCTCAACCGTGAGCTGGGCGCCGACTTCGAGCCGACGGCCTTCGAGCACGTCGCGCTCTGGGACGCCGAGCGGGAGTGGATCGAGATGCGGCTGCGCTCCCGCTCGGCGCAGACCGTCAAGCTCCCGGCGCTGGACCTGGCGGTGCACTTCGCCGCGGGTGAGGAGCTGCGCACCGAGATCTCGGCCAAGTTCCGTCGCGAGGGGGTGGCCCGGGAGCTGGCCGCGGCCGGCTTCGCGCTGACCGAGTGGTGGACCGACCCGGCGGGCCGGTTCGGGCTCTCGCTGGCCGCGCCGGTGGTCTAGGGCCGCGGGCCGGGGGCAGCGGGCGCGGGCGCGGAGGTGATCCGGAGGAGGTCGTTCCGCACCCTCGCCTCGCCCTCGGCCCACCCTCGGCCCGTTCCTCCGCGCTGAGCCCGCTCGGTGACCGGGACCTGTCGGAGAACCTGCCGCGCGGGGTCTTGCTGAAGCTCTGAACCGCTGCTTCACTTCTTGCCGTGGCCTACCGGAAGACGCCGGCGGTGCAAGCCCGGCTGAACGCCCAGCGCGCCGCGGTGCTCGCCGCCGCGACCGAACTGCTCGCCGAACGCGGTTACGCCGCCTGCTCGGTGGCGGCGGTGGCGGACCGGGCCAGGATCGCCACCGGCAGCGTGTACCGCTCGTTCCCGAGCAAGGCCGAGCTGGTCGCCGAGTTGTTCCGCACGGTGGTCGGCCGGGAGGTGGCCGCGGTCCGCACCGCCGCCGCCTTCGAGGGCGACCTGCACACCCAGGTCGCCTCGGTGATCGGCACCTTCGCCGGTCGCGCGCTCGGCGCCCCCCGGCTGGCCTACGCACTGCTCGCCGAGCCGGTGGACCCGGAGGTGGAGGCCGAGCGACTGGTCTTCCGCCGGGCCTTCCGGGACGTGATCGCCGCACGGATCGCCGAGGGTGTGCTGGCCGGCCGACTCCCCCAGCAGGACCCGCAGTTGACCGCCGCCCTGCTGGTCGGCGGGGTCAGCGAGGCACTGGTCGGCCCGCTCGCCGACGGCGGACGGGCCCCCGACGACCTGGTCCCCGCCCTGATCGCCTTCTCGCTGCGCGCCCTCGGCGGCCCCAACTCCCCCGACTAGCCTCCGATCCACCCGACGCACCAGCAGGAGCAGCCCCGTGCGCGACCTCTCCCCCACCGCTCTGGCAGCCCGCGAGCAGAACGCCCAGCGGTTGCTGACCGTCTCCGCCAGGCACTCCCACGACCCGCTGACCGAGGTCGACTGGGACGCCCCGATCGACCCCGAGCAGTTCGCGATACCCCCGCACCGGGTCTCGCTCTACGGCACCCAGCTCTGGCACGGCCTGACACCGCGCCAGCGGGCCCAGCTCAGCGTGCACGAGCTGGCCAGCGTCACGGCGGCGGGCATCTGGTTCGAGCTGATCCTGATGGACGGCCTGGTCCGGCACGTCTACGACGGCGACCTGACCACCCGGCACGCCCAGTACGCGCTGACCGAGGTGGCCGACGAGTGCCGCCACTCGACCATGTTCGCCAGGTACATCACCCGGACCGGCTACCCCTCCGCCCGCCCGAGCCGCCGGGCCCACCGTCGCGGCAAGCTCCATCTGCTGCTCAACGACACCACCTTGACCTTCGCGGGCGCCATCTTCGTCGAGGAGTTCACCGACGCGATGCAGCGCGAGATGATCCGCGACGAGAGCCTGCAGCCACTGGCCCGCTCGATCGCGCGGATCCACGTGATCGAGGAGGCCCGCCACATCGGGTACGCCAAACCGGAGTTGGCGCGACGCTGGGCCCGGATGAGCCCGGCGCGGCGGGCGGTGTTCCGGCAGGTGATCGCGGTGCTGGCGTACGAGGCGGTCAACGAGGTGATCAACCCGAGGGTCTACGCGCTGGCCGGCCTGGACCCGCGGCAGGCCCGCACGATCGCCGCGCAGAACCCCAACTGGCAGGCCACCAAGGCGGACTGGGCCCGCAAGGCGGTCTCCTTCTTCACCGAGCTCGGGATCATCGACCGCCACTCGCAGGCACTCTGGCGCCGGGCGTCACTCCTGCCGCACTGACCCCGGCGGCGGCAGCAGATCCGCCAACTCGGCCCAGTGGAAGGGGCAGACCGCGCCGAGCACCACCGGGTCGGCGAGCGCCGTCCCCCGCCAGCCCTCGGCGCCGAGCCGCGCCAGCGGCTGCCCGCGCGAATCCAGCAGCACCACCTCGAGCCGCTGGCGGCGGAAGGTCAGCACACCGAACGGCCCGCTCAGGGCGACGGCCCGCCGCGCGGCGCGCAGCGAGCGTCGGGCGGTCAGCGTCAGCTCCCCGGCCGCCCCGCTGCCCGGGACGGCCGGCAGCAGCAGCCCGTGCACCGTACGACGGGCCCGCCGCCGGGCCGGCGGTCCGGGGGCGCCGAGATCATGGACGGTCATCAGGTCCCGGCCGTCCAGGCTGAGCCGCCACTCCTCCCAGCCCTCGGTCAGCGCTTCGACCCCGCCCCGCAGCGCCGGCCCACGGACCAGCACCACCATGCCGAGCGGGGTCGCCGCCCGGGCGTGGGCACGCGGCTCACGGGCGGGGGCGCGCCACTCGGAGGCGGTGACCAACCGCAGGAAGTCCGCCCCGCCGGGCTCCGCGACGGACAGCGGAGCCCGGCCAGGCGGCCGCGGGGAAGGCCGAGCAGCACCCACGGCGTCGCCGGTCGAGCCACTCTCACCCGCCACGCCACTGCCAGCCCTTCCCCGGTACCGGGCACCCGCTCCCCCACAGGAGCGGGGTTGCCTTCGCCATGGCGGGCCGTCCCGGCACGGGGCGGCTCGCCGACGAAGACAGTCCAGAGTAAAGGAAGGGCAAAGGGTGGGTCAAGGAGAGCCGGGGCGGTCAGACCAGCCGGCCGCCCTCCACCGGCACCTCGGTGCTCAGCCGGCCCAGCCCGCCCCGGGTCGCGGCCACCACGACCCGATCGCCCGGCCCCAGCCCGCGGCCGCGGTCCGCGTAGTTCCACAGGTAGCCGTCCACCCGTCCGGCCGGCCGCACCGCGAGCACCCGCACGCCGCCCAGCGCCTCCAGCTCCTTGCGGCCCCGCCCGACCAGCGCCCCGCCCGGCTCGGCCGTCAGTTCGGCGATCAGCAGCACGTGCCGGAAGACCGAGAGCGTGCCGAGCACCTCGCGGCCCATCAGGGCCGCCGCGAAGGCGGGTGCGGCCAGGTAGGAGACCGAGCGCGAGGCGACGTTGCCCAGCGTGGCGTACACGTGCCGGGCGAAGTCGTCGTCGAACAGTCGAACGACTATCCGCACGCTCTCGCGCAGCGCCCGGGCCTCCAGTGCCGCCTCCAGGTTGACCGCGTCGTCGTCGGTCACCGCGACCACCGCCCGGCTGTACCCGGCCCGGGCCCGCCGGAGCTGGTCGGCCAGTGGCGCCTCGCCGACCACCACCGGGATGCCCAGGGCCTGCACGGCGGCTATCCCCCGGGCCCGCGGGTCCCGTTCCAGACAGGCCACCGGGACGCCCAGCTCGTGCAGCAGGCCGGCCACCCTGGTCCCGACGTTGCCCAGCCCGACCACCACCACGTGGTCGCGCAGCCCCGCGCCCGGCGGCTTGGCCAGCCCGCGCCGCCCGGTGGCCAGGATGTCGACCATGATCGCGGTGACCATCGGCACGATGGCGATGCCGCAGAAGGTGATCACCACCTGGGCCACCCGCTGCCAGCTGCCGCCGGTGCCGCCGGCCGGGTCGGTGGGAGAGTCGGGCTGGGCAGCGCCGGCCATGTCGAGCAGGGTGAGGTAGACGGTCCAGCCGAAGCTCCGACTGAAGTGCAGGATCAGCAGGAACGACAGCACGATGGCGGCGAACGCGGTGGCCAGCACCAGCCTGATCCGGGCGCCGGTGAAGAAGCGCAGCAGGTCGACCAGCCGGTAGCGCAGCCGGGTCCACCAGGACACCCGCACCCGCGGCTCGGTGGGCAGCGTCTGCAGCACGGCCACCCCCTCGCCGTCCTCGCGCGGTTCGGGCGCCGCCGGGCCGCCGTCGCCCGTCGCGGTCGCCAGCCGGACGAACTCGGCCGCGCTGGAGTCGCCGTCCGGCAGCAGCCGCAGCCGGCCGAGGTCCTGCCGGTCGATCCGGTCGGCGGCCACGCAGAGGTGGCCGGCGCGGATGTCCCGGTCGTACGCGACGTAGAGGTAACGGTCGCCGACCCGCACCGAGTTGGGACGGGCCAGCGCGCCGTTGGCGAAGGCGGGCGCGGCGGTGGCCGAGCCGGACAGCGCCGCGCAGTTCCGCAGCAGGCTCTGCACCTGCTCGCCGAGCCGCTGGTTGTGCATCCGCAGCGCGATCCGGATGTCCGGATTGTGACCCTGGGCGCTCAGTGCGGAGTGGATGTTGCCCTGGTCGTCACCGTCGACCAGGGCGATCCCGCGGGCGCTGCCCACGCCGGCCGCGCGCAGTGCCTCGTCGGAGACCGAGGCGTACTCCAACACCGCGGCCACCCCGGCCAGTTGCTCGATCCGCGGGCCGTGACCCCGGTTCCGCCCGGGTATCACGGCCACCACCGGGACGTCGTAGTGCTCGACGAGTTCCAGGATCAGCCGGTGGGCGAGGGCGTTGCCGCCGCAGACGATGTAGTGGTCGGTGAGCTGGACCGGTGGGGATGGGAGGGCCGGAGTACCGCCAGGCTCCCCCCGTGCTGCCTGATTCATAGCCCGGAATGGTAGCCGGGCCGCCCGGCGAGCAGCGGTCGGCGGCTCTCCGCCACCCACTGGAAGGAAAGTGTTGGTCAGATCACTTTCCGAGACGCTTTTCTGACAATGAGTGGTCAATTCTGGTTAGATGATCCGCGCCTGCCGCTCAGGAGTACGCCCCGTGGCGGCCAATCGTCCTCCTGCTCAAGGAACTTGATGATGCAACACATGCCTGAGGCGGTGACCTGGGGTCTTGGCGCCGGGCTGCTGGTGACCGTGGTGCTGCTGCTGCGCCAGCGGGCGGCCGGGCGGGCGCTGGCCAGGTCGGTGCGGGCGCTGGAGGAGGCGGTCCGGGTCCGTGACGAGGAGGCCCACCGGCTGGCGACCGTCCGGCTGCCGGCACTGGCCGCGGGTGGACGCCCCGCACCGCTCCCCGCCTCCGAACCGGTCCACCCCCGGCTGCACGGCACCCCGTTCGCGCGGGACCTGCGGGCGGTGGTCGAGCAGTTCGACAGCGCCGTGGACCGGGCCCAGCAGCGCGCCGACCAGTCCGCCAAGGCGGCTCTCAAGGGCGCCATGCGGGCGCTCCAGGGGCTGGCCAACGAGCAACAGGTGGCCATCTCCGAGATGCAGGAGCGACACGACCGGCCCGAGGTGCTGCACGACCTGCTCCAGGTCGACCACGCCAACTCCCAGTTCGGGCGCCGCGCCCAGGCCATCGCGGTGCTCTGCGGCTCCTGGCCGGGCCGCCAGCGCGCCGCCTCCGCGCTGAGCGACGTGGTGCGCGGTGCGAAGTCCCGGATCCGCGACTACCGGCGGGTCGAGGTGCGCACCCAGATCGAGCTGGCGGTGGTCAGCCGCGCGGTCGAGCCGGTGGTGCTCTCGGTCGCCGAGCTGCTGGACAACGCGGCCCGGCACTCGCAGCCCAACACCACGGTCGAGGTCAACCTGCAGCCCGCGCACAACGGCGCCTGCATCGTGATCGACGACGCGGGTGTCGGGATGGACCCGCGGGAGGCCCGGCAGGCCGGCGAACTGCTCAGCGGGCAGCGGCTGGTGGACGTCACCCGGCTCGGCGACCCGCCGCAGTTCGGCTTCGCGGTGATCGGCGTGCTGGCCGCCCGCTACGGCTTCAGCGTCTCGGTCGACACCCGCTCCCCGTACGGCGGGGTGCGCGCCGTGCTCTTCCTGCCCAGCGCGCTGCTGACCCAACCGGAGGCCGCCGGCGTGCCGTCCGTCCCGTCGCCCGGACGGCACGCGGCGCCCGCCGGCCCGACCCCCGTACCGTCCGCCGAGGCCGCCCGGACCACCGGCGGGCTGCCCCGCCGCCGGCGCCGCGAGCCGCTGCCCGAGGCCGCCGCGGCCGAGTACGCCCCCGACGCACCCGGCCGCCGCGCACCCGACGCACCCGCCCACGAGCCGGTCCCCGACTGGACCGCCGACGCCGAGACCACCGCCCGCCGCCTGGGCGCCTTCGCCCGCGGCACCAGGGCCGGCCGCGCCCCCGACGAGTCGACCGGCCCGTTCCCCGGCTGATCCCCCGGCAGCCGCCCCCGACGATCCCCGCAAGGAGTTCCGATGAACATCCGGCTGCAGAGCCACGCGACCAACGACCTGGGCTGGATGCTCGACGACCTGCTGCTGGTCCCCGAGGCGCGGCACGCGATCCTGCTCTCCGCCGACGGGCTGCTGCGGGCCCACTCCGCGGGCATCGGCCGGGACGAGGCGGAGCGCCAGGCCGCCGCGCTCTCCGGCCTGCAGTCGATCAGCCGCAGCACGGCCGGCTTCTGCGAGCCCGAGCCGACCGCCTGGCGGCAGACCCTGATCGAGTTCGCCGGCGGCTACGTCTTCCTGGTCGCCGCCGGCCCCGGGGCCTATCTCGCGGTCTCCGCCGGCGAGTCGGTGGACATGGAGGCGGTCAGCTACCGGATGCAGAAGCTGGTGGACCGGCTCGGCCGGGAGCTGAGCACACCGCCGCGGCAGGACGCCGGGAGCACCCGGTGACCCGCCCCCGGCGCGAGCAGGGGCTGGTGCGGCCGTACGTGGTCACCGACGGGCGCTCGCAGCCCACCCGGAACACCTTCGACCTGGTCACCCTGGTCAGCGCGGTGCCGGGCCGGCCGACCGGCGGGCTCAGCCCGGAGAAGGGGCGGATGGTCGAGCTGTGCGTCCGCGGCGCGCTCTCGCTGGCCGAGGTCGCCGCGCACCTGCGGCTACCGGTCAGCGTGACCAAGGTGCTGCTCGGCGACCTGGTGGACAGCGGCCACCTGCTCACCCGCGCCGCCGTGCCGCGCGCCCAACTCCCCGAATCCCGACTGCTGCAGGAGGTGCTCGATGGCCTACGGGCCCGGCTCTGAACCGACGGCCACCCCGCTGACGGGGGTCGAGTACCTCGGCGCGGGCGTCACCACCGCGGCCAAGCTGCTGATCACCGGTCACTTCGCGGTCGGCAAGACCACCTTCGTCGGCACCCTCTCGGAGATCCCGCCGCTGCGCACCGAGGAGCCGATGACGCGGGCCGGCGAGCTGGTGGACGACCTGACCGGGGTGCCCGGCAAGGAGACCACCACGGTGGCGATGGACTTCGGCCGCCTCACGCTCAACCGCAGCCTGGTGCTCTACCTGTTCGGCGCCCCCGGCCAGCAGCGCTTCACCCCGCTCTGGCGGGACATGACGCTCGGCGCGCTGGGCGCCCTGGTGCTGACCGACACCCGGCGGCTGGACCACTCGTTCCCGGTGATGGACCTGCTGGAGGAGCACGGCCTGCCCTACGCGGTCGCGGTCAACCGTTTCGACGGGGCACCGGAGTTCGCCGAGGCGGAGCTGCGCGAGGCGCTCGACCTGCTGCCGGAGACCCCGTTGGTGAGCTGCGACGCCCGCGACCCGCGCTCGGCCACCGAGGCACTGATCGCCCTCGTCCAGTACCTGCTCAGCCGCAGCGACCTCCCCCGTACCGATCTGGAGCCCGTGTGAACGACCGCCAGCCGCCGCCCGGTTGCCCCGCGCACCACTCGCCGGGCGGCGGATTCCCGCTGCACGGTGAGGAGTTCACCAGCAACCCGGCGGCCGTCTACACCCGGCTCCGACAGCACGGCCCGCTCGCCCCGGTCGAGTTGTACCCGGGCGTCAACGCGACCCTGGTCACCTCGTACCAGACCGCGTTGGACGTACTGCGCAGCCCGGAGAGCTTCTCCAAGGACGCCCGGCGCTGGCGCGGTCTGGCCGACGGCCGGGTGACGCCGGACAGCCCGGCCGTGCCGATGATGGCCTTCCGCCCCAACTGCCTCTTCGCGGACGGCGACACGCACGCCCGACTGCGCGGCGCGGTGAACGACACGCTGGAGCGGATCGACCCCAACGCGCTGCGCGGCTACGTCGAGCGCAGCGCCGACCGACTGATCGACGCCTTCGCCTGGCGCGGCTGGGCCGACCTGGTGACCGACTACGCCAAGCCGCTGCCGCTCCTGGTGCTCAACGAACTCTTCGGTACGCCGCCCGAGTTGGGCGACCGGATGGTGGCCGGGATGGCCGGCATCTTCGACGGCGTGGACGCCGAGCGGGCCAACGCCGAACTGACCGCCGTCATGCTGGAGTTGGTGGCACTCAAGCGTGGTCGGCCCGGCCCGGACGTCACCTCCTGGCTGATGGCCCACCCGGCCGGGCTGGACGACGAGGAGATGCTGCACCACCTGGTGCTGCTGATGGGCGCCGGCACTGAGCCCCAACTCAACCTGATCAGCAACACCCTGCGACTGCTGCTCTCCGACGACCGGTTCGCCGGCGACCTTGCCGGTGGCAGCCTGCCGGTCGAGGACGCGCTGGACGAGGTGCTCTGGACCGACCCGCCGATGGCCAACTACGCCGTGCACTTCCCGGTGCGGGACCTGGAGCTGGCCGGGGTGTGGCTGGCCGAGGGCGAGCCGGTGGTGATCAGCTTCGCCGCCGCGAACACCGACCCGTCGCTGGCCGGCCGCGCCCGGACCGGCAACCGGGCGCACCTGGCGTGGAGTGCCGGACCGCACGCCTGCCCGGCCCAGGGCCCGGCCCGGCTGATCGCCTCGGCCGCCGTCGAACGGCTGCTCGACCGGTTGCCGGACCTGGAACCGGCGGTGAAGGCGCACGAACTGCGCTGGCGCCCGGGCCCGTTCCACCGCGCGCTGACCGAGCTGCCGGTGACCTTCCCCCCGGCGACCGGCACCGGCCCGATCACCCACCCGGCCACGGCCGTACCGTCCCCGGCCGCCCCCTCACCGGCCGCGCCCGCCACCGCGGTGCCCGGCCCCGTCCCCGGAGGTCCCGCATGGAACAGCCCGGCACCTGCCCCTACCGCCTCGACACCCTCGGCACCGACATCCACGGCGAATCCCGGCGGATCCACCAGGACGGCCCGGTGGCGAAGGTGGAACTCCCTGGCGGGGTGGTTGCGTGGTCGGTGATCAGCCAGCGGTTGGTCAAGCAGCTGCTGGCCGACCCCCGGGTCTCCAAGGACGCCCGCCGGCACTGGACCGCGTTCGTCGACGGTGAGATACCGGCCGACTGGCCGCTGACCATCTGGGTCGCGGTGGAGAACATGTTCACCGCCTACGGCAAGGAGCACCGGCGGCTGCGCAAGCTGGTCTCCAGCGCCTTCACCTCCCGCCGCAGCGAGGCGCTGCGGCCGCGGATCGAGGAGATCACCCAGACCCTGCTGGACGAGCTGGCGGCCACCCCGGCCGGCAGCGCCGCGGACCTGCGCGAGCGGTTCGCCTACGCGCTCCCGATCCAGGTGATCTGCGAGCTGCTGGGCGTGCCCGACTCGCTCCGCCCGGGCCTGCGCACCTGCGTGGACGGCTTCTTCAACACCGCGATCACCCCCGAGGACGCCGAGGCCAACACGGCGGAGACGTACCGCATCCTGCACGAGCTGGCCGAGATCAAGCGCCGGGAGCCGGCCGACGACCTCACCAGCGTGCTGATCAGCGCCCGGGACGACGAGGAGTCCGGCGAGGGCGCGGCGCTCACCGAGAAGGAGCTGGTGGACACCCTGCTGCTGCTGATCGGCGCGGGCCACGAGACCACCGTCAACCTCCTCGACAACGCCATCCACCTGCTGCTCACCCACCCCGAGCAACTGGCCCTGGTGCGGGCGGGCAAGGCGGCCTGGCAGGACGTCGTCGAGGAGACGCTGCGGGTGCAGGCCCCGGTCGCCAACCTGCCGCTGCGCTACGCGGTGGAGGACATCCAGGCCGGCGACGTGCTGATCCGCAAGGGCGAGGCGATCCTGATCGGCTACGCGGCCGCCGGCCGCGACCCGCTGGTGCACCCCGAGCGGCCGACCGAGTTCGACCTGCTGCGCCCGGTCAAGGACCACGTCTCCTTCGGTCACGGCGCGCACCACTGCCTGGGCGCGCCGCTGGCCCGGTTGGAGGCGGCGATCGCGCTGCCCGCGCTCTTCGAACGCTTCCCCGAGCTGCGGCTGACCGGGGAGCAGCTGACCCCGATGGAGTCCTTCATCTCCAACGGGCACCTGGCCCTCCCGGCGGTGCTGGAGCCGGCCGACCACTGATCAGACCGACCGGTGGTCAGGAGCCGGTTCGAAAGGAGACTCAAAAAGGTACTCGGCGACAGCAATCCCTCGACGGCCCACCAACGTATCTTCTTCAGTCACCCCGACAGGGGTCGTCAAAGGAGAAGATCATGCAGTTCCTGAACACCCTCGCCCCGGAACGCCGGCGTCGTCACCACGACCACGACGAAGGCGGTCGTGGACACCGGCGGCACCGTCGCCACCGCCGGCACCACCGCCACGGGCGCCGGTGATCCCGTCAGTAGCTTCGCCCAGGCCGGGCCTCCGCCCGGCCTGGGCTTTGCCTAGCACTGTCATGCCGAGCGCCGAGGACGGGTGAGATGACACTCCAGTCGTGTTCCGAGCCGGGCCCACCACCCTCCGTGGGGACCGAACCGGGCGGGGACACCGCGGACGCCGCGCCGTCGTTGCCACTGCGCGAGGTGTTCCGGCGCTTCTGGCCGTACACCCGCGGCGGTCGCCGCTGGTTCTGGCTGGTCCTGTTCTTCGGCCTCCTCACCCCCGCCCTGGAGGCGGCGGAGTTGTGGCTCTTCAAGGTGGTCATCGACGATGTCGTGATCCCCCGGGACCTGCGGCTCTTCGTGCCGATCGCGCTCGCCTACCTGGCGCTCACACTGGCGGGCGGTCTGCTGGGGTTCGCTGACACCATGCTGTCGACCTGGGTCAGTGAACGCTTCCTGCTGCACCTGCGGGCGGACGTCTTCCGACATGTGCAGCGCCTCTCACCGGGCTTCTTCGAACGACGGCGGCTGGGCGACCTGCTCTCCCGGGTGACCGGTGACGTCGACACGGTGGAGACCTTCCTGCTCTCCGGCACCGCCGACGCGGCCTTCTACGTCCTACAACTCGGCGTCTTCATCGGCGTGTTGAGCTACCTCAGCTGGAGCCTGACGCTGCTCGCGCTGCTCATCACGCCGCTGTTCTGGCTGGCCGCGCGGCGCTTCTCACTGCCGATCAAGGCCGCCTCCCGGGAGCGACGCCGGCGCACGGGTTCGATCAGCTCGGTCGCCGAGGAGGTGCTCGGCAACATCTCCCTGGTGCAGGCCTACAACCGCCAGGACTGGGAACAGCAGCGGTTCGAGCGGGAGAACGTCGGCCGGTTCGACGCGGCGATGACCGCGACCCGGATCAGCGCGCTGTTCGGTCCGGTCGTCGACTTCTTCGAACTCGCCGGCGCGCTCCTGGTCCTGGGGCTCGGCACCTGGCAGATCACCAACGGCACGCTGTCCCTGGGCGGACTGCTGGTCTTCCTCGCGCTGCTCGCCAAGCTCTACGAGCCGGTCCACCAGCTGTCGCAGCTGAGCAACACCGCCTACGCGGCCGCCGCCTCCGCGGAGCGGATCATCGACCTGCTCGACCAGCGCCCCCAGGTCACCGAGCCGGTCCGCCCCCGCACTCCCGAACCGGTCCGTGGCGAGGTGGAGTTCGACGGGGTGTCGTTCCACTACCCCGGCACGTCCGAACTGGCGCTCTCCTGCGTCTCGTTCCGGGTGGCGCCCGGCTCGACACTCGCCATCGTCGGCGCGAGCGGCGCCGGCAAGTCGACCGCGGCCAAGCTGCTGCTGCGCTTCGCCGACCCACTGTGCGGATCCGTCCGGCTGGACGGCGTCGACCTGCGTGAGCGGGGCCTGGCCGAGCTGCGCGAGGACATCGCGGTGGTGCTCCAGGAGACCCTGGTCTTCCACGGCACGATTCGCGACAACATCCGCTACGGCCGGCCGGACGCCACCGACGCCGAGATCACCGCCGCCGCCCGGGCCGCCGACGCGGACGAGTTCATCCGCCGGCTGCCGGAGGGCTACGACACCGTGGTGGGCCAGCGCGGCCAGACCCTCTCCGGCGGGCAGCGACAGCGCCTGGCGATCGCCCGGGCGATGGTCCGGGACGCCCCGGTACTGCTGCTCGACGAGCCGACCACCGGGCTGGACGCCGAGTCGGGCGAGCGGGTGCTGGAGCCGCTGCGCCGGCTGATGAACGGGCGGACCACGATCATCATCTCGCACAACCTGCGCACCGTCCGTGACGCCGACCAGATCCTGCTCTTCGACCACGGCCGGATCACCGAACGCGGCACCCACCTGGAGCTGCTGGCGCGCGGCGCCGGCTACGCACGGCTGCACCGGCTGCACGGGCCGGACGGGCGCGCCCCGCGCCGGGTCCGCCGCACCTCCCTGCCGTCCCGGGTCGGCCCGGCGCGGTAGGCGGCCGAGCGGCTGCTGGGCGAGGGTCGCCGACCCCTCCGGCGCCCGGGCGGAACCGGACGACGATCCCGGACGACGATCCCGGCCGGCCGCCCCGGTTGGAGCAACGGGCCCCGCTGATCTCCACCCGCCGGCGGCTGCCCCGCGGCCTCGGCACGGCGGTCGACCGCCGCCCGGGCCCGACCCCGCCGGGCGCCCACCGTTCCCGTGCCGACCCCGCTCCTGGACGGGCCGGCGCCGCCCAGCGGGCGGGACGTCACGCCCTCGGACGGTCACTGATCACGGCGGTCCTCGCCGGGCAATCCTTCGTACCCGGTGCTACGTATTGGACTCATGCACCGAATCGGCGTTCCCCTGGAACGTATGCCCGACGAGGCGCTGCTGGCGGGCCTGATGACCGGTGATCCCGAGATCGCGGTGGCCTTCGTGCGACGCTTCCAGCACAAGATCTTCGGCGTGGCCGTCACCGTGACCGGCGACATCCACCTGGCCGAGGACATCGCCCAGCAGACGTTCGAACGGGCCTGCCGCTACGCGCAGGTGTACGACTCGCGGCGCGGCTCGGTCCGCACCTGGCTGACCGCGATAGCGCACAACCTCGCGATCGACGCCGTCCGGGCCCGCCGGACCGCCCCGCTGGATCCGACCGACCTGGATCCGCTGCTCGAAGCCTTCACCCACACCCCGGAACGCCAGGCACTGGCCGAGGAGTCCTCGGCGGAGCTGCGCAACGCCGTCGCCGAGCTACCGATCTCCCAGGCCCGGGCGATCGTGATGGCCGGGATCTACGGGATGACCGCCCAGCAGATAGCCGAGATCGAGCACGTGCCGCTGGGCACCGCCAAGACCCGGATCCGGGCGGCGATGGGCAAGATCCGGACCGCGCTCACCAGTCCCTGCCCGGAGCCCCTCCGGGGCGCCTCCTCCGACTCCACGCCGGGACCCCCCACGGAGCGGGTCGACCATGATTGACACCTTCCGGCTCAGCTGCGAGCAGCTCCACGAGATCGGAGCCGAGCTGGCGCTCGGGGTGCTGCCGGCCCGCGAGCGGGCGGCGGCGGTCGAGCACCTCCAGCACTGCCCCGGCTGCCGCGAGCACATCCGCGAGCTGGCGTTCGTCGCCGACGCGCTGCTCGACCTGATACCCGGCGAGGAACCGCCGGTCGGGTTCGAGGCCCGGACCCTCCAGCGGATCGGCATCGGCGTACCGCCCCAGCGCTCGCGCCGCCGCCGTCTGCGGCGGGCCTCGCTCGCGCTCGCCGCCCTCTCGCTGGCCGGCGCGGGCGGCTGGGCGATCGGCAACGCCACCGAGCAGCATCCCCCCGCCAACCCGGCCACCAGCGCCTCCGCCCTGGCCAGCGTGATGCTCACCGCCCACCTCGACGCCGGTGGGCACGAGATCGGCCAGGCCTTCGTCTTCACCGGCGGCTCGCCGTGGGTCTACCTGTCGGTGGACACCGACGGCATCATGGCCACCGGCACCATCCGCTGCGAGATCCAGCGCGGCGACGGCTCGACCGTCACCGTCGGCTCTTTCCCGCTCAGCGACGGCTACGGCCACTGGGCCGGCCCGTACCCCCCCACCTCCGCACCGGTCACCGGGATCCGCCTGGTCACCGCGGACGGCTCGGTGCTGGCCGCCGCCGCGCTGACCAACACGCAGCCGTCGTAGCCGTCGATCCCGTCGTGGCGGTCGGTCACTGCCGCGGCTCGGTCACTGCCGCGGGTCGGTCACCTGGCCGAGGAAGAGCGGCTGGCCGGTCGCGGTGTCGCGGATCAGGAAGAGGAACGGCCGGTCGATGTGCAGCTGAGCCGAGCGGGCGGGCGGCCGCACGGCCGTCGTGCCCACCGCGACCCCGCTGCCGGCCGCCGCCGTGGTGCCGGCCTCGTCCACCGAGATCCTGGCCTTCTGCACCACCGCCCCCACCCGCGGCTGCGGCGTGGTCCCGGGCGTCGGGATGCCGGAGAGGTCGGCGCCGGGGCCGAAGGCCGAGCGCAGGCCCAGCGCGGTCAGTGCCGGGACCAGGCTGTCGCCGGTCTCGAAGCCGAACCGGGGCAGCGTCAGGTCCACCGAGGCGTCGCTCAGGCCGCCGAGGATCCGGTCCAGCTCGGCGGCGTCCAGGCCGCTGCGGAACGCGTCCAGGCCGCCCTGTGCCGGGACGATCAGGTCCATCGCCAAGTCACCACCAGCGTAAGGGAGTTCCACCGCCTGCCAGGGCGCTCCGGCGCTGCCCTCGGCATACCGGAAGGTCGCGGTCTGGGCCATCGTGGCGACCTGCGGCGTGCTGCCGTCCAGCAGGTGGAACGGGCGGTCGGTGGTGGCGGCCTGCTCGAACGGGTGCTGCCACTGGGCCTTCAGGTAGAGCGCGTCGGTGAGCGCCAGCAGCGTCGAGGCGTCCACCGCGCCCGGACCGAAGAGGTCCTTGATCTGACCGTCCGTCTGCTGCTCGACCAGCGCGTTCACGGCCTTGCGGGCGCCGTCCGGGTCCTTGGCGAAGTCCGCGGTGCGCAGCCCGGTGTCGAAGGCCTGGGCCAACGTCTGGAGGTAGCCCGGCTGGACGGGGTAGCCCTGCTGGGTCCAGACGCTGTCGGCCTCCCGCAGGACCAGCGTCGGGGTCCGGCCGGCGCCGGCCGGCTGGGCGGCCCGGTCGAGCGCGCCCATCGCCACCGCGTACCGCTCGGGCGGGAGCGAGGTGTGCAGCACGGTCGCCAGCTCCTGCGCGGTGGTGCCACGGGCGCCGGGGAGCAGCATCGCCAGCGCGGTGGCCAGGCCGGACGGCGACAGCACCAGGTCCTGCTGCCCGCCCTGCGCGGTGAGCTGCCGGTAGAGGGCCACCCCGAAGGCGTCGGTCCCGGCCGCGGTCGCGGCCAGCTCGCCGGCCGCCGGCGCGGGCGGCGCGGCCGTGGCCGTCACCCGCAGCACCTGCGCGGCGGGCCGCGCGGTCGGGCCGCTCGCGCACCCGGCCACCGCCGCGGCCACCAGCAGCGCCGCCACCGTCCGTCCGACCCTCATTCCGCCCACCCCGCTCCACCGGCTCCGCGGGCGTCGCCGCGACGCCCGGCCACGCCGGTTGGACGTGGCCGCCCGGGAGCCGGTTCCGCGGGATTCAGCGCACGAGTTCCAGGCGCCGGTTGGCCACCGGCGCCGGGCGGCGGGCCGGCAGGCCGTGGTCGCGCAGCGGACCGACCCGCAGGCCCTGGTCCGCGCAGAGCTGCAACAGCCGGGGCAGCGCGCCCAGTGCCGAGCGCCAGGCGCCGGGGGCCGAGGTGACGTCCGAGTCGTGCAGCAGCACGGTGCCGCCGGCCAGCGGGGTGCGGGTGAGGGTGCGCAGCACCGAGTCCGGGGTCGCCTTGGCCGTCCAGTCCTGACCCCAGTGGGTCCAGAGCACCGGGGTCAGCCCCTCCTGCCGGGCCGCGTGGAGGGCGGAGGCGGTCAGCACCCCGTACGGCGGGCGGTACCAGCGCGGCTGCTGGCCGGTGACGTCGGCCACCAGGTCGCGCGCCCGGGCGATGTCGTCGCGGGTGGCCCGGGGGCCACGGACCAGCAGCGGCCGGTGCCGCCAGCCGTGCACCGCGACCTCGTGACCGGCGGCGACCAGCTCGCGGCCCAGTTCCGGGGCCTGTACCAGCATCCGGCCGAGCAGGAAGAAGGTCGCCTTGACCCCCGCCTTCTCCAGCTCCGCCAGGAAGAGCGGGGTGGAGGCCGGGTCGGGCCCGTCGTCGAAGGTCAGTGCGACGTGCCCGCGGTCGCCCGGGCCGCTCAGCCCGGGGGCGAGCAGCGGGCGCAGCGCGCCGAGCGAGGTCAGGGCGGGCAGGCTGTGCGCCACCGCCAGGCCGCCCGCCGCGGCCGCCAGCATGCGCGTGGTCCTCACGAGGCCACCTCCAGGAGTGGGACGGGAGCGCCGCCGGCCAGCTCGGCGACGACGTGGTCGGGTCCCGGCACCGGGCGCGCCGCCGGGACGGTCGGACCGGCCAGCGCCGCACGCAGCGCGCCGGCCAGTCGGCGTTCGTCGCGGATCCACACCGCGAGGCCGGCCTCGTCCAGCGCGGCCGCGTTGGTCACTCCGTGGCCCGGCAGGCAACGGTAGCTGACCACCGGGACGCCGCTGGCCATCGCCTCCAGCGAGGTGAGCCCACCGGCGTTCTGCACCACCACGTCGGAGGCGCGCAGCAGGGCGGGCATGTCGTCCACCCAGCCGAGCGCGACGCCCGCCCCGCTGCCGGCCAACCGCTCGCGCAGCGCCTCGTTGTGGCCGCAGACGGTGACCGGGACGGCCAGGCCGGTGGCGGCTATCTCGCGGGCCGTCCGCTCCACCTCGCCGACGCCCCAGGAGCCGGCGGTGACCAGGGCGATCGGCCCGTCCGCGGGCAGCCCGAAGCGGGTCCGCTCGCGCAGCCGCTCGGCCTCCGAGCGGGCCGGCCGACAGGCCGGGCCGACCAGCGGGCCGACCAGCTCCACCGCGGCGGCGCCGTGCCGGTCGGCCTGTGCGGCGGCCACCGGATGCAGGGCCAGGTGCAGATCGACGCCGTCGGCGACCCAGAGCGGGTGCACCGACATGTCGGTCAGGAAGGTGGCGACCGGCACGGTCACCCGCCCGCGCCGGCGCAGCCGGCCGAGCGCCTGGCTGGCCAGCGGGTAGGTGGAGACGACCGCGGCGGTGTCCGGGCCGATCACGGCCCGGGTCCGGCGACCGCCGGCGACCGCGAACAGCGCGCCGACCAGCCCGGACGAGGAGCGGTTCCGCTCCAGCCCGCGCAGCAGCCAACCCCAGGCCCACGGCGCGACCCGCAGCTCCAGCGCGTAGCTGCCGCGCAGCAGGCGCCCCCAGCCGCGCGGCAGCAGGTCGAGGAAGTCGTGGCACTCGGCTTCGAAGCCGGCTGCCCGCAGGCGGCGGACCAGTTCGCGGGCGGCTCCGTCGTGCCCCGCCCCCACGCTCGCGGACACCACGGTGATCCGGCGCGGCTTTGTCGACCGCATCAGGCTCCTTCCAGGACGGGCGCGGCGGCCCCCAGCGGGCCCGCTGCTCCCGTCGACTTCCTTGCATCGGGAGGGTTGCGACAGCGCGGGCTCGGAGAGCCTCACCACGGCCGACGGGCCGGCCCCGGGATCCCTTCCGGGGCCGGCCCGAGTCCCTCGGGCCGGCCAGGCACGTGACCGTAGGCCGCTCAGCGGGAGCGGACATGGACCCGCCACGAACGACGGGTGGCCGCTCCACGACGGCTCGGTGGTCCTCACCCGCCGCTGGGCACCCTGTCGACCGTCGCCGTTCCCGTCGACCGCCGTCCAGGACGTCCGGAACTCGTGCCCGGCTCGGCCCAGCATGGAACTCCGGAGCTGAAGGCAGGCTGAAGTCAGCTGAAGCCATCTTCAGGAAACCGTCACGCTCGGCTGCGATGCTGGCCGGCATGCGCGTACTGGTGGTGGAGGACGAACGGCGGCTCGCCGCGGCTCTGCAGCGGGGCCTTCAGGCCGAGGGCCTGTCGGTCGACGTTGCCCATGACGGCACCCAGGGCCTGTGGCTGGCCGGCGAGAACGACTACGACGTGATCGTGCTCGACATCATGCTGCCCGGCCTCAACGGCTACCGGGTCTGCGCCCGGCTGCGCGCGGCCGGCAACGACGCCGGGATCCTGATGCTCACCGCCAAGGACGGCGAGTACGACGAGGCCGAGGCGTTGGACACCGGCGCCGACGACTTCCTCTCCAAGCCCTTCTCGTACGTGGTGCTGCTGGCCCGGCTGCGAGCGCTGGCCCGGCGCACCGGGCGCCGCCGGCCACAGACCCTGGAGTTCGGCGACCTGGTGATCGACCCGGCCCGGCACAGCTGCACCCGCGGTGGCACGGAGATCCGGCTCACCGCGCGGGAGTTCTCGGTGCTGGAGTACCTGGCCCGGCGGGCCGGCGAGGTGGTGCCCAAGCGGGAGATCCTGGAACAGGTCTGGGACTCCGCCTTCGACGGCGCGCCCAACCTGGTCGAGGTGCACGTCAGCGCGGTGCGGCGGAAGATCGACGCACCGTTCGGGCGGTCCGCGCTGGAGACCGTGCGCGGCGCCGGCTACCGGTTGGCGACCGACGGTGGCTGAGGCGTCCACCGGCACCGCGCCGGCGCGCGGCTGGCGGCAGGGGCTGCGCCGGCTGCGGCCGATGACCGTGCGCTCCCGGGCCACCCTCGGCGCCAGCGCCGTCGTCGCGCTGGCCCTGGCGCTGGCCTCGCTGGCGCTGCTCGGCCTGCTCGACGCCAACCTGCTGCACAACGCCGAGAGCGACGCCCAGGCCCAGGCCGACGCGGTCGCCCAGCTGGCCGAGCAGGGCCACCTGGACCGGCTGCTGCCGCCCACCCACGGTGCCGACTTCCTCCAGGTGGTGGACGAGCACGGGCAGGTGCTCACCGCCAGCCAGAACCTGGCCGGCCGCCCGGCGATCTCGAACCACCGGCCGACCAGCCCGGGCACCGTGTTCAGCACCTGGAACATCAGCCCGCTCGGCTCGGACCACCGCCAGCGGGTGGTCCAGGTCACCAGCGCCACCCCGCAGGGCCTGGTCACCGTCTACGCCGGCACCTCGCTGCGGGACGCCGACGCCGCCGACGACACCACCGCCGCCGCGCTCGCGGTCGGCGTCCCGCTGCTGCTGCTCACGGTCGGCCTGGTCACCTGGTGGGTGACCGGGCGGGCGCTGCGCCCGGTGGAGGCGATCCGGGCCGAGGTGGCCGAGATCAGCGACCGCGACCTGCACCGCCGGGTGCCGGTGCCGCAGACCCACGACGAGATCGCCCGGCTGGCCGCCACCATGAACGCCACCCTGGACCGGCTGGAGTCCTCCGGGATCCGCCAGCGCCAGTTCATCGCGGACGCCTCGCACGAACTGCGCAGCCCGATCACCGTGCTGCGCACCCAGCTGGAGGTGGCGCTGGCGGTCCGCGATCGCGAGCTGTGGCCGGAGCTGATCAGCGGGGCGCTGGAGGACACCGCCCGGCTCCAGCAGCTGGCCGCCGACCTGCTGCTGCTGGCCCGGATCGACGCCTCCGAGCCGGTGCCGGACGGCCGGCTGGACCTGACCGCGCTGGTCCGCAAGGCGGTGGCCTCCCGGCGCGGCGACCGGGTGCCGGTGCGGGCCGAGCTGGCGTCGGGGATCGAGGTGGCCGGCAGCGGGCTCTGGCTCACCCGGCTGGTCACCAACCTGCTGGACAACGCGCAGCGGTTCGCCCACGAGCGGATCCAGGTCTCGCTGACCGTCGACGGGCCGGACCGGCGAACCGCCGTGCTGGAGGTCGTCGACGACGGCCCGGGCATCCCGGCGGCCGACCGCGAGCGGGTCTTCGAGCGGTTCACCCGGCTCGACGACGCCCGCAGCCGCGACCACGGTGGCGCCGGCCTGGGCCTGGCCATCGCCCGCGACCTGGCCGCGCACCACGGCGGCACGCTCACCGCCGAGGACTCCCCGCGCGGCGCCCGCTTCGTGGCCCGCCTTCCGGTCGCCTGAACCCCGACGTCCCCCGGACGCCCCACGGCCGACGGCCACCTGACGCCGGTCGGCCGGTTAGGGTCCCCGCAGGCGGATCGTCCCCCGGGCCGATCCGGTCGATCCGTCGTACGAATTTCCGTTATCCGTCCCGTCCTGGCGGCTCTCCCACAGTGGACGGGGCAGTTGACGCAGAAGGTGGGCACGGGTGGATACCGAACGGTACGGCGCGGCGGTGGCCGCGGCACAGGCCGGCGACCGGCAGGCCGGGCAGGAGCTGATCGCCGGTCACCTGCCGTTGGTCTACAACATCGTGGGCCGGGCGCTGAACGGCCACCCCGACACCGACGACGTGGTGCAGGAGACCATGCTGCACGCGGTGGACGGGCTGGCCGGGCTGCGCGAGCCGGCCGCGTTCCGGTCCTGGCTGGTGGCGATAGCGATGAACCAGGTGCGCCGGCGGCACCGGGCCCAGCAGGCCGCGCCGGCCCGCGGCGCGCTGGACGACGCCCGGGACCTCGCCGATCCGGGGGCGGACTTCGTCGGGGCGACCATCGTCCGGCTCGGCCTGGCCGGGCAGCGGCGTGAGGTGGCCGAGGCGACCCGCTGGCTGGATCCGGAGGACGGTGAGCTGTTGGCGCTGTGGTGGCAGGAGGCCGCCGGCGAGCTGGGCCGGACCGAGCTGGCCGGGGCGCTGGAGCTGACCCCGCAGCACGCGGCGGTCCGGGTGCAGCGGATGCGGGAGCGGTTGGACACCGCGCGGCTGGTGGTCCGGGCGCTGGCCGCCGCCCCCGGCTGTGCGGAGCTGGCGGCGTTGACCAGGCCGTGGGACCGGGTGCCGGCGGCGCTCTGGCGCAAGCGGATCGCCCGGCACGTCCGGGCCTGCCCGAGCTGCCGGGGCCAGGCCCACGACCTGGTGCCGGCCGAGGGGCTGCTGGCCGGGCTGGCGCTGCTCCCGCTGCCGCGCCACCCGCACACGGTGTCGACGTCCGGCTCGGTCCCGGCACCGGCCAGGACCGGAACGTCGGCCTCCCCGACGTCCGACGCCACACACCCGGGTCGGGCCGGCGCCGGACCGCGTCGCTCGCGCCGCCGCACCGCCACCACCGGCCACCGCACCACCACCGGCCACCGCCGGTCCGCCGGTGCCGGGCGCCGCCGCCGGACCACCACCAGCCGCCGCCGGCTGGCCGCGCTGGCCCTCGGCGCGCTCGCCACGGCGACCGCCGCCGGCCTGGTCTGGGACGGCCTGACCCCGGTCACCCACGACCCCGGCCAGACCGCCGCCACCGGACCGGTGCTCGGCCGGCCGGCCGCGCTGGACACCCTGGGGAGCGGCCTGCCCCCGGTCGCCGTCACCGTCCCGTCGAACCCCGTCCGTTCCGGCCCGGCGTCCCCCGACCCCGCCGGCACCGCCGTCGGCACGCCCAGTGCCACCGCCTCGCCGTCCGCCTCCCCCGCCACCACCACGGCGGCCCCGCCCTCCGCCGCACCGAGCACCACCGCGCCCGCCGTCCCGTCCGCCACGGCCGCCACCAGCGCCACCCCCGCCCCGCGCGCCGCCCAGAACCCGGCCAACGCGGCCAACGCCAACACCATCGCCACCTTCGCCCAGCAGGTGCTCGACCTGGTGAACACCCAGCGGGCGCAGAACGGCTGCGGCCCGCTGTCCATCGATCCGCAGCTGCAGCAGGCCGCCCAGGGCCAGTCCGTGGACATGGCGGTCCGGCACTTCTTCGACCACACCAACCCCGACGGCGCCGGCCCGCAGCAGCGGATCGACGCGACCGGCTACCACTGGAGCCTGTGGGGCGAGAACATCGCCCAGGGCCAGACCGACCCGGCCGCGGTGATGGGCAGCTGGATGAACAGCCCGGGCCACCGCGCCAACATCCTCAACTGCGGCTTCAAGCAGATCGGGATAGGAGTCCAGCTGGGCCCGGGCGGCCCGTGGTGGACCCAGGACTTCGGCGCCCCGGCCTGACCGGGCCGTCGGGGACGGCGGTCGGCCCCGCCCCCACCCGGGAGGCGGGGCCGACCGACCCGCGCTCACCCGGCCGACGGCACCGCGCCCGATCCGTCCAGGGCGACGGCCCCGGGTTCCTCGCCCGTCCCACCGCCGCCCTCCTGCTCCGGCACCGCCGCCCGGGCGTCGCCCGGCCCGCCGGGCAGGCCCTGCTCGCGGGCCAGCGTGAGGTGGGCGGCGCAGGCCACCACCACCCACCCGAGGCCGCCGCTGTGGGTGTACGCGTGTCCGGCGGTGTGCAGTTGCTGCTCGCTGCCGCAGTACAGGCAGGCGTTGGCGTGCAGCTGCTCGCCGCTCACCAGCAGCTGCTGGGCGGGACCGTCGATCGGGTGGTAGTCGATCGCGATCGGCGGGCGGGCGGCGGTGAGCTGGTGGGACGTCAGATCGGAGGTCATCGGGTCAGCTCCAGGGTGAGGTCTCCAGGGGCGGGGCGGACTCGGATCCGGTCACCCTGTGTGCCCGCTCGACTCCGTCCACGGACCCAGCCTGGCCCTGTCGGGCGCCGATCGCACCCTGGACGACGAGATTGGGCGGCCCTTTTCCCAACCCCGCCCCCGGCCCGCCCGCCCCCGGCCGCCGCCGGCCGCCCCGGTCGACCCCCTGCCGCCGGCGACCGGCCAGGTGAGAGTGTGTCAGCATGCCGACGAACCAAGTGCCCCAGCCGAACGAGCTGCCCCGCCAGCTCGCCCGCACCCGTCGCTTCACCCTGGGTGCCCCCACCACCTTCACCGTCACCGCGGACGGCGCGGGCCTGCTCTTCCTGCGCAGCCGGGCCGGCGACGACCCGTCGAGCTGTCTCTGGGCCCTCGACCTGGACAGCGGTACCGAGCGGCTGCTGGTCGACCCCGCCGACCTGCTCTCCGGCGCCGTCGAGCAGCTCTCGCAGGCGGAGCGGACCCGCCGCGAGCGCACCCGGCAGGCCGGCGGCGGCGTCGTGGAGTACGCCACCGACGCGGCGGCCGGGCTGGCCGTCTTCGCGCTCTCCGGCGACCTCTGGGCGGTGGACACCGCCACCGGCGCCGCCCGCCGGCTGCCCGCCCGGGCGCCGGTGGTCGACCCGCGGCCCGACCCGGCCGGCCGCCTGATCGCCTACGTCAGCGAGGGCGCGGTCCGGGTCATCGGCGCGGACGGCACCGGCGACCGCGCGGTCGCCGAGCCGGACGGGCCGGCCGTCGGCTTCGGCCTGCCCGAGCACGTGGCGGCCGAGTCGATGGGCCGGCACCGCGGCTACTGGTGGGCCCCGGACGGGTCCCGGCTGCTGATCGCCCGGGTCGACGAGGCCCCGGTCACGGTCTGGTACCTGGCCGACCCGGCCAACCCCGCCACCCCGCCGCGGGCCGTCCGCTACCCGGCGGCCGGCACCGCCAACGCCGAGGTCACGCTCTGGCTCACCGACCTGGACGGCAGCCGGACCGAGGTCGGGTGGGACCACGCCGCCTTCGAGTACCTGACCGCGGCCGGCTGGGACGCGCACGGCCCGTTCGCCGCCGTGCAGACCCGCGACCAGCGCACCGTGCGGCTGCTGGCGATCGACCCGGCCGACGGCAGCACCCGGACGCTGACCGAGCAGCGCGACGAGGCGTGGGTGCAGCTGGTCCCCGGCCTGCCCGCGCGCACCGCCGCCGGGGCCCTGCTCGGCACCGCCGACCTCGGCGACACCCGGCACCTGACCGTGGACGGCAGCCCGGTCACCCCGGCCGGGCTGCAGGTGCGCGCCGTGCTCGGGGTGGACGGCGACACCGTGCTCTTCAGCGCCTCCGCCGAACCCACCGAGACCCAGCTCTGGAGCCACCACCCGGAGACCGGCGCGCGGCGGATCGGCGAGGGGCCGGGCGTCCACACCGGTGTGCGGCGGGCCGGCACGCTGGTGTTGACCACCCGCTCGCTGGACCGGCCGGGCAGTCGGACCGAGGTGCTCCGCGCGGACCGACCCGCGCTGTCCGTGACCTCGCACGCCGAGCACCCGGTGCTGCCGCTGCGGGTCGAGCTCGCCGCGGTCGGCCCGCGCGAGCTGCGGACCCTGCTCTTCCTGCCGTCCTGGCACCGCGCCGGCGACGCGCCGCTGCCCGTGCTGCTCGACCCGTACGGCGGGCCCGCCGCGCAGAAGGTCGTCCACGACCAGAACGGACACGCGTTCGTCTCGCAGTGGTTCGCCGAGCAGGGCTTCGCGGTACTGGTCACGGACGGCGCCGGCACGCCCGGGCGCGGGCCGCGCTGGGAGCGCGAGATCCACCGGAACATCCTGGGCCCGGTGCTGGCGGACCAGGTGACCGCCCTGCACGAGACCGCCCGGCAACGCCCGGAGCTGGACCTGTCCCGGGTCGGCATCCGCGGCTGGTCGTTCAGCGGGACGCTCGCCGCGGCGGCGGTGATGCGGCGGCCCGACGTCTTCCACGCGGCCGTCTCCGGCGCACCGGTGACCGACCAGCGGCTCTACGACACGCACTGGCGTGAGCGCTTCGTCGGCCACCCGGACGAGCAGCCGGAGCGCTACGACGCGGAGTCGCTGCTGCTCGACGCGGAGCGGCTGAGCCGGCCCCTGCTGCTGATCCACGGTCTGGCGGACGACAACGTGGTCGCGGCCAACACGCTGCGGCTCTCCGGCGCGCTGCTGGCGGCCGGCCGACCGCACGAGGTGCTGCCGCTGAGCGGGGTGACCCACCTGGCCGGGGGCCCGGGGTTCGGCAACCTGCTCGGGCACCAGCTGGAGTTCCTGCGCCGGCACCTGGGCGGCACGATCGGCCGCCGGTAAACACTCGGGAGGATCAGAACACTCGGAAGAGTCGGGGCTTCCGGGAGTGTCAGGGCTTTCGGGAGAGTCAGGGTTGGACGTCGCTGCGGCCGGACACCCAGGCCAGCGCGGCCCGCACTCCGCGGGCGTGGTCCCGTTCCTCGGCGCCGAGCCGCTCGTCCTGCTCGCGGACCTGGGCGGCCTGCTGCTCGGCGCCGAGCTGTGCCGGGCACGGGCCGTCCGGTCCACTGGCCACGCTCTCGGTTATCGGCGCCAGCGGACTTCGGCTGAGCGCCCAGCGGTAGCCGTCCAGCGCCCCGCGGTGGAACCGAGAGGCCTCGAACGGGGGATCTCCGATGTACTCGAGACGCGCGAGCGCGTCCTCAACCTGCTCCCGGGAACGCGCCCCGACCCGGGACGTCACATCGTGGCTGGTCATGAGGGCAGGTTAAGCACGCCGTGGGAACCGGGGCGCCCCCGGACGGCCAATCCGGCGAACGGTGGACACCGATCCGCCGGCTCTCCCGGGTGCGCGAAGGACCGTTTCGGCTCCACACTCGTTAGGCAGGGCCATTCGGCCGACCGCTCCGACCAACGGAGGCAAGCCATGTCCGAGCCCATCAGCGAGGCACCCACGCCCGACCACCTGTTGCACTCCGGGGGCGAGCACCCGGTTGACCCGATCGACCTCGTCATGGCGCGCGGGCAGGACCCCACGCCGGAGCGGATCGAGAAGGCCCGGCAGGCCCTGGAGCGGGACGGCGCCCGAGCCGTCGAACGCCTGCTGCCCTGATCCCGCGGGCTCGGCCCCCGGGCGGGGCCGAGCCCGTAACCGGCCGCGGCGGCGGCTCAGCGCCGCAGCCGCGGCAGCACCAGGTGCCTGACGAGCAGCGCCACCACCAGTGCCCCGACCGCGATCAGCAGGTAGAGCTGGTAGCGCAACGACTCCCGGTAGACCTGGTCGATGTGGTCGCCGGCCGCGTACCCGGCACCGGCCCAGACCCCGGTCCAGATCGCGGCACCGAGCGCGTTGAAGGCCAGGAACCCGCGCCAGGGCATCTCGGTGATGCCCGCGATGATGCCGTTGGTCTGCCGCAGGCCGTCGATGAAGCGGGCCATGGTGACCACCTTGCCGCCGTTGCGGGCGAAGAACTCCTCACCGCGGTGCAGCCGCTCGGGGGTCAGCAGCACGTACCTGCCGAACCGGTGCACCAGCGCCCGGCCGCCGGAGCGGCCGATCAGGTAGCCGGCGCAGTCCCCGGCGAACGCGGCGGCGACGGCGACCGCGATCACCCCCGCCAGGTTCAGCTTCCCGGCGCCCGCGTAGACCGCGGCCAGGATCAGCACGGTCTGGCCCGGCACCGGGATCGCCGCGTTGTCGAGGAAGACCAGCAGCCCGACGGCCGCGTAGCCGTAGTGCTCCAGCAGCGGCGCCAGCGCCGCCAGCGGGCCGGGCAGCTCCGGGCTGCTGGACATGGAGGCCTCCCGATGCTCCGTGGACGCACATTGTCGCAGGCTTGTGACGTTCTTCGCGCGCCGATTGGTCCGATTTACTCATAATCGATGCTTAGGCTCTGAGGCATGTCTGCGTCGCACCAAGGCTCGTTCGTACACAAGGCCCGGCTCGCCGCCAAGCTGCTGAGCGTCAGCGCGGTGGCCGGCGTGCTCACCGCGGGGATCGCGATGCCCGCGGTCGGCGGTCTCGGGCTGGGCGCCAAGGGCGCCATCGAGGACTTCAACAGCCTTCCGGACGACTTCATCGCGCCACCGCTCACCCAGGCCTCGACGATCTACGACGCCAACGGCGGCGTGATCGCCACGGTCTTCGACCG
Organism: Kitasatospora sp. NPDC052896; assembly: GCF_044547075.1. Taxonomy (NCBI): domain Bacteria; kingdom Bacillati; phylum Actinomycetota; class Actinomycetes; order Kitasatosporales; family Streptomycetaceae; genus Kitasatospora; species Kitasatospora sp. NPDC052896. The sequence continues at coordinate 278,610 of NZ_JBITZU010000008.1, forward strand.
GGACCGCACGGTCGTCCCCAGCGACCAGATATCCCCGCTGATGAAGTCCGCCCTGGTCGACATCGAGGACAACCGCTTCTACCAGCACGGCGCGATCGACCTCAAGGGCGTGCTGCGGGCGATCAGCAACAACGCCAACGGCGGCGGTGTCCAGGGCGCCTCGACGATCACCCAGCAGTACGTGAAGAACGTCTTCGTCGAGGAGGCCGGCAACAACCAGCAGGCGGTCCTGGCGGCCCAGGCGCAGACCATGGGCCGCAAGATCAAGGAGATGAAGTACGCGATCCAGGTCGAGGAGACCCTCTCCAAGGACCAGATCCTGACCAACTACCTGAACATCACCTTCTTCGGTGAGCAGGCGTACGGCGTCGAGGCGGCCTCCGAGCGCTACTTCAGCGTCCACGCGAACCAGCTCACGCTGCCGCAGGCCGCCCTGCTGGCCGGCCTGGTGCAGTCGCCCAGCGGGTACGACCCGATCGCCAACCCCAAGGCGGCCAAGGAGCGGCGGGACACCGTCCTGCAGAAGATGGCCCAGTACGGCACGATCACCCAGGACCAGGCCAACCAGGCGATCGCCACCCCGATCCAGCTCAACCCCACCACGCCCCAGCAGGGCTGCATCACCGCCCAGCAGGGCGAGGGCTTCTTCTGCGACTACGTGAAGCAGACCGTGCTGAACGACCCGGCCTTCGGAGCCACCGCGGCCGACCGGTCGTCGCTCTGGTCGCGCGGCGGGCTGCAGATCCACACCACCCTGGATCCGAAGGCGCAGGCCGCGCTGCAGGCTTCGGTCACCAGCCACGTGTACGCCTCGGACAAGGCGGCCACCGCGATGACCATCGTCCAGCCGGGCACCGGCCAGATCCTCGCGATGGGCCAGAGCCGTCCGTACGGCTTCAACGCCAACCAGACCACGATCAACCTCAACGTCGGCAAGTCGATGGGCGGCGGCCAGGGCTTCCAGCCCGGCTCGACCTTCAAGCCGATCGTGGCGGCGGCGGCACTGGAGAACGGCATCGACCCGTCCCAGAGCTACCCCTCGCCGTACAGCGAGACCTGGCCGGCGATGACGGACTGCGACGGCAACAAGTACCCGGCGAGCGGCCAGGTGCACAACGACTCCACCTCGCTGGTCGGCCCGTTCGACATGAGCCAGGCCACCGCGCTCTCCGTCAACACCTACTACGCCTCGCTGGAGGGCGACACCGGGCTCTGCAACGTCGTGCAGATGACCAACAAGCTCGGCATCACCCAGCAGGCCGGCGGCCAGAAGCTCAGCGCGGTCCCCTCGATGGCACTGGGCAGCAACAGCCTCACCCCGCTGGACATGGCGAGCGTCTACGCGGCCTTCGCCGCGCACGGCTCCTACTGCACGCCGACCGCGATCGCCTCGGTGACCACCGCGGACGGCAAGTCGATCGCGGTGCCGCAGGCCAACTGCACCCAGGTGATGTCGCAGAACACCGCGGACTCGATCACCACCATGCTCAAGGGCGTGGTCCAGGACGGCACCGGCACCACGGCCGGCCTCACCGACCGCGACAGCGCGGGCAAGACCGGGACCACCGACCAGAGCAAGCAGGTCTGGTTCGTCGGCTACACGCCGCAGATGGCGGGCGCCACCGTGGTCAGCGACACCGACAAGATCGCCCCGCTGAACGGGCAGAGCATCGGCGGCCAGGTGGTCGGCCAGGCCTTCGGTGGCACGCTGGCCGGCCCGATCTGGCGGGACGCGATCAGCGGCGCGCTGAAGGGCGTACCGCCCACCCCGCTGGCGTCGGTGCCGCTGCCGTAGCGGTCGGCCGACAGCGCTGCGCTGCCCTGCTCCCCTCGGGGGGCAGGGCAGCGCCTTTTTGCTGCCCCGGCGGACCATTGACAAAGCATCATGGAAATGGCTTTCATTTCCATGATGGCTCTTCCTGCCGTCCGTACCTTCTGCCTCCTACCTTCTGCCCCCGGAGCTCTCCATGTCCCTCACCGTCTCCCCCGACCTCCTCGCCCAGGCCGAACAGGGCGAGGTGGACGAAGCCGACTTCGTCGACACCATCCGCACCTCACTCCCCTACGCCTACCAGCTGATCGAGCAGTTGACCGGCGAACTCGGCACGTCCGGCGGCCCGTTCGCCGACAACACCGTCGAGCCGCCGTCCGACGCCGAACGCGGCCAGCTGCTGCGGGCGTTGGCGAGCGACGCGATCCGGGGCAGCCTGGAGCGGCACTTCGGGGTCCGGCTGGCCTTCATGAACTGCCACCGGGTCGCGGTCTTCCCGCTCGGCGCCGAACAGGGCGACGCCTACCGGAAGTTCACGTCCATCCGGTCGCAGCTCCTCAACCAGACGCCCGAACTGCGCAGTTGCTGACGGGGAAATGACGGTGGCCCGGTGCGAGGAGACTCCCCTCCTCGCACCGGGCCACTGCCACCACCGCTGCCCGGGCCTCAGCCCTCCAGGTCGCCGGCCCCCGGACGGACCGCCGCGACGGCCGCGCCCAGCGCCTCCTTGATCCGCGGACCGAGCCGGGCGAAGCCCAGCTCCTTCATCGCCGCACGCAGCAGCTCGTCGTCGGTGCGCTCGACGGTGTCGCCGTCGATCCACCGCACCAGCGCCACCAGCTGCTCCGGCGTGTACGCGGTCACCGGCCGCCCGGCCACCACCTCGGGCTTCCGTGGCCGCCGCACCCGCTTGACCGGCGCGGGCTCCACCTCGGCGACCGGCGCCGGCTCCACCTCGACCGCCACGGCCTCGGCCTCGGCCGTCACGGACACCGCGACCTCGACGACCACCGGCTCCACGGACTCGGGCTCGGGCTCGGGCTCCTCGGCGACCACCGGCTCGGCGACCACGACAGCCTCAGCGATCACGGACTCCGCAGGCTCAGCCACCACCGCGTCGGCAGCGGCGTCCTCCCCGTCCTCGAGCTCCGCAACGGCAGCCGGTTCCGCGGGCTCGACCGCCTCCACGACCACCGGCTCGGCGGTCTCAACCGCCTCAGCCTCCTCCTCCACCGGCTCCACCGCGGCCGGCTCCACCTCCGCGGCAGCCGGCTCCACCGCGGCCGGCTCCACCTCCTCCTCCACCGGCTCCACCGGAGCAACCTCGACCGCAGCCGGCTCCACCTCCACCGGCGCAGCCTCCACCGGAGCAACCTCGACCGCGGCCGCCCCCTCGGCCTCCGGCTCCGCCACCACGTCCTCACGGGACTCCCGGGGGCCGGCCGCCAGGGCACTGCGCGCCGCGGCCTCCGCCTCACCCGTGTGGCGCCGGTACGCGGCCTCCGCCGCCGAACGGTCGGCGCGGCCCGCCGTCAGCCCGGCGAGCAGCTCGCCCAGACCACCGGCCTCCAGCCCCTCCCGCAGGGTGCGGAGTTCGGGCAGGCGGTAGAGGGTGCCCTCGTCCGCGGCCAGCCGGTCCACCAGGTCCGCCAGGTCGTCGAACGGGAGCATGGTCAGGTCCCCCTCCGGCAGCAGCCGGTCCAGCTTGCGCAGCCCGGCGGCCAGCGCCTCGGCCGCCTGCGCCGCGGCGTCCACCAGCTCACCGTCGAGCGCCCGCACGCCGGGGGCCGTGCCGGCCGCGCCGGTCGCCCACAGCGCCCACTCCGACCGCTCGGCCAGCGCGGCGACCAGCGCCTCGTGCAGGACCTCGCGGCGCGGCCGGTCGGCGGCGGCCAGCCGACGCGCCTCGGCCCGCAGTCGGCGGCGCCGGCCCCAGGAGAGCTTGATCCCGCGTTCCCGGCGCCAGTTGCTGGTGGCGGTCGCCGCCGCCAGCGCGTCGAGGTCGGCCTGGTAGGCGTCCACGCGCAGCGTCGCGGCGGTGTCCTGGACCCTGCGCACCAGCGCGACCAGGGCGTTGACCTCGGTCGCGGTGCCGGGCTCGCGCAGCGCGGCGACGGTGGCGAGCCGGGTGGCCGCCTCCCGGGCGCCGGCGAGGTCGCCACCGCGGATCTCGGCGAGGGCGGTCGACGCGGCCCGCGCCTCCTCGGGGCCGGTCACCGAACCGGCCGCGGCGTACCAGGCGTGGGTCTCGGCGACGAGGGTGGTGCCGCCCAGCTCGACGTAGCGGAGCAACTCCTCGCGGAGGTCCGGCCCGGGGTGTCCGGCAGGACCGGCCGACCGGTCCTGAGGCGGTACATCAGCGTTCTGCACAGGAAGTACTGTCATGGGAAGTCCGGTTCGTGGCGAGGGGCGGAGGGTCAGGACGGCTGCAACGAGGCCGACCCACCGGTTTCGGTAGGTCAGAATACGGGTGAGCGTTCGAGCCATGCACGTACCGACCACCCAGCTGCCACTGTGCCGCGCCCGAACCACCCTCACCGGCGCTGACACGCGCGAGCCCCCACCGAACGCCGCATCGCGGAAGCGTATTTCTGACCATCACACAGTTACCTCCCCGCCACCGGGTGCGACAGCTCCGCCCGGTCCGCCACCCCAAACGTCGGCCCGGCCGACGTTCACGGCAACGACAACGCTCCCCGGGTCCCGTCCCACGGGCAGCCGCCACCACCCCGTGCCCCATCGGCGTCCCCACCGGCGGCGGGCGCCGGGGCCCGCACGGATAGGCTGGGCGAAAGTGTTCGTGGAGAGCCGAAGGGGAACGACTGTGAGCCTGTACGACATCCCGCTGCGCACCCTGGCCGGGGCGGACGCCTCGCTGGCGGACTACCGCGGCAAGGCGCTGCTGCTGGTGAACGTCGCGTCCAAGTGCGGGCTGACGCCGCAGTACGCGGGGCTGGAGCGGCTGCAGGAGCGGTACGCCGAGCGCGGGTTCAGCGTGCTGGGCTTCCCGTGCAACCAGTTCGCGGGCCAGGAGCCGGGCAGTGCCGAGGAGATCCAGACCTTCTGCTCGACCACCTACGGCGTGAGCTTCCCGCTGTTCGAGAAGCTCGACGTGAACGGCGCCGACCGGCACCCGCTCTACGCCGAGCTCACCCGCACCGCCGACGCCGAGGGCCAGGCCGGCGACGTGGCCTGGAACTTCGAGAAGTTCCTGGTCGCCCCCGACGGCACGGTGGCAGCCCGGATCCGCCCGCGCACCGAGCCCGAGGACCCGGCGCTGCTCGCCTCGATCGAGGGTCTGCTGCCCGCTTAGGGGCCGGCGGTCCGGCGGATCCTTCCGGCCCCGCGACGCCGGAGGACCCTAGGACGACACCAGCAGGCGGGTGCCCGGCGGAAGGGCGCCCGCCCGCTGTGCCGCCGCGAGCTGCGCCGGGAGGGCCGCGCGCAGGGCGGCGGCGGCGCGGGTCAGCGGCAGGTCGCGGCCGTGCGCCACGGCGATGGTGCGGCCCAGGCCGGGGGCGGCGAACGGGGTGACCGTCAGCCCGGAGCGGGCCGCCACCATCCCCGGCAGCACCGCCGGCCCCAGCCCGGCCCGGACGAAGCCGAGCACCGCGTCCATCTCACCGCCCTCCACCGCGAACCGCGGCTCGAAGCCGGCCGCCCGACAGGCGGCCAGGGTGGCCTCCCGAAGGTCGTAGCCCTCGCGGAACATCACCAGCGGCTGGTCCCGCAGATCCTCGATCCGGGCCCGCCGACGCCGCCCACCGCGCGGAGCGGCCGTCGACACCAGTACCAGGTCCTCGTGCAGCAGTTCGGTGACCACCAACCCCCCGAGCGGGGCCCCGGCCTCCGGCGTGATGATCAGCGCGAGGTCCAGCTCGCCCGCCGCCAGCGTGCGCACCAGGTCGCGCGAGCCGTCCTCACGGATCTGCAGCTCCACGCCCGGGTGCGCGGCCCGGTAGGCGTGCAGCAGGTCGGGCACCAGGCTGACGCAGAGGCTCGGCGGCGCGCCCAACCGGACCCGGCCTCGCCGCAACTGCACCGTCTCCTGCACCGCCCGGCGGGCGGTCTCGGAATCCGTCAGGATCCGCCGGGCCAGTGGGAGCAGCGCCTCGCCGGCGTCCGTCAGCGCCACGTTGCCGCGCGTGCGATGGAACAGCTCGGCACCCAACTCCCGTTCCAGGGAGCGAATCTGCTGGGAGAGCGAGGGCTGGGCGACCCGCACCAGCTCGGCCGCCCGAGTGAAGTGCCGGGTCTCGGCGACGGCCACGAAGTAGCGGAGCTGCTGGAACTGCACACCAGCCATCATAGGCATCCCCTATCGCGGTGAGCTCCACCATGTCTTGGACGCGTGCCCACCCCGCTCCCTAGCGTGGTGGACATGGCACTGGCGACCGGGACGAGCCGACGTCCCTCCACTGTGGCGACCCTCTGGCGGTCGACCGTCGGCAAGAAGGCGGCGATGGCCATCAGCGGCGCGGTGCTGCTGCTGTACCTGGTGCTGCACATGCTCGGCAATCTGAAGGTCTTCTTCGGGCCGGACGACCTGAACGGCTACGCGGGCTGGCTGCGCACCATCGGCGAGCCGGCCCTGCACCACGGCTGGTTCCTCTGGATCGTGCGGGTCGGCCTGGTGGCGGCGGTGGTGGTGCACGGGGTGGCCGCCTACCAGCTGAGCCGGCGCGACCTGGCGGCCCGCCCGCGGAAGTACGCGCACCCCCGGCCGCGGGCGAGCTACGCGACCCGGACGATGCGCTGGGGCGGCGTGATCCTGGCGCTGTTCGTGGTCTGGCACATCCTCGACCTGACCACCCTGACCGTGAACCCGCACGGCGAGCCCGGCCACCCGTACCAGAACGTGGTGGCCGCCTTCTCCACCTGGTACGACGGCGGCGTCTACTGTGTCGCGATGCTCGCGCTCGGGCTGCACGTCCGGCACGGCTTCTGGAGCGCCGCGCAGACCCTGGGCCTCAACAACCCGCGCCGTGACCGGGTGTTGAAGCTCACCGCGAACGTCCTGGCCGGCGTGCTGACGGCCGGGTTCCTGTCCGTCCCGATCGGCGTGATGACCGGAGTTGTGCGATGACCCGCGAGCCAGAGAACCACGAGCCGCCGAACCCCGAGCCGGGGAACTACCCGGGCTACACCGAGGGCGCGCCGATCGCCGACTCCAAGGCGCCCACCGGGCCGATCGAACTCCGTTGGGACCAAAGGAGGTTCGAGGCGAAGCTGGTCAACCCGGCGAACCGGCGCGGCCGGACGGTGATCGTGGTCGGCACCGGCCTGGCGGGTGCCGCGGCCGGCGCGACACTCGCCGAACAGGGCTACCGCGTGGTGCAGTTCTGCTTCCAGGACTCACCGCGCCGGGCCCACTCGATCGCCGCGCAGGGCGGCGTCAACGCCGCCAAGAACTACCGCAACGACGGCGACTCGATCCGCCGGCTCTTCTACGACACGGTCAAGGGCGGGGACTTCCGCGCCCGGGAGTCCAACGTGCACCGGCTGGCGCAGGTCTCGGTGGAGATCATCGACCAGTGCGTGGCACAGGGCGTGCCGTTCGCCCGCGAGTACGGCGGTCTGTTGGACACCCGCTCGTTCGGCGGGGTCCAGGTCTCCCGCACCTTCTACGCCCGCGGCCAGACCGGCCAGCAGCTGCTGCTCGGCGCCTACCAGGCGCTGTCGCGCCAGATCGCGGCCGGCGCGGTGGAGATGCACCCGCGCACCGAGATGCTGGACCTGCTGGTGGTGGACGGGCGGGCCCGCGGGATCATCGCCCGCGACCTGGTGACCGGTGCGCTCACCACCCACCTGGCGGACGCCGTGGTGCTGGCCACCGGCGGCTACGGCAACGTCTTCCACCTCTCCACCAACGCCAAGAACTCCAACGCGACGGCGATCTGGCGGGCGCACCGGCGCGGCGCGTACTTCGCCAACCCGTGCTTCACCCAGATCCACCCGACCTGCATCCCGCGCTCGGGCGAGCACCAGTCGAAGCTGACCCTGATGAGCGAGTCGCTGCGCAACGACGGGCGGATCTGGGTGCCGCGCACCCCGGGCGACAGCCGGCCGCCGGCCGAGATCCCGGAGGCCGAGCGGGACTACTACCTCGAGCGGGCCTACCCCTCGTTCGGCAACCTGGTGCCGCGCGACATCGCCTCCCGGGCCGCCAAGAAGGTCTGCGACGAGGGGCGCGGGGTCGGCCCGGGCGGCCAGGGGGTCTACCTCGACTTCGCCGACGCCATCGCCCGGTCGGGGCGGGCGGCGGTGGAGGCGAAGTACGGCAACCTCTTCGAGATGTACCAGCGGATCACCGCCGAGGACCCGTACCGGGTGCCGATGCGGATCTATCCGGCCATCCACTACACGATGGGCGGGCTCTGGGTCGACTACGACCTGCAGACCACCGTGCCCGGCCTCTTCGCGATCGGCGAGGCCAACTTCTCGGACCACGGCGCCAATCGGCTCGGTGCGAGCGCGCTGATGCAGGGCCTCGCGGACGGCTACTTCGTGTTGCCGCCGGTGCTCAACGACTACCTGGCCGGCCTGCGGGCCGAGCCGGTCCCCTCCGACCACCCCGAAGTCGCCGCCGTGACCGCCGAGACGGCCGACCGGCTGGCCCGGCTGCTCGCCGTGGACGGCGACCGCACCCCGGACTCCTTCCACCGCGAGCTGGGTGAACTCCTGTGGGAGTACTGCGGGATGGCCCGGACCGAAACCGGGCTGCGCAAGGCACTGGCCCGGGTCCCGGAGCTGCGTGCGGAGTTCTGGCGCCGGATCAAGGTGCCGGGCACCGGCCAGGAGCTCAACCAGGCACTGGAGCACGCGAATCGGCTGGTCGACTACCTGGAACTGGCCGAACTCATGTGCCTGGACGCGCTGCACCGCACCGAGTCCTGCGGCGGGCACTTCCGCGAGGAGAGCCAGACCGCGGACGGTGAGGCGGCCCGCCGCGACGAGGAGTTCGGCTATGCCGCGGCCTGGGAGTTCACCGGCCCGGGCAGGGCACCCACGCTGCACCGAGAGCAGTTGGCCTTCGAGTACGTCCACCCCACCCAGCGGAGCTACACATGAACCTCACCCTGCGGATCTGGCGGCAGGCCGGGCCGGACGCACCCGGCGCGCTGACGAGCTACCAGGTCACCGACGTCAGCCCCGACATGTCGTTCCTGGAGCTGCTGGACACGCTCAACGAGCAGCTGATCCTGCGCGGCGAACCGCCGGTCGCCTTCGACCACGACTGCCGGGAGGGGATCTGCGGCGCCTGCGGGATGGTGATCAACGGGCAGGCGCACGGCCCCGAGCGGACCACCACCTGCCAGTTGCACCTGCGGCACTTCCGGGACGGCGACACCATCGACGTCGAGCCGTGGCGGGCGGCCGCGTTCCCGGTCGTGAAGGACCTGGTGGTGGACCGCTCGGCGTTCGACCGGATCATCGGCTCGGGCGGCTACATCACCGCGCCGACCGGCAGCGCGCCCGACGCGCACGCCACACCCGTCCCCCGGGAGGCGGCCGAGCTGGCCTTCGAGCACGCCGAGTGCATCGGCTGCGGTGCCTGCGTGGCGGCCTGCCCGAACGGCTCGGCGATGCTCTTCACCGCGGCCAAAGTGGTGCACCTGAACGTGCTGCCGCAGGGCGCGCCGGAGCGCGGGCGGCGGGTGCGCTCGATGGTGGCGGCGATGGACGCGGAGGGGTTCGGCGGCTGCACCAACACCGGGGAGTGCGCGACGGCCTGCCCGAAGGGCATCCCGCTGAGCGGCATCGCGACGCTCAACCGCGAGTTCCTCCGCGGCGGACGGTAGGCCTCAGGGTTCTCGTCATACCTGAGGAGGAGGCCCGCCCGCGCCGTCCCGTCGGCTGGGGTTCGGGCAACCGTTCGGCGGGGCGACTGAACGGGCCGATCCGGGCAACAGGATGGACGGGAGCACATTCCCGCGATCCCAGGAGCCCCCATGAGCACCACCATGACTGCCGTCGGAGCCGCCGCCACCGCCACCGGACTGAGCAAGGTCTACGGCGCCGGCGAGACCCGGGTGGTCGCGCTGGACGCCGTGGACGTGGCCTTCCGCCGCGGCGAGTTCACCGCGATCATGGGCCCGTCCGGCTCCGGCAAGTCCACCCTGATGCACTGCATGGCGGGCCTGGACACCGCGAGCGCGGGCTCGACCAGGATCGGTGAGACCGAGCTGGTGGGCCTCTCCGACAAGGAGCTCACCCGGCTGCGCCGGGACCAGATCGGCTTCGTCTTCCAGGCCTTCAACCTGCTGCCGACGCTCACCGCGCTGGAGAACATCACCCTGCCGCTGGACATCGCCGGCCGCAAGGCGGACCGGGCCTGGCTGGACCGGGTGGTGGAGACGGTCGGCCTGTCCGGCCGGCTGTCGCACCGGCCGAGCCAGCTCTCCGGCGGCCAGCAGCAGCGGGTGGCCTGTGCCCGCGCGCTGGCCGGCCGCCCGGAGATCGTCTTCGCCGACGAGCCGACCGGCAACCTGGACTCCCGCTCGGGCGCGGAGATCCTCTCCTTCCTGCGCAACTCGGTGCGTGAACTGGGTCAGACCGTGGTGATGGTGACCCACGACCCGGTGGCCGCCTCGTTCGCCGACCGGGTGGTCTTCCTCGCCGACGGCCGGATCGTCGACGAACTCGCGCTGCCCACCGCCGACAGCGTGCTGGACCGGATGCGCCGGTTCGACGCCAAGGGCCGCACCAGCTGACTGGCCGTCAGCCACGTCCGCCCGGTACCGAACCCGACGATCTCGCAGAACTGAGAGCCATGTATCGCACCGCCCTGCGCAATGTGCTGGCCCACAAGGCCCGGCTGCTGATGACCACCCTCGCCGTGCTGCTCGGCACCGCCTTCGTGGCCGGCACGCTGGTCTTCACCGACACCCTCGGCAGCGCCCTGAAGTCGCAGAACGCCAAGAGCTACACCGACATCGCCGTCACGGTCGCCGACAACTCCGCGGTGACCACCGGCTACGACCGCGCCGGCAGCGCCCAGAGCAACGTGCACCTCACCGAGGCGCTGCGGCAGAAGATCGCCACGCTGCCCGGGGCCGCCCAGGCCCGCGGTGTGGTGAGCGGCTTCGCCGGCATCGCCGACCGCAAGGGCTCGCTGATCGGCGACGGCTTCTCCACCACCGGCACCAACTTCGTGCCGGGCCCGGACGGCCAGGACCCGCGCTACCCGCTGGTCGAGGGCCGCGGCCCGACCGGTCCGGGTGAGGTCGCGCTGGACGCCCACACCGCCCAGAAGGGTGGCTTCAAGGTCGGCGACACCGTGCGGGTGGCCGTCAACGGCCCGGTGATGCAGCTGAGGCTCACCGGCATCCTGCGCACCAACGACCCGCGGATCTCGGCCGGCGGCTCGCTCGCCGCGTTCGACACCGCCACCGCGCAGAAGCTCTACCTCGCCCCGGGCCAGTACGACGAGATCGACGTCCAGGGCGCGCCGGGCACGGACGCCGACGCGCTGCTGGCGCGGCTCAACAGCACGCTGCCGAGCGGCGGTGACTTCAGCGCGCAGACCGGCAAGCAGCTGGAGGCCGACCAGCAGCAGCAGATCACCCAGGCCACCAAGCGCCTGAGCCAGGCGCTGCTGGTCTTCGCCGGGATCGCGCTCTTCGTCGGCGTCTTCATCATCGCCAACACCTTCACCATGCTGGTCGCCCAGCGCACCAAGGAGCTGGCGCTGCTGCGCGCGGTCGGCGCCGCCCGCCGGCAGGTCACCCTCTCGGTGCTGGCCGAGGCGCTGCTGGTCGGCGCGTTCGCCTCGGTGGCCGGTCTGGCTGCCGGGACCGGGATCGCGGCCGGCTTCCGCGCGCTGCTGAACGGGCCGATGGACGCCGGCCTGCCGGACGGCCCGCTGGTGATCTCCCCGACCACCGTGCTGACCTCGGTCGCGGTCGGCGTGCTGGTGACCGTGCTGGCCGCCTGGCTGCCCGCGGTCCGGGCCTCCCGGATCCCCCCGGTGGCCGCGATGAGCAGCGGCGACCAGCCCGCCACCCAGAAGAGCCTGCGGCTGCGCAACACCGTCGGCATCCTGCTCACGCTGTTCGGGGCGGCCGTGATGGCCGCGGGGACGGCCGGCAAGGCCACCATGACGGTCGGCTTCGGCGCCGCCGCCACCCTGCTCGGCGTCTTCGTGCTCACCCCGCTGCTGGCCCGCCCGCTGATCGCGCTCGCCGGTCCGGCGCTCTCCCGGCTCTTCGGCACGCCGGGCAAGCTGGCCCGGGAGAACGCGCTGCGCAACCCGCGCCGCACCGCCGCCACCGCCTCCGCGCTGACCATCGGCGTCACCCTGATCACCGCGCTGACCGTGGTCGGCGCCTCGGTCAACCACGCCGTGGACACGTCGAGTCCGACCGACCGGAAGGCCGACTACACGGTCTCGATGGCGAACTTCTCGATGCTCGCCCCCGAGGTCGGCGACGAGATCGCCAAGGCGCCCGGGGTGGCCGCCAGCAGCGTGCTGCGCACCATGCCCCTGCAGGTCGGCGACTCCGCGAAGAGCGGCTCCGGGACCAGCGGCTCCGGGACCAGCGGCTCCACGGACAGCGGCACCGCCGACGGCCCGCAGTTCCGCCTGGCCAACGGCGTGGACCCGGCCACCATCGGCCAGCTCGCCACGCTGACCGTCCGGGCCGGCTCGCTGGACGCCCTCCAGCAGGGCCAGGTGCTGCTGGACCAGAGCTACGCCAAGCAGTCCGGCCTCGGGGTGGGCAGCACGGTCTCCTTCGGCTACCCGGACGGCACGCCCGGCAAGCTGGTGGTCGGTGGCGTGCTCGCCGACAGCACCCTGTTCTCCGACATCCTCGCGCCGGACGCCGTGATCGCCCCGCACGACAACGGGCACGGCCCGGACCAGGTACTGGTCAAGGGCGTCGACGGACCGACCGGCGCGCTGCGGCAGGCGCTCAAGGACGCCACCGGCGGCAACCCGCTGATCTCGGTCAAGGACCAGCAGGACATCCGCGACGAGTCCCGCGAGATGGTCACCGCGGCGCTCAACATCATGTACGGGCTGCTCGGGATGTCCGTGGTGATCGCGGTGCTCGGCGTCGTCAACACCATGGCGATGTCGGTCTTCGAGCGGCGCCGGGAGATCGGCATGCTGCGCGCGGTCGGCCTGGACCGTCGCGGGGTCAAGCGGATGGTCCGGCTGGAGTCACTGCTGATCGCGCTGCTCGGCGGGGTGCTCGGGGTGCTGCTGGGCGTCCTGATCGCCTGGGCCGGCACCGGCACCCTCGACATGAAGGGGCTCAGCATGGTGGTCCCGCCGCTGCCGATCGCCGGCTTCCTGCTGGCCGCCGTGCTGGTCGGGCTGCTGGCCGCGGTCTGGCCGGCCCGCCGAGCGGCCCGGCTGGACATCCTGGACAGCATCAGGACCGGCTGACGGATGATCAGTACCGTGTGGCTCGCCCCGGATTCGGGGCGGGCCACACGGCGTTCCGGGATCGAACGACCCCACCGGATCACCGCTCGGTCCGGCCCGGACGACCCGGACGACCTGGACGGCGACCCGCTCGGGCAAACCCGGCCCTGGGCTGACAGCGTCCGGGGCACTGTGCAAAGCTGCACACTTGTGCGGCTCGCCGCGCACCCGCACCTGGGGGGACCTGTCGCATGACGCAGTCACAGCAACCCGCGGGCCGGCCGGCCGCCGGCCCGATACCCGCCGACCCGGTACCCGCCGAGCGGCTTCCGGACCGACGGTGGCTGCCGGCCCTGGTCACGCTGCTCGGCCTGCTGCTCGCCGCCCTGGTGCTGCGGCCCACCGGCAGGCTGCTGACCAGCAGCGCCCATCCGCCGATCGGCTCGTTCGGCCTGGACCTGCTGCTCGGCGTCGGCTGGCTGGTGCTGGCCGGCCGGTTCGCCGCCCGCTACCGCGACGAGGTCCGTCACCTGGACGGCCCCACTCCGCGGGCCGAGCGGCTGCGCGCGGCGGCGCGGCTGCTGCTGCCGGCCGGCGCGGTGCTGGTGCCGCTGCTGATGGCGGTCTCCAACCACCAGTCCGGCACCGACAAGCCGGTGACCAACGTCCCCATACCGGAGCTGCCCATGGGCGGGGACTCGCAGCCGGGCCCCGGTCCGGACGGCCCCCCGCACCGTACGTCGACCCACTGGCTCGCGGTCCTGGCCGAGCTGCTCGTCTACCTGGTCGAGTTCGCGCTGCTGGTCGGGGTGGTGGTCGGCGCGGTCCTCGCGGTGCGCTACCTGCGTTCGCTGGACCGGCCGGCGCCGGGCGGTCCGGTCATCGTCCGGACCGACCCCGACGAGGCGCTGGCCGAGGCCGTCGAGTCCGGACGGCGGGCGCTGCGCGGCAGCGACGCCCGGGCCGCGGTGATCGCCTGCTACGCGGCGATGGAGGAGTCACTCGGCCGGTCCGGGATCGCCCGGCGGATCGCCGACAGCCCCACCGACCTGCTGGAGCGCGCGGTGACCGGCGGCGCGGTCGGGGCGGCCGAGACCCGCACCCTGACCGGGCTGTTCCGGGAGGCCCGCTACTCCAGCCACCCGATGGACGAGGGCCACGTCGCCGCCGCCCGGGTGGCGCTGGACGCGATCGCGGCCACCCTGGCCGAGCGGGTCGCGGAGCAGACCAGTGGGCCGGCCACGGCGGTGGCCCGATGAGCCGCCGCGCACTGCCCCTCCCCGACCGGGCACGGGCCGCCGAGCGCCCGCCGATCGAACCCGGCTCGGTCCGGCACACCCTGATCGAACTGCTCGGCAGTGCCGCGGTGGGCGAGCTGCTGCTCGGGCTGGTCGGCGGCCTGCCCGCGGCCGGCACCGGTGCCGTGCTGTTCACCGTCGCCGGCCTGGTCACCGCCCGCTACGTGGGCGGAGGCGGCTCCGAGGACAGCACCCTGCGCCGCCGGACCCGGCTGCTGGCCGGTCGGGAGCCGGGCCTCGGCGACTGGTACTGGACCATCCGCAACGGACTGGAGGAGGACGGCTACCTCCACCCGCTCCGCCCCCAGCTGCAACGGCTCTACGCCGCCCGGCTCTCCGAGACGCACGGCGTCTCGCTCTTCACCGAGCCGGCCCGGGCCGCGGCCCTGGTCGGCCCGGAGCTCTGGCCCTGGCTCGACCCCGGACGACCCGCGCCGCGGAACACCGTCCCGCCGGAGGTGCTCGCCGCCCTGACCGACCGCCTGGACGAGCTGTAGCCGCCCGGCCCGCGCTCGCACGTATCCATCGAACGCCCCGAACGTACGGAGAACCATGACCGTCCCGCAGGCCGCCGAGACCGCGGCCGTCCTGACCCCGCAGCAGGCCGGAAAGCGCGCCCGCGAGGTGCTCGACGAGATCGGCCGCGCCGTGGTCGGCAAGCCCGGGGCGCTGGAGCTGGTGATGCTCGGCGTGCTGGCCGGCGGTCACGTGCTGATCGAGGACCTGCCCGGGCTCGGCAAGACCCTGCTGGCCCGCTCCTTCGCCACCACGCTCGGCCTGGACTTCCGGCGGATCCAGTTCACCCCCGACCTGCTCCCCTCGGACGTCTCCGGCGCGCCCTTCTACGACCAGCGCAGCGGCGAGATGGTGTTCCGCCCCGGCCCGCTCTTCACCCAGCTGCTGCTGGCCGACGAGATCAACCGCACCCCGCCGAAGACCCAGGCCGCGCTGCTGGAGGCGATGGCCGAGTCACAGGTCTCGGTGGACGGCACCACGCACCGGCTGCCGCAGCCGTTCGTGGTGATCGCCACCGCCAACCCCATTGAGTACGAGGGCACTTACTCGCTCCCCGAGGCGCAGCTGGACCGCTTCCTGCTGCGGGTCCGGATGGGCTACCTCGCCACCGAGCTGGAGGCCTCGATGCTGCGCGCCCGGATCGACCGGGCGGCCCCCGAGGCGGTGTTGGAGGCGCTCAGCAGCCCGGCCGAACTGCTGGCCATGCGGGCCGCGTTGGAGCAGGTCGAGGTCGAGGACGACCTGGTCGACTACATCGTCGCACTGGTCGACGCGACCCGGCGCGACCCGCAGATCGAGGTCGGCGCCTCGCCGCGCGGCGGCCTGGCCCTGGTCCAACTCGCCCGCGCCCGGGCGGTGTTGGACGGTCGCGACTACCTCACCCCGGAGGACGTGAAGTCCGTCGCGGTCCCCGCGCTGGCCCACCGGGTCACCCTGAAGCCGGAGTTGTGGGTCCGCCAGGTCTCCGCCGATCACGTGCTGGCTCGACTGGTGGAGTCGGTGCCGACGCCGGGGACCCTGCCGCGGCCGGCCGCGCAGCCGTGACCCCCGAGTCGGACCCGCTGCGGTCCCTGGACGCGGGCCTGACCACCGGACACAGCACCGTGCAGGCACCCGCCGCCCGGCCGGCGCACGTACGGCGCACGTACGGTCGGCGCGGCGGCGCGGTGGACGCGACGCACGACGGCCCGCCGAGCCCCCCGCCACCGGACTGGCGGGTCAGCGACCGGGCGCTGCGGCTGCTCACCGTGGCGGCCGCGGCCGCGGCGGCGGCGCTGGTCACCGGTCACGCCTGGCTACTGGCCCTGGCCGCCGGCCCGGCCGTGCTGCTGGCGCTGGCCGCCCCCGGGCACGGCCGGCCGCACCGGCTCTCCGTCGAGGCGACCGCCGGACCGCGCCGCTGCTTCGAGGACGAAACGGTGACGGCCCGGATCACGGTGCGGCACGACGGCGTGGTCGGCCTGCTCGACCCGGTGTTCTCGCCGGGCCCCGGCGTGCTGCTGGAGTCGGTGACGGTGGCCGGCGACACCGCCGTCCTGGAGTTGCGGGCCACCCGCTGGGGGCGCTGGACGCTCGGCACGGTCGACCTGGACCTCTACGACAGCGGCGGGCTGGCCCGCCGCACGGTCCGGGCCGAACTGGGCGAGGTGGAGGTCTTCCCGGTGCCGACCCGGGCCGGGCTGACCCCGATCCCGGTCCGGCTGCCCGAGCGGCTGGGCGAGCACACCACCCGGCAGAGCGGCGAGGGGGTGGAGGTGGTCGGGGTGCGCCCGTACGTCTGGGGCGAGCGGCAGCGGCGCATCCACTGGCCGTCCACCACCCGGCGCGGCTCGATCCAGATCAACCAGTTCGCCGCCGAGCGGACCGCCGACGCGGTCGTGCTACTGGACGCGCTGGGCGACTTCCGCGACCCGGTGACCGGCAGTTCGACGCTGGACGAGTCGCTGCGCGCGGCGAGCGGCCTGACCCGCGCCTACCTGAAGCGGCACGACCGGGTCGGGCTGGTCTCGGTGGGCGGCACGCTGCGCTGGCTGCGGGCCGACTCCGGCGACCGGCAGTTCTACCGGATCGTCGGGAGCGTGCTGGAGGTGCGCAAGGACCTCGGCCAGCGCACCGCGGACCTGCGCCGGCTGCCGCCGCCGGCGCTGCCCGGGCACGCGCTGGTGTACGCCTTCACACCGCTGGCCGACCAGCGGATCCTCGACCTGCTCGCCCAGCTCGCCGACCGCGGCAACCCCTTGGTCGTGGTGGAGCTGCCGACCGGCGACCCGTACGTCGAACCCGACGACGCCACCGGGCAGGTGGCGCTGCGGCTGTGGCGCGCGGACCGGCGGGCGATGCGCTTCGCACTGCGGAACCGCGGCATCCCGGTGGTCACCCACACCCCCGGCGAGGCGCTGGACCTGACCCTCGCCCCGCTGACGCGCGGCCGGATCCACGGACGGAGCCGATGACCAACTCCCCCACCTCCCAGGCGCGTTCCCGGGAGCGACTGGACCGTGCGGTGGCTCGCTTCCTGGGCATCGCGCTGCTGGTCGCCGCCTGCGACCCGGCCGGGCACACCGGCGGCGAGCTGCTGGTCCCGCTGGCCGCGGCCGGCTTCGCCTGGTGGGCCGCGCCGCCGACCACCGCGCGACCGGCGGTCGGCCGCCGGACGAACGGCCTCGCCGGGCTGGGCGACCGGCTGGCCCGGCACCGCAACACGGTAGTGGCCACCGCCGCCGTGCTGCTGGCCGCGGTGAACCACCCGCCGGCCTGGCTCGCGGCCGGGATCACCGCCCTGCTGCTCGGCTACCTGCTGCTGGTCGACGCCCGAGGGGTCGGGCACCGGCCGGCCGGGCCGCTGCCCGCGCTGGCGGCCTGCGGCGCCGCCGCCCTGGTCCTGCTCGCCGCGCTCGCGCCCACCGGGGCGTCCTCCTGGGCCCGGCCGGGGGCCGCGCTCGGCGTGGCGGTGGCCGCCCTCGGAGTGGGGATCACGCTGTGGACCCGACGGCCGGAAGCACCGCGGGAACGCCGGAAGCCCGCCGGTCCCTCCTGATCGGGAGGGACCGGCGGGCTTCCGGCCGCCCTCAGCGGGCCAGCCGCCCGAGCAGCGCGGAGGCCGAGGTGATGCCCAGCGCGGCGGCGAGGGTCAGCACCGCGAAGTCCATCGGCAGGTGGGCGTGGGTGCCGATGAGCAGCCCGCGCAACGCGTCCACCTGGTAGCTGAGCGGGTTGATCTTGCTGATCGCCTGCAGCCAGCCCGGCATCAGCGCGACCGGGTAGAGCGCGTTGGAGCCGAAGAAGAGCGGCATGGTGATGGCCTGGCCGATGCCCATCAGCCGGTCGCGGGTGAGCACGATCCCGGCGATCGTCATCGACAGGCAGGAGAAGAACGCCGAACCGAGCACCACGACCACCGCCACGCCCAGCAGCCGCAACGGGTTCCAGGTCAGCGCGACACCCAGCAGGGCGGCGATCAGCACCACCACGACGGCCTGGATCACCGCCTTGACACCGGCCGCGAAGGCCTTGCCGGTCACCAGCGCGGCCCGCGGGGTCGGGGTGACCAGCAGCTTGGTCAGCACCCCGGAGTCCCGCTCCCAGATGATCATGATGCCGTAGAAGATCGCGATGAACATCGCGGACTGGGCGATGATCCCCGGCGCCAGGAAGTCGAGGTACGGGACGTTGCCGGTCGGGATGGCGTGCAGCCGGGTGAAGGTCTCACCGAAGATCAGCAGCCAGAGGGCCGGCTGGACGGCACGGGTGTACAGCTCGGTCCGGTCGTGGCGGAGCTTCTGCAGCTCCACCGCGCACATCGCGAACACCCGGGCGGGGACCAACTGCCAGCCGGTACGGGCGCTGGGCGGGGTCAGCAGCATCGGGTAACGCGGGCCGGACTCGCCGGCGCCGCGGTCAGCCGACGCGGGAAGCGGTTCGACGGGTACGGCGGACATCGCCGAACCCTCCTTCCTGTCCGTTGGAGTGGTCGAGGCCGCTGCCGGCGAAGTGTCGGAACACGTCGTCCAGCGTCGGCTGCTCCTGGTGCGGGTCCTCTTCGCGGACCTGCTGCTTGAGCTGCTCCGGGGTGCCGAGCGCGCGGATGGTGCCGCGGTGCATCAGCGCCAGGCGGTCGCAGTACTGGTCCGCCTCGTCCATGTAGTGGGTGGTGACCAGGACGGTCATCCCGGTGGCGGCGCGCACCTCGTCGATGCACTCCCAGACGCTGGTCCGGGCGATCGGGTCGAGGCCGATGGTCGGCTCGTCCAGCACCAGCAGCCGGGGGGCGCTGACCAGCGCCTGGGCCAGCTCCAGCCGGCGGACCATGCCGCCCGAGTAGGTGCTGACCAGGCGGTCCGCGACATCGGCCAGGTCGACCGCGGCGAGCGCCTGGGCGACCCGCTCGGCCCGCTCCCGGTGCGAGACGTCGAAGACCCGGGCGAACAGCGAGACGTTCTCCCGGCCGGTCAGCCCGCCGTCGGCGGAGAGCTGCTGGGGAACGTAGCCGAGCAGCCGGCGGACCTCCATCCGGCGCCGGGCGGTGTCGTTGCCGAAGACCTGCACCATGCCGGCCGGTACCGGCAGCAGGGTGGTGATCGCACGGATGGTGGTGGTCTTGCCGGCGCCGTTCGGGCCGAGCAGCCCGAACACCTCACCGGTGTGGACATCCAGGTCGATCCCGGCAACGGCCCTGGTCTGCCCGAAGCTGTACTCCAGCCCCCGACAGCTCACGGCCTCGCCCGGCGCCTGCGTGTGGTCGTCGTCCGCCATCAGCCCTCGCCCTCCTCGTACTCGGCTTCGCACTCACTCCCGAATCCGGCCTCGAACTCGCCCTGGTCCCTGGCGAGTTGCGGCGGGACACTGCGCAGCGCCACCGGCCCGGCGCCGGGCTCCGGTTCACGCAGCCCGTCCGCGAGCAGGCGCAGCGCCGGCAGCGCGGCGGCCAGCGCCGCCTGTTCCGCGGCCGGGAGTTGGGCCACCTGCTCGCTGAACAACGCCTCGCGACTGGCCTGCCAGGCGGCCAACCGGGCGGCCGCCTCCGGCGTCGGCAGCAGCCGCGCGGCCCGCCGGTCCGCCGGGTCCACCTCACGGCGCAACAGACCGATCCGGACCAGCTGGTTGACCAGGGTGGACACCGAATTGCCCGCCAGGCACAGCTCCTTGGCCGCGACCGACACCCGGATCCCCGGAGTCGCCGACACCAACCGCAACAACTCGACCTGCGCCCCTCGCAACCGCGGCATGGTCAACCCCTGCCGCAGCCGCCGCCGCGCCAGCCGCGGTATCCCGACCAGCAGGTCGGCGAGCTCGTCGGTGAACTCCGTTCCAGTCATACGGTAATTTTAGCTCTCTTTAAGAGCTATCTGTCCAGCCCTCCCCCGCGCCGGCTTCGGCCGACAGCCCCGACGGGCTAGGCGACCAGCGCGCGCTCCCAGTGCTGGGTGTCGGCGTACTCGCGCATGCTGACGATCCTCCCGGCGCGGACGGTGAAGACGCCGATGTTGTTCTCGCGGTACGCCCGGCCGGTCCGGCCGGTGGCCCAGGAGTCCCACTCCACCAGCACCTGCTCGCCCTCGCCGAAGACGTTGGTCACCCGGATCCCGATCTCCCGCTCGGGGTCGAGGTGGGCGAAGGCGGTCGCCAGGAAGCCGTTGACCACCTGGTCCCGGCCCTGCCAGGTACCCGAGATCGGCAGGTCGCCGCCGTACCAGCAGCTGCCGTCCTCGGCCCAGGAGTCCCAGACGACCTGCTGGTCACCGGCCGCCAGCGCCGCGAAGTAGCGCCGCACCACGTCACGCGGCTCGGTGACGGCGGCGGTGTCGGGCCGCGCGGTGGCGGTGGCCTCGGCGACGGCGGTCCTGGCGGCGTTCGGCTCGGTGGCGGTCATGGGGTGGTCCGTCCTTCCCTCGTCGGTTCCGGGCGCTCCCCGCGCCCGGGACCGAGTCAAGCCGGAGGCCGGGGCCGGACCAAGACGCGGTCCACACCTGCGACGATCAGGAATCGTGATCGTCGCTGGTCCGGACCGTGGCGGCGGGTCGACCGCCGGCGGCCGCGACCGGGTGCGCCCCGGGACCCGTGTAGCAGTGCACGTCGACGGTCTCCCCCGGCACCCAGCTCTCCTGGACCGTCTCCAGTCGCCGCCACCCGAGGCGTTCGTAGAGGGCGACCGCCGCGGTGCTGCCGGCGGCCACGTCCAGCACCGGGTGCAGCCCCCAGCGACGGGCCTGCGCGACAGCGGTGCCCAGCAGCCGGGCGCCCAGCCCGTGGCCGCGGGCGGCCGGCGCCACGAAGAGCCGGCCGACCGCGCCCGCCCGGTGCTCCTCGCGGCCGGTGCGGCCGGCCCAGAGGCCGGCAGCCCGGGAGCCGGCGGCGCGGACCAGCGTGACGTGGCCGACGATCCGGGTCGGGCCGGCGGCGCCGCCCGGACCGCCCGGCACCTCGGCCACCCAGGCGGCGAGCAGGTCGGAGTCACACAACCAGCGGGCCGGGTCGGCGGGCCAGAGCATGGGGTAGGCGTCGGCCCGGTGCACCTCTTCGAGCGCCGCCACACAGCCGGGCAGGTCCTCGGAGCCCCGCCACCGAACCCTGGGACCGCCCGTCATCCGCTCCCCCTCGCCACTCGCCGCCGTCCCGTGATTCTCGCTAGCCGCGCAGCGCGAGGTCCAGCAGCCCCGGGAACCGGGCGTCGAACTCGGCGCGACGCAGCCGGTTGACCCGCTTCGCACCGCGATCCCGTTGCTCGATCAGGCCGGCCGCCCGCAGCACCGCGAAGTGGTGACTCAGCGCCGCCTTGCCGACCGGGACGTCGAAGGTCCCGCAGGCCCGGTCCCAGTCCGGCGAGCCGTCCAGCTCACGGACGATCCGCAGCCGCACCGGGTCGGCCAGCGCCGCCAGCGCCGCCTGGACCGGGACCTCGTCGGGGTGGGTGTGCTCCGGCTCCACACGATGGCTCATCAGCCCGGCTCTCCTCTCCGTCTCTCACCCCTGGCCGCCCCCCTTGCCAAGTGTTCGATCAAATCCATACACTCAAAGTGTTCGCTTTCCATTGAACATCTTACCGACAGATGGGCAGGGTGGCAGTCATGCGCGCAATCGTGGTGGAACGGCTCGGCGGTCCCGAGGTCCTGACCGTGGGCGACCTCGTCGTCCCCGCACCGGGCCCGGGCCAGGTGAGCATCGATGTCGCGTACGCCGGCGTCAACTTCGCGGAGGTGAAGCAGCGTTCCACCGGCTACCTGCTGAAGTCGCTGCCGTTCCAGCCGGGGCTCGAGGTGTCCGGGTGGGTCCGGGCCGTCGGCGCCGGGGTCACCGGACTCGCCCCCGGCCAGGAGGTCGCCGCACTGACCGGGTCCGGCGGGTACGCGGAGGTCGCGATCGCCGACGCGGCCACCGTCTTCGCCGTCCCGGCCGGCCTCTCGCTGCGCACCGCCGCCACCCTGCCCACCGTGCTGCCCACCGCGCACGCCCTGCTGCACGAGACCGGACGGCTGCGCGCGGGCGAGAGCGTGCTGGTCCAGGCCGCGGCGGGTGGCGTCGGCACGGTGGTCGGCCAGCTCGCCCGACTGGCCGGCGCGGGGGCGGTGTACGGCGTGGTGTCGCGTCCGGACAAGGTCGAGCACGCCCGGGCGTCCGGCTACGACGAGGTGTTCGTCGGCGACGACTTCGCGGACGGCGTCCGGCGGGCCACCGGCGGGCGCGGCGTCGACCTGGCCCTCGACCCGGTGGGCGACGACGCCTTCCGGCGGAGCCTGGCGGCCCTCGCGCCGTTCGGCCGGCTGGTCGCGTTCGGCAACGCCAGCGGCGCACCGGCCTGGCAGGTCGGCCTGACCGACCTGTGGCCCGGCCGTTCGGTCACCGGCTTCTCGGTCCTCACCCTCGCCCGCACCGCCCCGGAGCTGCTGCGCCCCCTGGCCACCAAGGCCTTCGCGCTGGTCGCCGACGGTTCGGTGCGCCTCCCGATCAGCGCCGAGTACCCGCTCGCCGAGGCCGCCGAGGCGCACCGGCGGATCGAGAGCCGGACGACCACGGGCAAGCTGGTGCTGCGGGTGACCGGGAACTGACGCGACGGCGGACCGGAACCGGACGGCGGCGCCCGGCGATCTTCCCACCATGACCGAGATCGCCGGCACCGCCGTCCTGTTCGTCCTCCCGATCATCACCCCGCCGGTGCTCGCGGTCTGCCTGGCACTCCTGTTCCGCCGTGCCCGGGCCGGCGCCCTGCTCAACCCCGGCTCCCTGCTCCTGCTCGCCCTCGCCGGGGCCTCGGTCGCCCTCGGCGCGTTCGCCATCGGCACCTGGTGCGGCGACTCGCTGACGGGAACGGAGCAGCACTGCGCGTTCTCGGGCTCCACCCCGGCCGACCGCGTCGTGCACCGCACCTTCCCGGTCAGCGCCCGCTGCGTCGGCGACGGCGGCGCGGGCGAACTCGTCCCGGCGTGGGTCAACCCCGCCGTCATCACGGGCACTTCGATCGCCGCCCTGGCCACGGCGACCGCCGCCGCACTGGCCCCGGGCCCACGGCGATCCTCCGCCGCCCGGACCCGCCGCCGTGCCAACCCCGAGGAAGCCTGAGCGTCCCCTGGACAAGCGCTGTGAATTGCGCACCAAGGGGGCCAGGGGTGGTGCTTCCGCTCCCAGAAGTTAGGTATACCTTGCCTAAGCACGGTTTCGCCCAGGCGGACCCTGCCTACTTTTGTGCACTCTCCGCCCGTGTCCCCCCGCACCGGCGGCTGGAAAGGATCACCAGATGCGGCGTACCAGACCCACCGACTCGTCCGGACCCGGCAGGGCCTTGCAGGCTCTGGGCATCGGGCTGCTTGCCGTCGCGCTCGCCGGGTGCTCCTCCTCGGGGTCCACCACCAGCTCCGCCTCGTCGGCTGCCTCGGCCCCCGCCCCCGCGCCCTCGGACAGCGCGCAGTCCTCCACCGACCAGCCGCAGTCGGGCTTCCTCGCGGGCCTGCACACCACCAGCACGGTCGCCTCGACCATCCCGGAGAACCTCGACGTCAACCCGTACGCGGTGACCGTGGCGACGACCACCGCCGGGAAGATCACCAAGGGCGACGTGCTGGTGGACAACTTCAACAGCAAGGCCAACTTCCAGGGCACCGGCACCACCATCGTCCAGATCGACCCGCAGGGGCAGTTGACCACCTTCGCCCAGATCCCGGCGAACCAGCCGGGCTGCCCCGGCGGCATCGGGCTGACCACCGCGATGACCGAACTCGCCTCCGGTTACGTGATCGTGGGCAGTGCCCCGAGCACCGACGGGACCACCGCGACCCAGGGCGCCGGCTGCCTGCTGGTGCTCAACCCGCAGGGCCAGGTGGCCTCCACCATCCAGGGCGGGGACCTCGACGGCCCCTGGGACCTGACCGCCACCGACCAGGGCAGCACCGCGACCCTCTACGTCACCAACACCCTGCACGGCATCCAGGCGGTCGGCCAGCCCGTCCAGCAGGCCGGCACCGTGGTGCGCGTCCAGCTGAACGAGCCCGCCGACGCGGCACCCACCGTCACCTCCGAGACCGTCATCGGCAGCGGCTTCCCCGAGCAGGCCGACGCCAACACCTTCGTGGACGGCCCGACCGGGCTGGCGCTCGGCACCGACGGCACCCTCTACGTCGCCGACCGCCTGGGCAACCGGATCGCGGCCATCCCGCAGGCCGCCACCCGCAGCGACAGCGCGGGCACCGGCACCACGCTGACCTCCGGCGGCCGGCTCGACGGCCCGCTGTCGATGGCCCTCGCGCCCAACGGCGACCTGCTGGTCGCCAACGGACTCAACGGCCAGCTGGTCGAGGTCACCACGACGGGCAAGCAGGTCGCCAACACCTGGCTCGACCAGGACCCCGCGCAGACCCCGGCCGGCAGCGGCGACCTGTTCGGCATCGCAGTCACCGCCGACCACAGCGGCGTGTACTTCGCGATGGACGACAACAACGCGCTGGGAGTCATCAAGTGACGGAGGATCAGGCGGCCGGGTCGGCCGGCGGGCTCGGCCGGCGCGGCTTCCTGACCGCCCTCGGCGTCGGCGCGGGCGCCGGCGTCGCGCTGGGCGCGGGCGTCGCGGCGGCAGTGGACGGCGGCTCGTCCCCCGGCACCCAGGACGAGGGCGGCACCCTGCCGTTCTGGGGCACCCACCAGCAGGGCGTGACCAACGCCCCGCAGGAGCAGACCTACTTCGCCGTCTTCGACCTCACCACGACGAAGCGCTCCGACGTCGCCGACCTGCTGCGCACCTGGACGGAGCAGGCCGCCGCCCTCACCGCCGGCGATCCCGCGGTCGGCACCGCGCAGAGCCCCACCGCGCCGCCGGTGGACACCGGCGAGGCGGTGGACCTCGGCCCGTCCCGGCTCACCCTCACCTTCGGGTTCGGCGCCACCCTGTTCAGCAAGGACGGCGCCGACCGCTACGGTCTCGCCGCCCACCGCCCGGCCGCCCTGGTGGACCTGCCGGTGTTCCACGGCGACCAGCTGAATCCCGACACCACCGGCGGCGACCTCACCGTCCAGGCGTGCGCCTCGGACCCGCAGGTCGCCTTCCACGCGGTGCGCCAACTCGCCCGCGCGGCAACGGGAGTGGCACAGATACGGTGGGTCCAGGCCGGCTTCAACCAGGCCGCCAGGACCAAGGGCACGGTGCGCAACCTGATGGGCTTCAAGGACGGCACGGCCAACCCGCCCACCAACTCGGCCAGCCAGATGAACCAGTACGTCTGGGCGGGCAGCGAGGGCCCGTCCTGGATGGTCGGCGGCAGCTACCTGGTCGCCCGGTTGATCCGGATCAGCCTGGAGCACTGGGACACCATGCCCCTGCAGACCCAGGAGGCGGTGATCGGCCGGCACAAGGCGTCCGGCGCGCCGCTGGGCGGCACCCGCGAGAACGACCCGATGGACTTCACCGCCAGGAACGGCGACGGGACGCCCACCATCCCGCTCGACTCGCACATCCGGCTCTCCGCGGCCGCGCTGAACGGCGGCTCACAGATCCTGCGCCGCTCGTACAGCTACAACAACGGCGTGAGCCCGTTCGTCGAGCGCTGGCCCCCGTGGAAGCAGGCCCTGGAGTACGACGCGGGCCTGCTGTTCTGCGCCTACCAGAACGACCCGCGCAGCGGCTTCGTCAGGATCTTCAACCAGCTGGCCCTCTCGGACGCGCTCAACCAGTTCACCACCCACACCGGCAGCATCCTGGTCGCGATCCCGCCGGCGGCCTCCGGGCCGGGCCACTGGATCGGCGAGCAGCTCTTCGCCTGACGTCCGGCGACGAGCGACGAGCACCGGGGGCCGGGGGCCGGGGCGGCTGCGACAGCAACCGCCCCGGCCCCCGTCGTGGTGCTGGCTCCGCGGCCGGGTCCCGGCCGCCGTCCGCTCCCCGCTCAGGACATGACGGCCGCTCGGTCGAGTCGGTCGAAGGCGACCGGCAGGGCTTCCGGGCCGCGCAGGATGGCGTTGGCGCGGTACGGCGGCGGGTCGGCGAGCAGGCGGGGCGCGTGCAGGCGACGGGCCAGCGCGGTCAGGGCGATCTGCGCCTCGGCGCGGGCCAGGGTGGCACCGACGCAGTAGTGCAGGCCGCCACCGAAGCCGAGGTGGGCGTTGTCGGCACGGTCGGGGACGAACCGGTCGGGGTCGGCGAAGCGGGCCGCGTCGCGATTGCCGGCGGCGAGCATCAGCCGGACCCGGGAGCCCTTGGGGATGGTGGTGCCCGCGAGGTCGATGTCGGCCAGCGTGCTGCGCCCGGACATCTGCACCGGCGGGTCGTGCCGCAGCACCTCCTCGACCAGTTGGGTGGCCAGGTCGGGGTCGGCGCGCAGCCGGGCGAGGACGTCGGGGTCGCGCAGCAGCGCGAGGGTGCCGTTGGCGATCAGGTTGACGGTGGTCTCGTGGCCGGCGATCAGCAACAGGCCGAGGGTCGCGCGCAGGTCCAGCGGTCCCATCGCGTCGTCACCGGTCATCAGGCCGGAGAGCAGGTCGGCGCCGGGCTCGGTGCGGCGCTGCTGGATCAGACCCTCCAGGTACTGGACCAACTCGACCCGGGCCTGCTGGAGTTCGAGCAGCTCCTGCTCGGTCTGGGTGTCGATCGGATCCAGGCCGCGGGTCAACCTGCGGGCCAGGCTGCCGAAGACGGCCTCGTCCTGGCGGGGCACGCCGAGCAGTTCGCAGATCACCGTGACCGGCAGCGGGTAGGCGAGGTCGGCGACCACGTCGAGCTGTCCGGGCCGGTCGGTGGCGTGCGCGTCGAGCAGCTGGTCGACCAGCTCCTCGATGTGGTCGCGCATGCCGATGACCCGCGGGACGAACTCCTGGGTGACCAGGTGGCGGAGCCGGTCGTGGTTGGGCGGGTCCTGCACCAGCAGGGTCTTCACCGGCTGGTTCGCGGTCTGCGGATTGAGCCGGTCGGCGCTGATCCGCGGGTCGTGCAGCAGCTGTCGGATCTCGTGGTAGCCGCTGACCAGCCAGGTCCCGTCGGCCATCCGCGCGACCGGTCGCTGTCGCATCCGCGCGTAGTAGGGGTACGGGTCGGCCCGGTGGTCCAGCCGGACGGCCTGCGCGAACAGGTCGGTGGCCGGGATCGATGTGCTGGTGGTCATGGGACGTTCTCCCTTACTTCTGTCCGGCGGCTATGGCGTTGGCGAACTCGGCGTCCAGCGTTCTGAGTTGGGCCGGACCGTCGGGGGCGTTGAGGACCGGCGGGAACGGCGCGCCGGCCTCGATCAGCGCGGCGTACCCGTCCAGCACCCGCGGGGAGTCCACCGCGACGGCCGCGACCAGCCGCCCGCGACAGCCGTACGCGGCCACGAACTTCCGTTGCTCCAGGGATCCTTGGGTGACCACGAGCTGGTCGGCGATGGCGGGGAGGCCCACGCACTTGAGGTTGATCCCGAACTGGTTGGACCAGAAGGCCGGCAGGGGTTGGTGGCTGCGGTGGTCGCGCGGGTCGTGCATCAGGTTGTGCGCGGCGGTGCGTGCCTGGGCGACGGCGTTGTCCCAGTGGTCCAGGCGCAGCAGCCGCC
The DNA here is from genome assembly GCF_044547075.1 of Kitasatospora sp. NPDC052896. NCBI lineage: Bacteria > Bacillati > Actinomycetota > Actinomycetes > Kitasatosporales > Streptomycetaceae > Kitasatospora > Kitasatospora sp. NPDC052896. Next base: position 306,567 of record NZ_JBITZU010000008.1, read on the forward strand.
CGGGGTAGCGCGGGTGCGGCCAGCGGGCGACGTCACCGGCGACGAAGACGCCGGGGACCGCCGTCCCGTCGGCGAGCAGCGCCCGGCAGGCGGCGTCGCAGGTCACCCCGCTCTCGTCGACGGCCAGCCCGGACGCCGCCAGCCACTCGGTGTTCGCGACGGCGCCGGCCGCGACCACGGCGACCTCGACGTCCAGCACGCTGCCGTCCGACAGCCGGGCCCGGCACAGTCGCCCGCGCTCGTCGCCCTCCAGGGCGTCGACCGTGGTGTCCGGCCTCAGGTCCACCCCGGCGTCGCGGTACAGACCGGCGGCGAACCGGCCGACCACTCCGCCCAGCGCGCTCGCCAGCGGGGCCGGGCCGCGCTGCGTCACGGTCACCGCGAGTCCCAGCTCCCGGCAGGACGAGGCGACCTCGCCGCCGGTGAAGCCCGCGCCGATCACCAGCACCCGGCGCGGGCCGGCGGCCAGTGCCGCGCGCAGCCGGTCGGCGTCGTCACGTCCGCGCAGCAGGTGCACGCCGGCCAGGCCGCCGCCGGCCGCCTCGGGCCACGGCCGGGCGCGGGTACCGGTGGCGATCAGCAGCCGCTCGAAGCCCACCTGCCGCCCGTCGGCCAGCGTCACCCGGCGGCCGGGCACGTCCAGGCCCGTCGCCGCGACGCCCAACAGCCAGCGCGCGTCGATGTCACGCACCCGGGGCAGCACCGTGTGGTCCGTGGTCAGCCGACCGGCCAGCACCGCCTTCGACAGCGGCGGCCGGTCGTAGGGCTCGTGGGGCTCGTCGCCGATCAGGGTGAGTTCGCCGGTGAACCCCTCGTCGCGCAGCGCCTCGGCCGCGCGCAGGCCGGCCAGCGAGGCACCGACCACGACGATCCGGCCGGGCCCGGTCACCGGGTCCCGCCCGGTGTGAGGACCTCGCCGGCCGCACCCAGCGTGATCGCCTGTACCGGACACGCCGCGGCGGCCCGTTCCACCTCGCGCCGCACACCGCCGTCCGGCGCGTAGTCGTACTCCAGCGACTCCTCGCCGTGGAACCGGAAGACCGTCGGCGCGGCGTAGACGCACTGCCCGTAGCTCTGGCAACGGTTCAGGTCCACCACGAGCCGCAGGGACTCCGGCGGGGACTGCATGGACATGTCTCTCCCCTCTCCATCCCGGCCACTACTCAGATAGTGACCACTATCCCCAAAGTACACGCGATCCGAGCTTTGACATAGCGATCGCTATCCCAATAGGCTCGGTGACATGGGCATGGGGCAGGACGGGCAGCAGGACGGGCGCGGCGGGACGGGCCAGCGGCGGTTGACCCGCGCCGAGACCAAGGCCCGCACCCGGACACTGCTGCTGGACGCGGCGGCCCGGGTCTTCGCCCGGAAGGGCTTCACCGGTGCCTCGGTCGAGGAGATCGCCGAGTCGGCCGGCTTCTCCACCGGCGCGCTGTACTCGAACTTCAGCAGCAAGGAGGCGCTCTTCCTGGAGCTGCTCTCGGCCCGCGCCAGCGACCGCGTCTCGGAGGCCGCGCAGACGCTGGCCACCCACACCGCGGGCACCGGCGAGGCCGTCGCCGGGCTGAGCCGGCTGCTGATCGACGTCGCCGACAAGGACATCGACTTCGCGCCGCTGCAGGCGGAGTTCTGGCTGTACGCGGTACGCAACCCCGAGGTGCTGGACACCATGGCGGCCCAACTACGCGGACCGCGCGAGTCGTTGGAGCAGTTGATCGCCGGCGCCCTGGTCCGGCGCGGGGCACCCGCCGGGGTCAGTGCCGAGGCCGTCGCCACGGTGGTGACCGCGCTGTTCACGGGCCTGGTGCGGCAACGGCGGATCGACCCCGCGAGCGTGTCCGAGGAGCTCTTCGGCCAGGCGCTGACCTGGCTCTTCGCCGGCATCAACGCCGGTGGCGGGCAGCGCGGCGGCGCTCTGCCCGACGACGCGGGCTGAGGGGTTCACGGCGATCGCCAACCCGGCGCGCCGCCCCTCAGGCGTCACTCCCTCCCGCCGCCCGGACCACCTCCGCGGCCGATGCCAGGAGCTGATCCGGGACGGTCGCGGGCGCTACGCGGCCGCGCGGTGGGAGAGGCGGGCGAGCTGCCGGCGGCGGTGCCGGTAGAAGCGGTGCAGGCGCTGCAGCGCGACGAACTCGTCCATCCGGTTCGCCAGCGTCAGGCGGTACTTGAGACGCAGCGGGGCGCGCAGCGCGTCGATCCGCTCGACCCCGATCGCCCGCACCAGCCGGCTGACGTGCTCCTGGTAGACCTCGCGGTACGCCTGGTCGCCGTCCGGTACCCACCAGAAGAACATCGGGATCTCCTCGACCAGGCAGTTGTGGTCGTAGGAGCGCAGGTTCTCGTGGAACTTCGGCTCGGGGCGGGCCAGCAGCCACTCGCGGACCAGCTCCATCGAGCGGACCCGGTCGATCAGACCGCGCGGGTTGGTACGTCCCTGGGTGATCGAGGGGTCCCCGAGCTCGCGCTCCCGCCAGTGGTAGATGTGCTCGGAGAGCACGTCCACGCTGCCCGCGAGGTAGTGGTGCGGGACGCTGACCGGGGCGTCCTCGTAGAGGATGCCCTCCGGGTACCGGATGCCGGCGCCGTCGAAGAAGCTGCGGCGGTAGACCTTGTTCCACGCGGTGCGGTCGGTGACCAGCGCCGGGAGCTCGGTCACGTGGGTCTTCAGCCGGGTCTCGCGGAACGGCTTCACATGGGCGCCGGACTGGTAGTAACCGGTCGAACGGAACCGCAGCACGTTGCCGGCGGCGAAGTCCGACCCGGTCCGGTCCAGGGTGTCGATCATCAACTGGTACGCACCGGGCGGCAGGCTGTCGTCGCTGTCCACGAAGGCCAGGTACTCGGTGCCCTCGCCGAGGTGCCGCCAGCCGGTGTTGCGGGCCGCGCCGAGGCCCTTGTTCTCCTGCCGGACCAGCCGGAAGCGCGCGTCCTCGGCCGCGTAACGCTCGGCGATGGCCGCGCTGCCGTCGGTCGAGCCGTCGTCGACCATGACGCACTCGAAGTCGTCGAAGGTCTGCGCGGCGATCGAGTCGAGGCACTCCTCCAGGTAGCGCTCGACGTTGTAGATCGGGACGACGACGGAGAGACGAGGGGCCATCGACTGCGCGGCCTTTCGATCAGGAGCTTGCGACCGGTCCTGCGACCGGTCACCGGTCACCGGGAGCGACCGGGCAGATCCTAACGTCCGGCCCGGTCCGCTCCCAAGCCGGCTCAGGAGGTGGGGGTGGGCAGCGCGGGCGCCGCCTTCGCCACGGCCGCCACGGTCGGGTCGGCCAGCACCCTGGCGTACTGCTGCTGGATCAGCGCCGTCGCGGCCGCCCGGTCGGCCTTCGCGGGCGTCCAGACGTTGATGTCGAGGGCGATGTTGCCGACCACGGCATAGCCCTCGGTCCGGATGTCGCCGTCGCTGTCCAGCCCGGCATGCTCGAAGGCCATGGCGTCCCCACTGCCGGGAATCGCGTAGGTACCGCTGGTACCGACGGCGTCCCCCGCCCCGCCCTGGTAGGCGAGGACGAAGCTCTGCGCTCCCGTCGCGGAGGCGAACTGGAGCAGGTCGATGTCCACCTGGGTGCCGTCGGAGGCGTTCCAGTTCTCCCGTACCGCGTACTGGAACCCGCGATCGGTCTCCTCAGCGGTGACCCGCTGCTGGTCGCTCGGCTCGGCGATCCGGGCGATCAGCTGCTGCGGCGTCAGGACACCGGTCGGACCGTCCTGGCTGTCGGCACGCCACGGCTGGGCACCGCTCGGCAGCGGCACCAGGTCGTTCACCAGGCGGCTCTGGTCGGCCGGCGTGGCGGGAGCCGGCGCGGCACTGGCCGGCGCGGGTGCGGTTGCCGAGGACGTGGGGAACGGTGACGGTGTGGTGACGTTCCCGGTCAGCCGTGCGTGCTGAGCCTTGGCGAGCTGGTCCAACCCCGTGGGGTTGGCCGCGCCGGGGGTGTAGTAGTGCAGATCGGCGGCGATGTCGCCGACGGCGAACCAGGCGCTCTGCTGGATGTTCCCGGCCTTGTCCACGGCACCGGCGCTCAACGCCTCACCTCCCGGAACGCCCTGGAGCGAGGACAGCGGTTCGGCGGGCGTCTGGCCCCGCGACGTGCCCTCCGAGACGCTGCTGACGTAGTCCTGCGCTCCGCCGGAGCCGCTGAACTGGATCAGGAAGAGATCGGCCTGCGTGCCGTCCGGCGCCTGCCAGTTCGTCTCGACGGCGTACTTGAAGCCGTCCCTGGTGGCGTCGCCCTTCTCCGAGGACTGCTGCTGGGCGACGAACATGCCGTCCACGAACTGGTCGAGCGTGAGGACGCCGCCGGGCGCCAGGGTGCCGCGGTCGAACGGCTTCGACCCCGTCGGCGCCGTCAGCAGCTCGCTCTTCAACTGGGCTTCGGGCAGCGTCTTCTGCTGCCAGGGCAGGCCCTGGCAGGCGCTGAGCGTCGTGACGGAGAGGGCCGCGGCGAGGGTGGTGGCGAGCGCGAGGCCCGCCGTACGCCGTCTGTACTGGAACTGCTTGGGCACCGTGAACCATTCGAGAGAGCTGGGATGTCGGACGCGAAGGTCCGTCGAACATCCTTGCGCCTTCAGATCACGTACGTGTCGCGACATGATCAAGGTGTGGACCTGCGGGTCCACCCGCGCGCCCGGGGCCGCGCCCGGCTCCCGCGCTCGACTCCGGGCTTGATGTTGTACATTCATGGGCCAGTTGGCTCGCGGATGCGTACCAAGGGGCTGGGGGAAGGCCCCGGACGGGGGGAAGCATGGCGTACTTGGTGGAAGTACCGGTCAGCGGGACGGACGGTCCGTCCGATGTGGTGAAGGTCGAGATCGAGCGGGCCGCAGACGGACTCGTGCAGGTCGCCCGCCCCAGCCAGGTGGTCGCGCGGGCCACTCGCTCCATGGGCGACATGCTCGCCGGGATCCGCCCGGTCGCACAGGACTTCGTCGAGGGATTCCGCGGCATGGTCCACGCGCCCGACGAGATCTCCGTCGAGTTCGGGCTGTCGCTGTCCGCCGAGGCCGACGTGGTGATCTCCAGCACCGCGGCGCAGGCCAACTTCAAGGTCTCGCTCACCTGGCACCGGCCCGCCGAGGAGTCCGACCCCGAGTCGGAGCCCACGGCATGACGACGGCGCCCGCGGTCGCCGGGGGCACCGGACCGAAGGCCCTGGACGCGGCCGTCCTGCGGATCCGCAATGCCGCGGGCGTCCCCGTCGGCCTGGGCTTCCTGGTCACCGACGAGCTCGCCCTCACCTGCGCGCACGTGGTCTCGGCCGCGCTCGGCACACCGCCGGAGGCCGTGCCCTCCGACGCCGCCGGGCTCACGGTCGACCCACCCCTCCTGCCCTTCCCCACGCCGAGCACCGCGGCCGTCACCGTGCGGATCGAACACTGGGCGCCGGCCGAGGACGTGGCCGTCCTGCGGCTGAGCGACCGGCTGCCGGGTGCGCGGCCCGTCCGGCTCCTCGAGACGCGGGAGGTGTGGGGCCACGCCGCGCGGGCCTTCGGCTTCCCGATCGGCCGCTCGGGAGGCGTGTGGCACGCCGGTGTGCTGCGGGAGCGTCAGGCCGACGGCCTGCTGCAGCTCGACCAGGCCGGCACGGACGGCTACCGGGTCTCCGGGGGCTTCAGCGGTGGCCCGGTGTGGGACGACGTACTGGTCGGCGTGATCGGCATGATGGCGTTGGCCGAGACCGGCGACCCCCCGGTGAGCTACCTGATCCCCACCCAGCGCCTGCTGGAAGCCTGGCCCGAGCTGCGCGGTTTCGCCCTGCCGCCGTCGCCCTTCCGCAGCCTGACGGCGTTCGGGGAGTCCGACGCGTCGATCTTCTACGGGCGGCGGACGGAAGCCGACGAGCTCAGCCACCGGTTGCTCCAGAAGCGCTGGGTCGCCGTCGTCGGCGCCTCCGGCTCCGGAAAGTCCTCCCTGGCCATGGCCGGGGTCATCCCCCGTTTCCGCGAGGCCGGAAACTCCGCCGTGGTCTTCCGGCCGTCCACCGGCGGCAGCCCGCTGTCCGCGCTCGCCGCAGCGCTGTTACCCCTGCTGGAACCCCGGTTGTCCGAGGTCGAACGGCTGGCCCGGATACCGGAGTTGACCGGCGCGCTGGCCAACGGCCAAGGGGGACTGGCCGATGTCGTGGCGCGGATCCTGAGCCGCCACGGGAGCGGGAAACTGCTCATCGTGGTGGACCAGTTCGAGGAACTGCTCTCGCGCACCCCGGAAGCCGTCGACGCGCTGGCCGGCGTCCTGTTCGACGAGAACCTGCCGAGCACGGTCCGGGTGCTCACCACACTCCGGGCCGACTTCCTGGAGACGGTGCTGGAACACCCCCGGCTCGGGCCGTTCTTCGCCGGTCAGAACCACGCTCTCGCGCCGATGCGCGCCGAGCGGTTTCGCGAGATCGTCACGGCACCGGTCGACGCCGTCCCCGGTGTCTCCTACGCGCCCGGCCTGGTCGAACGGATCCTGGACGACACCCGTACCGAGCCCGGTGCCCTGCCGTTGCTGGGCTTCACCCTCGAACTGCTGTGGCGCCGACAGACCGGCGGCCAACTCACGCACCAGGCGTACGAGGAACTCGGCGGTGTCGCCGGTGCCCTGAGCGCCTACGCCGACCGCGTCTGGGACGAGTCCGTCCTGCCGGGGGACGAGGCGGCGGCCCGACAGCTCTTCACACAGCTCATCAGGGTGCCCATGGGATCGACGGGTGCGACCCGCCGGACGGTGCGGCGTACGGAGTTGAGCGACGACGAGTGGCGGATCGCCCGGCAACTCGCGACCACGCGGCTGCTCGTCACCGGACGCATCGAGGAACACGCCCCGGCCGCCGGTTCCACCGACACCGCTGACTCCACCGCAACCGCCGAGGCCGCCGCCGAGACCGTCGAGACCGTCGAGCTGGCGCACGAGGCGCTGATCAACAGCTGGCCCAGACTGGCGGATTGGGCCGTGAAGGACCGCTCCTTCCTGGGCTGGCGCGAATCCCTGCGACACGACCGGGACCGCTGGGAAGCCGCCGGGCGCACCGCCGACCTGCTTCCGACCGCCGTCACACTGGCGGGCGCCCAGCGGTGGCTCGGCGAGTACGGCAGCCACCTGACCGAGCCCGAACGCGACTACCTGCGCCGAGGACACGTCCGCCGCCGCAGGCTGACCCGGCGCCGACGCGCCGCGGTCGCCCTGGTCGGCGTCCTGGCGCTGGTGGCTGCCAGCGTCAGTGCGGTCTCCCTGCAGCTGAGCCGGGAGACCGCGCGCAAGGACGCGGTCTCCCGCTCGACCACCCTGGCCGCCGACGCGAACGCGCTCAGCGCCACCGACCCGGGCGTCGCCGCTCAGCTCGCGATCGCCGCGTACCGGTCCGCTCCCACCCAGGACGCCGCCAACCAGCTGTACGCCACGCTCATGACCCCGCTGGACAGCGTCGTCGGCGACACCGGCCACGAGGTGCTGCGCATCGCGGCCCAGCCGGACGGGCCCCTCGCGGCGGCCGTCGACAAGGACGGATCACTGCGGATCTGGAACCTCACCAAGCCGCTCGCACCCGTCCTGGACGCCACGCTGCACACGGCCGCGTCAGGGATCGCCCTCGCGCCGCGCGGCGGGGTGCTCGCCGGAGCCTGCCCCACCGCCCCGAGTCTCTGCCTCTGGAGCCTGGCCGATCCCCGGCACCCCACCGTCGCGGGAGAGCTGCCCGGAGCCACCGACCTCCCGAGAGGCAGCGGATCACTGCGGGTCACGTCGATGGCCTTCAGCCCGGACGGCACACTGCTGGCCGCGGCGTTGGAGCAGGGCGTCTCGCTGGTGTGGTCGGTGGCGCAGGCCGGGCACCCGCGTCTGGTCGCGGAGCTGCCGACCCCCACCCAGCGGACGGACGGTGTGCTCGCCGGCGTCGCGTTCGCCCCGAAGGGCGACCTGCTCGCCACCACCATCCTCGGCGGCACGACCCAGCTGTGGAACCTCGCCGATCCGGCCACCCCGGCCAAGGTGGCCACGATGTCCACCGGGTACACCGCGGTGGCGTTCAGCCCCGACGGGAGCAGGCTGGCCGCCGTCGGCGACTTCAACGTGGGGCTCTGGAACATCGGCAACCCGTCCACGCCCGCGCCCATCCCGACCGGCTACGAGCCGAGCCCGGTCATGATGGCGGTGGCCTTCAGCCCGGACGGCAGCGAACTGGCCTTCAGCGGCCTCGACGAGACCGACAGCAACGGCCAGCTGTGCCTGCTGGACCTCTCCCCCGCGACCCCGGCCTCGGTGCAACCGACGTGCGCCACCACCGGATTCGGCATCATCTCGCAGGCCTACACGCCCGACGGCGTCCTGCTGAGCGGCGGCCCCGACGGCGTCCTGCGGGCGTGGCGCTCACCGCTGCGCCCCGCGGATGACGTGACCGCCTCGGACGCCTCCTCCAACTGGGACTTCAGTCCCGACGGCCGTCTGATGGTCGCGGCCCTCGCCTCCGAGTCGGGCGATGACGCGCTCTCTCCCTCGCACCTCGCCCTCTGGGACATCTCCGCACCCCGCGCACCCGCACGCATCGCCACCATCACGCTCCCCGCCACGGTGCAGCAAGTCCGGTTCCTCAGCCCGACCGCACTGCTGACCGTCGCGCACGACGAGTCCGTCCAGCTGTGGGACCTGCGCGATCCGCACCATCCGGTGCAGGCCGGGTCGCTGGGCAGAGCCGACTTCCCCACCATCAACGGCGGAGCGATCACGGGCACGGGCGTTGACGCGGACACCGCCGGCGATCTGGTCGCGGTCCAGGGCAGCGACAAGCTGCTGCACCTGTGGCAGATCACCGACTCGCACCACGCGGCCGAGGTCGGGTCCGTCCCCGTTCCCGATCCCGACACCGACGAGACGGGCGTCCTGGCCGACGGCCGCACCGCGATCGTCATCACGCCGACCGGAATCGACTGGTGGGACACCAGCAACCCACGACACCCGGTGCACGGCGACACCACACAGCTCACCAGCGCCAGCCCTGCCGCCGTCTCCGCAGGCGCCGTGCTGGCTGTGGTGACGTCGTCACCGTCCGACGACAACGGCAGCGGCACCGTCCACCTGTTCCACGTCACCGCCGGCAGAGTGCGCTCGGCGACCGTCCTGCCGGGGTCCGTCGGCTCAACGCTGAACATGAGCCCCGACGGTCGGCGGCTGGCCGCCACCGGTCCGGGCAACAGCACGGTGACCGTGTGGGACATCAGTGATCCGTCGCACCCGCGCACCGGGGCCGCCGTCAGCACGCTGCACGACCTCCACGGTGTGAGCCTCGATCCCACCGGCCACCTCATGGCCGTCTGGAACGGCATGAGCGGCGAGGCCCAGCTGTGGGACATCCGCAACCCGTCGGTTCCGGTGCTCGAAGCGACCATCACGTTCACCGCCGACAACATGCTCGGCCCGGTCACGTTCCTCTCCTCGGCCCCGACGTTCGCGATCCTGGACGGCCGCTCGGCCTTCCTCACCGACACCGACCCCGGCGGACTCGCCGACCTGCTCTGCTCGTACACCGGCAACTCCATCACCGCCGCCCAGTGGCAGAAGGACGCCCCGGGCACGACCTACCGGAAGGCCTGCCCGTAGTCACTCGTGCCCTCTCCCGCGGCGTCGGCGAATGCCGAGAAGTCATGGCTGCGACTACCGGTACGGATTCCGCGCTTCCGGTAGCCGGCCATCAGATCACCGGAGGCCGCCCAAGACGTGTCATCCGCCACACCGTGCGCCACCGCATCGGCCGACGCGGAGGACACGAAGTCCGGACCCCCTCGAAGAACCCTGCCACCCATGCCCGCAGGCCGGCCAGCGGCGGCCTACGGGCCACGGCGTAGGCGGTCCACGACGCGAGGTACACCGGCACCAGGACGACGGGCAGGTGCCGCTTGGCCAGCCACACCCGGTTGCGTGCCGTCAGTCGGTAGTACGTGGCATGACGGGCCGGGTTCGTGCGGGGATGCCGGAGCACCAGGTCCGCCCGGTAGTGGATCTCCCAGCCGACATCCAGCGCGCGCCACGCGAAATCCGTCTCCTCATGTGCGTAGAAGAAGGGCGCTGGGAAGTCGCCCACTTGGTCGATCACGCTCATGCGGATGGCGTGCGCGCCTCCCAGGAAGGTGGTGACCTCGGACGAACGCAGCGGATCAGAAGCACCCAGACGGGGTACGTGCCTGCGCGCGGTCAGGCCCTCCTCGTCCACGATCCGAAAACTCACCACGCCCAAGCGGGAGTTGGCCGAAAAGGCCTCCCGGACGAGGTGGAACGTGTCGCTTCGGGGCAGCAGGCCGTCGTCGTCCAGAATCACGACCACATCGACACCGCCCTCGGCGCGAAGCCACTCCACGCCCCTGTTCCGGCCGCCCGGGATGCCGAGGTTCTCCGGCAGTTCCACCGCGTGGACGCCCGAGGGTAGTCCGGGAAGCCGCACACCCTGGCCCAGCACCACGACCTTCGCAGGATCGCCCTCCTGTGCCGCCACCGACTCCAGAAGAGCATGCAACTCCCCGGGGCGGTCTCCCATCGTCAACACCACGACGCCCAGCGCGAGGCTCTGGTCATCCGGTGTCCGACTTTCCGTCAAGGTGTGTCCCCAGGTTTGATTTTGAACGCTTTGAACAAGACTCCCGGCGCCCAACCGTACTCCCATTGCATGATCGACAGTTCACTGAATGTAGCTGCCGGGCGCGGGTATGCCGCGCACAGACCGTCCATCGACGCCGCCCAGTGGCAGAAGGACGCACCAGGCACGACCTGTCGGAAGGCCTGCCCGTAGCCGGCCGCACAACTCCCGCCCCTCGAAGCCGTCCTGGCCTCCCCGGTCCCGTAGCGATCCGGCGCACGGCGTCCGGACGCGCGCCCCGGGCACACGCCAACACTGTCTTCCGCACGCTCCGGAAGCCGGGCCACGATAACCGTGGCCTGTCCCACCGCGAAGGAGAGCAACCATGGCGCCGCTGCCATCCCGGGGCACACACGAGAAGCCACCCCCTGGGCCCAGCCAGGGAAATCCGCCGCCGGGAAACGCGGACGGGCAGGTCCCGCCCCCGCCACCGTCGGACGGGAAGCACAAGAAGTGACCCACGAGGACCTGGTGGCCCGCCGGGCGCACCTCGATCTGGCGATGGCCGAGCGCGGAGCGTGGCCGGCGAACTCGCCGTGGCTGCGCGAGGCGATGGTCGCGCGGCCGCGCGACCTGTTCGCGCCTGAGCGGTTGTGGCGCTGGAACGGGAAGGCGTACGTCGCCGTCGACCGGACGTGCGACCCGGCCGGGTGGACGGCCGAGTTGTACGGCAGCCCGGACGCGGCGGCGGTCACCCAGGTCACCGGCGGGCTGCCGTCGTCCAGCCTCTCCGCCCCCGCCGTGGTGGCCGACATGCTGGACAGTCTGCGCGTCGAACCCGGGCACCGGGTCTGGGACGTCGGCACCGGCCAGGGCTGGACGTGCGCGCTGGCCGCCTGGCAGGCAGGTCCCGGCAACGTGGTGTCCACCGAGGTCGACACGGGGCTGGCGGCCTTCGCGGCGGCCCGGCTGGCGGTCGCCGGTGTCGACGCGGAGGTGGTGGTCGGCGACGGCACCCGCACCCCGCCGCCCGCAGGCAGCCCGGTCGACCGGATCCACGCCACCTACGCGGTGGAGACGGTTCCTTGGGGCTGGGTGGAACACACGCGGCCGGGCGGCCGGATCGTCTACCCGTGGGGACGGCTGGGGCACGTGGCCCTCACGGTCGACCCGGACGGTGGCGGCGCCTCCGGCTGGGTGCAGGGCCTGGGGCAGTTCATGGCCGACCGAGGCGCTCCCGGGCCGGCGGCCGGTGGCCATGCCGGATACCGGGCGGTGCGCGGTGCCGAAGCCGCCGAAGTCGTGCACACCGTGAAGCGTGACCTGGCACCACTCGCCGACGACTGGAACCTGAAGTTCGCACTGCGCGTCGCCGTCCCGGAGGCGGTCATCACCACCGGCACCGACCAGGACGGTGTCTCCGCCTGGGTCCACGACGGCGACCGCTCCTGGGCGGCGCTGTCGGCCGGCGGGGACGGCGGTGTCACCGTCCACCAGGGCGGCCCCCAGCGCCTCGGCGACAGGCTGCTCACCGCGTGGGACCGGTGGGAGGCGCTGGGCCGTCCGGTGCCCTACGACTACGGGATCACCGTCACCCCGTCCGCACAGTGGGCATGGCTCAACAACCCCACCACCGGCCCACGCTGGCCAGTCGCCGGACGCACCGCCCCGGCCGAGCGCCGCGCGGGGTAGCGGGAGCCCGGCGGACGGTACCTGGTTGCTCCGCCCCGCCGTAGCCGGATCTGCGGCACACCGCCCCCGGGCCACGGGAAAGGGCAGCTGGGGACTGTCGGAGCGTCACGGACGGGTCAGTAGCCCGAGGAAAAGCTCCCTGCCCGCAGGCCGCCGACGAACGCCCGCCAGGCGTCGGCGGCGAAGATCAGCGCGGGTCCCTGCGGATCCTTGCTGTCCCGCACTGGGACACCCCCGCCGGCCGTGAACGCGACCTCCACGCAGTTCGCCTGGCCATTGCTGTAGCTGGACTTGAACCAGGCCGCATCCGTCAGATCAAGCTTTTCCATAACTCCCTGCCATTTCAGACATCAGGTGCTTCGACGCCTGTTCGTCGAGCGCTGTATCCCAGATACTCTCGAACGCCCTGTCGTAGCGTTCGACCTCGTTGGGCTTGTCCAGGTAGAGAACGCCCGTATAGCCCTCCGCGTAGACAGTCGGCGGCTCGCTCTCGCTACCGTCCGGGTTGCATGGAAAACGCAGGATCGTGAACGGGCCCGACATGACACCGAGGTGCAATCCAGCCGCGAACGGAACCACCCTTATCCGGATCAACTCCGAAACCTCGACCAACTGGTTGAGTTGCGTTGCCATCACGTCGTTCGAGCCGACCGGCCGCCTGAGCACGGACTCGTTCAGGACCACGCGAAGCGTCGGCGCACCGGCGGCGCGGCTCAGAATGACTTGGCGAGTGGTTCGCAGGCGTGCTCGGCGCTCGATCTCACCCTCTTCCTCATGAGGGTTGTCCGCTCGGATGATCGTGCGGGCGTAGTCCTCGGTCTGGAGCAGTCCGGGGATCAACTCGCTCTCGTACCAGTCGATCTGTGCTGCCGCCTCTTCGAGGCCGATGTAGAGGTCGAAGCCCTCGGGAATCACGTCGCCGTAGGAGTGCCACCAGCCACGCGCCTTCGTCTCCTTCGCAAGGCCCATCAGCGCCTCGGTGAGATCCGCCGGCGCGCCGTAGACCTTGCACATGGCCTCCACGTCAAGGCTGCGCAGTGAGGTCTGCCCCGTCTCGATACGCCACATCTTCGCTTCGGACCACTCCAGTTGACGCGCTGCCGCACGCACCGTGAGTCGCGCCTTGTTCCGCAGATCGCGCAGGTACCGCCCGAGTTGCCTCCGCGGCACGGTCGATCCCGTCGGCCCTTCCGCCATGGGTCATCCCTTCCCCACCTCAGTATGAAGCACTCTCAGCATCCGAAATGAAAGCACTGCCGTGCTCGCTCCGCAATGAGCATCAACTGTTCGAATTACTCGATCTGAGACTTCGCAATGAAGTCTTGCAGATTGCAGCCCATCAAGAGCAGACTACGGAGAGTAGGACATCAATCGACAGATCGTGATCAACACGATGAGTCGCCGGGCATTCCCATGCCCTCACCCAGGGCGCACAGGTCGCCCGCCTGGCATCACAGCCGCACTGCAAGGGAGCTTCGCCATGCCTGAAATCATCAATCAGCCAATGGAGTTGACCGGCAAGGCGGAGTGCTGGCTGCCGCGCAGCGCCCGATCCCCGGGCCGCGCGCGTCAGTTGCTCACGAACCTGTTAGCGCGCGTGATCGACGGCGAGCGGTTCGCGTCCGATGGGCTCACCGTGCTCACCGAGCTGACGCTGAACGCCGTGCGGCACGGCAGTCCTGGGGGATGCCTGATCTGGGTCTACCTGGACGCCGACGCCGACCGGCTGCTGATCGAGGTGCACGACGCCAGTAGCGCCCCTCCCGAACCGCGCGAGCCGGGCCCGGACGACGAGGCCGGGCGTGGGCTCATCCTGGTCAACGCGCTCTCCGCCCAATGGGGTTGGCGCCCGCGCGGCGACCAGGGAATCGGCAAGATCACGTGGGCCGTGGTCACTTCGTCCGACGGCGGATCGGTGCCGCACCAGGGAGAGCCGGGTGGTGCGCGATGACCGGGGAGCAGGACGCGCCGGGGGTCGGCCCCGTGATGGTGGAGTTGACCGGAATCACGGCGCCCGCGACGTTCGCGCGCCTCGCGGATGCCCTCGCGGCATCCTGGCAGTCGGTTCAGGCCCTGCCGCTGGGCAGCCTGGAACGGAACTGGCTCAGGGAAATGCTGACCGGGCCGGGCGCCCAACACTGCGCCCAGGAGACGTTGCGGCAGGGGCAGCACATGGAGCTGGTGTTCACGCTGGCGGGAGTCCCGCACACGGTGAAGGTCCAGCCGGCCGAACAGGAGGGGGCGTAGTAACACCCGCCTGCGGAGCCGATCGCAACGGCGCCCAGCCCCTCAGGGGTACGCCTGGTTCCTGACCCGCTCCTGATCGGACCGGATCCGACCGGATCCACCGAAAGGCACCGCGCACCACGCGGTGCCTGCCGGCGTCCGACGGGCGCTGTCAGGGCCTCCCGGTCGATCCGACCATGGCAGCCGGGTTCACGATCCGGTCGAACTCTGCAGCATCGACGTATCCGCTGGCCAGGGCGGCCTCGCGCAAGGTGGTGCCCTCGTCGTTGGCCTTGTGGGCGATCGCCGAGGCCTTGTCGTAGCCGATCTCCGGCGACAGCGCGGTGACCAGCATCAGGGAACGGTCGACGTAGCTGTCGACCTGCTCGCGGTGCAGCTCGGCGCCGTCGACGCAGTACTCGCGCAGCTTCCGGCAGGCATCGGCCAGGATGGTGGCCGAGTGCAGGAAGTTGTTGATGATCACCGGGCGCATCGCGTTGAGTTCGAAGTTGCCCTGGGAGCCGGCGAAGGCGATCGCGGAGTCCTCGGACAGGACCTGGATGCAGACCATCACCATGGCCTCGCACTGGGTCGGGTTGACCTTGCCGGGCATGATCGAGCTGCCCGGCTCGTTGGCCGGCAGGATCAGCTCGCCCAGCCCGCAGCGCGGCCCGGAGGCCAGCCACCGGATGTCGTTGGCGATCTTCATCAGCACCACGGCCAGGCCTCGCAGGCCGGCCGAGGCGGCGACCATGGCGTCCAGCCCGCCCTGCGCGGCGAACTTGTTCGCGGCGGTGACGAACGGGTATCCGGTCGCGACGGCGATCTCCCGGGCGATCTGGTCGGCGAAACCCTCGGGCGCGTTCAGTCCGGTGCCCACCGCGGTGCCGCCCGCGGCGAGTTCGAACAGGCCCTGGGTGGACGCCGTGACCAGGGACATGGCCTGCTGCAGCTGGTGGGCGTAGCCGGACCACTCCTGTCCGACAGTGAGCGGGACCGCGTCCTCGAGGTGGGTACGGCCGATCTTGACCACGTCGCGCCACTGCTCGGCCTTGGCCTCGATGGACCGTCGCAGCGCCTGCACGTCCGGCAGCAGGTGCTCGTGGATCTCCTTGACGGCGGCGATGTGCATCGCGGTGGGGAACGTGTCGTTGGAGGACTGCCCCATGTTGACGTGGTCGTTGGGGTGCACCGGTGTCTTGCTGCCGAGCTGGCCGCCGGCCAGCTGGTTGGCACGGTTGCTGATCACCTCGTTGGTGTTCATGTTGGACTGGGTGCCCGATCCGGTCTGCCAGACGTACAGCGGGAAGTGCTCGTCGAGCTTCCCCGCGATCACCTCGTCGCTGACCTGCTCGATCAGGTCCGCCATCCAGCCCGGCAGCCTCCCGGCGCGGCCGTTGACGATCGCGGCGGCCTTCTTGACGTGGCCGTAGGCGTGGTAGACCGCTTTGGGCATGCGGTCGTCGCCGATCGAGAAGTGGATCAGTGAGCGCTGGGTCTGGGCACCCCAGTACCGGTCGGCGGGCACGTCGATGCTGCCCATCGAGTCGCTCTCGCGCCGGGTTCCGGTCGCCGACAGGCCGATCGGCAGGTCGAGGATCTTCGGTCCCCGGTCCCGAGCGCCACCGGGCTGCCCGGTGGCGCCGGTCATGATGCGCCGCCCTCGGAGTAGGAGGGCTGCCACATGGCCTCCTGCACCGCCTGCACCACATTGTCGATCTTCGCGGTGGCGACGCCGTCCGCCTGGGCGGCTCGCACGACGGCGACCGCGGTCGTGGCGGTGGAGGCCCGCAGGTTCTCGACCGCCGGCAGCAGCGAAGCGCCCGGAGTGGCGACGTCGACCTGGCCGGCCACCGCCTCGGCAGCCGCGATGAGCATGGCAGGGGTCACCCTGTCAGCGCCGGAGACGATCGTGCCGAGCCCCAGGCCGGGGTAGACCAGCGCGTTGTTGGCCTGGCCGAAGCGGTAGCTCACGCCGTGGTACTGCATCGGTCCGAACGGCAACCCGGTCGCGACCAGCGCCTTGCCGTCGGTCCATGCGATCAGGTCCTGCGGCTCGGCCTCGATCTTCGAGGTGGGGTTGGAGATCGGCAGGATGATCGGGCGCTCGACCCCCCGTGCCATGGCCTTGACGACGTCCTCGGTGAACGCGCCGTGCGCGGTCGAGGTGCCCAGCAGGATCGTCGGGGCCGCTCTGCCCACCGTCTCCAGCAGTGGGACCGTCCCGCCGCCGGCCCAGTCGGCGACCTCCTCGGGCTTGCGGGCGTACGGCTTCTGGAAGTCGCGAAGGTCCGCCATGTCACTGGTCAGCAGTCCCTGCTTGTCCACCAGCCAGATCCGGGAGGTGGCCTGCTCGGCCGTGGCGCCGTCGCGCATCATCGCGCTGTGGATCTGGTCGGCGATGCCCACACCGGCGGTCCCCGCACCGAACACCACGAGTCTCTGCTCGCGCATCGGCACGCCGGTGACCTTGACCGCGGACAGCACGGCGGCGAGGGTGATCGCCCCGGTTCCCTGCAGGTCGTCGTTGAAGATGCGGTACTGGTGGCCGTAGGTCTCCACGATCCGGCGGGCGTTGTCCGGGCCGAAGTCCTCGAAGTGCAGCAGCGCGTTCGGGAACATCTTCGACGCGGTGTGCAGGTACTTCTTGACGAAGGCGTCGTAGGCGGCGCCGCGGACCCGGGCGTGCCGGTTGCCCAGGTACAGCGGGTCGTTGAGCAGGGCCTCGTTGTCGGTGCCCACATCCAGCGACACCGGGATCACCCGGCGTGGGTCGATGCCGGCGGCGGCGGTGTAGATGGCGAGCTTGCCGATCGCGATCTCGATGCCGCCCACGCCCCAGTCACCGATGCCGAGGATCTCCTCGGCGTCGGTACACACCAGCAGGTCAACGTCGTCGGCGCCGAGCCCGAGGGTGCCGAAGGCGGTCTCGATGTCGTCGGGCGCGTCGATCGACAGGAAGATCCCGCGCGGCCGTCGGTACTCCTCGGAGTACCTCTCGATGGCGTCGCCCACGGTCGGGTCGTACACCACCGGGAGCAGTTCGGCGAGGTGGTCGGCGAGCACCCGGTAGTAGAGGGTCTCGTTGCGGTCGTGCAGCTGCTCCAGGTACACGTACTTGGCCAGGTCGTCGGGCTGGCGCTGCAACTGGCCGTACGCGCGCTGCACCTGCTGGTCCAGTGTCAGAACGGCCGCGGGCAGCCGGCCGGTCAGTCCGTAACTGTCGCGCTCGGAGGCGCTGAACGCGACTCCGTGATTACTCATCGGATCTTCCAGCACGCCGGGCGTCGCCGGTGTCCTGACCGCGTGCGTGGTACTCATGTCTTCGCTCCTCACGATGGCGTCCGTGCTGTCGGGGACCGGGCGGTGATCGGGTCCGGTACAGCGTTCTCGGCAGGTGGTGTGGTGCCAGTGACGGGTCGGGCGTGGGCGGCGAATCGCGGCGCCTCCCGGGCCGTCGCGCACACTTTCAGGCTAGTCCCGCGCCCCGGGATCGACTGGCTGAGCACGAGCCGGCCGGTAGTTGGGGAATGCGGACGCTGACTGTCGGATCGCGGGCCGGTCACCTGGCGCGAGCGCAGGTCAGGGGGCTGCTGGCGCCGCTGCGGTCGCGCTTCCCCGACATCGGGTTCCGCCACCAGGTGGTCCCCGAAGGCGGTGACCGGGACCGGAAGGCGGCCTTGTCGGCCGTGTCGGCCCTGGCCCGCGAGATCCTGGCCACCGCCGGGGGACCCGACGGTGGCCACGGAGGTGCGGGCCGAGCGGGCGATGCTCGCCGCGCTGCACGGCGGGTGCTCGGTGCCGATCGGCGACGAACGGCTACCTGCGGTGGTCAACAGGACGAACGTTGCCTGATGTGGCTAGGACGGGGGGCCGACCAGGGGCACGAACGGCTTGCACTCGTGGTGCAGGACGTGTTCGGTGACCGAGCCGCGGCCGAGTGGGCAGCTCGCCACGTAGTTCTTGCTGTCGACCGCCAGCAGGGTGATGAACAGCCGTCGGTCGGAGACGAGCAGGGAGACGTTCGCGATCCGGGCCGACGGGTAGCCGGCGATGTTCGACAGCGCGACCCACCGGCCGTCGACACCGCCCGTGCGCGGGAGCCGCCGCTCCTGGATCCAGGCGAGGCCTTGGGAGTCCGTCTCCACCACGACCGCGGTGGAGTCGACACGCACCGAATCGAGGCTGAGCACCGGCCCGACGGGGCCGGTTGCGCCGGTCGGACCTGTCGGACCGGTCGCACCTGTCGGGCCGGTCGCACCCTGCGGGCCGGTTGCCCCGGTCGGACCGGTCGGGCCCTGCACACCCTCAGCGCCGGTGGGACCGGTTGCCCCGGTCGGACCGGTCGGGCCCTGCACACCCTCAGCGCCGGTGGGGCCGGTGGGACCGGTCGGGCCAGTCGGACCCGTGGGCCCGGTGGGGCCTGTTGGGCCCGTGGGGCCGATGAGTGAGGTGTAGGTGATGGTGATACTCGAAACAGCACTGGTCAGCGTGGGGCCGGTACCGCCGGTGGGGACGAGGGAGGAGCCACCGCCTCCGCCACCCGCGCTCCCTACGGGATCGACCAGGACGTTGATGTTGCCGCCACCGCCCCCGCCGTAGTAGCCGCCCCCACCCCCGCCACCCGTGACGGAAAGGGCTGGACCGCCGCCGTTGCCGCCGGAGCCGAGTGTGCCGGGGGAACCGGCCACGGTGCCGCTGCCTCCGGCCCCGCCATGGGTGGCCGCGCCCGCCCCGCCGCCGGTTCCCCCGTCGCAAGCCCCGTCGGTGCCCGGCTGGCCGGCATCCCCACCCGGGCTTCCCACACAAGGGTTACCGGCGAATCCGGCTCCACCGCCGCCCGCGGCAACGATGAGGCGGGAGTCGGTGGTGGTGAGGGGGGTGGTGCCGGGCAGGGTGCGGACGTCGGAGGCACCGCCACCTCCTCCGCCGAAGCGGCTGGTGCCGCCGCCGTTGAAGCCGCCCGTGCACTGCGCGCCCCCGCTACACGAACCGGTGGTGGTGGCGGTGCCGCCGACCTCGACGTAGAGGGTCTGTCCGGCGGACAGTCCGGTGAGCGTGCCCGACACCTGGGCGCCACGGCCGCCGCTGGCACCGGAGGACTCCGTGCCGCCGGCGGCGCCGATCGCCGTGACGAGGACCTGCGTGACGGCGTCAGGAACGGTGAACGTCTGCTCGGCGCCGGTGGAGGCGAAGGTACAGGTGACGGTGGAGCCGGAGGTCGTGCAGGTGCCCTGCGCGTGGGCGGGCCCGGACAGCGCCACCGGGGTGACGGCGGCGGCACAGAGCATGGCGGCCGCGACGGTCAGCGCACGTCGACGGCCCGCCGAACCGGCAGGGTATCCGCTCAGACCCGAGCCCGGCCGGCCGGCAGCGACCGGCAGCGAGAAGGTCATGATCCACTCCCGGAAGGTGGCAGAGAGGTAGCTCGGCAGGGGACTGCCTTCCGCCACTCTGGGTCAGGTGGTCAGACACACGGCCGATAGTCGAACTGACACACCGTCGATTCACCCCAACGGTTCCGCACACGCCTTCCGGTCCTGCAACCACGCGTGACGTGACCTGCTCGGCCCGCCCGTCGGTCCGGTCACGGGCAGGGACGAGATCCTGATCGGCCTTCCCACGGGCTCACCGCGGCTCCGCCGCCTCCCGGCCCGGCACCACCCACGGCCCAGCCACCGGGCCGACCCTTTCAACTCGCCACGAGGTCGGACACCTTGAGCGAGATTCGGCGTGGCCACCAGCCTTCTCCGAGGACCTCACGAGGGGCGCCCCCGCGGGAGGTTGGCGGGTCATTCCTCCAGGGCCGCCGCGATGCGGTCGAGGTCGGCGAGGAGCACCGCCATGCGTTGCGGCGGGATCGCCTCGACCATGCGCTGTTCGATGGCATAGACGGCGGCCTGGACCGTGGCGAGGCGTGCCCGACCCTCCTCGGTGAGGCGGGCGGGCCGGGCGCGGCCGTGGTCGGCGGTGGCGGGACGGCTGATCAGTCCCGCTTCCTGCAGGCCCCGCAGGACGACGTTTCCGGACTGCCGGGTGACGAAGGTCGCACGGGCGAGGTCGGCGTTGGACATGCCCGGATACAGGGCCAGGAGTTCGAGAGTGGCGTACTGCGGCACGGTCAGCCCGTGCTCGCGCAGGACCTTGTCCATGGCGCCGCGCAGGGCCGCCTGGGCGCGTTTGAGCAGGTATCCCACGTGCTGGGTGACGTCCTTCGCGGGGCGGGGCGGCTCGGCCGGCATGCTCTCCATCATGTCAACATTTTGACATAGCCACCCCGGCGCCCTAGCCTCAGCGATGTCAAAGTTCTGACATATGGATCGAGGGAGACCCATGTCTGTCACCATCGACGGCCCCGACTTCGTCGCCCTGCAAGTCCGCGACGTGGACGCCGCGGCCGCCTTCTGCGAGCAGCACCTGGGCCTGCGTCGGGCCGCGGTCTCGCCGCCGCACGCGGTCGTGTTCGACACCAGGCCGACCCCGTTCGCCGTCCGCGCGCTCCTCCCGGGCACCGACCTCGCCAGCACGGCCCGGCCCGGCCTCGGCGTGGCGCTCTGGTTCAGGACCTCCGACGCCCACAAGCTGCACGATCAGCTCACCGCCGCCGGGATCAAGATCCTCACCCCGATGACGGACAGCCCCTTCGGGCCGATGTTCTCCTTCGAGGGCCCGGAGGGCTACCTGCTCACCGCGCACGGAGGCTGACCGCGTCCCGGTCGTAGCCCCGCGCGGCACGACCCCGGGGGGCCACGACCGGTCCGGGAACGCCCGTTCGCTGACGCCGGCCCCCACCGGCGTCAGCGGACGGGCGGTGCACCGCCTACTGGGTCAGCGACCCCAGGTAGGCCGCGGCCTTCTCCGGGTCGAAGAACCACTCCTCGAAGTCCGCCGCGTTGTTGAACCCGTTGGCGAACCGGTCTGCCACGGCCGGGAGTTGACCCGCAGCGCCGATCAGGTTGAGAACGTGCTCCGGCGGCGGGGCGAGCATCGCGTTGGTCCACTTGGTGACGTGCTGGGCGGCCTCCCAGTAGCGGTCGAACGCGGACTGCATGAACTCGCGGTCGAAGGGCTTGTCGCCGTGCTGGAGGATCGCGTCCAGGTAGACGGCCGCGCACTTGGCGGCGTTGTTGGAACCCTGGCCGGTGATCGGGTCGTTGGCGACCACGACGTCCGCGACGCCCAACACCAGGCCACCACTGGGGAGTTCGCCGATCGGGTTACGGACCACCGGGGCGTAGCGGCCGGCCAGGGTGGCGCCGGCGTCGGTGAGTTCGACGCCACCGCGGGTGCGGTCGTACTCCCAGGGGGTGAAGGTCTTCATCAGGTCCAGGGTGAGCCGCAGGTGCTCGCCCGGGTCCTTGACGTCGCCGAAGACGTCGAGCGGGCCGCCGGGGATGCCCTCCCAGAAGAGGATGTCGCAGGGACCGGAGGTGGTCAGCGCCGGGATCACGAACAGCTCGCCGACACCCGGGACCAGGTTGCAGCGGACCGCCTTGAAGTCGTGCTCGGGGCGCGGGCCGAGGCCGTGCACGTACGAGACGGCGAGCGCGCGCTGCGGCGTCTCGTACGGCGAACGGCTCGCGTCGCGGCCGAACATGGTGACCAGCTCGCCCTTGCCCGCCGCGACCAGCACCAGGTCGTAGGTGCGGGAGAAGTAGTCGAGGTCGGAGACCGCCACACCGTGCACCACGACCTGGCCGCCGCGCTGCGCGAAGGTCTCCAGCCACCCCGCCATCTTGAGGCGTTGGTCGACGGACTGGGCGTAGCCGTCCAGGCGACCGACCCAGTCGATCACCCGCGCGGACTCCGGACCGGCGACCGAGACGCCGAGCCCCTCGACCTTGGGCGCCTCGCCCTCCCAGAAGTTGATGCCCAGGTCGCGTTCGTGCTGCAGCGCGGCGTCGAACATGCACTGGGTGGAGAGCACGCGGCCGTCGCGCACCTCGTCGGCGGTGCGGTTGGTCATCACCGTGACGTCGTAGCCGTTGCTCTGGAGCCCCAGGGCGAGCTGGAGTCCGGCCTGACCGGCTCCGACGATCAATATTCTGCGCATGCGGCTGCCTGCCTCTTGTCTTGCTTGGTGTGGAGAAGGGGGAGAAGAAGGGGGAAGGGGGAAGCGGAGAGCGGGAAGGGGGGAGGGTCAGACAGCGGTGGGCGCGGTCTCCTCGGCGAGGGCGTGGACCACCAGCTCCGTGAGGACCTGCACCGTCGAGGCCCGCTGCCGCGCGTCGCAGATCAGCACCGGGACGTGCGCCGGCACGGCCAGCGAGTCGCGGACGGCCTCGGCCGAGTAGGCCGGGGCGTCGTCGAACTGGTTGACCGCGACGACGAACGGCAGCCCGCTGCCCTCGAAGTAGTCCAACGCCGGGAAGGAGTCGGCCAGTCGGCGGGTGTCGACGAGCACGACGGCGCCGACCGCGCCACGCACCAGGTCGTCCCACATGAACCAGAAGCGGCCCTGGCCGGGCGTGCCGAAGAGGTAGAGCACCAGGTCCGGCGCCAGACTGATCCGGCCGAAGTCCATCGCCACCGTGGTCGAGGTCTTCTCCGGCACGGCGCTGGCGTCGTCCACGCCGGCGCCGGCCTCGGTCATCACCGCCTCGGTGGTGAGCGGCGGGATCTCCGAGACCGAGCGGACGAAGGTGGTCTTGCCGACGCCGAAGCCGCCCGCCACCACGATCTTGGTGGAGGTGGCGTTGCCCACCAGCGGGATGCCCGGCGGGACCGCGCCCGCCCCGGGCGCGGAATCAGAGCTTGCGAAGTCCACCCAGCACCCTCTCCAGCAGATCCCGCTTCGACGTCCCCGCCATCGCGTCCGTACCGTCCAGTCCCACGCCGAGCGTGTCGGTGCCGTGCACCCGGATCCGGCCCTGGTCGGCGAGGTCGCTGACCAGCACCTTCACCACCCCGAGCGGGATCCGCAGCAGCGCCGAGATCTCCGCGATCGAGCGCATCTGACCGCGGCAGACGTCGCAGATCGCGGCCAGCTCGGGCAGGCTGCGGTCGGCCGGGTCGGCCGGCCGGTTCAGCGCCGAGACCAGGGTCTCCACCAGCAGCACCCGGCCGAACCTGGTGCGCCCACGAGTGATCGCGTACGGCCGGACCCGGGACGAACGTCCCTGCCCCGGACGGGCCGTGTCGGTCCGCCGGCCGTGGCCGGGACCAGTGCCGGTGCCGGTGCCGGGACCGGTACTGCCACCAGCGTGGCCGCTGCTGGAACCGCCCGCAGTGCCGGGCATGCCACCCACCTCCTCTGGGCTCATCGGACGGCCATCGCCCGGTGGAGTTCGCTGCGCACCTGCGGCGTCAGCGCGTGACCGGCGCGCTCGACGAGCAACGCCATCTGGTAGGCCAGCACACCCAGGTCACAGCTGAGCGTGGCGTAGACGCCGAGGCAGGAGCCGTCGCTGATGGCCATCACCACCAGGTGGCCCTGGTCCATCGTCACCATGGTCTGCTTGACGCCGCCGAACTCCAGCACTCGGGCCACGCCGGCCGCGAGACTGGTCAACGCCGAGACGATGGCGGAGAGTTCGTCACTGCGCACACCGTCCCGCGAGTCGGCGAGCAACAGACCGTCGGAGGAGACCACCACGGCGTCGGCGACACCGGCCACCGTGCCGAGGAAGTCGTCGAGCAGCCAGCGGACGTTCTTCGCGGCCTGGCTCACCACCGGGACGGGCCCGGGCGCGGGCGCCAGGGAACGGACCGGGAGCGGGTTGGCGGCGGTCGGGGGGTTGGGGAAGTCGGTCATTGGTCCTGTCCCTCGGCGGCGGTCTCACGGGCTGCCTGCCGCAGTCCGCTCTGGAAACCGCCGAGTCTGCGGCGAAGCTCCTCGGGGGTGATCCCGGAGCGGGGCGGTGCGGTGGGAGCGTCCGGTGCGGTGGGGGTGACGGGGGCGGGCCGCGAGGACGGCGCCGCGGTGGTCTCGGGCTCGGCGGCGATCCGGCGCAGGCCGGAGGCCGGGGTCTCGCCGGTGCCCGGCAGGCCGTTGCCACGCGGGACGCGGCGGGGCAGGCCGAGCACGGTCGTCACGCTGCTGTCCTCCGGCTGGTCCGGGCGAGGCGTGGGCGGGACGGCGTGGGCGGGGGACTCGGCGGGCACGGCGGACTCAGCGGGCGCGGCGGACTCAGCCGGCGTGGCGGACTCAGCCGGCGTGGCGGGGCCCCGGCGGGGGATGGTCGGGCCCGCGTAGTCGCGACGGA
The DNA here is from genome assembly GCF_044547075.1 of Kitasatospora sp. NPDC052896. NCBI lineage: Bacteria > Bacillati > Actinomycetota > Actinomycetes > Kitasatosporales > Streptomycetaceae > Kitasatospora > Kitasatospora sp. NPDC052896. The sequence goes on from NZ_JBITZU010000008.1 coordinate 331,243, forward strand.
CCGGCAGGGCCGGCGCCTGCGCCTGCTCGGTCCCACCCGTGGCCGGCGCGGCGGCGTGCCGCCCACGGCCGGTCGGGACGGCCGGGCGCTCGCCTCCCGCGCCGGTTCCGGTGCCGGCCTCCGCGGCGCCGCCCTCCGCACCCGCGGGCTTGCGCCGCGGCAGCGCGGGCAGCTCGGCGTCACCGGACACGGGAGCGAAGACGGGAGCCGGAGCCGGAGCCGGCTCCGGCGAAGCCGCGGAGGTGGGCGTGGGCACGCCGGACGACTCCGTGGCCGCCGCCCGCGCCTGCACCGCCGCCGAGGTCGCGCTGCGCTCCGCGCGCCGCTGCTCGTCGAGGTCCGCCGTGCTGACCGAGTCCTGTTGCAGCGCCTCGCGCGGCAGCACGACCATCGCGGTCACGCCGCCGCCCTCCGCGCTCTCCCGCAGCTGCACCCGGATGTCGTGCCGCCGGGCCAGCCGGGCCACCACGAACAGGCCCATGCTCCGCCCGGTCAACGCCCCCGCGAGCAGCGCGTCCCGCCGCTCGGCGGCCCGCTTCCCGGGCTCCGCGCCGACGCCCGGAGTCCCGGCGGGGACCGTCGGCTCGGCGAGCTGCTCGTTGAGCGCCCGCAGCCGCTCGGCGGGCAGGCCGATGCCGTGGTCGATCACCGAGATCATCAGCTCGCCGTTGTCCAGCAGCCAGCCGCCGATCTCCACCTGGTCCTGCGGCGGTGAGAACGCGGTGGCGTTCTCCAGCAGCTCGGCGAGCAGGTGGCTGGTGTCGTCGGCGACCGCGCCGCTGAGCCGGACGGCCGCCAGGAAGCCCAGCTTGACCCGCTCGTACCGTTCGATCTCGGAGACCGCGGCGCGCACCACGTCCAGCAGGGTCACCGTCTTGCGGCTGCGCTGGCTGTTCTCCAGGCCCGCCAGCAGCAGCATGTTCTCGCTGTTGCGGCGCATCCGGGTGGCCAGGTGGTCGAGCCGGAAGAGGCTCTCCAGCTGCGCCGTGTCGGCCTCCCGGCCCTCCAGCGCCTCGATCAGCACCAGTTGCCGCTCGACCAGGGTCAGGGTGCGCATCGCGAGGTTGACGAAGGTGGCGTCCACACTGCCCTGGAGCTCGTCCCGCTCCTGGATCAACGCGTCGCGCTGCTGGCCGAGTTCGTTCCGCTGCTGGCCGAGGGCATCCCGTTCGGCCAGCAACTGGGCCTGCTGCTGGAGCAGTTCGTCGACCCGGGCGGCGGTCTCCCGGTGCACAGCCGCCGCCTCGGTCCACTGCCGGGTCAACTCGTGCTGCTGGCGGTGCAGTTCCTCGCGCTCCTGGAGCAGCAGCTGGCGCTCGCCGGTCAGCGCCTGCGCCTTGGCCCGCTGCTCGTCGCGCTCGGTGGCCAGGCCGGCCCGCTCGTCGAGCAGTGTGCCGAGGTTCCTGGCGGCCTGGTCGCGGGCCTGCTCCAACGGGCGGGCGGTCGCCCGGCGGACGACCACGGCGGTGCCGCCGACCAGGACCACGGCCACCGCGGCACCGGCCGTCCAGAGGGCCGGGCCGCCACCGCCCGACGGATCACAGCCGGACAGGGTCGCCAGGGCGGGCAGGACGGCCAGCCGCCTTGCCATCCGGGCCTCGGGGGCGCGTTCCCGCCGCTCGCCCGACCTCCGGGCACGGCGGTGCTCCGCAATCCTCTTACGCAACCGGTGCTCTCACTCTCGTCAGACCTCAAGCGCCAAGGCCGTGTCCAGCCCTGGCCCCACTCACAGGAAGACGGCCGCACCCCGTTCCGCCGCTGACACCCGCAAGAGTGAATCGTAGAACAAGCCGGATAAACAAGATCAACTCTACCGTGAACCTTGTCGAATTCTTCACGTTCACAACGGCGCATCAGGAGTTTCCGCAGGTCACGGATGCATCACCGTTCAACTGCCGGAAACCTGGCAGGACGGAGTGTGACGGAGATCTCACCGCGCCGTCCCGCGACCCGCCCGGATCGGACTGACATCCGGACAGCGGGCGGACCGGCGGACCCGCCTGACCTGGCGACGGGTCCGGCCCGCGGGATGCCGAATCCCATTTCCGACGGCCTGTCAGGTAATTCGTGGACGGGGGAAAATGGCCCCGGAAATCCCGGCGCCACCGCACCGGGAAATCCACCGGCGGGAAGCACCGGAAGGCCCGGAGCGTGGTCGGCACCACTCGCCCCGAGCCCTTCCCCGGCAACCGGTCCGCGGCTACCCGCAGTCGCGCACCCGGTCAAGCGTCACATAGCCGTGATCGGCGGCCAGTTCGTGGTCGTAGCAGCCCCCGTTCGCGGTCGTCCCGACGTAGTGCTCGCGCCCGCTGCCGTCCGCCTGGACGATGGTGCCGGACTCCCGGTCCAGCACGCCCTGGGCGGTCAGCTCGTCGTCGGTCCGGGCCTGGTCCCGCCAGGAGCCGCCGCGCAGGGTCTGCTCGTCCAGGTGGCGGGCCACCGTCACCTGACCGCTGGCCAGGTAGCTGTCGGCGTTCGCGCCCGGCGTGTAGCCGCTGGTCACGTCGATCGGGTAGGACCAGCCGGCGCGGGAGACCTCCGGCCGGCCCCAGCCGTTCCCGGTGCTGGTGGTGGTCCGGGTCCAGCCGCTGTCCCGCTGCGAGGTGACCTGCCGCTGGCCCTGGTCGGCGATGGTGTTGCTGTTGCGGTAGTCGGTGTGCTGGTCGACCCGGGTGGTGATCCGGCCGCGCGAGGTGTCGACGTAGCCCTGCACGGTCCAGTCCCGCCCGGCGGTGGTGGTGATCAGGTCGCTGCCGTCCGGCCGGGTGGACTGCGTGGTGCCGAGCGTCGGCGCGGACCGGATGGTGTCGGCGGTGACCGCACCGGTGGTCTGCTGCCGCAGCGGGTCGGTGGTCAGGAAGAGGCTGCCGTCGATGGTCCACAGGTCGCTGGCGCCGGCCGGCGGCAGCAGGGTGACGGTGTGCGGACGACCGTCGGTCAGGGTGCCGGCGAACGGGGTGAGGTCGACGTCGTACGGCTGGGTGCGGAACGCGTCGACGCTCGGGATCGGACGCCACATCAGCGGGCTGATCCCGCCGGTGTAGATCGCCGGGAACGGCTGGACGGTGCCGGCGAGCCGGCCGTCCACCAGCACCTGCACCTCGCGGTAGCTGCCGCCGCCGCACAGCCCGTACGAGGGGTGCTGGGCCGCGTAGGCGTCGGGCACGTTGGAGTACCAGAACTCCTCGCAGCCGCCGCCACGGGCGTAGAGCTGGAGCCGGACGCCGGTGAGGTCGCGCGGGAAGGTCAGCGAGGCCGTGGCGCTCTGACCCTTGCCGAGGGTCCACCAGCCGGGCGCGGTGGTGGACTGCGAGACCGGGAGCACCTGGTCGGCGGTGGCGGCCGGCGGGTACCGGCGGTCGGCCTGGTAGTAGGTGACCGTCATGGTCATGTGGTAGACGCCGGTGTAGGTGGAGTCGACGATGTTGCCGAGGTCCACCACCACCGGCTGCGGGCTGCGCAGCAGCGGGATGAAGCTGCTGAGGTCCTGGTCGACGTGCCAGTGGATGCCGGACGGGTCCGGCTCCGGGGTGCTGGTGCGGAACACCTCCGCGCCGCCGATCCAGACACCGGCGAGCCGGTCGTACTGGCGGCCCGCGACGCTGCCGGACCAGTCCAGCACCACCTTCGACCACGGGCCGGGGCAGTCCTCGGGCGGGGTGAGGGTGCCGGTGAAGGGCTGGCCGTAGCTGTTGGCGAAGTCGTGCCGCATCGCGGTGACGGTGCAGTGCGGGGTGTCCGGGCGACTGACCGGCGGCAGCGCGGTGACCGGGTCGGCGTAGTCGGTCTCGACCTTGCCGGTGCCGGGGGCGGCGGCCCGGGCCCCGGCCGCGGCCGGGGACGTGGACGAGGCGGTGGCCGGCGCGGCGGACGCGGTGGCCGCCGGGAGGCAGAGCGCGGCGGCGAGGGCCAGCACCGCGACGGGGGCGGCCAGGGCGCGCCGGCGCCGGTGCGGGAATATCTTCACGGGGCGTTCGTCGCCTTTCCGGCAGCAGGTCGACTTTTGATGCGCTTGGCATGTACTCACGCAGCGTCGATCGGTGTCAAGGCTCCGGACCCCGCTATTTCCCTCCCGCCCCGCCCGGTTGACCGGCAGTCAGCGGCCGGGCGGGCGGCGGCGCCGGGACGGGCCGCCCCGGCGCCGTCCAGCCGACTACATCCCGCCGTGCGGCTTCTCGTGCAGTTGGTCGTGCAGCCGGGCCGCGACCCCCCGGCAGAAGCGGGCCAACTCCTCGCGCCCCGGTTCCTGCCCCGCCCGGAGCGCGCCGAGCTGCGCGTCGGTGAGGCGGTTCGGGCCCGCCACGGCCATCAGATGGCCCAGCTCGTCCAGCAGCTCGGCGAGCCGGTGGGCGTCGGAGTGGTCGAGGGTGGCGGTGGCCTCGAGGTGGCCGATGGTGACGGAACCAGGCATCAGGGACTCCTTCGCTCGCCCCCTTCTCCCCACGGTACGACCGCCGTCCGGCCCCCGCCCGGCCCCGCCCGGGCGGGCGCCGAGCACCGGGCACCGCACGCCGGCCGGCGCCCCCTGCCGCCACCCACCCGGCGCGTGGCAGGATGCGACGCACCCCTGGCGCACGCCGCCCAGGGCCCGCAGGCATCCGCAGGAGGTCCGCCGTGGCCGAGCGACCGACCGGCTCCCCGTCCCAGCTGCCGTTCTTCGTCTACGGCACGCTGCGCCCCGGACTGGTCAACCACGACCGCCACCTCACCGGGCGCTGCGCCGAGGCCCGGCCGGCCGTGCTGGCGGGCGCCGCGCTGCACGAGGGGCCCGGGTTCCCGTACGCCGTCCCCGCGCCCGGCCGACGGGTCGTCGGCGACCTGCTCACCATCCGGCCGGACGTCTACGCACGGGTGCTGACCGAGCTGGACGAGCTGGAGGAGTGCCGGCCGGACGGCAGCGGCCTGTACGTCCGGGTCCAGCTGCCGGTCCTGGTCACGGACGCCCCGGAGCGGCGCACCCGGCCGGCTTGGGTCTACCTGGCCGGCCCCGCCCAGGCCGCCCGGCTGCGCGCGGCACCGACGCTGATCCCCTCCGGCGACTGGACCGACCGCTGGACCGCGGGCCCGGCCTGAGAACGCTCCGGACTCGCGGTGCATCCCCGGCGAGCTGGGTGTAGAGAGGAGGGGTGCCCGTCCGGCAGCGTTCCGAAGCCCTTCACCGGCCCCGGCGGAGCCGCAGTGTCCTGGTGCTCCTGCCCCTTGCGCTGATCGTGGTGATCACCGTCATCGACGTGCTCTCGCCGCAGGACGTCCACCTCGGGCCGCTGCTGGTGGTCGCGCCCGCGATCACCGCCTCGTTCGCGGGCGCCGGGCTCACCGTGCTGGTCGGCCTGGTCTCGCTGGCCGCGCTGCTCATGATCAGTGTGTTGCACGGCGGCCTGAGCACGTCCAACCACGAGGCCCAGCTCGCCTCGCTGTTCGTGGTCTCGGCGGTGGTGGTGGTGTACACGGCGCTGCGCGACCGGCGGGCCCGCGAGCTGGTGCAGGTCCGCTCGGTCGCCGAAGCCGCCCAGCGGGTGCTGCTCAGGCCCCTGCCGCCCCGGATGGGGTCGCTGCGGATCGCCTCGGTCTACCTAGCCGCCGAGGAGGAGGCGCAGGTCGGCGGCGACCTCTACGCCGCGGCCCGGACCGCGGGCGGGATCCGGCTGATCGTCGGGGACGTCCGTGGCAAGGGGCTCACCTCCCTCGGCGAGGCCGCCCTGCTGCTGGGCGCCTTCCGGGCCGCCGCGCACCTGCAGGCCGAGCTGCCCGAGCTGGCGGCGTACCTGGACGGGAGCGTCAGCTGGGAGCTCGCCGCGACGGCGGACGGCGAGGCCGAGGCGGCAGGGAGCGGGCAGCTCGAGCGCTCGGTGGGCAGCGGCGGGTCGCCCGAGGCCGGCGAGTCCTTCATCACCGCGGTGGTCCTGGACATCCCGGACGACGGCAGCGCGATCCAGCTGATCAACTGCGGCCACCCGCCGCCCCTGCTGCTGCACGAGGGCCGGGTGGTCCCGCTGAACTCGCCGCGGCCCGCGCCGCCGCTGGGTCTGGGCAGCCTGGGCGGGCCGGTGGAGTCCCGCTACCGTCCGGAGAGCTTCCCGTTCCCACCCGACGGCCGACTGCTGGTCTACACCGACGGGGTGATCGAGGCGCGCGACGTGGACCACGTCTTCTACCCGCTCACCGAACGGCTGACCGCCTGGAACACCGACGGCCCGGCCGACCTGCTGCGGCACGTCCGCCGGGATCTGCTCCACCACGCCGGTGGCCACCTCCGCGACGACGCGGCCCTGGTCGCCGTGGAACGCCTCCCCCACCCCTGACCTGGCGAGTGCGACGACGAGTACCCGCCGGGGAGCCCGACGCGCGGCAACGACCGGCGGCTGGACCTCCGGGCGAGCCGAGCCCGCCTTGACACCCCTGGTGGGCGGGCGTACAGAGAAGAGATGCGCCAGGGTGTGCCGTCGGACCGGGGAGGTCCGCACGTAGCCGGCGGTACCAGGGCGACGCGCGACGGGGACGACCTCGCCAGCGCCCGCCAGCGCCGTGGCGTTCCCGCCGGATCCCGGGCCGGGCCCGATCCGCGCCGCACCCCGGACGCCCCCGGCCCTCCCGAGTCCCCGCTCGCGGTCGCCGTCCGGAAGTCCGTGCAGAGCACCGACGCGTACGGCTGCGTCGCCTACCTGCGCTCGCCCGACGATCGCTCGCTGCTGCTCAGTGCGGCGGCCGGGGTACCGGTGTCGCTGTTGGGCGGGTTCCGGCGGCTGTCGGTCCGCAGCCCGCTGCCGATCGCCGCCGCCTATCGCAGCGGCCGCACCGTCAGCCTCTCCGGGGCCGAGGAGACCCTGCGACGCTTCCCACAGCTGCTGGTCGGCCTGCCGTACGCGTTCGCCACCGTGTGCGTCCCGGTGACCGCCGGCGGGGAGCGGCTCGGTGTGCTGTGCGCGTTCTGGCGGGCCGGCAAGGACGCCGCCGCCCCGAACGCCCGCCGCCACCTGCGGACCATCGCCAACCGGCTGGGCGCCGCGCTGGCGGCAGGCGGCGGCCCGGCCGCCGCCTGCTCCACCCGCACGCCCACCATCGTCGAGCTGCCCGCCCTCGCGGGCCCGGCCGCCAGCGTCGGTCTCTTCGACTGGGACCTCGCCACCGACACGGTCGCCGCCGACGCCCGGGCCTGCGCGGTGTTCGGGCTGGCCGACCCGGCCGCGTTCGACGGCCGGGCCGAGACCCTGGCGGACCGCCTGCACCCGGACGACCGCCCGGCCTTCCACTCGATCGCCGCGCGGGCCCGTGCGGACGGCGCGGTCCGCGCGGTGCGGCTGCGCGTCCTGCCGGACGAGGCGGGCGGCCCGCCGTGGCCGATCGAGCTGTGGGGCCGGGTGCCCGGTCCGGCCGGCCCGGCGAGCCGGCCCGGTGAGCGGCTGGTCGGCGCCGTGCTGGACACCCGGACCGGCGCGGCCGCCGCGGGCGCGGTCGAACGGCTGCGGCACGGCGTCTTCGCGCTCGACCCGGACGGCTGGATCACCCACACCAACCACATCACCGAGGCGTTGCTCGGCAGCCGCCGCGAGGACCTGCTGGGCCGCCACCCCTGGGAGGCGCTGCCCTGGCTGGCCGACCCGGCCTACGAGGACCGCTACCGGGCCGCGATGCTCTCCCAGCAGCCGACCTCGTTCCTGGCCTGCCGCCCGCCCGACCGCTGGTTGGCCTTCTCGCTCTACCCGGACGCGCACGGGGTGACCGGCACGGTGGTGCCCGCCCCGCCCCCGGCGCTCGGGCCGGTCCGGGTCCAGCCGGACGCCGCCCCGCCCGCGGCGGCCCCCGAGCCGGTGCCGCCGGCCGGCCTGGGCGGGATGTACCACCTGCTGCAGCTGGCCAGCGTGCTGACCCAGGCGGTGACCGTCCGGGAGGTCTGCGAGACGGTCGCCGAGCTGATCCTGCCGGCCTTCGGCGGCCAGCAACTGGCGGTGTACGTGGCCCGCGACAGCCGGCTGCACCTCGCGCTGGAGGTCGGCTACCCGGAGGGCTTCCTGGACCGCTTCGAGGGCATCCCGATGCGCGCCCGGGTGCCCGGGGTGGAGACGCTCAGCTCCGGGACCCCGATCTTCTTCGAGTCGCCCGAGGCGCTCGCCGCCGCCTATCCGGGCCTCCCGCTGGACGAGCGGTCCTCCTGGGCGTTCCTGCCGCTGATCGCCTCCGGCCACCCGGTCGGCAGCTGCATCCTGGGCTTCGACGAACCGCGCCGGTTCACCCCGGAGGACCGCGGGGTGCTGACCGCGCTGGGCGGCCTGATCGCCCAGGCGCTGGAGCGGGCCCGGCTCTACGACACCGAGTTCGCGCTGGCCCGCGGCCTGCAACACGCCCTGCTGCCGCACCGGATGCCGCAGGCGCCGGGCCTGGTCATCGCGGCCCGCTACCTGCCCGGAACGGTCGGCATGGAGATCGGCGGCGACTGGTACGACGTGATCCCCACCACCCGCGGGCTCACCCTGGTGATCGGCGACGTCGAGGGGCACAGCGTGGCGGCGGCCGCCACCATGGGGCAACTGCGCAGCGCGGTACGGGCGTTCACCAGCTGCGGGCTCTCCCCCGACGAGGTGATGGAGCACACCGACCGACTGCTGGCCGAGCTCGGCCCGGGTCTGCTGGCCAGTTGCCTGCTGGTCGAGCTGGAGTCCGCCGAGCCGGCGCGGCCGAACGGCACCGCCCGGGCCGCGCGGGCCGTCCGGGCCGGTCATCTGCCGCCGCTGCTGCGCCACGCGGACGGCCGGGCCGAGGTGCTCGACCTGCCCGGCGGCCCGCTGCTCGGCATCGACACCGGTGGCGAATTCCCGGTCAGCAAGCTGGAGTTGCCGCCCGGCTCGGTGCTGGCGCTGTACACCGACGGGTTGGTCGAGGAGCCGGGCATCGAGATCGACCTCGGGGTGGACCGGCTGCGGGTCGCCCTCGCGCACGGCGACGCGGGCTCGCTGGAGGAGCTGGCCGACCGGCTGGTCGGCGACGCCCGCCGCTCGGCGCACCGGGCGGACGACGTCGCGCTGCTGCTCGCCCTGGCGCGGGGCGCGGAGTGAGAGGCCGTACCGTGGCGGTGGCGGCGCGCCGGACGGCTCCGGTGGTTCGGGCGGTTCGGGCGGTTCGGGCGGTTCGGGTGGCTCCGGTGGTTTCGGTGGTCCCGGTGGTCCCGGTGGTTCGGGTGAGAGGTGACGGATGGGCAGCACGGCGGAGAGTGAACCGGAAGTCGGCGGGCCCGACTTCACGCCCGAACAGCTGGCCCGCGGCCGGGCGCTGCGCCGGGCGCAGCTGCCGTGGGCGCTGGGCGGGCGGGTCGCCGGGCTGGCGCTGACCCTGCTGCTCGGCCTGACCCCGGCCGGCGCACACCTGGTGACCTGGGCCGGCGGGCTGTTCGGCGGCTCGCGCAGCGCCCGGGTACTGGCCGGCGCGGCCGCGCTGGTGCTGCTCGGACAGCTGGTCGCGCTGCCGTTCGGCGCCCGGGTCCGCTCGGTCCGGCAGGCGTACGGGCTGGTCACCCAGGGCTGGCGCGGCTGGGCGGTGGACCTGCTGCGCGGGCTGGCGCTGACCCTGCTGATCGCGCTGCCGGTCGCGCTTGGGCTCTACGCGCTGACCGGCCGCTCGCCGGGCCGCTGGTGGCTGCCGGCCGCGGCGGCCGCGGCGCTGCTGACCGTGGGCTTCTCGTTCCTCTTCCCGCTGGTGGTCGAGCCGCTCTTCAACCGGTTCACGCCGCTGCCGGCGGGCGAGCTGCGCGACGCGCTGCTCGGGCTGGCCGAGCGGGACGGGATCCGGGTGCGGGACGTCCTGGTCGCCGACGCCTCGCGGCGCACCACCGCGCTCAACGCGTACGTCTCCGGGCTGGGCGCGACCCGCCGGATCGTCGCCTACGACACGCTGCTGGCCACCGCCGACCCGCGCGAGGTGGAGCTGGTGGTGGCGCACGAGCTGGGGCACGTCAAGCATCGCGACGTGCTGGTCGGGACGGTGCTCGGGGCGCTCGGCGCGGCCGTCGCGGTAGCCGCGCTCGGCGGTCTGACCGGTCTGCCTCCGCTGCTCTCCGCCGCCGGCGTCGCGGTGGGCGGGCCGCACGGCGGGATCGCCGACCCGCGCTCGCTGCCGCTGCTGGCCGCCTGCGCCACGCTGTTGAGCGCGCTGACCGGGCCGCTGCGCTGCGCGGCGAGCCGCCGGATGGAGACCCGCGCGGACCGGCACGCGCTCGAACTCACCGACGATCCAGGGCAGTTCATCGCGATGCAGCGCCGACTCGCGTTGACCAACGTGGCCGACGTGGACCCGCCACGGGTGCTGCAGCTGCTCTTCGCCACCCATCCGAGCACCGCCCGCCGGATCGCCGCCGCCCGCGCGTGGCGGCGGGGCTGAGCGACGACCCGGTGGAGGTCAGGCGGCGTCCGAGGGCTCCGGGGCGCCGCCGCGGCGGTTGCGGCCGGTCACCGCGGTGCGGGCGATCTGGGAGAGCTTGGCCACCTCGAACGCGCTGTACGCGCCGCCCGCGAGCAGCGAGAACTTGACGCCCGCGCGCCCGGCCGGCCGGCGGTAGCCGTCCGGGACCCGACGCTGGTAGGCCTCGGCTGCGCGGTGGAAGAAGCGCGGCCGCTCCGCCCGGGCGACGCAGCCCGCGAGGTCGAAGACGAACAGGTAGTGCTGGATCATCCGGGTGAACAGGTACGGCCGCAGCGGGTCGAGGGCGGGCTCCCGGTCCAGCAGCTCGAAGCTCTGCTCGTACTGGTCGAAGAGGTCGAACTCGCTGCTGCCCGGCGAACCGGCCGGGTGCACGGTCTGGCGGCGGCGCAGCTGCACCAGCTCGGCGTCGAGCACCGCCAGCCGGCCGGCCGTCAGCATCGCCCGGTGGACCGGCGGGATCTCCTCGTAGCGGCCGTCCGGGAAGACCAGCGCCTGCTCGTCCCAGTGCCGACGGCTGATCAGCCGGTCCCAGGCCTGGGCCGGGGCGGCGAACAGCTCGGGGTGGTCGAGCGGGCCGAAGGCCCCGTCACCACCGGCCGCGGCCAGCAGTTCGGCCGCGCCGCCCGCCCAGATCCGCCCGGCGTGCAGCCGGGTGTGACCGAAGAGCAGCAGGTCCGGCGGGGTGTCCAGGGCGCGCAGCCGGTCGGCGAGGGCCAGGAACGCGCCCGGCGCCACCAGGTGGTCACTGTCCAGGAAGAGCAGGTACTGGCCGCGCGCCCGGTCGACGCCCGCGTTGCGGGCACGCCCGACGCCGACCTCCGCGTTCAGCCGCAGCACGGTCACCCGGGGGTCGGCGGCCTGCGGGACCTCGGTCGGGGTGTGCGGCGAGCGGTCGGCCACGACGATCACCTCGAACCCGCCGAAGGACTGGTCGAGGATCGAGTCCAGACACTCGGCGAGGTGTCCTTGCAGGTCATGGGCGGGGAGGACGACGGAGATCAGTGGTTCGGGCACGGGGCAGAAGGTAGGCGGCTGTCAGGGACCCAGCAAGGGCAGGCAACTGGACATATGCCGCAACTCCTATGAATCCTGCGGGATGCTCACCAGATCCTCACGGACCGGTCACTGACCCGCCGCCCGCTGACTGTCCGTCACCGGATGCCACGGGCCGCCATCGTCGACTAGCCTGATCCGGAACCGGTGGGCCACCGTCGACGGAAGGACCGCAGCACGTGGAGCACCTCCCCTTCGAGACCTGTGAGCTGGCCGAAGCCCCGACCGTCACCGCGCCGGACGGCGCGCTGGTGCGGGTGCTCGCCGGCCTGCCCGGCGCGGCGAGCTTCGCGCAGTTCGAGCTCGCCCCGGGTGCCGTCTCGCACCCCGTCTCACACGCCACGGTGCAGGAGATCTGGTACGTCGCCGAGGGCTCCGGCCAGCTCTGGCGCCGCCAGGACGGGCGCGAGAGCAGCATCCCGCTGCGTCCCGGCACCAGCGCCAGCATCCCGCTGGGCACCGCCTTCCAGTTCCGCGCCGACGGCGTGGGCACCGGTCCGCTGCGGATCGTCGCGGTCACCGTGCCGCCGTGGCCGAACAGCCCCGACGAGGCTCGCCCGGAGGACGGCCCGTGGACCCCGACCGTCCCGGCCGGATGACCGGACCCGCGGGGAACCCGCGGCACCCCACCCGCCCGGACCCGACCCGGCATCGCTCCCGCCCGCTCCACGACCGGGCCCGGCGCACGCCGTAATCCGATCGACGGTCGCCGCCGCCTCCGGGCAGAGTGAACCCATGACCACTCGCGGACTGCGCCCCGACGGAACGATCGCCCGCGAGGGCTCCCTCAGCCGCGTCCCGCCCGAGTTCGCCCCCGTCGTGGTCGCCGCCCGCACCCGCATCGCGCAGACCTTCGCCCCCGACCGCCTGCACAGCGCCTACCTCTACGGCAGCGTCCCGCGCGGCACCGCCCGCCCCGGCAGCTCCGACCTGGACCTGCTGCTGGCCCTGCAGCACCGGCCCACCGCCGCCGACCGGGCCGACGCCGACGCCCTGGAGAGCGCGCTCGACACCGCGTTCCCGCAGATCGACGGCGCGGGCGTGCTGCTCTTCGACACCGCCACCCTGCTGAGCGACCTCGAACGGCACGACCTGGGCTGGTTCGTCAGCTGTCTCTGCACCCCGCTGCTCGGCCCCGACCTCGCCACCCGGCTCCCCCGCTACCGGCCCAGTCCCCTGCTGGCCCGGGAGACCAACGGCGACCTGGCGCTCTGCCTGCCCCGCTGGCGGGCCCGGCGGGCCGCGGCGAGCACGGACGCCGAGCTGCGCGCCCTGGTCCGTGGCGCCGCCCGCAAGCTCGTCCGCACCGGCTTCACCCTGGTGATGCCCCGCTGGGGCGGCTGGACCAGTGACCTCACCGAGTCCGCGGAGATCTTCGGTCGCTACCACCCCGACCGCGCCGCCCAGTTGCGCGCGGCGGCGACGGCCGCCCGCACCCCCACCGCCGACCCCGCCGTCCTCGCCCTGCTCCTCGACGACCTCGCCCCCTGGCTGGCGGCCGAGTACACCACCGTTCACGGCACCAAGGCGCCGCGTCCGTAGCCGGCGTCAGGATCCCGCTCCGCCACGCCCCATCCTCTGACTCTCAGCTCCGAACCGGCCACCACGAGTGACCAAATCAGCCGTTCGACGGTGGCCGAACCCCGCAGACCCCACCCGGCCCCCGGTCGACGGCGATCCAGGGGCGGCCAACCCGTGGGACTCCCGCAACTTCCCGGGACGGATGTGGTGGCGACTTCCGGCCAATGCGACCTGGCCGGTCATGGCCACCTCCGACTGATCGATTATGAGCATGACAATTCCCTGTGGTGATACTGCCGAGCTCTGTCCGTTCAGTCGACCAAGGGAGTTCGACATGCGTACCAGGAACATCCTCGCCACCGCCCTCGCCGCGACCGCCGCACTGGCCCTGGGCACCGCGAGCGCCGTCCCCGCGACCGCCGCCCCGGCCCCGGTGGTTCACGCCGCCGCGGCACCCGCGGCCGACACCCCCGCGCCCGACGCGCTGGTGCTCACCCTGACCGGCGACAGCTCGCAGAACGTCGCGCAGTGGGAGCGCACGGTACTGCTCAGCTGCCAGCCGAGCTTCGGCGGCGACCACCCCGACGCGGCGGCCGCCTGCGCCGGACTGGCGGGCGTGCAGGGCGACTTCGCCGCCCTGCCGGTCGCCCACACGTTCTGTCCGGAGCTCTACCTGCCGGTCACGGCGGCCGCCGAGGGCTTCTGGGAGGGCCAACCGGTCTCCTACCAGCAGACGTTCACCAACCAGTGCGACATGCTCCGGGCGACCGGCCAGGTCTTCGACTTCTGAGACCGTCCCAGAGTCCGTTGATTCCCCAAGGCCCGTGGCCGGCTCCTCCGTTGAGCCGGCCACGGGCCACCACCGTTTTCCCGCGCCGGACTTCAGGCCGCCTCGCGCAACGCCCGCATCCCGTCCCGGTCGGTGCGCCGGTGCGCACCGAGCCGGTGGAGCAGCACCCACCGGCCGTCGTCGGTCGCGGCGGCCAGCACGCTGGCGTCCCCGGTGGCGCCGTTGTGCCAGGTGACCCGGCCGTTCCGCTGCCAACTCGGGGCCGGCGCACCCAGTTCGCGCTCCACCACCAGGCCGGTCAGCAGCGCGGCGGCGGCCCGCGGGGTGGCCCACAGGCCGCCCGCCGGCAGGATCGCGCCGTCCATGGTCCACGGCCGACGGTCACGCCCCAGTAGCCCACGGCCGACCAGCCGCTCGGCCGGATCGGGCCGGGAGGTCACCTCGGTCACCCCCAGCGGCTCCAACACCCGCTCCCGCAGCAGCTCTTCGTACCCCTGCCCGGTGGCCGCGACCAGCACCGCGCCGAGCAGCGCGTACCCGAAGTTGGAGTACTCCGCCTCCCCGCCCGCCGGCCGCGCCAACAGCCGGTCCAGCCGCGGCAGTAGCGCGGCGAGCGCCTCGTCGGTGAACGACCGGTACGGGTCACGCAGCGAGATGCCGGGCGGCAGCCGGGGCAGCCCGGAGGTGTGCGTCATCAGCCGCCGCGGCGTGATTCCCGTCCCCGCCGGCACGGTCGGCAGCACGCGCTCCACGGGCTCGTCGGGGTCGAGCACCCCGGCCGCCGCCAACCGCGTCAGCACCGTCCCGGTCAGCGCCTTGGTGAGCGACCCGATCTCGACGTACCGGTCCACCGCGTGCCCGTGCTCGACCCGCGGCTCGGTGAAGCTCCCGAGCAGGCAACTGGCCACCCCACGCATACGAAACCCCTCCCCCTTCACCACCCCCAGGACGCCCGCTACGCCGACTTGGTTCTGGCGTAGTGCCGGGAGGCCTTCGCGCGATTCCCGCAGGAGGCCGGTTCGGGGCCTCGGCGAGCAGTCGCAGGTAGTCGTCGGCCGCGCGCCAGGCGGGCAGCCAGCCGGGCTGGTCGGTCTCGGCGCGCTCGGACGGACGGCCGTCGGGCCCCAGCGGCACCGCTCCGACCTGCGGTTCCAGCCCATTCGGTGACTCCTCCCCGGCGTAAACGCCGGGGCTTCTCGCTAAGCCGGGTTGGCCCCGCGACGGACCAGCCCGGCCCGTAGAACGTTGACGGCTCCCACCGTGTCGGCGTGCGCGATGTGGCCGCAGGACTGACAGTGGAACTTCTCCTGTGTGGGCCGGTTCTCCTTCGCTGTGTG
>NZ_JBITZU010000009.1:0-58315 GCF_044547075.1 Kitasatospora sp. NPDC052896
CCACTCAAACGCGCCCAACACCACAACTGGCCACCACCACAACCAGCAACACCCACCATCACCCCGCACGGCAGAACCTAAAGTCACCGGCATTGGCCCTAGCCGTGGGCGAGTTCGAGCACCGCTATGCCGGCCAGCACCGCGCCGCTGGCGGCCATCCGCAGCCGGCCGAGCCGCTCGTGGAAGACCAGGGTGCCGATCAGCGCCGCGATCACGATGCTGGTCTCGCGCAGCGCGGCGACGGTGGCGAGCGCGGCCCGCGACTGCGCCCAGACCACCAGCCCGTACGCGACCAGCGAGAGCACGCCCCCGGCGAGACCGCGCCGGCAGAGCGGGCGCAGCTCGGCCAGCACCCCGCGCCCGCGCCGGGCCAGCACCAGCAACGGCAGCACCGGGCTCTGCAGCAGGAAGAGCCAGGCCACGTACCCGAGCACGCTGCCGGCCTGCCGAACCCCCGTACCGTCCACCAGGGTGTACGAGGCGATCATCACGCCGGTACCCAACGCCGCTGCCAGTGCCGGCAGTTGGTCACGTCGTGGCAGCCCGTCGGCGAACGCCAGGCCGGCCAGGCCGCCGGAGATCACCAGCACCCCGACCAACTCGCCGGCCGGCAGCGGCCGTCCGAGCAGCACGGTGGACAGGATCGCCACCAGCCAGACCGAACTGCCGCGCGCCAGCGGGTACATCTGGCCGAAGTCGCCCAACCGGTAGGCCTGCAACAGCAGTACCAGGTAGAGCACCTGCAAGGTCGCCGAGGTGGCCAGGTAGGGCCAGGCCGCCCGGTCCGGCAGCGGCGCCAGGCAGACCAGCACCAGCGCGCAGGCCAAGTACGCCACGTTGAGCAGCGCGAACACGAGCAGCTTGTCCCGCACGCCGTGCGCCAGCGCGTTCCACGACGCGTGCAACACCGCCGCGGCCAGCACCGCCACCGACACCAGCACGTCGACCTCCTCGCCCTCATCACGCACCCGGAATTCGATTCCACGCTACTCTATCCGCATGGAACAGAATTCCGAAGAGTCGACCGCCGACCGGGCCCACGGCCGGCTGGCCGCCCGACTGCGGGCCCGGCTGCCCGACCTGCGGGACGCCGAGGCCCGGGTCGCCCAGGTCTTCCTCGACCGCGGCGCCGACCTGGTCGGCCTCAGCGTCAGCGACGTCGCCGCACTGGCGAGCACCGCGCCGTCCACCGTGGTGCGGGCCTGCCAGCGACTCGGCTTCCGCGGCTACCAGGAGGTCAAGATCGCGGCCGCCCGGGAGGCCCCCCAGCCGGCCGTGCCCAGCAGCGGTGACCCGGCCGAGCGAGCCCTGGCCACCACCGTGCGGGCCGCGCGGGAGGCGCTGGACGGGCTGGCCGCCACCGTCGGCGGCGCCCAACTGCGCGCCGCCGCCGAGGCGATCGCCACCGCCGGCCGGGTGCTGGTGATCGGCGAGGGGCTGTCCGGCGCGGTGGCGCTGGACGCGGCCTACCGGCTTCGGGCACTCGGCTGCGGGGTGGACGTGCCGGCCGACTCGTCCACCGCCCAGCTGGCCGCCGGGACCCTGCCGGCCGGCGCTGCCTGCCTGGCCGTCAGCCACAGCGGCGCCACCAGGACCGTGGTCGACGCCGCGCGCCGGGCCCGGGCGGCCGGCGCCGAGGTCATCGCCCTGACCAGCTACGCCCGTTCACCGCTCACCGAGGCCGCCACCCGGAGCCTGGTCGCCGGCGGCCAGGAGCTGGTGCTCGGCCTGGAGGCGGTGGCCAGCCGGCTGGCCCATCTCGCGGTGCTCGACGCGCTGATGCTGCTCGTGCGCGACCGGCGCGGCCCGTCGGCGGAGGCCGCGCTGGCGCTCTCGGCGGAGGTGACGGCCCAGCACACCTACTGACCGGCGGCTGGGCGCATCGGGGGCGCTCACACCGATCCACGCGCCCACGCTCCGACCTGCCAAGCGCGGGCGTGCACCGGCCTCGACGCCCCTCCGGCCTTCGCCCGCCAGCGGAGTTTCAGCGATCCGGCTGCGCCGAGTGACCGCCCGTTGGCATGCTGTGACCATGGCTGAGCACGGCGACTACATTCCCGCGTACCGGACGATCCGGGTCACCGCCCCCGAGGCCCCGGTCGCCGCCCTGGCGGACCTGGAGGCCTGGAAGGCGCGCGAGCCCTACCCCGACCTGCTCTCGGCGGGCGGCCCCGTCTTCGGGGTCGCCGTCGAGCGCGAGGCGGGCGGCTGGGAACTCCGGGCGCACCTCAGCAACCCCGAGCCGCAGGGCGCCCGTGACAGCATGGCGATGTGCCTGCGCAAGCTGGCCCACGACGCCGAGGAGGCGGGCGACGAGGACGCCCGGGCCGAGTACCAGCAGGCGGCGGAACGGCTCGACTGGGAGACGCTCGACGATCTCACCGTGCGCGGCGTCCGCTACCGGGTGATCCGCACCGAGCAGTTCATCCGGATGGGGCCGGAGGGCCCCGAGCCGCCGCGCCCGACCGACCCCGACCCGGCGCCGACCGGCCGCTCGCACAGGTTCCCCGATCCCACGGAGGGGTTCGTGGTCGACCCGATCTTCCCCACCGGCATGTCCGAGGGCATCCTGCTGCTCGAGCTGCTCGCCCTGGTCCCCCGCCCGGGCTCGGTGCCCGAGGACGTCCGGGCGCACGCCCTGCGCGCCGCCCGGACCCACCCCGGCGGGGTGCTGCTGCCGCCGACCTTCATGATCGCCGAGAACGACGGTCAGGGCTGGCGGCCCGACTCCGCCGGTGTCGCGACCAGCCCGCAGGCCGCCCGCGACCAGCTCTCCTTCAACCTGCGGGTGATGGCCCCGGTGACCCACCGGCTGAACCAGGCCGAGCGCGCCGCCTACACCCGCGCGGCCGACCGGCTCGACAAGCGGCGCGGCAACGACGTGCACCTCCCCGACGACCGGCACCTGCGGGTGGCCCGGGTCGAACGCCTGCTGCGGATCGGCCCCGACGGCCCCGAGGGCCCACGCCCCTGCGACATCGACTCGCAACTCCCGGTCATGGTCCAGGAGGAGCAGCTGCGCGCCGAGGGGAGGCTCCCACCGGACGAGAACACCCCGATCGAACTCGACGAGGACGGCAAGGAGATGTCCCGCCTGCTGGATCTCGAGGAGCAACGCCGGGCCCGCCTCTACGGCGACTGACGACCGGGCCGGGCGGCGGCTGGCCGATCTCGCCCGGTCGCCCCGGACGGGCCCGCCGCACCGCTGGTGGCGACGCTCGGGGCCGCCGGCCGGGTGCCGAGGGACGCGGGCTAGGGTCGTACCCGATCACCGGTGCGGACGGGGAGGGCCACCATGCTGGACGAGTTGGGCGAGCGCTGTACGGCGGCACTGGCGGAGCACGGCTGCCCGTCGGTCTCGGTGGCGGTGGCCGAGCGGGGTGAGGTGGTGCTCGCCGAGGCGTACGGGGCGGCCGAACTCGCCACCGGGCGGCGGGCCGGCACCGACACCGTCTACCCGCTGGGCTCCGTCACCAAGTCGATCACCGCCGTCGCCGTCTGCGTCGCGGCCGACCAGGGACTGCTCGAGCTGGACGCGCCGGTGCCGGGCGAGTTCGGCCGGTGGCCCGCGCCGACGGTCCGCCAACTGCTCCAGCACCGGGGCGGGTTCGGGCCGTACTACGACTGGGACTACGGCGACGGCGCGCCGCGGATCGACCCGGACCGCTACGCGGTGCTGTTCCGCGAGCCGGGGAGCGGGTTCGAGTACGCCAACCTGGGCTACCGGATCCTCGGCCGGCTGCTGGAGTCCGTCACCGGGCTGGAGTTGGGCGCGTTCGTCCGGGAGCGGGTCCTCCTGCCGCTCGGGCTCACCCACAGCCGGCTCACCCGGACCTACCCGGGCCCGGCTCCGGCGGCGGTCCGGCACGCGGCCGACGGTCGCGGCTACCCCGACTACGACTGCGGCCACCCCGGTGCCACCCTCGGCTGGGCACCGGCGGGCGAGTTGGCACTCTTCGCGCAGACCTACCACCGGTTGCTGAAGCCGCGGACGGCCGCCGCGATGCGGGCCGCACTCCCGATCAACGAGCAGGTCGGCTACGGGCTGGGCTGGTGCCTGGCAGCCGGCGCCGGGCAGTTGGTGCAGAGCCACGGCGGTGGCGGCGGTGGGGTGGCCGCCATGACGGTCGCGCTGCCGGAGCGGCGGCTCTCGGTCGCGGTGCTCTCCAACTCCACCGACAAGGCGGCCCGCGACGCGATCCTGCGGTACGTGCTCGGCGAGTTGGCGCCCGGATTCCAGGACGCGTGGATCAACCCGATGACTCCGCGGCCGACCCGCCCGATGGAGCTGCCGGCAGGCGAATGGAGCGGCCGGATCAGCACCCCTGACGGTGAACTCCCGGTCGAACTGAGGACCCTGACGGATGGTCGGATCGAGGTGGGAGTGGCCGGGGAGCGGGCCGGCGCCGCCGCGGTCAGCACGGACACCTGGGACCTGCTGGCGAGTCTGCCGCTGCAACTGCCCACCGCCGACGCCCGGGTCAACAGCCCCCAGTTGATGCTGGGCCTGCGCCGTGAGGCGGGCGGCCTGGTCGGCATGGCCTGCGCCAACAAGGACGGCGAGGGCGACGGACGGCTCGGCAACTTCCTCAGCCACCACTGCGAACTCCGGCCGCGCTGAGGGGGGTCAGCCCGCCAGGGCCGCCGCGGCCTTGGTCCAGTTGCCGTGCAGCTGGTTCAGGTAGGACTGGGCGGCCGGGCCGAGCGAGGTGCCACGGGCGAAGATGAGCATGTTGCCGGCACCGGTGTTGTAGCCGAGGGCGAGCAGGTCGTCCCTGGTGTAGCCGGCGGACCAGTGGGCGGGCAGTTGGGCACCCAGGTCGTGCAGGTACCAGGCGGCGGCCTCGATCGCGAGGTCGGGGTCGCCGGGCAGCTCGTCCCAGTCGCGGTCGGCGAAGTCGCGGCCCCGCTTGGTGTCGTCGAAGGCCGCCCGGTGCATGTTGGCGATGCCGAAGGCGGAGTCCGGTTTGAGCTGCTGCCAGGCCCGTTCGAAGGCGGGATCGTGCGGTTTGTAGGACTCGTTGTAGAGGATCGCCATCAGCAGCTGCGGGTCGATCCCGGCCGCGGTGGCCCGGGTCCGCACCTGGGTGGCGAAGTGCGCGGGGTCGTAGGCGTCCGAGGCGGACGGGCTCGGGGTGTCGTCCGCTCCCCCGGCCGACGCCGCCCCGCTGGCCGTGGCCCGCGGCGGACTGGCCGCCGGGCCGGCCGGGCCCAGGTGCCCACCGCCGCGGGCGGCGAGCCAGACCGCCAGCCCCGCGGCCACCACCGCCAACGCCCACCGAGAGCCTCCCCGTCCGCTCACCGTGCCTCCCCTCGACTCCGTGGTCCCCATCGTGCCGCACCGCCCACCATCGGCCGCTACCCGGTCGCTTCCCGCACCTGGTAGCGGGTGGCCATGCCGCCGAGCATGTGCTCGTCCACGTGGCAGTGCAACTGCCAGATGCCGGGGTTGTCCGGCCGCATGTCGGCGGTGATCATGCTGGCCGGGAGCACGGTGACCACGTCCGTGCGCCGCCCGGCGACGGTGACCGTGTTGCCGTGCCAGTGCGGCGTGTGCTGGTCACCCGCACCGCCGAAGCCGAAGACGTGCCAGCGCGCCAGCCGCCCCCGGACGAGCCGGAGACCGGGCTCGGTGGCGGTGGTGCCGTGCGGCCCGTTGCCGAACAGGTAGCCGTTGATCGAGGCCTTCCGGCAGCTCTGCCGGAACGCCGGGTCGCCGGTGTCGACGGTCTGCCCGGGCGCGTACCGGGCGAGGTTCTGCTCGAAGTACGGGCTGCCGGTCTCGTCGAACTCGGTGAACAGGGCGAAGAGCTCCTGGTCCACGTCGGCCGGCCGGGCGTCGGGGGTGGCGTCGGCCCGGCGGGTCACCACCAGGGCACCGACCAGCCCGGCCTCGGTGCCCGGCACGCCCGTCGTCACGCTGTGGTCGTGGTAGAGCCAGGCGATCGAGGACGGGTCGTTCGGCCCGGGGCCGGCCCGCTCGGGGACCTCCCAGGTGTACGTGAAGGTGTCGCCGGGCGCGACCACGTCACCGGTCGGGCCGCTGGGCGTCGTGCCGTCCGAGCCCGTCGCCCCCTCGTCGGCCCTGGTGCAGAAGACCCCGTGCGGGTGGATCGAGGCCGGGAACGGGGTGTTGTTGCGGAACACCACCCGGACGGTGTCGCCCACCGCGGCCCGCAGCACCGGTCCGAGCAGCCCCAGGTGGGCGTCCTCGGCGGCCGGGCGGACCAGGGTGCCGAACGAATCGTCGGTGTACTGCCGGTACCGCGACTTCTGGTGGACCGCACCGAGCCGGGCCGGCCCGGGGACCGTGAAGTCGCGCTCGTCACCGGCGAACGGCGCACCGGTGATCAGGTTGCCGCCCTGCGGGGCGTAGTTCCAGGTCACCTGATCGGCGGCGAGGTGGTAGGTCCGAACGGTGGAACGGGATCGCCGCTCCACCGCTGCGGCCGGCACCGCCGCGATCCCGCCCACCGCCACGCCGGTCAGCAGCGCCGAGCTCCGCCACAACAGCTCCCGTCTGGACGGTCCGGTCACTGCGCCCACCGCAGGACGGCGCGCAGCACGCGGTCGAGTTCCGCCTCCGGGTCGGCCACCGGCCCGGCCGAGCGCCAGGCCACGAACCCGTCCGGGCGGACCAGCACCGCGCCGCCGCTCGACACACCGAAGGAGGCCGCCCAGTCGCCGCCGGGCTCCGGCACCAGCTCGCACTCCGGCCCGTCGCCGATCCGGTAGCTCACCAGCGGGACGGCCAGCCGGTCGGCGAGCCGCCCGGCCGCGCCGTGCCAGTCCACCGGGCCGGGACCGCTGAGCAGCACCGGCGAGGCCTCGAAGAGGTCCAGTGTGGAGAGCCGCGTGGCGGCCCGGGTGGCAACGCCCCCGCCCGTCGCACCGGCCGCTCGGCGCAGCCACACGTGCGGCGCCCGGGTGCCGGCGGCGCCGCTCGGCTCGAACCGCTCGGGCACCGCCGGCAGCGCCGGGTCCGCGCCCACCACGGCGCCGACCGGGTAGCGGTAGCCCAGTGCGACCGCCAGCACGTTGCCCTGCCGCCCGGTCCCGGGCACCGCGCCGTAGCCGGGGTGCTGGTGCTCGGCCGACCGCTCGGTGGCCCGCTCGCTGGTCGCCCGCGCCACCGCCCGGCGCTCCTCGCCGTAGGTGTCCAGCAGGCCGGGGCCGGCCCAGCCGCGCAGCACCGCGGCCAGCTTCCAGGCCAGGTTGTGCGCGTCCTGGATGCCGGTGTTGGAACCGAACGCACCGGTCGGGGACATCTCGTGGGCCGAGTCCCCGGCCAGGAAGATCCGCCCGACCGAGTACCGCTCGGCCACCCGCTCGGCCGCGTGCCAGGGCGCCTTGCCGGTGATCTCGACGTCGAGGTCCGGCACCCCGGCGGCGGCCCGGATGTGCGCGACGCACCGCCGGTCGGTGAAGTCGTCCAGGGTCTCGCCCAGTTCGGGATGCCAGGGCGCGTGGAACACCCAGTGCTCCTCGTTGTCCACCGGCAGCAGCGCACCGGCTCCCTGACTGTTCGTCAAGTAGCAGACGATGAACCGGCGATCACCCACCACCTCGGCAAGTCCCTTGGCCCGGAAGGTGATGCTGACGTTGTGGAACAGGTCGCCGGGGCCGGTCTGCCGGATGCCCAGCTTCTCCCGTACCGGGCTGCGCGGGCCGTCCGCGGCGACCAGGTAGTCGGCGCGCACCACCCACTGCTCTCCGGTGGCGCGGTCGCGCAGGGTGGCGATCACCTCTCGCCCGTCCTGCTCGAAGTAGACCAGCTCGGTACCGAAGCGCAGGTCGCCGCCCAGCTCGCGGGCCCGTTCCAGCAGGACCGGCTCCAGGTCGTTCTGGCTGCACAGGCACCAGCCGGAGGGGCTGAACCTGGCCAGCGCCCCGCCGGGGTCGATCTGCCGGAACAGCCACTCGTGCTCCGGGCCGGCCAGCGTGTCGGCCTGCAGGATGCCGTGGTTGTCGGCGAGCACCGACGCCGCCGCGCGGATCCGCTGCTCCAGCCCGGCGACCCGGAAGAGCTCCATGGTCCGCAGGTTGTTGCCGCGTCCGCGCGGGTGGTGCGAGGTGCCCGGATGCTTCTCGACCAGCAGGTGCTCGACACCCAGTCGGCCCAGGAAGACCGAGGTGGACAGCCCGACCAGCGAGCCGCCCACGACGAGGACCGGTACCCGGCCATCGACCTGCGAGTTCATCAGTTGCTCCCGTCTGTACGACGTGTTCTGTACGACGCGTCTGGACGTGCCCGGCACCCCCGCCGGTGCGGAAACCGGCCGAAGCACCCCGCCCCAGCCTCCGATCACCCGGGCTCGCGCGCTCGGCCAGCGGTCCGATCCGGGTGGTTTTCGCCCGGATGGCTTCCCGCTCTCGCGGCATTCCTGGCGGAGGACCACGATCGACTTCATGGCCTTCAGCGCTGCGCTGTAGCTCCCAGCGAGCCGTCACCCGGACGGCAGACGCCCTTCCAGAGGAGTAGGTATGACGACCGTGTCCGCATCGACCGCGGCCACCCTGCGAGGCACCGCACCCACCGCCGCCCGGCTCCGGGTGGTGCTGATGCTCAACGTTCGCGACGGCGCCCAGGATCGCTTCCTCGACGTCTACGAGGAGCTGCGCCACCAGGTGGCCTCGGTACCCGGACATGTGAGCGACCAGCTCTGCCAGTCGATCGAGGACCCCTCCCAGTGGCTGATCACCAGCGAGTGGGACAACGCCCAGCAGTTCCTCGACTGGGTGGACAGCGAGAGCCATCGCGCGGTGGTGAAGCCGATGCACAGCTGCGTCGAGCAGACCCGCTCGCTGCGCTACACCATCCTCCGGGAGACCGCCGGCACCCATCTGGTCGACGGCCCGGCCCCGGTGCTGGACGGCATCGTCCGGCACGCCATCACCTTCACCGTCCGGCCCGGCAGCGAGCAGAAGGTCGCCGAGCTGCTGTCCGGCTACGACTCCCCGCGGGCCCGGGTGGACGACCGCACCCGGCTGCTGCGCACCTCGCTCTTCCTGCACGGCAACCGCGTGGTGCGGGCCGTGGAGGTGGCCGGCGACCTCGGGGCGGCGCTGCGGCACGTGGCGATGCAGCCCGAGGTGCGGGCGGTGGAGGAGGCGATCAACCCGTTCCTGGAGGAGGATCGCGACCTCTCCGACCCGGAGTCGGCCCGCTCGTTCTTCGTCCGGGCCGCGCTGCCGCTGGTCCAGCACGTGGCGGCGCCGGGCACGCCGGGCCGGGTCGGCCGGTACGCGCTGCACTACCCGGTCCGGCCCGGCTGCGGCGCCGAGCTGGCCGCCCTGCTCGCCGAGCAGGACCGGATGGCGCTGGAGCCGGGCGGCGCCCTGGTGGCGAGCAGCCTGTTCCACCGCGACGACGTCGTGGTCCGGATGGTCGACCTGCGCACCGAACCGACGGCGACGCCCGCCGCGGCCGTCGGACTGGCCGACCTCGGCGCCGCGGGCCGGCTGGCCGCCCTGCTCGACCCCACCGAGCCGTACGAACTCCACACCGAGCCGGGGCTGTGCGAGCTGCTGCGCCAGTGCGCGACGACCCTGCTCACCGACCGCCGCGCCGCCGGCGCCTGAGCCGTCCACGGCCTGGCCCGACCCACTCGGGCCCTCCCTGCGAAGCCACTTGGAGAGGAAAACCATGACCACGCAGACCCCACGCATCATGCATGTCGACGAGGCGGCCCCCAACCGCCGCCGCGGTGGCGACCTGCGCGCCATGCTCACCCCCACCGCCGTGGGTTCCACCAGCGGCTTCATGGGACTGGCGATCATGCAGCCGGGCGAGCGGATCAGCGAGCACTACCACCCGTACTCCGAGGAGTTCGTGTACGTGGTCTGCGGCGAGCTGGAGGTCGACCTGGACGGCGTCACGCACGAGCTGCGCGCCGACCACGGGCTGATGATCCCGATCGACATGCGCCACCGGTTCCGCAACGTCGGCGACACCGAGGCCCGGATGGTCTTCCACCTCGGCCCGCTGGCGCCCCGGCCCGACCTCGGCCACGTGGACACCGAGGAGACCCCGGGCACCGGCCCGCATGTCCAGGTCGGGGCGTCCGGCGGGGCGTCATGACCCGCCGGGCGGCGGTCACCGGGGTCGGCGTGGTGGCCCCCGGCGGCATCGGCGCCCCGCAGTTCTGGGACACCCTCACCGCCGGGCGCACCGCGACCCGCGGCATCACGTTCTTCGACCCGACCGGGTTCCGCTCCCGGATAGCCGCCGAGTGCGACTTCGACCCGTGGGCCTGCGGGCTGACCCCCGACCAGATCGCCCGCTCCGACCGCTACGTCCAGTTCGCCCTGGTCGCCGCCGCCGAGGCGGTGCGCGACGCCGGGCTGGAGCTGGCCCGCGAGGACCCTTGGCGGCTCGGCGTCTCGCTGGGCACCGCGGTCGGCGGCACCACCCGGCTGGAGCACGACTACGTCGCGGTCAGCGGCCGCGGCGGTCGCTGGGACGTCGACCACCGGGAGGCCGAGCCGCATCTGCACCGGGCCTTCTCGCCCAGCACGCTGGCCTCCGCGGTGGCCGAACAGGCCGGCGCCGGCGGCCCGGTGCAGACCGTCTCGACCGGCTGCACCTCCGGGCTGGACGCCGTCGGCTACGCGCTGCACGCGATCGAGGACGGCCGGGCCGACGTCTGCCTGGCCGGCGCCTCGGACTCGCCGATCTCCCCGATCACGGTGGCCTGCTTCGACGCGATCAAGGCCACCTCCTCGCGGAACGACGATCCCACCCACGCCTCACGGCCGTTCGACGCCAGCCGGGACGGCTTCGTGCTCGGCGAGGGCGGCGCCGTCCTGGTGCTGGAGGAGCTGGAGCACGCCCGGCGCCGTGGCGCCCGGATCTACTGCGAACTCGGCGGCTTCGCCACCTTCGGCAACGCGTACCACATGACCGGCCTGACCCAGGAGGGCCGGGAGATGTCGGAGGCGATCGACCGGGCGCTCGCCCACGCGGGCGTCGCCAGCTCCGACATCGACTACGTCAACGCGCACGGCTCGGGTACCAAGCAGAACGACCGGCACGAGACCGCCGCTGTGAAGCGCTCGCTCGGTGCGCACGCCTTCCGCACCCCGATGAGCTCGATCAAGTCGATGGTCGGCCACTCGCTCGGCGCGATCGGCGCGATAGAGCTGGTGGCGTGCACCCTGGCGCTGGCCAGCGGCGTGGTGCCGCCGACCGCCAACTACGAGACGCCCGACCCGGAGTGCGACCTCGACTACGTGCCGGGGACGGCGCGCGAGCTGCCCCTGCGACACGTGCTGTCGGTCGGCAGCGGGTTCGGCGGCTTCCAGTCCGCCGTGGTGCTCAGCCGAAAGGAGTGAAGGCATGACAGGCCTACAGGCCGGCCGCCGCGCGGTGGTCACCGGAATCGGCGTCATCGCGCCGAACGGAGTGGGCGCCGACGACTTCTGGAAGGCCGTCCGCGAGGGCGTCAGCGTCCTCGCTCCGGTCTCCCGGGACGGCTGCACGCAACTTCCGCTGCGGATCGCCGGTGAGGTGCACGGATTCGACGCCGAGGCCGCGGTGGAGGGCCGCTACCTGGTGCAGACCGACCGGTTCACGCACTACGCGATGGCGGCGGCCGACCTGGCGGTCAAGGACGCCCGGTTCCGGATCGGCGAGGGCTCGCCGTTCGACGTCGGAGTGGTGACCGCGGCCGGCTCCGGCGGCGGCGAGTTCGGCCAGCGCGAGCTGCAGAACCTCTGGGGGCAGGGCCCGCAGTACGTCGGCCCGTACCAGTCGATCGCCTGGTTCTACGCCGCCAGCACCGGCCAGATCTCGATCCGCGGCGGGTTCAAGGGTCCGTGCGCGGTGGTGGCCAGCGACGAGGCCGGCGGACTGGACGCGCTCGCGCACGCCGCCCGGGCGATCCGCCGCGGTACCGACACCGTCGTGGTCGGCGCCGCCGAGGCGCCGCTTGCCCCCTACTCGATGGTCTGCCAGCTCGGTTACCGCGAACTCAGCCTGTCCGACGACCCGTTGCGGGCCTACCAGCCGTTCGGCGCGGGCGCCTGCGGCTTCGTGCCGGCCGAGGGCGGCGCGATGTTCGTGCTGGAGGACGAGCGCTCGGCCCGGGCCCGCGGCGCCCGGGTCCGGGCCGAACTGGCCGGGCACGGCGCCACCTTCACCGGTGCCTCGCGCTGGGAGGAGTCCCGGCACGGGCTGGCCCGGGCCATCCGCACCGCGCTCGACCAGGCCAGGTGCGCCCCCGACGAGGTCGACGTGGTCTTCGCCGACGCGCTCGGGGTGCCGGAGGCGGACCACGCGGAGGCCCTCGCGCTCGCCGACGTGCTCGGCGAGCACGCCGGCCGGGTCCCGGTCACCGCGCCCAAGGCGGGCTTCGGCCGGGCCTACTGCGGCGCGCCGGTGCTCGACGCCGCGGCTGCCGTGTTCGCCCTGGAACAGGGCGTGGTGCCGCCCACGCCCAACATCACCGACCTGTGCCACGGCATCGACCTGGTGTGCGACTTCGCGCGATCCGCGCAGCTGCGCACCGCCCTGGTGCTCAGCCGGGGCCTGATGGGCTCCAATGCGGCGATGCTGCTGCGCCGCCCGGACGGCCTCGACTGACGAATCATCAACTCGCCCCATCGACAAGGAGAAGCGTGATGAATCCCCCTCTCACCTACGACGAACTGGCCACCCTGATCGCCACCCGGGCCGGGATCAAGATCACCCCGCCGGACCTCGAACACCCCAACGCGACCTTCGACGGATTCGGCGTGGACTCGCTCGCACTGCTCGGCATCGTGGGCGAGTTGGAGAACCGCTGGGGCACCCCGATCACCAGCGGCGCGGAGAGCTCCGCGACCCCGCACGCCTTCCTCGCGGCGGTCAACACCACCATGCGGGACCTCAACACCACCGCGCAGAACGGAGTCTGAAATGGCCGGTCACACCGACAACACCATCGTCATCGGCGCCCCCGTCGACCTGGTCTGGGACGTCACCAACGACCTGGAGAACTGGCCGCAGCTGTTCAGCGAGTACGCCCAGGTCGAGATCCTGGACCGGGACGGCCCGCGCACCACCTTCCGGCTCACCATGCACCCCGACGAGAACGGCCAGGTCTGGAGCTGGGTCTCCGAGCGCACCACCGACCGGCACGCGCTCGCCGTCCGGGCCCGCCGGGTCGAACCCGGTCCGTTCGAGTTCATGGACATCCGCTGGGAGTACGCCGAGGTGCTGGACGGCACCCGGATGCGCTGGATCCAGGACTTCGCCATGAAGCCCACCGCCCCGGTCGACGACGAGGGCATGACCAACCACATCAACCGCAACTCCCGGATCCAGATGGAACTCATCCGGGACAAGGTCGAGAAGAAGCACGGGAAGGGCTGACCGGACGATGCACCGCGCACTGATCGTGGCCCGGATGAACCCGGGTTCGGCTCCCGACATCGCCGACATCTTCTCCGACTCCGACCGTGGTGAGCTGCCGCGGCTGATCGGCGTCACCGGTCGGAGCCTGTTCCAGTTCGGCGACGTCTACCTGCACCTGATCGAGTCGGAACGGCCGCCCGGTCCGGCCGTGGCCCGGCACGTCGAGCACCCGGAGTTCCGGGACGTCAGCCGGCGGCTGGAGGCCCACGTGCGGGCCTACGACCCCGCCACCTGGCGGGAGCCGAAGGACGCGATGGCCCGCGAGTTCTACCGCTGGGAGCACACCGGCTCCTCCTGAGGCGCCGCCGTGGCGCAGTGGTCCGGGCGAAGCTGGAGGAGACACCATGGTCGGGACCGATGACCGATCGACCGCCGACGTACCCGACTGGGTGCGCTGCGAGCGCTGCGCCGTACTGATCTACGGCAAGCGCTTCCTGCGGAGCCTGCGGGTCTGCCCGGACTGCGGCTGGCACTCCCGGCTGACCGCCCGCCAGCGGCTGGCGCTGTTGCTCGACCCCGGCTCGGCGACGCCGATCCGGCACGTCGAGCCGATGACCGACCCGCTGGAGTTCGTCGACAGCCGGCCCTACACCGACCGGCTGCTCGACGCCCGGGCCAGCACCGGCCTGCGCGAGGCGGTGCTCTGCGTGACCGGCCGGATCGAGGGGCAGCCGGCCGTGGTGGCCGTGATGGACTTCGAGTTCCTGGGCGGCAGCCTGGGCTGCGGGGTCGGCGCGCAGATCACCGAGGCCGCGCGGACCAGCCTGCGGCTGCGGCTGCCGCTGGTGCTGGTCACCGCCTCCGGTGGCGCCCGGATGCAGGAGGGGGTGCTCTCCCTGATGCAGATGGCGAAGACCTCGCAGGCGATCTCCGAGCTGGACGAGGCGGGCATCCTGGTGGTCTCGCTGATCACCGACCCGACCTACGGCGGGGTGGCGGCCTCCTTCGCCACCCTGGCCGACGTGATCATCGCCGAGCCCGGCGCCCGGATGGGCTTCGCCGGGCCGCGGGTGATCGAACAGACCATCCGAGAGACCCTCCCCGAGGGCTTCCAGACCGCCGAGTTCCTGCTCGCACACGGCATGGTGGACGACGTGGTGGCGCGTCCGGCGCTGCGCGGCACGCTGGGCCGGCTGCTGAGCCTGTGCAGCCCGCGGGACCGGGCCGACGGCGCCGCCGCCGACCGTCCGGACACCGCCGGCCCGACCGGCGACGAGATCCTGCGCCAGCTGGAGGACGTGACCGAGCAGGACTCCTGGGAGGCGGTCCAGCTCGCCCGGCACCCGGACCGGCCCACCACCCTCGACTACGTCGGCCACCTGCTGGACGACTTCCACGAGCTGCACGGCGACCGGCTGGCCGACGACTGCGCGGCGATCGTCGGCGGCCCCGGGCGACTCGACGGCCGCCCGGTGATGCTGATCGGCCATCACAAGGGCGGCCCCGACCTGGCCGAACGCCGCCGCCGCAAGTTCGGCATGCCCGAGCCGGCCGGCTACCGCAAGGCGGCCCGGCTGATGCGGATGGCCGCCAAGCTCGGCCTGCCGCTGGTCACCCTGATCGACACGCCCGGCGCCAATCCCGGCCCGGCGGCCGAGCGCGGCGGCCAGGCCGTCGCCATCGCGGAGAACCTGCGGCTGATGTCCCGGCTGCCGGTGCCGATCGTCTCCGTGGTGATCGGCGAGGGCGGCAGCGGTGGCGCGCTCGCGCTGGCCGTCGCGGACCGGGTGCTGGTCAGCGCGAACGGCGTCTACTCGGTGATCAGCCCGGAGGGCTGCGCGGCCATCCTGTGGAAGGACGCCGAGGCCGGCCCGGCCGCCGCCAGCGCGCTGCGGCTGCACGCCCGGGAACTGCTCAGGCTGGGCATCGTCGACGGTGTGGTGCCCGAGCCCCCGGACGGCGCGCACCAGGACCACGCGGGCGCCGCCGGCATGCTCGGCGCCGCGCTGGCCGCCGCCTTCGACGAGTTGACCCCCTGGGAGCCCGAGCGGCTCCTCCAGGAACGCAGGAACCGGTTCCACCGCTTCGGCATCGAGGCGGGGACGTCGTCCGGGAGAGGTGCACCATGACGCTGAACAACACCGAGAAGAAGACCAACGACAAGCAGGTCCCGGCGCGGCACAGCCGCCGGTTCGTGATCGCCGCCGGTCCGGTGCCGGCCGGCCGGGCGAACCTGGAGTCGGTCTGCCGCAGCGTCACCGAGCTGGCCCGGTCGACCCCCACCCCGCCCAGCCGGATCCGGCTGCGGCACGGCTCGACCACGGTGGAGGTGATGTGGGCCGAGCCGGCCGCGACGGCCCCACCGGCGGCGCCCGCCGACGGGGCGGCCGGGGCCGCCGCGGGCGCCGAACCGGACCTCGGGCTGGCCCACGTCCGCGCGCCGATGGTGGGCACCTTCTACCACGCGCGCGAGCCCGAGGCGCCGCCGCTGGTCGCGGTCGGCGACCTGATCCGGGTGGGCCAGCCGGTCGGGATCCTGGAGGTGATGAAGATGATGAGCACGATCGAGGCGGACACCGCCGGGCGGGTGGTGGAGATCCTGGTGCCCAACGCGCAGCCGGTGGAGTTCCAGCAGCGGCTGATCGCGGTGGAGCCGGTGGTCCCCGGCGAGCCGGAGGAGTGACAACCCGTCACACTCAGTATGGTGGCGCACTGATCAGAGGCCCTAGGCACTGAGAGGTGCGCCCATGTTCTCCACCGTCCTGGTCGCCAATCGCGGCGAGATCGCCCTGCGGATCGCCCGGACCTGCCGCGAACTCGGCATCCGGACGGTGGCGGTGCACTCGACCGCGGACCGCGACTCGGCGGTGGTCCGGTTCGCCGACAAGGCCGTCCACATCGGGCCGCCGGCCTCCCGCACCAGCTACCTGCACATCCCCTCGATCGTCGAGGCGGCGCTGCAGACCGGGGCCGAGGCGATCCACCCCGGGTACGGCTTCCTCTCCGAGGACCCGGACTTCGCGGAGGTCTGCGAGGCCAACGGGATCACCTTCATCGGCCCGCCGGCACAGGTCATGCAGCGGCTCGGCGACAAGGCGGAGGCCCGCGCGGTGATGGCGCGGGCCGGGCTGCCGGTGCTGCCGGGCAGCGCCGGCGCCCTGAACGGGCCGGCGGAGGCGGAGGAGGTCGCCCAGCGGGTGGGCTACCCGGTGATCCTCAAGGCGGTGGCCGGCGGTGGCGGGCGCGGGATGGCCGTGGTCCGGGCCCCCGGGCACCTGCGCACCGCCTTCGCCGAGACCCGGGCGCACGCCCGCGCGGTCTTCGGCGACGAGCGGCTCTACCTGGAGCGGTACGTCGAGGACGCCCGGCACGTCGAGGTGCAGGTGGTCTGCGACCGGCACGGCGCGGCGATCCACCTGGGCGAGCGGGACTGCTCGGTGCAGCGCCGGCACCAGAAGCTGGTCGAGGAGTCCCCGGCGCCGAACCTGCCGCAGACCCTGCGGGCCGGGATGTGCGCGGCCGCGGTGCGCGGAGCGCTGGCGGTCGGTTACGTCGGCGCGGGCACCTTCGAGTTCGTGCTGGCGCCGAACGGCGAGTTCTTCCTGATGGAGATCAACTGCCGGCTCCAGGTGGAGCACCCGGTGACCGAGCTGATCACCGGGATCGACCTGGTCCGCGAGCAGATCTCGGTGGCGGCCGGGCTGCCGCTGAGCCTGGCCCAGGCGGACGTCCGGTTCACCGGAGTGGCCCTGGAGTGCCGGGTCAACGCCGAGGACCCGGCCCGGGACTTCCGGCCGACGCCCGGGCTGCTGACCGAGTTC
The DNA here is from genome assembly GCF_044547075.1 of Kitasatospora sp. NPDC052896. Classification (NCBI taxonomy): domain Bacteria; kingdom Bacillati; phylum Actinomycetota; class Actinomycetes; order Kitasatosporales; family Streptomycetaceae; genus Kitasatospora; species Kitasatospora sp. NPDC052896. The sequence goes on from NZ_JBITZU010000009.1 coordinate 17,158, forward strand.
GTGCCGCCCGGCGGTCCCTTCGTCCGGGTCGACACGCACGCCTACCCGGGCTGGCGGATCGGTCCGGACTACGACTCTTTGCTCGCCAAGACCGCCGTCTGGGCGCCGGACCGGGCCCAGGCGATCGCCCGGATGGACCGCGCGCTGGGCGAGTTCCGGATCGACGGGCCGGACGTGCGGACCACCCTGGGGTTCCTCCGCCGTACCCTGGACCGCCCGGAGTTCCGCGCCGCGACGCACACCACCGGACTGGTCGACGCGATGGGGCCGGCTGACGGGCAGCCGGCCCCATCGCGGGACGCCGTGGTGGCGGTGGAACCCGCCTAACGGACCGGTGTCACCACCTCCACCGGCACCATCGGTGTCACCGCCGGCACCATCACCTCCTCCAGCTCGATCGTGCTCGCGCCGGGCGCGACCGTGCTGTCGAAGGCGTGCAGGTAGGCGTTGACCGGACTGACGTCGCCGACCCGCAGCCCGGCCTCGCGCATCAGGGTGAGCAGGCTCTCCCGGGAGTGCTTGGCGCCGCCGACGTTGAGCAGCAGCATCAGGTCCATCGCGGTGGTGAAGCGCATCGAGGGGCTGTCGTCGACCAGGTTCTCCACGACCACCACCCGGGCGCCCGGGCCGGCCGCGCCGACCACGTTGCGCAGGGTGCGGCGGGTGCTCTCGTCGTCCCACTCCAGGATGTTCTTGATGATGTAGAGGTCGGCCCGGACCGGGACCTCGCTGCGGCAGTCGCCGGGCACCAGCCGGGCCCGGTCGGCCAGCGAGCCGCCCGGCCGCAGCCGGGGGTCGGCGCCCGCCACCACCTGCGGGAGGTCCAGCAGGGTGCCGTGCAGGTCCGGGTGCCTGTCCAGCAGGCTGGCCAGCACGTGGCCCTGGCCGCCGCCGATGTCGACCACGGTGGAGACCCCGGTGAGGTCCAGGAAGGCGGCCAGGTCGGCCGCGGACTGCCGGCTGGAGTGGGTCATCGCCCGGTCGAACACCCGGGCGGATGCCCCGGCGTCGTCGTGCAGGTAGTCGAAGAACTCCTTGCCGTAGAGGTCGGGGAAGATGTTCCGCCCGGTGCGCACCGCCTCGTCCAGCCGCGGCCAGGCCTCCCAGGTCCACGGCTCGGTGCACCAGAGGGAGATGTAGCGCAGGCTCTGCGGCGAGTCCTCGCGCAGCATCCGGGACATGTCGGTGTGCGCCCAGCGACCGCCCTCCAGCTCGGTGAAGACGCCGTAGCAGGCGAGCGCCCGGAGCAGTCGCTCCAGCGGGCCGGGCTCGACCTCCAGGGCCGCGGCCAGCTCCTGGGCCGCCATCGGTTCGTCGTCCAGCCGGTCGGCGAGCCCGAGCGAGGCCGCGGCGCGGATGGCCGCGGCGCAGGCCGCGCCGAAGACCAGCTCCCGCAGTCGCATGGCGGACTGCGGTGACGGGGGGTGTGCGGTGGTCATCGTCCGCCTCTCTCAGCGTGGATAAGGGGGTATCAGCAGCGACCGGCGGGCATCGAGACCCGGCAGGTGTTGCCCTGGAAGGTGTTTCCGGTGCCCTTGTCGTGGTCGACCAGGTCGCCCGGGCCATTGTCGAGCACCATGTTGTTCTGGACGCTCACCCGGGAGACGGGCGCGCCGACGTAGCTCGGGAAGAAGACGATCCCGCCGGAGAGCGAGGAGCCGCCACGGTTGCCCTTCACCTGGTTGTCGGTCACCCGGCTGTCCTCGGCGCCGGTGAGCAGGATGCCGACGCCCTGCACGACGTCCAGCCGGGAGGTGGCCGGGAAGAACTTGTTGTTCTCGTTCAGGATGTTGGCCCGGATCGTCACGTCGCCCGCCCGGGGGACGCCGTCGTCACCGACCAGGAAGACACCGCCGCCGTTGCCGGTGGCGGTGTTCCGCTCCACCGTGACCGCCCGGGCGCGCCGCACCACGACGCCGATCCGGTTGCCGGTGAACCGGTTGTCGGCGATCTCCGCGCCGTGGGTGTCGATCGCGCCGCCCTTGCCGACGGCCAGGTTGGCCAGGAAGACGCCCGCCTGGCCGTTGTCGGCGGCCTCGTTGGCGGTCACCGCGGAGCGGGTGGAGCGCTCCGCCGCGATGCCGTACTGGCCGTTGTCGTGGGCGAAGACGTCGTGCACCGCGAGCTGGTCGGTACCGGAGGCCCAGATGCCGTTCTGCTTGAAGCCGGTGACGGCCAGCGACTCGATCCGCACCCCGGAGACCGGTCGGTCCGCGGGGCCGCTCACGCAGATGCCGTGCCCACCGGCGGCGCAGGAACCCGCCGGAGCGGTGTCACCCGGCCGGAGCACGGTCTGCCGGCCGGCCCCACGGATCGTCAGGCCCGACCGGGTGACCGTGACGCTCTCCCGGTAGGTGCCCGGAAGGAGCTGGATGGTGTCACCCGGTTGGGCGCTGTCGACCGCCTGCTGGATCGACTGACCGGGCTGGACGGTGTGCGAGCCCGCCGCGTGGGCCGCCAGTGCGGCGGGCTGGCACGCGACGGCGAAGGCGGCGAGGGCCGCGAGGTGGTGAGTCCGGCGGATGAACATGAGTGATGGTCTGCTTTCCCAGGAACCCGGAGATTGGATCGGCCGCGGACACGTCCGCGGCATCGAAGCTATGGCCGACCGAGGACGCCCGCCACTCCTGGTGGCCATTCGCGCACCGTCCGTGCTCGACCGGGTGGGCTCGACGATGTTGTCGGGGTGCTCGGTGGCGCTGATGATGGGCGGATGGACGAGGCGACGCGGCTGCCGCGCGACCGGGCCGGCGACTGTCCGACCTGCGGCCGGGCCGGCGAGCCGTACGCGGTGTCGGCGGAGTTCTACGACGTCGTGCACGGCGAGCGGTACCACCGGGAGGCCCTCGCGCTGGCCGGGCCGGCCGCCGCGGCCCGGGTCGGCATCGTGGAGCTGGGCGCCGGCACCGGCCTGGTCACCGACGTCCTGCTGGGCGCCTCCTCGGTGCCGGTGCACGCGGTCGAGCCGGCCGGTCCGATGCGCGCGGTGCTGCTCTCCCGGCTCGCCCGGGCCGATCCGGCGCAGCGCGCACGGGTCACCGTGCACCCCTGCCCGGCCGAGCGGCTCGGGCTCGCCTCCCGCGCCGACCTGGCGGTCTGCCTGCGGGTGATCGCCGGCCTGCCGCCGGACGAGCGGCGCGCGGTCTGGCGGTCGTTGGCGCACTGGCTGCTGCCGGGCGGGCTGCTGTTCGTCGATCGTCCGCCGAAGGGGCTGCCCGACGCGCCGCGCAGCTACCGGCTCGGCGAAGCTCGGATCGGCGCGGACGTCTACAGTGCCCGGCTCTCCGAGCGCGCCGAGGCCGGCCGGATCCGGCTGGACTTCAGCTACCTGGTGCACCGGGACGGCCGGCTGCTCCGCCGGGCGGCCGAGACCTTCCATCAGTGGCCGCTGCCGGAAGCGGAGCTGGACCGGGAGCTGACGGCGGCGGGCTTCGCCCGCGACGGCGAGCCGGTGCCGCCGCTGCTGCGGCTGCGCCGACTCGACCGGCCGTCGCGGCCTTCGCCCAGCTCGGTGGCCCGGTCGGCGGAGCGTAGGCGTCCTTCACCAATCCGTTCGGCCGACCTACCATCGGCTGCGAACGATCCGGACCCGCACGGCCAGTAGCGCGACACCGATCTGGGGAGAGAGATGGCTGGGATCGACCGGACCGCCCGGGCGGCCGAGCAGGAGACGACCGTACTGCCCGGCACCCCGGAGGTCGACCTCACGGGCGCGGAGAAGGCGGCCAAGGAGTTCCTGACCGCGCTCGGCATGCGGACCGACAGGCCCGAGCTGAGTGAGACCCCTGGCCGGATGGCCCGGGCCTACGCGGAGTTGTTCAGCCCGCGCCCGTTCCCGGCCCTCGCCACCCCGCGCTGAGCGGCCGCGATGAACGACACCATCAGCGTGCTCACCGCGGTGCCCGCCGACGGGCACCGGCATCTCCCGGCGGCCCACCGCTCGCTCGCCGAGCAGCGGCTGCCGGCCGGGTGGCAGTGGCAGTGGGTGGTCCAGTCGCACGGCAGGGACGGCTCCCCGCCGCTGCCACCGCTGCCCGCGGACTCCCGGATCTCGGCCGACGGCGGGCGCGGCGGCGGTGCCGCCGCCCGGACCGCGGCACTCTCCCGAGCCACCGGCAGCCTGGTGCGGGTGCTGCCCGCGGACGGTCTGCTGCCGCCCGGCGCACTGCATCGCGACATCGAGACGCTCACCCGGCACCCGGAGGCCGGCTGGTGCCTCTCCCCCGGGCTGGCGCTGCGGCCGGACGGGCCGCCGGCCGGCACACCGCTCCCCGATCCGCTGCTGCCCGGACCCCTGCCGCCGGGCGTGCTGGCACAGTGCCTGCGGGCGGGGCGGCCGGGCGTCCCGGCGGCCGCCCTGACCGCGCGGACCGAGCTGCTGCGCGCGCTCGGCGGCTGGCCGGCGCTGCCCACCGGGGCGGATCTCGCGCTGCTGCTGACCTGCGAGGCGGTGGCTCCGGGCCGGTTGGGCGGCGAGCCCGGCACGATCCACCGGGTGACGGCGACCGAGCCGACCGAGCCGGAGCGGGCCGCCCTGCTGGCCCGGGCCGACGCCCTGCTGCGCGCCGGGTGGCGCTGGCAGAGCCCACCCGTGCTGAGCCCCTACGAGCGACAGGCCGGCCGCTCGCCGGATCCGCGCTGGGCCTACGACCGGCGGGTCGAGATCCACCAGGCCGTCGACGGAGTGCTCCGGGAGGCGGCGGACGTGCTGGCGCGGCGCAGCCGGAACGGGCGCTGGACGCCGCCGGGCGAGATCGCCGAGGGCGGCAGCAACATCGGGCTGAGCACGGCGGCCCGGGTCTGGGTGCTGGACCGGCTGGCGGAGCGGATCCGGGCGGCCCGGGCGGTGCTGGACGAGGTGGAGTCCGACTCGGCCGACTACCGACCTGACGATCGGTCAACTCCCCTGCTCGGATAGCGGGCTAAGCAGATAGCGGGTGAACAGGTAGTCGTCCGCGGTCAACACCGAGGTCAGGGTCAGCGCACGGTCGGCGCCCGGGAGCAGCGGCCCGCGCAGGATCCGGGTGGCGTCGCCGCCGGTGAGCAACGGCGCCACGGTGAGGCAGAGTTCGTCCAGCAGGCCGGCGGCGCAGAGCCGGCCGAGCAGCTGCGGGCCACCCTCGCAGAGCACCCGGGACAACCCGCGATCGGCCAACTCGGCCATCACCCGCCGTGGTTCGACCTCGTCCTCGCCGACCACCAGCACCTCGGCCACCCGCTCCAGCGCACGCCGGGCCGACGCCGGGGCCTGCCGGGTGGTGAGCACCAGGGTGCGGGCATCCGGCGGCGCGCCGAACAGGTCGCCGCCCGGGTCGAGTCGGAGCCGCGCGCTGACCACCGCGATGGGTGGCGCGGGCGGCCGGCCGGCCGCCGTCCGGGCGGCGGCGAGCCGCGGGTGCGGCTCCGCGGGGCCGTACCGCTCGGCCCGGGCGGTCCCCGCGCCGACCAGCACCACGTCGGCCAACGACCGCAGCACGGCGAGCAGTTCGGCATCGGCTGGGCCGGAGAGGCCGCCCGACCTGCCGCGCAGGGCGGCGGCGCCGTCCAGCCCGCGGACCATCGAGGCGCGCAGCCACGAACGCCGGGGGTAGCGGTAGACCTCGGCCAGCCAGTCGTCCCGGTCGGCGGCCGGAACGGTCGGCCCGGGCGCGGGGAACAGACGACGCATGACGGTCAGTCTGCCACCCGGGTGGTTCGGGACAGCGCGTCGGCGACCAGCTCCTCGACCGCGGCCCGGGCCCGCTCGGCGTCCGCCGGCACCAGGCCGATCCTGGTCCGCCGGTCGAGCACGTCGGCGGCGTCCAGCGCGCCTTCGTGGGTCACCGCGTAGGCCACCTCCGCCCGCGTGACGTCGATCCGCTCGACGATCGGCTCCAGTGGCCGGTCCGGCGCCGCCGCCAGCACCTCGTGCGCCGCGCCACCATGACGGTCGATCAGCGAGGCCGGAAGGTCGCCGCCCGGCAGCGGGCGGCTGTCGCGGTGACCGGGTGCGCCGACCAGCGGCAGCCGGGCCGTCCGGCAGGCCCGGGCCGGCAGCCCACCGGCCCGCACCGCGGCATCCACCGTGTCCTGCGCCATCCGCCGGTAGGTGGTGAGCTTGCCGCCCACCACGGTGATCAGCCCGGTGGGCGACTCCAGCACGGCGTGGCTGCGCGACAGGTCGGCGGTGTCACCGTCTCCGGTGTCGATCAGCGGCCGCAGCCCGGCGAAGGCGCCCCGGACGTCCGCCCTGGTCAGCGCGGTACGCAGGGCGGTGTTGACGGTCCGCAGCAGGAAGTCGATCTCGCCGTCGGTGGGGACCGGCTCGTCCGGGATCGGGCCGGGCGCGTCCTCGTCGGTGAGGCCGAGCACCACCCGGTCCAGCTGCTGCGGCAGCGCGAAGACGAACCGGCTGGTCGAGCCGGGGATCGGGACGGTCAGCGCGGCGCGCGGGCGGCCCAGCGCGGCGGCGTCGAAGACCAGGTGAGTGCCACGGCTGGGCCGCAGTCTGATCGACTCGTCCACCTCACCGGCCCACACCCCGGTGGCGTTGACCACGGCCTTGGCCGTGACCTGGAACGACTGGCCGGTGAGGGTGTCGACGAGCTGGGCGGAGCGGCCGGTGACCCGCTCGGCACGGACCCGGGTGAGCACGGTCGCGCCGTGCTGGGCGGCCGTCCGGGCGATCGCCAGCACCAGCCGGGCGTCGTCGACCAGCTGCCCGTCGTGCGCCACCAGCGCGCCGGCCAGCCCCTCGGTGCGGACCGCGGGCACCAGCGCGGCGGCCTCGGCCGCACCGACCCGGCGGGCCCGGGGCAGCAGCGCGGCCGGGGTGCCGGCGCTGATCCGCAACGCGTCGCCGGCCAGGAATCCGACCCGGACCAGCGCCGCCTGACCACGCCGCACCGAGGGCAGCAGCGGGACCAGCTGCGGCAGCGGGCGGATCAGGTGCGGGGCGGTCCGGGTCATCAGGATGCCGCGCTCCACCGCGCTCTCCCGGGCCACCCCGACCCGCCCCGAGGCGAGGTAGCGCAGCCCGCCGTGCACCAGCTTGGAGCTCCACCGACTGGTGCCGAAGGCCAGGTCGCGCCCCTCGACCAGGACCGTGCGCAGCCCGCGGGAGGCCGCGTCCAGGGCGACCCCGGCACCGGTCACCCCACCTCCGACGACCAGCAGATCGACGGTGGGATCGGCGGCCAGCGCGGCCAGCTCGGCGGCGCGGCGCTGGGCGTTGAGCGTGCTGGTACCGGCGTATGGCGTGGTCAAGGCGTCAGGTATCCGTTCAGAGCGGTGGCCAGTTCGCGCTGCCAGGCGGCTTCCGGCAGCAGGTGGGCGACCATGCGGTGGGACTGCACGGTGGACTGGGCGATCAGCAGCACCATCGCGGCCAGCTCGGTCGGTTCGCCGGCGCGGACCGAGCCGTGCCGCTGGCCGAGTTCGATGGCCTCGCGCAGGGCGTCGAGCATGCCGCGCTGGCTGGTACCGAGGCGCTCGACCACGTACTCGAGCAGCACCTCGGCGTCCGAACGCAGCAGTGCGCCGAGCAGCTGGTGGTCGCGGACCAGGACGGCGACCTCGACCACCCAGGCGACCAGCGACTCCCGGTCGTCCCCGGCCCGGGTCGCCTGCTGCTGGGTCCGCCACAGCTCCCGGGTGAGCAGCGCGCCGATCACCGCGCGGACGTCGGGCCAGCGACGGTAGACGGTGGGGCGGCTGACTCCGGCCCGGCGGGCGATCTCGGCCAGCTGGGTGCGGCGCAGGCCGAGCTGGACCACCAGCTCGGCGGCGGCGTCCAGGATCACGTCGTCGGTGCTGCGCGGGACGTCGGCGGCGGGGGCAGCGGCGGGCTCGATGGCCGAGGCGTTACTACTTGACATGATGTGGAACACTGTAACGCATGTCATCCGATCCGCGACCAGCACCGGGCCACCCGGCGGCCGTCCTGCCGCTGCCGCCGATGAAGTGGGACGCCTGGGGCGACCCGGCCCTCGCCAAGCCGCTCTCCGAGGAGATCAGGACGCTGCTGGCGCAGGTGTTCGGAATCTCCGGGCAGGACGCCGAGGCGCCCACCGCCGACCAGGTGGTGCTGCGCCCGTCCGCCCTGTCGGCCGAGGACCTGGCCGCGCTGGCCGAGATCGTCGGCGCGTCGTACGTCAGTGCCGCCGACGCCGACCGGCTGCCCCGGGCCGGCGGCAAGTCCACCCTGGACCTGCTGCGCCGGCGTGACCGGGAGGCGCAGGACGCGCCGGACGCCGTGGTGCTGCCCGGCAGCGAGGACGAGATCGCCGCCGTGCTGGCGCTCTGCGCCCGGCGGCGGATCGCGGTGGTCCCGTTCGGCGGTGGCACCAGCGTGGTCGGTGGTGTCGACCCGGTCCGGGCCGACTTCCCGGCCGTGATCTCGCTCGACCTGCGCCGCTTCGACGCCCTGCACTCGCTGGACGAGACCTCCGGCGAGGCCGTGCTGGGCGCCGGCCTGACCGGCCCGCGCGCCGAGGAGCTGCTGGCCGAGCGCGGCTACGAGCTCGGCCACTACCCGCAGAGCTTCCGCTACGCGACCATCGGCGGCTTCGCGGCGACCCGCTCCTCCGGCCAGGACTCGGCCGGCTACGGGCGGTTCGACGAGATGGTCCGCGGGCTGCGGGTGGTCACCCCGGCCGGCGTGCTCGACCTGGGCCGGGCGCCGGCCTCGGCGGCCGGCCCCGACCTGCGCGAGCTCTTCCTCGGCTCGGAGGGCGTGCTCGGCGTGATCACCGCGGTCCGGCTGCGGGTCCACCCGGCGCCGGCCGTCCGGGTGCACGAGGCCTGGAGCTTCCCCGACTTCGCCACCGGCGCCGCCGCGCTGCGGGCGGTCGAGCAGCGGGGCACCGGACCGACCGTGATCCGGCTCTCCGACGAGGCCGAGACCGCCGTCAACCTGGCGATGACGGAGCAGATCGGCGGCACCCAGGTGACCGGCGGCTGCCTGGCCGTGACGGTCTTCGAGGGCACCGAGGAGCAGGTGACGGCCCGCCACCGGCTGACCCGCGAGGTGCTGCTGGCGGCCGGCGGCGACTCGCTCGGCGCCGGGCCCGCCGAGGCCTGGGAGCACGGCCGGTTCAACGCGCCCTACCTGCGCGACTCGCTGCTGAGCGCGGGCGCGCTCTGCGAGACCCTGGAGACCGCGACCGACTGGGCCCGGCTGCCCGAGCTGAAGACCGCGGTGACCGCCGCCCTGCAGCAGGCGCTGGAGAAGAGCGGCAGCACCTCGCTGGTGCTCTGCCACCTCTCGCACGTCTACCCGACCGGCGCCTCGCTCTACTTCACCGTGGTCGCCGCCCAGCAGGGCGACCCGATCGCGCAGTGGAGCGCGGTGAAGGCGGCGGCGAGCGACGCGATCATGGCCGGCGGCGGCACCATCACCCACCACCACGCGGTCGGCACCGACCACCGGCCGTGGATGAACCAGGAGGTCGGCGACCTCGGAGTGGCGATCCTGCGCGCGGTGAAGAGCACCGTCGACCCGGCCGGGATCCTCAACCCCGGCAAGCTCATCCCGTGACCGCGGTGCCCGGCGCGGGCCCGGACGGCCGGCCGGTCCGCGCGGTCGTCCTGCTGGTCAACCCGGCCGCGGGCGGCGGCCGGGCGGAGCAGGCCGCGCGGCGGGCCACCGCCCGGCTGCGCGAGCACGGCGTCGAGGTCCGCCCGGTGGCCGGGTCGGATCCGGCGGACGCGCTGCGGCTGGCCCGGGCGGCCACCGACGGCGGCGCGGACGCCCTGGTGGTGGCCGGTGGCGACGGCCTGATCGCGCTCGCCCTCCAAGCGCTGGCCGGGACGGGCCTGCCGCTCGGCATCGTCCCGGCCGGCACCGGCAACGACCACGCCCGCGCGTACCAGCTGCCGCTGGGAGCCCCGGAGGCGGCGGCGGACGTGATCGCCGAGGGCACGGTCGCGACCGTCGACCTCGGCCGGATCGACACCGCCGACGGCACCACCCGTTACTTCGGCTCGGTACTCGCCGCCGGCTTCGACTCGCTGGTCAGCGACCGTGCCAACCAACTGAGTTGGCCGCGCGGGCGGCTGCGCTACAACCTCGCGATGCTCGCCGAGCTGGCCGGCCTGCGCCCGCTGCCGTTCCGACTGGTGCTGGCCGACGGCACGGTGCTGGAGGGGCCGCTCACCCTCGCCGCGGTGGGCAACACCCGCAGCTACGGCGGCGGCATGCTGATCTGCCCGGACGCCGACCCGGCCGACGGCCTGCTCGACGTCACACTGATCGACGCGATGCCCCGCCGCCGGCTGGTCCGGTTCTTCCCCACCGTCTTCAAGGGCACCCACGTGCTGCGCGACGCCGTCCGCACCTACCGCACCACCGCGCTGCGGATCGACTCCCCCGGCATCAACGCCTACGCCGACGGCGACCACGTCGGCCCGCTCCCCGCCGAGGTCCGCGTCGAGCCGGCCGCGCTGCGCGTCATCGTCCCGCGACAGACGGGGAGTTGACGCCGGGACCGGGCCGGTCAGTCCTGGCCGGGTCTGGACACCCGATGGCTGATCCGCTCCAGCAGCGGGATGGCCACGGCCAGCAGCTCCAGCTCATCGGCGGTCAGTTCCTCACGGATCGCGTGCGTCAGCCGCCGCCCCCGCTCCCGGCGGGCCCCGCGCAGGCCCGCCAGCCCGGCCTCGGTGAGCGAGACCACCACCCGACGGCCGTCCGCCGGGTCGGGGCTGCGGGCCACCAGGCCGCGCTCCTGCAGGGCCGAGACGATCGCGCACATCGACTGCGGCCGGATGCCCTCGCCCGCGGCCAACTCGGTCGGCGTGGCCGGGCCGTCGCGGTCCAGCCGGACCAGCACCGAGGTCTGCGACAGGGTCAGCTCCCCCTCCGGCTTGACCTGCCGCAGCCGGCGCACCAGCGGGCCGAGGCAGGCGCGCAGGTCGGCGGCGACCCGGGCCGCGTCGGCGTCGGCGGGCGCCTCGCCCGCCGACTCACCCGCGACCGGGCGTACGGCATCGCTCAGGGGTGTCATGATTATCAGTATAGGCTTATCAGTTGCGCCTTATGATATAGCTGGCGACATGACAGATTCCCTGACCGCCAAGAGCGTCACGGTCATCGGCCACAACGGTGACGAGATCGAGGCCTACCTGGCCCGCCCGGAGACCACCGAGCCGCGCGGCGGCGTCGTCGTCATCCACCACATGCCCGGCTACGACCGGGCCACCAAGGAGATCGTCCGCCGCTTCGCCGAGCTCGGCTACGACGCGATCTGCCCCAACCTGTACTCCCGCGAGGCCCCCGGCGCCGACCCGGCCGACGCGGCCGCGGTCGCCCGGGCCGCCGGTGGCGTGCCCGACGAGCGGCTGCTCGGCGACGTGGCCGGCGCGGCGGCCCACCTGCGCGCGCTGCCCGGCTCCAACGGCAAGGTCGGCGTGATCGGCTACTGCTCCGGCGGCCGGCAGACCGTGCTGACCGCCTGCAACCTGGACGTCGACGCCGCGGTGGACTGCTACGGCGCGTTCGTCACCGGCACCCCGCCGGAGGGCATGCCCTTCAAGGTCACCAACCTGGTCGACCAGCTGCCCGCGCTGCGCGCTCCGCTGCTGGGCCTGTTCGGCGCCGAGGACAAGTACCCCGGCCCGGAGCAGGTGGCGGAGCTGGAGCAGATCCTCACCGCGCACGGCAAGGACTTCGAGTTCCACAGCTACGAGGGCGCCGGCCACGCCTTCTTCTCGGTGGACCGCCCGTCCTACAACGTGGCCGCCGCCAACGACGGCTGGGAGCGGATCGCCGCCTTCTTCGGCCGGCACCTGGGAGCCTGAGCATGTGCACCTACACGACCGTCAAGGACGCCCTGGACGGCAGCGCCAAGGGCCCGGGCGGCTCCTGGTTCCACGTCTCCGACCTGACGGTGTACTTCGACCACCCGGTGCACGCGATGGCCGAGCACACGCTCAACATCGACCTCAGCGACCCGTCCAAGGGACCGTCCGCGCGGGTCGCGCTGGAGCTGACCGCGGAGTCGGCGCGCCGGCTGGTGGCCGCCGTCCAGGAGGCGCTGGCCGCGGTTCCGCCGGAGCTGACCAGCTGACTTCCCGACCTTCCGACCTGCTTGGCACGACCACCGTCGGGCGATCACGGCACTGCTGCCGTGGTCGCCCGATGTCGTTTAGATGAAAGGGTTAATCGCCAGTTCACCTTCGATTTGCAGGCATCACTGCAGATCTGACAATATAATCCCAGAGAGCGCCGCACCGATCCCGGTGGGGCGGACCACAGTCGACCTAAGGAAGCAAAGGACCATGTCGGACGTCGCGCGCGTCATCGTCGGAGTCAGTGGCTCGTTGAACAGCCTGACCGCACTGCACCGCGCGGTGGACGAGGCCCGCGCCCGGCAGGCGACCCTGGTCCCGGTGCTGACCTGGACGCCGGTCGGCGGCGAGCGCAACTACCGCGCCCAGCCCTGCCCGCCGCTGCTGCGGACCTGGGAGGAGGCCGCCCACGCCCGCCTGGGGCACGCCTTCCAGGACGCGTTCGGCGGCTTCCCGACCGGCCTGCGGGTGGACCCGCTGGTGATCCGCGGCGAGGCCGGCCCGGTCCTGACCCAGGTCGCGGACCGGCCGGACGACCTGTTGGTGGTCAGCACCGGCCGCCAGGGCCGGCTGCACCGGCTGGTGCACGGCTCGGTGAGCCGCTACTGCCTCGCCCACGCGAGCTGCGCCGTCATCGCCGTCCCGCCGTCCGCCCTGCAGACCGACCTGCGACGGCTGGCCCGCACCGTGGACCTGCGCGAACTCTCGCACGCCGCCTGAGCGTCCACGCTGCACGCGGCCCGGGCACGACTGGGCCGGGGAGCGCCGCCAGCGTCATCGCAGGTGGCACTCCCCGACGGGGGTGTGCGTGTCGCACGGGACGGGGGTCGGCTGGGCCGGCTCCCGGGTATCCCCCTCGCCCCGGAAGCGGGGAAGGTCGGGCGAGGAGGGTTCGGTCGGCAGCGTGCAGGCCCTGGTGACTGCCCTGGCCCGCCCGTGGGACGGTGCGCCGACTGGACGAATGATGTCTGACAAGTGCAGGCGAGTCAACGGGTGGGGCCGGTGTGCTCAGCCGCTCTGCCGCAGGCCGAGCGCCGGGGCGCCGGCGGGGAGCAGGTACTTGGCCGCCAGCAGGGGCGTCCGGCCGGCCCGCACGGTCTGGGTGATCAGCAACGCCGGGGTGTCCGCGGCGCGGCCGAACTGCCTGCCGCGCTGCTCGCCGAGGATGCTGGCCGCGATGCTGCTGGCACCGCGCGGGCGCGCGCCGCGCCCGTGCCGCAGGACGGTGCGCAACATGGTGTGCGCGCTCTCCCGGGCCGCGCCGACCGCCTCGGCCAGTGCCGGCTCCGCGGCGTCGAGGACCTCGTCGGTGGCCGACCACTCCTGGGCCAGGCAGGCCGGCAGACCGTCCACCTCGATCAGGCTCTCCCAGAACCAGCCGCGGCCGTCGACCGGCATCAGCAGCCGTGCCAGCGAGAACTCGGTCGGCCCCTCGCGGAGCCGACGCACCGGCAGCACCTCGACCGGGCCGCCCTCGGCCAGCAACTCCTCCATCGGGCAGAGCCGTTCGAACCCCTGGCGGCGGGGCTGGGCGCGGACCGTCCGGCCCACCCCGCGGCGCACGTCGATGACGCCGTCCTCCTGCAGCAGGATCAGCGCCTCGCGCAGGGCGGGGCGGCTCACGCCCAGGTCGGCGGCGAGCCTCGGTTCGGAGGGCAGTTGCGAGCCGGGCGGGTAGGTGCCCCGCTGGATCGCCTCGATCACGCGCTCGTAGAGCGCCACCACCGGCCGCCGCCGCACGTCGTCGCCTGCCATCGCCCCGTCCTCGGTGCTCCCGCCCGCACTCCGCCCGGTTGGCGGAACAGTGCCAGGCTATCGGAGCACTTGTCAGACAAGCTCTCCGGACTCGCCGAGCGGGGATGCGTGCTGGCGGAGCTACACCTCCCGGACCGTGCGGGGCGGTTCGAGGTCCTGGTGACCGCCGGTGGCGAGCATCCGGATCTCGCCGCGATCGCTGATCTCGGCCCGGACCACCCCCGTGTCGTCCGCGAACACCGGGTGGCCACCCGGTCCGCTGGCGCCCGTGGGGCGGACCACCACGACGTCCTCGTGCTCCTCCGCCCCGGTCTGGCGGACGAAGACCAGCTCGTACGCGCTCGCGGACATGGCTACACCTCCCGGTCGCCTCGCGGCGGGCGGCCCGCGCTCCGCGCGGTTCGCCCCCACCGCCTCCGACCACCCTCCGCCCGCGGCCCGCTCGGCCGCAAGACGAACCCGGGCCGGGCCGGCGCCCCGCGGTTCAGCCCTGCGAGCGTGACCGCCAGTAGCTGAAACGCTCCACCGGCTGCCCGTCCAGCCCCCACGGCCAGGCCGTCACCGTGCCGCCGAGCAGCGCGAAGACCTGGCCGGCGTCCCGCGGGCGCTTGGCCTCGACCAGCGCGTACGCCAGCAGGTTGAGGTCGGCCAGGGCCGCCGCGTGGGCCAGGAACCCCGGGACCGTCCAGTCCGCCAGCGCCCGGTCCAGCATCGCCGCCGGGTGGGCGTGCCCCCAGAGCCGGTCGGCCAGCAGCGCGTCCACCCCGCCGGCCACCACGGTCCGCCGGTAGCGGCTGACCTCGGCGGTCAGCGCCAGTCCGGCGGTCGGCGCCTGGGCGGGCATCCCGGAGACCGTCGCGTCGACGAAGTCCAGGGTCTGGCTGCGCGAGCCGCCCTCCTCCGGGCCCAGGTAGCCGAGCATCTCCAGGTGCGCGTCACGGTTCCAGGGGTCCCGGCTGGTGATCTCGTCCCAGACCGCGAACACCTCGTGCGGCCGGCTGCGCTGGACCCGCAGCAGTCCGAGCAGGACCACCCACGGCGTCGGGTCCTCGGGCCACAGCTCGGCGGCGCGGTAGCACCTGTCGGCCACCGCCTGCGCGTCCACCGTGCCGTTCGCGCGGCGCGCCCGGACCAGGTCGACCCGGGCGTGCAGGACCAGGGCGTCCGCGTGGCGCGGGCGGCGCAGCAACCAGGAACGCGCCAGGTTCGAGTCGGCGGCGCTCTCGGCGAGCACGCCGATCCGGTGCGCCCGCCGGTCCCAGTCGGCGCCGGTGTCCTTGAGCAGCCGCTCGACCTGGTCGATCTGGATCTCCGACATGCCCGAGATCGCGGGCGCTTCGACCTGCTTGCGCACCCGGCCGAGGTCGCGGTCGTCGAGTTCCGGGGTCAGGCGGGCGGTGGGGGTCCGGCGGATTCCGAAGAGCGGCATGGCCGGATCCTGACCGTGCGGCGGCGCCCGGGCAAGGAGGACGGAGTCGATCGTTACCTCGGACTCCCGAACCGAGACGTTACCGGGCGGTTGACCCGCCGCCACCTGCCGTCCGCACGGCCCCTACCGCACGACGACCGCCGCGCGGTGTGGCGGTGGTCGTCGTGCGGGCGCGTCACATGGGGTCGTGCGCGTCCGGCATCGGCTCGCGGATGTCCGCCTCGGCCGCCGCCCGCCTGACCGCCTCGCAGCCCCGTTCGGCCCCCGACCTCGTCGGGTAGGACTCGCCGACGGCGACGATCTCGCCGTTCCCCGCCTTGAGCCGGAAGCGCCAGTGGTGCGCCTTGTCCTCGTAGACCTCGAAGTGCGCGGCCATAGCGATCACCCCATCCCACGGATGCTGTCCTGTTCCGCAAGCTACGCCGGATACCGGGGGACGGCATCCGCTGCCGCTTCCGCCGGTACCCTCCCGGTGACCGCAGGGTCGGCCGGGCCGACTTCCGGGGCGTGGCGCCGCAGCCACAGTCGCCTCAGGTCCCGTGCAGATAGCGCCGCGGCGTGGTACCCACCGTCCGTCGGAACGCGGCGAGGAACGCGCTCGGGGTCGCGTAGCCGACCGCGTGGGCCACCCGGGAGACCGGCTGCCCCTCCGCCAGCAGCGGCAGCGCGGCCCGCAGCCGCAGCTGGGTCCGCCAGCGGTCGAAGGGCATCCCGGTGTCCCGGACGAAGAGTCGGCTGACGGTCCGCCGGCTGCTCCCGACCGCCCGGGCCAGCGCCTCCAGCGTGCGCGGATCGGCCGGGTCGGCGAGCAGCAGCGCGGCGACGGCCCGGGCCCGCGGGTCGACCGGCTCGGGGACGGCGATCGGCGTGCTGGGCAGCGGGTGCAGCAGGTCGAAGAGGACCGCCTCGGCCCGCCCCCGGACCGGCTCGGCGAGGTCCGGGCGGTCCAGGTGGTCGAGCAGCCCCGCCAGCAGCCCGTCGACCGCCACCGCGGTCGGGGTGTCCCAGTCCAACGGACAGCGCTCCGGAACCAGGTAGATCCGGCGCAGCACGGCGTCGTGGGTGGCGCCGGTGCGGTGCGCGGTGCCGGCCGGCACCCAGAGCGCCCGGGTCGGCGGCAGCACCCAGGAGCTGTCCTTGACCCGCACCGCGATCACCCCCCGGTCGGCCCAGGCGAGTTGGTGCCAGGCGTGACGGTGCTCGGCGAACCAGTGGCCGGCGGTGAGCGGGAGCGAGCCCACCACGAGCACCCCGATGCCCACCGGAACGTCCCCGTCACTCACCACGTCCGTCGTCATACCGTCAACCTAGGGCCCCGATGCGACACTTCTTGGCCCGACGGCGTCTCCCGGCCACCCGCGCCGCGCGCCTAGGGTCCCGAGCATGCCGATGAACTTCCTGCACCGACGCATCTGTTCGTCCGCCGACTGGGCCGCCTCGGTCGCCCAGCGGATGCCCGGCGACCTCGCCGGGGTGGACCTGGGCGACGACGTCCTGGAGATCGGTCCCGGTTTCGGGGCGACCACCCGGGTGCTCGCCGAGCGGGTGCCCAGGCTGACCGCGGTGGAGATCGACGAGGCCTCGGTGCGTCTGCTGCGCGCCACCTTCGCCGACCGGGTCGAGGTGGTGCACGGCGACGGCGCTCGACTCCCCTTCCCTGACGGCCGGTTCTCCGCGGTGGTCTGCTTCACGATGCTGCACCACGTGCCGTCCGTGGCGCGGCAGGACGCGCTCTTCGCCGAGGCCTGCCGAGTGCTGCGCCCGGGTGGGGTGTTCCGCGGCGTGGACAGTCAACTCACCGTCAGGTTCCGGCTGCTGCACCTCGGGGACACCATGGTGGTGCTGGACTCCCGGACCCTGGCCGGCCGGTTGCGGCGGGCCGGGTTCGACCGGGTGGAGGTGGCGCACGAGCCCCGGGTGCGGGTCCGCTTCCTCGGTCACCGTCCCCTCGGGCCGGCCGGACCGCACTGACCCCGCACAGCACCGCCCGTACCACCGCCCGCCCCGGCTCGCTAAGGTGTTTTCCCAGGCAAGGGGCCATGCGTGGAGCTGGGCGAAGGGGTGGACGTGACGGCGAGGCGGCAGAGCCAGGGGGTGCTGGCCATCTGGGCGGAGGCGCAGCGGCGGGAGCAGCGCCGGCAGGAGGCCCAGTGGCGGGCGCAGGCCGCCGCCCAGCGCCAGAGCGAACGAGCGGCGCGCGAGGCGGAGCGGGCCGCCGCCCGTGACGAGCGCGAGCGGCTGCGCGCCCACCAGCAGTCCCGGGAGGCCGATGCGGCCCGGCGGACCGCGGAACTCGACGCCCGGGTGGCCGAGTTGCAAGGCGTGCTGCGGACCGGTCGGGAGCGGCCGGGGTTCAGCCTGAGGTCCCTGCTGACGCCGGTCCGGTTGCCCGCCTTCGACCCCGGACCGCTCGGCACCCCGATCCCGATGCCCGACCCCGGGCACTACCAGGTGCAGCCGGCCGGGGGCCTGCTCCAGCGCCGCCGCTCGGAGGAGCCGCAGGCGCAGGCCCGGGCCCGGTTCGAGCAGGACTGGCGGCAGGCCCAGCACGCCGAGGCGGAGCGGCAGCAGCGGCTCACCGCCTATCACCAGAGCTACCTGGCCTGGGCCGAGGAGCAGCGCCGGCAGGACGCCGAGCGGATCGCCGGCACCGAGCGGCTCGCCGAGGGGCTGCGGCAGGCCGAGGGCGAGGCCGTCCGGGAGTACTTCAGCGCGGTGCTGTACGGCTCCGCGGGCTGGCCCGAGGGCTTCCCGCGGCAGCTCGCGCTGGCCTGGGACGGCCCCGCCCGGCAGCTGGTGGTCGGCTGGGAGCTGCCGCCGTACCAGGTGGTGCCCGAGCACGCCCGCGTTCGCTACGTGAAGGCCGACGACCGCGAGGCCCCGGTGGCCCGCGCGGCCACCGAGCGCAGGCGGATCTACCGCGAGGTGCTGGCGCAGAGCGCGCTGCGGGTGCTCGACGAACTGTTCCGGGCGGACGAGTACCGGCTGTTGGACTCGGTCGCGCTGACCGGCTCCGTGCGGGGCGTCGACCCGGCCACCGGGCGCGAGGCCCGTCGGGTGCTGCTGGCGGTGACCGCCGGGCGGGCCGCCTTCGGCGCGATCGCGCTGGACCGGGTGGCACCGGTCGAGTGCCTGGAGGGCCTGGGCGGCCGGCTCTCGGCCCGCCCCGAACGGCTCGACGAGGTTCGGCCGGAGCGGCTGCCGGAGGCGGTCGGCGACACGGTGGCCGGGCAGGGCGGCGAGGACGACCCGGACCTGTTCACCATGGACCCGATCGAGTTCGAGCAGCTGATCGCCGAGCTGTTCCGGGCCCGCGGCTACCGGGTGGAGACCACGGCACGCAGCGGGGACGAGGGGGTCGACGTGGTCGCGATCGACCCGGACCCGGTGACCGGCGGAAAGATCGTCATCCAGGCCAAGCGCTACCGGCACACCGTGCCGCCCACCGCGGTCCGGGACCTGGACGGCACGGTGCGCCACCACGGCGCGATCAAGGGCATCCTGGTCACCACGGCCGGCTTCGGGAAGGGCTCCTACTCGTACATCGAGAACAAGCCGCTCTCCCTGGTGACCGGGCCCGAGCTGGTGGAGCTGCTGGCCGAGCAGGGGCTGCGCGGGCGGCTCGGACCGGCGCCGGCCGCTGCCGCCGCCAGGGCCCGTGACGGCTCGTCGGCCCGGCTCCGGATCGACTGGCACCCCCGCACCGACGGCGGCGACCAGGTCGAGCTCGACGTCTCGGTCTTCGTCTGCGCCGGCGGCCGGGTGCTCAGCGACGAGCACTTCGTCTTCTTCAACAACCCGGCCGACCCGGCCGGCGCCGTCCGGCTCGGCACCGCCCGCACCACCCCCGGGGGACCGCTGCGCAGCCTCGCGCTGACCGTGGACCTGCACCTGCTCGATCCGCACGCCGACGAGGTCGCGGTCGCGGTCTCCACCGAGGAGGAGCCCGGGCCGGCCCTGCCGCTCGGCTACGTCCGCGGCCTGGCCCTCCAGGTGACCGACGGGGTGTCGGACGCCCAACTGGCCGCCTGGACCGGCGCCACCAGCGGCATCTCGGACACCGCGATGTCGCTCGGCTCCTTCCGGCGTCACCCCGACGGCTGGCGGTTCACCGCCACCCCCACCCCGGTCCCCGGCGGCCTGGCCGGCCTCGCCACCCACCGCGGCGTGGTGATCGAGTAGCCCCCGTGCCCGCCCGGCGCTGCTCCGAAGGCCCCCTCCGTGCCCGGGCGCCGGTCGGGGTCCGGTCGGCGGACCGCCGGGATGCGGTCGCGGACCGGGTGGGGCAAGGTGCGGTCATGAGCGATACGAACGCCGGGAACGTCAGCGCCGCCGAGGTGGCCGGTCCGCCGCTGGCTGGCTGTGCGGCGCTGGTGACCGGCGCGTCCAGCGGGATCGGGGCGGCCACCGCGCTGGCGCTGGCCCGCGAGGGCGCCACCGTGGCCCTGGTCGCGCGCCGCACCGAGCGGCTGACGGAGCTGGCCGCCGCGATCCGCGACGGGGGCGGCTCGTCCGTCGTGCTCACCGCCGACCTGCGGGACGCGGCACGGGTGCGCCAGGCCGTCGAGGACGCCGCGGAGCACTGCGGACGGCTGGATCTGCTGGTGAACAACGCCGGTTACGTGGCGATGGGCGCGCTCGAGGAGGTCGAGCCCGCGGACCTGACGCGGATGGTCGAGCTCAATGTCACCGCCGTCCTGCACGCCTCGCAGGCGGCGCTGCCGCACCTGCTGCGAGCGGCGGCGGACGGCCCGCGCGGGGTCGCCGACGTGGTGACCGTCAGTTCGGTCGCGGGCCGGCTGGTGCGCAGGGACAACGCCGTCTACTCGGCGACCAAGCACGCGGTGTGCGCGTTCAGCGAGGGGCTGCGCCAGGAGGTGACCGGGCGGAGGGTCCGGGTGGGCCTGGTCGAACCGGGCATCACGGAGACCGAGATGGCGGCCGTCGCCGTCCCCACCGCCGTCCGCGGCCTGCCACGGAGCGACTGGCTGCAGGCCGAGGACATCGCCCGCTCGATCACCTTCATGGTCACCCAGCCCGCGCACGTCGCGGTCAACGAGATGCTGGTGCGCCCGACGGCCCAGGAGCCCTGACCTCCGGCCTCCCCGACCAAACCGGTCCCGCTGACCACCCGATCCCGCTGCCGCCGCGCCGGCTCAGCCCGGCGGCCGGTCCGGTTGGCGGCGGATCAGGCCGGCCCGTTTGTACGTGGTCAGGATCGGCGTCGTCTCGATGCTCGCGATCCACCGGAACCCACCGACCGTGCCGGTCAACAGCTCGTACAGTTCGGCGAGATCCGTGGCAGCCACCGCCGCCAGCAGGTTGGCCGGCCCGGTGGTGGCGGCGGTGAAGCGGATCTGCGGGTGACTGCTGAGGGCCTGCGCGGTCTCCGCCAGTCCGCCCGGCGCCACCGTGATCCACAGCAGCGCCTCGGCGTGCACGCCCAGCAGTGCGAGGTCCACCTCGGTCGCCAGCCGCACCACCCGTCCCGCGAGCCGCTCGGTGCGGCGGCGCGCGGTGAGCGCGGTGGTCCGCGCGTGCCGGGCCAGCTCGGTGTACGTGGCCCGCCCGTTGTCGGCCAGCGCGGCGATCAGGGCGTGATCGGTGTCGTCGAGCGACGGCCCGCCACCAGGCGGCTCGACGCCCGCCGGCCCGAGGTCCGCCGGCTCGACCGCCGGCAGCGGTGACTCGGAGCCGAGCAACTCGACCTCGGCCGGGGAGAGCAGACCGCCGGTCCAGCCGAAGGCGACCGGGAAGACCCGCAGCAGGGTGTAGGCGGTCCAGGAATCGACCGCGTCGGTCGCCGGCAGGTCGCGCAGCAGCAGGGCGTTGCGCTTCTCCGGGCCGTCCAGGAAGACGACGGTGCTGATCTCGTCGCCGCCGCCCAGGATGTCCACCCAGACGGTGTCCGGGCGACGGGCCAGCGCGGCGGCGACGGCCCGGATCCGCGGCGGGCGGCACCGGACCCGCAGCGCCATCGGGATCAACTCGGGGAAGTGGACCGGGTTCCGCACCACCGTGGTGCGCACGGTCCGGTCCTGGAAGAGCGGTCCGGCATGCCGGACCACGGTCCGCTCGGAGACGCCGAGCGCCCGGGCGACGGTGCGCCACGAGGCCCGGGGCGAGGCCAGCAGGGCCGCGATGATCCGCCGGTCGGCGTCCTCCAGGGCATGGCGCATGATCGGCATTCTAGGCGTATTCCTGTCCGGTTTCCTGCGTTCTGATGACGTCTTCTGGCACCAGCGCCCACCGGCGATCAACGATCACCGATGAGCCGGAAACCCCAGGGAACGGAGAGTCGGATGAGCAGGGAGTCGGCAGCCGATCTGGTGCTGCGCGCGGGTGCGACGCACACCATGGACCCGGCCGCGCCGCCCACCACCGCGCTGGCGGTGCGCGCGGGCGAGATCGTGGCGGTGGCCGGGCCCGGCGACGAGGCGGACCTGCTGGCCGCCTGGCGCGGCCCGGACACCACGGTGCTCGACGAGCCGGGCCTCACCGTGCTCCCGGCGTTCGTCGACACCCACAACCACCTGATGCTGGCGGCCCGCAACGTGCTGGGCGTGCCGGTCTCCCGGGCCCGGAACATCGCCGAGTTCGTCCAGCTGATCCGCGAGCGGGCCGCGCTGACCCCACCGGGGCAGTGGATCCTCACCGGCGCCGACTGGCACGAACTGCGGCTGGCCGAGCGCCGGATGCCCACCGCGGCGGAGCTGGACCGGGCCACCGGCGAGCACCCCGTGCTGGCCCTGCGCGGCGGCCACAACGGCGTGCTCAACTCCGCCGGGCTGCGGCTGGCCGGGCTCGGCCCCGACACCCCTGACCTGCCCGGCGGTTTCATCGCCCGCGACGCCGCGGGCCACCCGACCGGCTGGGTGCAGGACGCCGCACTCGAATTCGCCCAGCATGCCCTGCCACCCCTGCCCGCCGACGCCCTCGCCGCGGGCATGGCCCAGGCGTCCGCCGGCTACGCGGCGCACGGGCTCGGCACCGTGCGGGACCCGGCCGTCACCCCGGCGGAGTGGCGGAGCTACCAACAAGCCCAGGAGGACGGCCAGTTGGCCGTTCGCAGCCACGTGATGATGATGTCCACCCCGACCGCGATCAACTCCGCCGGCTCGATGGCCGGTTACCTCGACGCCCTGGAGGCGCAGGGGATCCGGCCCGGCGCGGGCGAGGGCCTGCTGCGCCTGTGGGGCCTGAAGTTCGTGCTCGACGGCGGCGCGGAGGCCGCCGCACTGACCCGGCCGTACCTCGACCGGCCGGACTACTCCGGCGATCTCCTCTGGGAGCAGGGCGAGTTGGCATCGGCCCTGGCCACCTGCGTGCGCCGCGGCTGGCCGGTCGGCACCCACGCGTTCGGCGACCGCGCCATCGCGGTGCTGCTGGCCGCGGTACGCGAGGTGGTCGAGCGGACCGGCCCGATCCCGCCGGGACTGCTGGTGATCGAGCACGCCGGTCTGATCGGCGCCGAACTGATCGGCGAGGCCGTCCGGCTGGGTCTCCATCTCACCGTGCAGCAGGCCCTGCTGGACGGGCTCGCCGAGCCGCTGACGGCCGCCTGGGGTGCCGAGCGGACCGCCGGTCTCTTTCCGTTGCGCCAACTGGAGGACGCCGGAGCCTGGTTCAGTGCCGGCACCGACCACCCGATCGGCCCGCTCGACCCGCTGCGCGGCGTGCACGGCATGACCACCCGGCACACCCCGGCCGGCCTGCTCGGGCCGCGGCACGCGATCGGCCGCGCCGAGGCCCTGCGCCGCTACACGGTCGCCGGGGCGCAGCTGCTCGGCGGCGGCGCCACCGGCACCCTCGTCCCCGGTGCCCCGGCCGATCTGACCGCCTACCCGGCCGATCCGTTCACCGTTCCGGTGGACGAACTGCTCAGCCTCGCACCCACCTTGACGGTGATCGGCGGCCGGATCGCGCACCTTGCCTAGGTCCCCGGCGGGGTCGGCCCGGCGTCTGCCCGGGCCGGCCGGACCGCCGGGACGGCCGGCGGCTCGGCCGCCAGGTGGGCGGGGTTGCGCACCGGCGGCTCCTTGCGGACGAAGGCCCCGCGCAGCACGTGGTACGGCTCGCCGGGCGAGAAGAACTGCCTTCGCATCACGGTGAGTTCCTCGGCCCGGTAGGTGCGCAGCGGCTTGGCCGCCTCGTCCCGCTCGCGGGCCGCCTTCTTGGCGGTGATCCGGTCCTGCAGGTGCGGCGAGGCCGCCAGCAGCGCCGCGTACCGGGCCGTCTCCACGCCGAACTCCTCGGCCGGGCAGGGGATCAGCCGGTCCACCAGGCCGAGCCGCTGGGCCGCCGCCGCGGTGACCGGCAGCGCCCGGCCGGTGAGCCGCTGGGCGAGCGCACCACCCACCCGGCGCGGCAGGATGTAGGTCCAGTACTCCGAGCCGTACAGGCCCATCAGCTTGTAGTGCGGGTTGAGCAGCACGCCGTCCCGGCACCACACCTCGTCCGCGGCCAGCGCCAGCATCGCGCCACCGGCCCCCGCGTTGCCGCCGAGCGCCGCGACCACCAACCGGTCGCAGGTGGTGAGGATCGCCGCCACCAGGTCGTCCATCGCGTTGATGTTGGCCCAGGACTCGGCCGCCGGGTCGGCCGCGGCCTCGATCACGTTGAGGTGGATGCCGTTGCCGAAGAGGTCCCGGCCGCCGTCGAGCACCAGCACCGAGGTCGGCCGCCGGCAGGCGTAGCGGTAGGCCTCCAGCAGCCGTCGGCACTGGCCGGTGCTCATCGCCCCGCCGGGGAAGCCGAAGCGCAGGAACCCGACCTGGCCGTTCTCGTGGTAGCGCAGCTCGCTCCAGGTGCGCCGGTTCGCGGGCCGCTCCAGCGGGGCCGGCCGCTCGGGCAGTGGCGGCAGCCGGTCGCCGAGCGCGGTGACCGCGGGCAGCTTGAAGGTGGCCGGGCCGCCCGGCGTGCGGCGCGGACGCAGCTGGGGAATCCACACCGCGCCGTCCGTGGTGGCCCGGCAGATCGCGCCGTCCCGGGTGGCGATCAGGGCGCCGGGCTCGCCGCGCAGCTCGTCCTCCGGGTGGCCGCCGTGCAGGTACCACTCGGCGCCCAACAGCTCGTCCAGCACACCGGGTCGGGAGTCGGCGGCGCGCAGCGTGCGGAGCACCTCGACGGTCGGCGCGCTCGTCCAGTCGATCCGGCGCAGCGCCTGGGCGAAGTACGGCCGGGTGTGGTCGGCGACGTCCCAGCCGGGGCCGTGCTGCGGGCGCGGGGCGTACCCGCCGGAGTCGAAGCGCTCGATCGCCAGCAGCACGGCGGCCAGCGCGGCGTCGGAGATCTCGTTGCGGTAGAGATCGCTCTTGCCGACCGGCGGCAGCGGGCATCGGACCTCCGCCCAGATGTCGCCGCCGTCCAGCACCTCGCCCGCCTGCAGCACGGTGACGCCCCACCCGGTGGCGCCCTCGTGGATCGCCCAGTCGAGTGAGGACGGCCCGCGGTCGCCCGGTGGCCCGGGGTGGACGATCAGGCAGGGGTGCGCCGACCAGACGTCCGGCGGGATCGCGCTGCGCAGCATCGGGGCCAGCAGCAGCTCCGGCCGGTGCCGGCGGACGGCGGCGCGCAGCTCCGCGTCGCCCAACGCGGGCGGGGCCACCAGCTGCACCGCCAAGGTGTGGCCGCGGTCGCGCAGTTCGGCGAAGACCCGCTGGGTCAGGCTGTTGAACGCGCTCGCCACGAGCAGGATCCGCATCGCAACCTCCCGGCCGGGGCGCCCCGGGGCGGTGGCGACGGTCCGGCCAGGGCAGATGGTGCCGCACCGCCCGGCGACTCGGGACGAGGCGCGGCCGGGGCGCAGCGGGGCATGCCGGCGCGTCACCCGTTCGGAGCAGTGGGCCGGGCGGCGGACGGGCGGCGGTCGACCGCCAGCACGTGTCAGCGGACCGGGAGTTCCCCGCTGCCGCGCGGGATCAGCTGGGTGGGCAGCTCGATCCGCTGGGCGGGACCGCGCTCTCCGGCCAGCCGGCGGAAGAGCAGGTCGGCGGCCATCCGCCCGAGCCGCGCCGGGTCCTGGGCGACCACGGTGACCGGGACGGCCAGCAGGTCGGCGAGTTCGAAGTCGTCGAAACCGACCAGCGCCGGGGAGCGCCGCAGCGCGGCGAGCTCGCGCAGCACGGCGACCGTGGTCCGGTTGTTGCCGCAGACCAGCGCGGTCACCGGGCGCGGACCAGTGAGCATCCGGTCCAACGCCAGCCGCAGGCCGACCGGTTCCGGCCGACCCATGGACACCCAGGCCGGGTCCACCGGGCAGCCGGCGTCGGCCATCGCGCCCTGGTAGCCGCGCAGCCGCTCGGCGGCGGTGAATATGTCGGGGGCGTCGCCGAGGTAGCCGACCCGCCGGTGGCCCTGTCTGAGCAGGTGCTCGACGCCGGTGCGGGTGCCGCCCGGATTGTCGGTGAGCACGGTGTCCACGTCCAGCCCGGGCAGGGTGCGATCCACCGTCACCACGGCCGTGCCGGCGGCCACCTCGGCGGCCAGGTAGCCGTGGTCGGCGGCGGTGGGGACGATCACCAGGCCGTCCACCCGCCGGGCGCAGAAGGCCAGCGCCAACTCGCGTTCCCGGGATGGGTCTTCAGCCGAGGAGCCGGTGAAGAGCAGCGAGCCGTGGGCCCGCGCCACCTCCTCCACGGCCCGGGTGAGCAGCGAGTAGAACGGATCGGCGACGTCCTCCAGGATCAGCCCGACGCTGCTGGTGTGTCGGCCCTGCCGGAGCAGCCGCGCGCCGTCGTTGCGCCGGAAGCCGAGCTGGTCGATCGCCTGGTGCACCCGGGCCGCGGTCGACTCGTGGACGCCCGGCTCGCCGTTGACCACCCGGGAGACGGTCTTGAGGCCGACACCGGCGAGCGCGGCGACGTCCTTCATGGTCGGCCGGCCCGCCGTCTCGGGCGCGGAGCGGTCCGTCTGCTCGGTCATCCCGGGTCCTCTCGACAACGTTGTCAGGTCACAGCCCGGGCCAGCGTAGTTGCTCCAAATGCCCTTGCAAACCTGTCAGCTGACACTTCGTCGAACTCCGTCGGAAGTATTGACAGGGCCTAGCCAACGTGAGTTCATGCCAACCTCGACAACGTTGTCGGAGCAAGGAGGACGGGTGACCGCACCACTGCTCGAAGCGCGCCGGCTGGTCAAGACCTACGGCCAGGTCCAGGCGCTGCGCGAGGCCAACTTCTCGGTGTACCAGGGGGAGGTGGTGGCCCTGATCGGGGACAACGGCGCCGGCAAGTCGACCCTGGTCAAGACCCTGGTCGGCGCCGTCGCCCCGAGCGGCGGGGAGATCCTGCTGGACGGCGAGCCGGTGACCTTCGCCGGGCCGCGGGCCGCGCAGGCCCTGGGAATCGAGACGGTCTACCAGGACCTCGCGCTCGCCCCGGACCTGGACGCCGCCGCCAACCTCTTCCTCGGCCGGGAGCCGCGCCGCGGCGGGCTGCTCGGCGCCCTCGGCGTGCTGGACAGGCGCGCGATGCGCACCCGCTCGATCGAGGCCTTCGCCGAACTCGGCGTCCGGCTCAAGGACATCGACGCCCCGGTCGCCACCCTCTCCGGCGGCCAGCGGCAGAGCGTGGCGATCGCCCGGTCGGTGGCCTGGGCCTCCCGGGTGGTCTTCATGGACGAACCCACCGCCGCGCTGGGCGTGGTGCAGCGCGAGCGGGTCCTGGAGCTGATCAGGCGAGTCCGCGACCGCGGCGTCTCGGTCGTCCTGATCAGCCACAACATGCCCGAGGTGCTGTCGGTCGCGGACCGCGTCGAGGTGCTCCGGCTGGGGCGGCGGGTGGCCCGCTTCCGGGCCGCGGAGACCTCGCTGGAGGAGTTGGTGGGCGCGATGACCGGCGCCCTGTCGAACGAGGATGATGCAGCTTGAGCGGTATACAGACGTCCGGGAGTCCGCGTCCGGCGGCCGAGTCCGCCGCTCCCCCGGCCCGGTTGGCGCCCGCCGCGCTCTGGCAGCGGGTCCGCGGCGAGAACGCGCTCTGGACCTTCCTGGTGCTCGCCGCGCTGGTGGCGGTCTTCTCCGCGCTGCGGCCGAACGCCTTCGCCACCACCTTCGAGTTCCGCAGCATCGCCGTGGAGTCGGCGATCCTGGTGGTACTGGCGGTGGGCCAGACCTACGTGATCGTCACCGCCGGCATCGACCTGTCGGTCGGCTCGGTACTGATCTTCTCCGGGGTGGTCGCGGTCCGGACCATGAACGTACTGGACGGCGGGCCGCAGGCGGGGTGGGGCGTGATCGCCGCGGGCAGCGCGGCGGGACTGCTGGCCGGGCTCGGCTGGGGCGCGCTGAACGGGGTCCTGATCAGCAAGGCCAAGGTGCCGCCACTGATCGTCACGCTGGGCACCCTCGGCATGGCGCTCGGCTTCGCGCAGATCATCACGCACGGCGTGGACATCGGCAACGTGCCCGCGGCGCTGGCGAACTCGGTCGGCAGCGGCACCGTGGCCGGGATCCCCTGGCTGATCGTCATCGCGGTGGCGGTGGTCGCGATCGCCGCCTTCGCCCTCGGCGCCACCCGGTTCGGCCGCTACACCCGGGCGATCGGCTCGAACGACGAGGCCGCCGCCCGGGCCGGCATCCGGGTGGACCGCCACCTGATCAAGGTCTACGCGCTCTCCGGCCTGCTGGCCGGGCTGGCCGGGGTGCTCAACCTGGCGCACTTCAGCAGCACCACGCTCACCAGCGGCACCCAGGACAACCTGAACGCCATCGCGGCCGTCGTGCTCGGCGGCACCAGCCTTTTCGGCGGCACCGGATCGGTGATCGGCACGGTGATCGGCGTCTTCATCCCGGCCGTGCTGCAGAGCGGGTTCACCATCCTGCAGGTGCAGTCCTTCTGGCAGACCGTCGCGGTCGGCGCGGTGCTGATCGCCGCCGTCTACGCCGACCAGCTGCGGCGCCGCCGCCGGCAGCGACGCTGACGTCCCGCCGGCAGCGCACCCGACTCCCTCGCACAGACAGCGCCCTTCGCACAGAAAAGGAATCCCTCACCATGCCCCCTGCCTCCGTGTCCTGGCGTTACCTGACGGTCGCGACGGCCGCGACGCTCGCGCTCGGCGCCCTCACCGGCTGCGGCAGCTCCGGCGGGAGCAGCGCCTCCGGTGCCAGGAGCATCGCCTTCATCGCGGGCAACACCGGCGACCCCTTCTACATCACCATGAAGTGCGGCGCCGCCGCCGAGGCCAAGAAGCTCGGCGACGGCTTCAGCGCCACCGGCTCGCCCGAGTGGAGCGTGCCGGAGCAGGTCAGCTCGGTGGACAGCGTCGCCGCCAACCGCCCGGCCGGTGTGCTGATCTCCCCGGTCGACCCCAACTCGCTGGCCGGGCCGGTCAGAACGCTGCAGAGCAACGGATCCAAGGTGGCCATCGTCGACACCACGCTCACCGACGGCAGCCTCGGCATCACCCACATCTCGTCCAACAACGTGCAGGGCGGCCAGAAGGCCGCCGACACCATGGCCCAACTCGTCGGCGGCACCGGCGAGGTGGTGGTGCTCACGCCGGACCTGACCACCACGACGACCAACGCCCGGATCCAGGGCTTCAAGCAGGAGCTGGCCGCCAAGTACCCCGGCATCAGGATCGACGACGTCCGGCAGGTCGGCGACACCGCGCAGGGTGCGGCCTCCGCGGTCAGCGACGAACTCTCGGCCCACCCCGGCCTGCTGGGCATCTTCGCCGCCAACTCGCAGACCGGCGAGGGGGTTGGCACCGGCCTGAAGAACGCCGGGAAGCAGGGCAAGGTCAAGGTGGTCTCCTTCGACGCCGGCCCGCAGCAGGTACAGGCGCTGGAGAGCGGCACGGTGGACGCGCTGATCTCGCAGGATCCGTACGGGATCGGACAGCAGGCGGTGGAGCAGCTGAACAACGCGCTCACCGGCAAGCCGGTCACCGCCACCATCCAGACCGACCTGGCCAGCATCACCCGCGACAACCTGAACGACCCGTCGATCGCCCAGTTCCTCTACAAGGCCAGCTGCGATTCCTGACGCTCCATCAGCTTATCGCCGAGAAGAGGTGGTTGTCCTGTCCCGAACCAGCCCGCCGCGACCCCGGCGCCGCTGGGCGCTGCTCCTGGCCGGCGTCCTGCTGGCATCCCCCGTCCTCACTCCCACGGCCTTCACGGCGGACCCCACCGCGTCGGTGGCCGATCCGGCCGCGCTGGTCAACCCGTTCGCGGGCACCGGCAGTGGTGGTGACGTGGTCGGCCAGGTCGACACCTTCCCCGGTGCCGACGTGCCGTTCGGCATGCTGCAGTGGAGTCCCGACACGCCGTCCCGGCCGGACGGCGGCGGCTACAACATCGCCGACAGCTCGACCACCGGCTTCAGCCTGACCCACCTCTCCGGGCCCGGCTGCCCGATCGCCGGTGACGTGCCGATCCTCCCGCTGACCGGCGCGCTGCCCGCCGACCCGGGATCCGCCGCCGCGGCCTTCGAGCACAGCTCGGAGCAGGCCCAGCCGGGTTCCTACGCGGTGACGGCGGGCGGGGTGCGCACCCAGCTCGCCGTCACCGCGCGCACCGGGGTCGCCCGCTTCGACTACCCGGCCACCGACCAGGCCCGACTGCTGGTCAAGGTGGCCGACAGCGCCAACGGCAGCTCGGCCGCCTCGTTCCAGACCGTCGGCGACCGGGAGATCACCGGAACGGTGACCAGCGGCCACTTCTGCGGCCAGCCGGACAGCTACACCATCCACTTCGCCGCCCGCTTCGACCGCCCGTTCACCGCCACCGGCACCTGGGGCGGCCAGTCACCCGCGACCAGCACGGTCGACCCGGGCGGCGGCGACGTCACGGTCAACGGCCGACAGCAGGCCGACGCGGTCGGGGACCCGAAGGCCGCCCAGAGCGGCGTGGTGGCCGGCGGCTGGCTCACCTTCGACACCCGGAGCAACCCGGAGGTCGGCATGCAGGTGGCCGTCTCCTACGTCAGCGTGGCCGGCGCCGAGGCCAACCTGGCGGCCGAGGCGCGCAGTTGGAACGTCCAGCAGGTGGCCGCCCAGGCCAGGGGGGCCTGGAACCGGCAACTGCGGACCATCGGCATCGGCGGCGGTACCCGGGCCCAGCAGAGCACCTTCTACACCGCGCTCTACCACGCCCTGCTGCACCCCAACCTGTTCAGCGACGCCGACGGCAGCTACCCGGGCTTCGACGGCGCGGTGCACAGGGTCCCCAGGGGCCATGCGCAGTACGCCAACTACTCCGGCTGGGACATCTACCGCTCGGAACTGCCACTGCTCGCCACCATCGCGCCGGAGGTCACCTCCGACCTGGCGACCTCACTGCTCAACGACGCCGACCAGGGCGGCTGGCTGCCCAAGTGGCCGGTGGCGAACGGCTACACGGGCGTGATGAACGGCGACGCGGCGGACCCGATCCTGGCCGACGCCTACGCCTTCGGCGCCCGCGGCTTCGACGCCGGGCACGCGCTCACCGCGATGGTGCACGGCGCCGAGGACACCAGCGGCCCGCCGGGCCAGGGCTGGTACGTCGAACGCCCGCACGGCGCCGACTACCTGAGCCGCGGCTACGTGCCCAACGTGGCCGCCGACTCGATCAGCCCGATGCCCAACGGCGCGTCGGAGACCCTGGAGTACGCGCTCGCGGACTTCTCGATCAACCGGCTGGCCGGCGCGCTCGGGGACCAGGCGATCGCCGGCCGCTTCCTCACCCGCTCGCAGAACTGGGCCAACCTGTTCGACACCGCCACCGGCTACATCCGTCCGCGCGACGCCGACGGCGCGTTCCCGCCCGGCCCGCCGGTGCAGACCTCCGGTGGCTTCGGGCAGAGCGGCTTCCAGGAGGGCAACGCGGCCCAGTACACCTGGATGGTCCCGCAGAACCTGCCCGCGCTGATCGCCGGGATGGGCGGCGACCAGGCCGTCGACGCCCGGCTGGACAGCTACTTCGGCCAGCTCAACGCCGGGCCCGACCTGCCCTACCACTGGCAGGGCAACGAGCCCGCCTTCGACACCCCCTGGGTCTACGACAGCACCGGCGAACCCTGGCAGACCCAGGCCACCGTGCGGAAGATCATGGACACCCTGTACTCGGCCACCCCGGGCGGTGAGCCCGGCAACGACGACCTCGGCGCGATGAGCTCCTGGTACGTCTGGTCCGCGCTCGGCCTCTACCCGCAGACCCCGGGCGTGCCGATGGTGGTGCTGGGCAGCCCGCTCTTCCCGCACGCCGTGGTGCACCGCCCGCACGGCCACGACCTGGTGATCAACGCGGCCGGCGCCGGCCAGACCTACGTGCAGGGCCTCAGCGTGGACGGCCACCCGTCCGGCCGCACCTGGGTCGACCTGACCCGCACCGGCCGGTTGGACTTCCGGCTCGGCGCCGCGCCCAACACCGCCTGGGGCACCGGCGCGGGCGACGCCCCACCCGCCTTCGGGGCCGGCCCGGTGAGCTTCCCGCCCACCAGCCGGGCCGCCGTCAGCGCCGACCCCGGCCAGCTGCGGATCGCCCCCGGCAGCGGCACGCCGGTCAGCGTCCGCACCGACAACTCGGCCGGCAGCACACCCGCCACGGTCAGCTGGCAGGCCGACGTGCCCGCCGGGCTGACCGCCAGTCCGTCCTCGGCCACCGTGACGGCCACCGCCGGTGCCAGCGTGGCCACCCCCGTCACGGTGAGCGCGTCCGCCGCCACCCCCACCGGCTACTACCGGATCGGCCTCACCGCGCACGCCGCCAACGGCGCGGTGCTGGCCCGCAGCGACCTGCTGGTCACCGTGGCCCGGCCCGGGCAGACCATCCCGACCGCCTACGTCACCAACTACAGCGACAACACGGTGACCCCGGTGGACACCCGGACCATGGGCGTGGGCCCGGCCATCCCGGTCGGCAGTGGCCCGGACGGCGCGACCACCGCCGCCGGTCACCTCTTCGTGGCCGACAACAACTCCAACGACGTCACCGTGGTCGACCTGACCAGCAACGCGGTGACCGCGAGGGTCAAGGTCGGCCAGGTCGCCGCCGACGTGGCCGCCACCCCGGACGGCAGGACGGTCTGGGTGAGCGACTACGGCGACGGCACCGTCCAGCCGATCGACACGACCACCCTGACAGCCGGTCAGCCGATCAGGGTCGGCGGCCAGCCCGAGCGGCTGCGGGTGCGCCCGGGCGGACAGGAGCTCTGGGTGGCCGACCAGGGCGACGGCACGGTCAGCGTGGTGGACCTGGCCACCCGCACGGTGACCCACACCATCGCGGTCGGCGCGGCGCCCTTCGGGGTGGCCTTCACCCCGGACGGCAGCCAGGCCTACGTGACCGACAACGGCTCCAGCGCGGTCTCGGTGATCGACACCGGCAGCTACCAGGTGGTGCGGACGGTCCCGACCGGCGCCGGGCCGGAGTACGTCGCCGTCAGTCCGGACGGGCGGACCGCGTACGTCGCGGCGAACGGTGCCGGCGGCCTCACCCCGGTCAGCACCGCCACCGGCGCCCCGGGACCGCTGATCCCGACCGGCAGCGGGGCGTACGCGCTGGCCTTCGCCGCCGACGGGCAGACCCTGTGGGCGGTGGACTCCAACGCCAACGAGATCCGGCCCGTCAACACCGTGACCGGCGCTGTCGGCCCGTCCGTCACGGTCGGCAACGTGCCGGACGGGATCGCGCTGACCCCCTAGCCGACCTGCCGGCCAAGGCCCCGAGCCGGTCACCTCGGCCCGGCCCCGGCCCGCTGCCGACCCCGGCGGCGGGCCGGGGCCGTCTCCCGGGCGGTGGATCCGCGAGCCACGGTTCGACCACGCACCGCAAGAGCCCGGTCACGTCGGGTAGGCTTCGGTACCCCCGCCCCCGGCAGCTCGGAATCGTGATGTCCACTCGATGGGTCGAGTCCTTCGTCGTCCTGGTCGTGCTCATCGGCTGGATAGTGGTCCACTACGACTGGCCCGGCGGCCGCCAGTTGCGGACCGGACTGCTCGCCACCTGGGCCTGGGCCGGCGCCAACCCGGCCACCGCGACGCTCTGGGTGCTGGTCGCGCTGCACTGCTGGATGCTCGCCGGCCTGCCGAACCGGCTGGGGCAGCAGGTGCTGCGGGTGCACTCGACCAACCTGGCGGCGCTCGGCCGGGACCCGGTGACCGTGCTGTTCGCCTCGGCGATGTGGACCGACATCTCCGACCTGCTCACCCTGACCGTGACCGCGCTGCTGGTGCTCGGCCCGGCGGAGCGCTGGCTGGGTACCGCCCGGATGGTCGGGGTCTTCCTGACCGGCCACATCGGCGCCACCCTGCTGACCGCGATCTGGCTGGAGTACCAGATCGCGCACGGGCACCTCAGCCCGTCGATCGCCCGGACGGTGGACGTCGGGGTGAGCTACGGCACCTGGTGCACCGCCGCCGTGCTCTGCTACCGGCTGCCGATGCGGTGGCGGCTGCTCGGCTTCGCCGCGCTCGCCGCCTACTTCGTGACGGTGTACGTGGAGAACCGGACCTTCACCGACCTCGGGCACTGCCTCTCGGTGGCGATCGGGGTGCTGCTCTACCCCCTGACCCGGGCCGAGTCGGTCCGTGCCCGGGCGGCCGGGCGGTGGATCCGGGTCCCGGTGCTACCCGCCACCGGCTGATCGGCGAAACGGCCGGTCAGCCGCCCGGCCGGACCGCCCCGACGTACTGCGGGCCGAACACCGGGTCCTGGAAGACGTTCTCCAGGCGGGCCACCAGGGTGCCGGTGTGCGCCGCGTGGATCATCGCGTTGCCGCCCGCGTAGAGGCCGACGTGGTGCAGCGGCGCGTCGCTGCGGGAGAAGAAGAGCAGGTCACCGGGGGCCAGGTTGACCCGCTCGACCGGCGTGCCGCGGTGGAACTGGGCGACGGTGTAGTGCCCGAGCTGGACCGCGCCGCCGGTGCCCGCGTACCAGCAGTACAGGGTGAGGCCGCTGCAGTCGAAGCCGATCGTGGTCTCGCCCTTGCACACGCCGTCGAGGTAGCCGTTCCCGTCCTCGCAGTAGCCGAGGCTGGCGCCGAGCCGGTCACCCCCGCCCCACGAGTAGGGGACGCCGATCTGACGCTCCGCCACCGCCAGCACCGCCCCGCCGCGCGAGCGCGGGCGCGGACGCGGGCGCGCCGCCTGGGCCGTGCCCCCGCCGGCCATCGGCCCGGCCGCCGAACCCGCGGCGGCCGCGGCGAGCAGGCCACCGAGGAACCGACGGCGCCCGCCGGCGCCGCCGACAGGACGGAACATCATCACGGTTGAACCTCCGCAGCGTTGTCCGGGCCACCCGGTCGTTGTCCGGTCCCGACAGCTGACCACGGCCGGCCGCGACGCGCCGGGCGACGCGCTCAAGGACGCCCCGTACCGTCATGGCCACCGTGACCGCCGTGGTCGCCCGGCGCGGCCGGTCCGGTCGGCTCGGCGGCGGGCGCGCCGCCCATCCCGCGCAGCATCTCCGACCCTCCGGTCCGGAAGAACCGCACCAGCAGCACGGCGGCCAGCAGCAGGAACGCGACGTTGAGCCAGCTGGTGTAGTCCCAGCGGATTCCGGCCATCGGGATCCTCGCGTGCCGCTGGTCCGGGACCAGGCCCAGCGCCCGGAAGAGCAGCTCGACGGCGTAGCCCGCGGCCGCCATCGCGAGGTAGCTGGTGCCGGCCAGGAAGGCGGCCATCCGCAGCCCGTAGTACTTCCGGTAGATGTTCAGGATCGGCAGGATCAGCAGGTCGGCGAAGACGAAGGAGACCACCCCGCCGAAGCTGATCCCGCCCTTCCAGAGCACCACCGCCAGCGGCACGTTGCCGACCGAGCAGACGAACGAGACCAGCGCGACCAGCGGCCCGACCAGCGGCCCCCAGAACCGGGCCGCGAGCGGGTGTCCGGCGAAGAAGAACGAGTGCCAGAACGAGTCCGGCACCCAGGCCGCCACCGCCCCGGCGATCAGCAGGCCCCCCACCAGGTCGCGCAGGATCGCCACCCACTCCATCACGAAGACGTGCGCCACCGAGGTGAACCCCTCGGCCGAGAGGAGCCGTTGGACGAAGCCGCCCTCCCGCCGCACCGACATGTCCATCGCGGCGTGGCCCTCCATCGACCCGGCCAGCCCGCGGTCGGCCTGCTCGCGCGCCTCGCGCACCAGCCGCGGGCTCAGCCACCGCCGGAACAGCAGCGCGAGCACCACGATCATGATCGGGCCGCCGACGAACTCGGCCGCGGTGAACTGCCACCCCATCAACAGGGCGAGGATCACGCCGAGTTCGACCACCAGGTTGGTGGAGGCGATCTCGAAGGCCAGCGCGGCCGTGAAGTCCGCCCCCTTGCGGAACAGCGAGCGGGCCAGCGCCACCGCGGCATACGAGCAGGACGAGGAGGCCATCCCCAGCCCGGCGGCCAGCGCCAGCGTCCGCGGTCGGGCGTCGCCCAGCAGCCGGACCACGGTGGCCCGGCGCACCACCGCCTGCACGACCGCGGAGAGCAGGAAGCCGAGGATCAGCGCCCAGGCGATCTCCCAGGTCATCGACCCGGTGATGGACAGCGCGTGCCGGATCGCCTGCATGGGGGTCCGCCTTCCTGGCAACCGGTGCGTTCGGGGGATGCCACCAAGGTTCGCACCGGAGCACCAGGAACGGCGGCTCACTGCCATCATCCGTCGGGTGGAGAAATCCGTCATCCTGATGAACGGTCACCTACTCGACCAGCAGTGCGATTCCCTCCCGAGCGCCCGCCGATAGACTTCCCGCCGGCACCGTCGCCGCGCCACCCAGAACCCCGACCGGGCGAGACAGACAAGGACGGTATATGACATGACCAGGATAGAACCAGACGCACCCCGCACCGGCCGCAGCCGCCGCCCGCGTCTCGCGGCGACCCTGGTGGCGGCGGCGCTGGCCGCCGCCGGGCTGGTCGGCAGCGGCGTCACCCCGGCCGACGCCGCCAGCCACGACTTCACCCCGCCGAAGATCAAGCACGTCTGGCTGATCGTGCTGGAGAACAAGTCGTACGAGGCCTCGTTCACCGGCCTCAACCAGAACAGCTACCTCTGGAAGACCCTGCCGCAGTACGGCGAGTTGCTCCGCCAGTACTACGGCACCGGTCACTACAGCCTCGACAACTACATCAGCCTGGCCAGCGGGCAGGCCCCGGCGCCCGACACCCAGGCCGACTGTCCGCAGTACAGGAACGTCTCGCCCGGCACCCCGGCCGCCGACGGCCAGACCAACGCGACCTCCGGCTGCGTCTACCCGGACTCGGTGTACACCCTGTTCAACCAGCTCGACGACAAGAACGTCAGCTGGAAGGCGTACATGCAGGACATGGGCAACGACCCGGGCCGCGAGGACCCGTACAAGTGCGGCGTCCCGGGCGACCCGTCCGGCAACGGCGTCCCGGACCCGGGCGCGGCCACCGCCACCGACCAGTACATGCCCA
Source organism: Kitasatospora sp. NPDC052896 (assembly GCF_044547075.1). Taxonomy (NCBI): domain Bacteria; kingdom Bacillati; phylum Actinomycetota; class Actinomycetes; order Kitasatosporales; family Streptomycetaceae; genus Kitasatospora; species Kitasatospora sp. NPDC052896. The sequence goes on from NZ_JBITZU010000009.1 coordinate 53,751, forward strand.
AGCACAACCCGACCGTCTGGTTCCACTCGCTGATCGACGACCCGCAGGAGTGCGACCAGGTCGTGCCGCTGGACGGCCGCCCGGCCCAAGGCGGCCACCCCGCGCAGAGCGGCCTCGCCGAGGACCTCAGGAGTGAGGACACCACCCCCGCCTTCTCCTGGATCACCCCCGACAACTGCTCGGACGCCCACGACTCGACCTGCAAGGGCGACAACCTCTCCGGTGACCCGAACAACCACCAGGGCGGCCTGTACGCCTCGGACCTCTTCCTGGAGAAGTGGATCCCGCAGATCATGGCCTCGCCCGCGTTCCAGGACAACGGCCTGATCGACATCACCTTCGACGAGGCGTTCCCGCCGTACAAGATCTACGGCAACTCCACCGGCGACTACACCGGCAACAGCGACCCGACGCTCAACACCCCGACCGACACCGCGCAGTCCGTGGTCGCCTGCTGCAACGAGCTGCCCGGACCCAACACCAGCCAGCCCGGCGACCAGGCCTTCGGCCAGGACACCACACCCGGCGGCGGGATCACCGGCTCGGTGCTGATCTCGCGCTACATCAGGCCCGGCACGATCAGCGACCAGCCGTACAACCACTACTCCTGGCTGCGCAGCATGGAGGACCTCTTCCACATCACCAAGGGCGGCACCGACGGCCAGGGCCACCTCGGCTACGCCGGCACGCCCGGGCTGCGACCGTTCGGACCTGATGTCTACAACAACCCCGGTGGCCACGCGATGCAGCCCGCCCCGATGGGCAGCAACGGCGTCTACTCGGCCACCAGCAAGCAGCCGAAGGACCAACCGGCCTTGCTCGCACCCGACTTCACCGGACCGAACGCGGTTCTGGACAGCCTGAGGCTCGGGGCGGGCCAGTGACCGACCGCTCCACCCACCGAGGCCGCGCCCCGCTCGGGCGTGGTCTCGGCCGCGGGCCCGCGACCGCGCTGCTCGCCGTCCTGCTGGCGGCGACCGGCTGCTCGTCGTCCGGGCAGCCGGCGCCCGACCTGGGCCGGGTCCCGATCCCCACCCCGCCCGCCTCGCCGATCGTACCGACCGCATCCCCCGGACACGCCCAGCTGGTGGCGATGGGCGACGCTGTCCAGCTCGACCTCGGCGCCCAGCAGGCCCGGATCACCGCGACCGGGCCCGACCTCGCGCTGCCCGCGCCCACCCCCGGCGCGGCGCCGGCCAGTGCCTCCGCCGGGACGATCACGGTGCTGCTGCACGTCCCGGCCGGCAGTACGGAGCTGCGCGCCGACGCGCTGAGCATCACCGACGAGTTGGGCCACCCGGTGCCGTTCACCAGCGACGCCACCTCGGCGAGCGCGACCCCCGGCCACGACGCGACCCTGCACCTCGCCGCCACCTTCGACGCCGGCCATGCCACGCTCAGCTGGTCGGCGGCCGGAAAGCCGCTGGCCACCTGGGACTTCGAGGTCGAGCTGGACTAGCACCCGGTCGATCAGGCACAACCGATGGGGAGTTGACGTCACGTCAACTCCCCATCACGACGCCCCCGCTACCAGAGCCGGTCCTGCCTGTGCGGTTCGATCACCGTATCGGGACCGGGGTAGATCAGCCCGTCGTGGCCGTCCTCGAAGCGGACCAGGTACGGCGGTTCGCCGTGCGAGCCGCGGACCTCGATGATCTCGCCCAACTGGTCGGCCATGCCGACGGCCTTGCTGTGGATGTGGATGGTGTCACCAACCATGGCTTGCATATTCCGCTCCTCCGCTCCTCCTGGGCCGAGAACCGGCGCCGGAGCCGATCCGGACCGGCCGCCAGGCTGCCGCGCGGGTGGGCCGCCCTGTCTCCACTGTGCGGCCACGAACGGGTCACCGCAATGCCGCGGCCCGGGCGGTGCCGCCGGATATTCGGTTGATCGTTCACCCACCCCCGGCGCTAGCATCAGGCGGCATGACAAAGACTCCTCGTCTCCCTGACGTGCCCGCCAAGCCCTCCCTCGCAGGGCTCGAAGCGAAGTGGTCGCAGCGCTGGGACGAGACGGGGGTATACCGCTTCGACCGCTCCCGGCCGCGGGCCGAGGTCTTCTCGATCGACACCCCGCCGCCCACGGTCAGCGGCTCGCTGCACGTCGGCCACGTCTTCTCCTACACCCACACCGACACCGTCGCGCGCTACCAGCGGATGCGCGGGCGCGAGGTCTTCTACCCGATGGGCTGGGACGACAACGGCCTGCCGACCGAACGCCGGGTGCAGAACCACTTCGGCGTGCGCTGCGACCCCGCGCTGCCCTACGACCCGGACTTCACCCCGCCGGCCAAGCCCGGCCGGGAGCAGATCCCGGTCTCCCGGCGCAACTTCATCGAACTCTGCGAGCGGCTGACCAGCACCGACGAGCGGGCCTTCGAGGAGCTCTGGCAGCAGTTGGGCCTCTCGGTCGACTGGTCGATGACGTACCAGACCATCGGCAGCACCGCGCGGGCCATCTCGCAGCGCGCCTTCCTGCGCAACCTGACCCGCGGCGAGGCCTACTTGGCCGAGGCGCCGACGCTCTGGGACGTCACCTTCCGCACCGCAGTCGCCCAGGCCGAGCTGGAGGACCGGGAGCGCCCGGGCGCCTTCCACCAGCTGCTGTTCAGCCGACCGGACGGCGGCGCCCCGGTGGAGATCGGCACCACCCGCCCGGAGCTGCTGCCCGCCTGCGTCGCGCTGGTCGCCCACCCCGAGGACACCCGCTACCAGCCGCTCTTCGGCTCGACCGTGCGCACCCCGGTCTTCGGCGTCGAGGTGCCGGTGCTCGCGCACCGGCTGGCCGACCCGGAGAAGGGCACCGGCATCGCCATGGTCTGCACCTTCGGCGACACCACCGACGTGGTCTGGTGGCGCGAACTGCGGCTGGCCACCCGCCCGGTGCTGGGCTGGGACGGCCGCTTCGGCGCCGAGCCGCCGGCCGGCCTGGAGTCGGAGCGGGCCCGGGCGGCGTACTCGCGGCTGGCCGGCGCCACCGTGCACACCGGTCGCGAGCGGATGGTCGCGATGCTGCGGGAGAGCGGCGAACTGCTCGGCGAGCCGCGGCCGATCAGCCACCCGGTGAAGTTCTACGAGAAGGGCGACAAGCCGCTCGAAATCGTCACCACCCGGCAGTGGTACCTGCGCAACGGCGGCCGCGACGACCGCCTGCGCGCCGAACTCCTGTCCCGCGGAGCCGAGTTGAGCTGGCACCCGGAGCACATGAAGGTCCGCTACGACAGCTGGGTGGGCGGCCTGAACGGCGACTGGCTGGTCAGCCGGCAGCGCTTCTTCGGGGTCCCGATCCCGCTCTGGTACCCGCTCGACGGGACGGGCCACCCGGTGTACGACCGGCCGCTGGTCCCGGCCGAGTCCGCGCTGCCGATCGACCCCAGCACCGACACCCCGGACGGCTTCACGCCCGATCAGCGCGACCGTCCGGGCGGCTTCACCGGCGACCCGGACGTGATGGACACCTGGGCGACCTCCTCGCTCACCCCACAGATCGCCGCCCGCTGGGGCGTGGACGACGACCTGTTCGCCCGGGTCTTCCCGATGGACCTGCGCCCGCAGGCCCACGAGATCATCCGCACCTGGCTCTTCTCGTCCGTGGTCCGCGCGCACGCCGAGCACGACGTGCTGCCCTGGCGGCACGCGGGCATCTCGGGCTGGATCCTCGACCCGGACCGCAAGAAGATGTCCAAGTCGGTCGGCAACGTGGTCACCCCGGCCGACCTGCTGGACCAGCACGGGTCGGACGCGGTGCGCTACTGGGCGGCCAGCGGACGCCCCGGGACGGACACCGCCTTCGACGTCGGGCAGATGAAGATCGGGCGACGGCTGGCGATCAAGGTGCTCAACGCGAGCCGGTTCGTGCTGAGCCTGGGAGTGCCCGCCGGGGCCGCCCGGGTGACCGGGCCGCTGGACGCCGCGATGCTCGCGGAACTCGCCGAGACCGTGCGGGCGGCCACCGAGGCGTTCGACGCCTTCGACTACACCCGGGCGCTGGAGCGGACCGAACAGTTCTTCTGGCACTTCTGCGACGACTACGTCGAGCTGGTCAAGGCCCGCGCCTACGGAGAACAGGGCGAGCGGGCGGCGGAGTCGGCGCGGTGCGCGCTGGTCACCGCGCTCTCGACGCTGCTGCGGCTGTTCGCGCCGTTCCTGCCGTTCGCCACCGAGGAGGTCTGGTCCTGGTGGCAGGACGGCTCGGTGCACCGCGCCGCCTGGCCGACCGCGGACGAGCTGCGTCAGCTGGCCGGCCCGGTCGACCGCGCGGTGCTCACCACGGCCGCGCAGGTGATCGCGGGGGTGCGCAGGGCGAAGTCGGAGGCACGGGTGTCGATGCGGGCCGACGTCGCGCGGGCCGTGATCACCGGCTCGCGCGGTGCCCTGGACCTGCTCGCGCTGGCCGAGCACGACGTCCGCGCGGCCGGCCGGATCGCATCCGTCGAGGCGGTGGTGGCGCGGGACGGGCAGCTGGCGGTGGCGGTCACCTTCTGACCCGGCGCGGGGGGGGGGGGGGGGGGGGGGGGGGGGGGGGGGGGGGGGGGGGGGGGGCCCCCGCGGGGGGGGGGCGGCGGG
>NZ_JBITZU010000009.1:58324-332946 GCF_044547075.1 Kitasatospora sp. NPDC052896
CGCGGCGCCCCCGCCCCCCCGGCCCCCCCGCCCCCCCCGCCGGCCCCCGCGGGGGGGGGGGGCGCGCGGCCCCCGCCCGGCGCCCCCCCCGCGCCCCCCCCCCCCCCCCCCCCCCCCCCCCCGGGCGCACCCGGGGCCTTCCGCGGGGCCGTCCAGCGCCCTGGACGGCGGGAACACCCCGTGTGACGGTGACAGCAGAGCGGCCGCCGCACCGCCGACAAGGAGTCGCCATGTCCCTGCCCGGCCTCTTCTCGATCCTCGGGCTACTGCTCTGGGTGGCGTACGAGCTGCTGCTCCGCCGCCGGGAGGACGCCGACGCCGCCGACTGGCACGCCGACGGCGCCGACCGCGGCAGCACCGTCCTGCTGCTGGCGTGCTACCTGCTGGTGGTGCTGGTCACCGTCGGTCTCAGCACCACCTCGGTCACCCCCGTGCCGACCGCGGGCCGCTGGCTCGGGGTGGTGCTGATCGCCGCCGGTCTGGGGCTGCGCGCCTGGGGCATGCGCACCCTCGGCCGCTTCTACACCCGCACCCTGCGCACCAGCGCCGACCAGCACGTGGTGCGCCGCGGCCCGTACCGGTTGATCCGGCACCCCGGTTACTGCGGCAGCCTGCTGGTCTGGACCGGCTACCCGCTCGGCCTGGGCAGCTGGCTGGCCGTGCTGCTCGCCGCCGGGCTGCTGTTCGCCGCCTACCACCGCCGGATCGAGGCCGAGGAGTCGCTGCTGCTGCACTCGTTCGGCGGCGAGTACGCGGAGTACCGACAGCGCACCAAGCGCCTGCTGCCGTTCCTCTACTGAGCCCGGCGCGCTCCCCCGGCGGCCGCCCACCGGGTGGACCGGTGGCGCCCCCGGTGGAAAGCTCGAAGCACGAAAGCTCGAAGCACGAGGTTCCCCGGTGCCGTCGGTGGAGGTCTGCGATGTCCGAACGAGGTACGTCCCGAGCGGGGGCGGTCGGTCGGGCGCCCGCCGCCGACCGCCCCGAGCAGCTGCGCAACGTGGTCCTGGTCGGGGTCAGCGGCTGCGGCAAGACCACGCTGACGGAGTCGCTGGCGCTGGCCGCCGGCGCGCTGACCCGGGCCGGCCGGGTGGCGGACGGCAGCACGGTCTCCGACCACGAGGAGATCGAGCACCAGCAGCAGCGCTCGGTGCGCCTCGCGGTGGTCCCGGTCGAGTGGCACGGCGTCAAGATCAACCTGCTCGACCCGCCCGGCCACGCGGACTTCGCCGGCGAGCTGCGGGCCGCGCTGCGGGCCGCCGACGGCGCGGTCTTCGTGGTCTCCGCGACCGAACCGGTGACCGCGCCGGTGCTGGCGCTGTGGCGCGAGTGCGCCGACGCAGGGCTGCCGCGCGCCATCGCCGTCACCCATATGGACGCGGCCCGAGCCGACTTCGACGAGGTGCTGGCGGCCTGCCAGGAGGCCTTCGGCGAGGGCCGGCCCGACTCGGTGCAGCCGCTCGACCTGCCGGTGCTCAGCCACGGCCAGGTCCGCGGCACCGTCGAGCTGCTCTCCGGTGAGACGCACGGCGAGGCCGAGCCCGCCCCGGACACCGGTCCGGCCCGGGAGCGCCTGGTGGAGGCGATCGCCGGCGAGGACGACGAGCTGCTGGAGCGCTACCTCGGCGGCGAGACGCTCGACCCGGGCACGCTCACCCGCGGGCTGCGCGGCGCCGTGCTGCACGACGCGCTGCACCCGGTGCTGCCGATCACCGAGGACGGCACCGGCACGATCGACCTGCTCGACCTGATCGTCTCCTCCTTCCCCGCCCCCACCGACCGGCAGGCCCCGCCGGCCGACAAGCTGGCCTGCGACCCGACGGCCCCGCTGGCCGCCCAGGTGATCCAGAACAGCGGCGACCAGTACGTGGGCCGGCTCAGCCTGGTCCGGGTGTTCGCCGGCACGCTGCGCCCGGACACCCTGGTGCACGTCGCCGCTCCGGACCGTCCGGTCGGGCCGGAGGACTCTCCCGGGCACGAGCCCTCGGACGACCGGATCGCCGGGCTGACCAGCCCGTTCGGCAAACAGCAGCGCCCGGTTCCGGTGGCCGTCGCGGGTGACCTGGTCTGTGTCGGCAAACTCGGCACGGCCCGGGTGGGCGACACCCTCTCCGAACGCGGCGGCGCCGGACCGGTCGAGCCGTGGAGCCTGCCCGAGCCGCTGCTGCCGATCGCCGTCAAGGCGCGCAGCCGCAGCGACGAGGACAAGCTGTCCCAGGGCCTGTCCCGGCTGACCGCGCAGGATCCGACGGTCCGGGTCGAGCAGAACGCCGCGACCGGCCAACTGGTGCTCTGGTGCACCGGGGAGGCGCACGCCGGGGTGGTGCTGCATCAGCTGGGCGCCCTGTTCGGGGTGCAGGTGGAGCAGGTGCCCTACCAGGTGGCGTTGCGCGAGACCTTCGCCGGGCCGGCCACCGGGCACGGCCGGCTGGTCAAGCAGTCCGGCGGGCACGGCCAGTACGCCATCTGCGACCTGCTGGTCGAGCCGCTGCCGGCCGGTGGTGGCTTCGAGTTCGTGGACAAGGTCGTCGGTGGGGCGGTGCCGCGGCACTTCATCCCCTCGGTGGAGAAGGGTGTCCGGGCCCAGCTGGAGCACGGTGTGGTGGACGACCACCCGTTGGTGGACGTCCGGGTCACCCTGGTGGACGGCAAGGCGCACTCGGTGGACTCCTCGGACGCCGCCTTCCAGTCCGCGGGCGCGCTGGCGCTGCGCGACGCGGCCACCCGGACCACCGTCCAGTTGCTGGAGCCGGTGGCCGAGGTGACCGTGCTGGTGCCGGACGAGTACCTGGGCTCGGTGCTCGGCGACCTGTCGGTCCGGCGGGCCCGGGTGCTGGGGACGGACTCCGCCGGGCCCGGCCGGAGCCTGCTGCGGGCCGAGGTGCCGGAGTTGGAGCTGACCCGCTACGCGGTGGACCTGCGCTCGCTCTCGCACGGGACCGGCTCGTTCACCCGAAGCCACCTGCGCTACGAGCCGCTGCCCGCCGCCCTGGCGGCCCGCGCCGCCGCGCCCGGGCGCTGATCACCGGGGCCGTTCGGCGAGCGCGGGGGCCGTGTCGGCCGGGCGCGGCCCGGGCAGCGCGGGCGCCGAAGCGGCGTACCGGGCGCAGTCCGCCATCAGCGCGATCATGTCCGGCGCCGCCCGGTCCCCGTCCAGCTCCCGGTAGTGCGCGGCGATGGTGACCACCATCCGCTCGGGCAGTCGCCAGCCGGCGGCGAAGGCGGGCGGCACGAACCGCCGGGCGGCCTCCAGCGGTGACAGGCCGCGGGCGTGGCTCCGCTCGGCGTGCGCCCCCAGCAGCTCGAAGTAGCCGCGCATCCGCTCCGCCTCGGCCGGCCCGCAGACCGGGCCGTGCCCGGGCACGATGATCCCCGCCGCCAGCCCGAGCAGGGTGTCCAGCGCCGCGATGGCGCCGGTCAGGCTGGCCCAGGTGACCGGGTGGTGCCCGACGAAGAGCACGTCCCCGGCGTACACCGTCGTCAGCTCCGGTACGTGCACCAGCAGATCGCCCGCGGAGTGGCCGGCCCCGGCCTCGATCAGCCGCACCTCGGTGGCGCCGACCCGGAGCGACGACGTCCCGCTGAACGTCCGGTCGGGCGTGCGCAGCCGGGCCTCGGCGAAGTCGAACGGGAAGTTGGCGCGTAGGTACCCGCCGAGCTCCGACGCCGGGTCGGTCCGCTCCAGCAGCGCCACCACCCGCTCGGGGCTCGGCTCGTGGCAGAACGCGTGCGCGGTGGCCTCGGTGGCGATCACCGGCACGTCCGCCGGCAGCGCCGGCAGGCCCCAACAGTGGTCACCGTTGGCGTGCGTGATCACCACCTGGTCCACCCGCGTCCCGGGCAGCCGCTGCTCGATCCGGGCCAGCATCCGCTCGGTGAGCGCGGGCGTGTACGGCGTGTCGACCAGCAGCGCCCGGTCCTCGTGCAGCACCAGCCCGCAGTTCGCCCAACCCCAGGTGGCGGCCTCGGCAGGGAGGTGGGCGAAGACCTGGGCCGGTCCGGCGGCGACGAGCCGGCGGAAGCTTGACGGGTGGTCCATGGCGACCGTCCCCCCGGGGATGGGATCGAGCTGAACGGAAGGGATGATTCCACAGTTGACCCACTGTCATCAACCGGATACGTTCAGCCGCCGCTCACCGCCTGCTCCGCCAGCAGCCGGAGCGCCGCCTCACGCATCTCCACCTTGCGGACCTTGCCGGTGACCGTCATCGGGAAGGTCTCCACCAGGTGCACGTAACGCGGGATCTTGTAGTGCGCCAACCGGCCGGTGCACCACGCACGCAGCGTCTCGGCGGTCAACTCCGCCGCGCCCGGCCGCAGTCGGACCCAGGCCATCAGCTCCTCGCCGTACTTCTCGTCCGGCACGCCGATCACCTGGGCGTCCAGGATGTCGGGGTGGGTGTAGAGGAACTCCTCGATCTCGCGCAGGTAGACGTTCTCGCCGCCGCGGATCACCATGTCCTTGATCCGGCCGGTGATCGCCAGGAACCCGTCGTCGTCCATCACCGCGAGGTCGCCGGTGTGCATCCAGCCGTCCGGGTCCACCGCCTCCGCGGTCCTGGCCGGCTCGTCCCAGTAGCCGAGCATCACCGAGTAGCCGCGGGTGCACAGTTCGCCCGCCGTGCCGCGCGGGACGGTCCGCCCGGTGGCCGGGTCGGTCACCTTGACCTCCAGGTGCGGGCCGACCCGGCCGACCGTGCCGACCCGCTGCTCGAAGCTGTCCTCGGGCCGGGTCTGCGTGGAGACCGGCGAGGTCTCGGTCATCCCGTAGCAGATCGCCACCTCGCGCATGCCCATCCGGTCCATCACCTGCCGCATCACCTCGGCGGGGCAGGGCGAGCCGGCCATGATGCCGGTGCGCAGCGCCGAGAGGTCGTGCTCGGCGAACGACGGATCGTTCAACTCGGCGATGAACATGGTCGGTACGCCGTACAGCGAGGTGCAGCGCTCGGCGGCGACCGCGGCCAGGGTGGCCGCGGGGTCGAACGAGGGGGCCGGTATCACCAGACAGGCACCGTGCGAGGTGGCCGCCAGGTTGGCCATCACCATCCCGAAGCAGTGGTAGAACGGCACCGGCACGCAGATCCGGTCCCGCTCGGTGTAGTTGAGCAGCTCGGCGACGAAGTAGCCGTTGTTGAGGATGTTGCGGTGCGAGAGGGTGGCACCCTTGGGGAACCCGGTGGTGCCGGAGGTGTACTGGATGTTGACCGCGTCGTCCGGGCTCAACTCGGCGGCGACGCTCGCCGGCTGGGACGGGTCGCCGGCCCGGCCGGCCGCCGTCAGCGCCGTCCAGGAGTCCTCGCCGAGCAGCAGGACGTCGCGCAGCTCGGGACACTGCGGGCGGGCCTCGGCGAGCATCGCCGCGTAGTCGGAGGTCTTGTACGAGGGCGTCGCCACCACCGTCCGGACGCCGGACTGCCGTAGCACGTAGACCAGTTCGTGGGTCCGGTAGCCCGGGTTGATGCTGACCAGGACGGCGCCGATCCGGGCGGTGGCGTACTGCAGCAGCACCCACTCCGGGCAGTTGGGCGACCAGACCCCCACCCGGTCGCCGGTACGCACCCCGAGCGAGAGCAGCCCGCGGGCCACCACGTCCACCTCGTCGGCGAGTTGGCGGTAGGTCCAGCGCCGCCCGCTCGGCAGGTCGACCAGCGCCTCACGGTCGCCGAACAACGCCACCGTGCGGTCCAGGTTGGCCCCGATGGTCTCGGTCAGCAGCGGGGTGTCGGTGGATCCGCGATCGTGGCTGAGGGCGGCGGGCATGGGGCGGCTCCTGGCGGGGTCGGTGCGGTGGACGGACGACGCTGCCCTACCCGGCGCGCGGAGCGACTACTCCTCCGTGGTCCGTCACTTGAGCAACCGGGAGAGCCGCCGGTCGGCGAGCGGCTTGCCGCCGGTCTGGCAGGTCGGACAGTACTGCAACGCGGAGTCCCGGAACGACACCTCGCGGATGGTGTCGCCGCAGACCGGGCAGGGCTGCCCGGTGCGCCCGTGCACCCGCAGACCGGTCTTCTTCTCCGCCTTCAGCTCGCCGGCGGCCAGCCCGCGCGAGCGCTCCACGGCCTCCCGCAGGGTGCTGCCGAGCACCCGGTACAGCTCGGCGGCCTCGTCCTCGGTCAGCCGGTCGGCGATCTTGAACGGGGACATCCGGGCCGCGTGCAGCACCTCGTCCGAGTAGGCGTTGCCGACCCCCGCCAGCACGCCCTGGTCCCGCAGCACGCCCTTGAGCTGCCGCCGTTCGCCGCGCAGCAGCTCGACGAAGTCCTGCTCGGTGAAGCCGGGATCCAGCGGGTCCGGGCCGAGCCGGGCGATCCCGGGCACCTGGGCCGGGTCGGCCACGACGTACACCGCCAGCCGCTTCTGGGTGCCCGCCTCGGTCAGGTCGAACCCGGCTCCGGGCGGGTCGGCCAGCAGCAGCCTCAGCGCGAGCGGGCCCTTGCCGGGTTTCGGCGGCAGCGCCGGCAGGTCGTCCCGCCAGCGCAGCCAGCCGGCCCTGGCCAGGTGGACGGCCAGGTGCAGCGGCCCCTCGGCGGTCAGCAGCAGGAACTTGCCGCGCCGGCCCACCGCGGCCACCGCCCGCCCCTCCAGCGCCTGGAGGGGCGGGTCGTAGGTCTTGAGCGCGCTGATCGCCACCTGGTGGATCCGGCCGATCCGGCGCCCGACCAGGCGCTCGGTCAGGAACGCGCTGAGCGCTTCGACCTCGGGCAGCTCCGGCACGCCTCCCAGTCTGCCGCAGCCGCCGGGCCGGCGCAGCGCGGCAGGGGCGGGCCCGGAGCCCGACCGGACCGGGCCGGACCACCGTGATCGGGCCCGACGAAGTCCGTGCAGAATGTCGATATGGACTACCAGCTCGAACTCCAGCGCGCTTTGGACGCCGCCCGCCCGGTGCTCGGCACCGGCCGGGTCGCCGACTACATACCGGCGCTCGCCGCGGCCGACCCGAAGAGCTTCGGCCTGGCGCTGGCCACCGTGGACGGCGAGGTGTACGGCGCGGGCGACTGGGAGCAGCCGTTCTCCATCCAGAGCGTCTCCAAGCTCTTCACGCTGGCGTTGTCGATGGCCACCGGCGGCGAGGCGGTCTGGCACCGGGTGGGCCGCGAGCCGTCCGGCACCCCGTTCAACTCGCTGGTCCAGCTGGAGTCCGAACTGGGCATCCCGCGCAACCCGTTCATCAACGCGGGCGCCGTGGTGGTGACCGACCACCTGCTCACACTGACCGGTGACGCCGGCCGGTCGGTCCGCGAGTTCCTGCGCGCCGAGTCGGGCAACCCACTGCTGGACACCGACCCGGTGGTGGCCGGTTCGGAGGCCGCACACGGCCACCGCAACGCCGCGCTGGCCCACTTCATCGCCAGCTACGACAACCTGGAGAACCCGGTCGAGGCGGTGCTCGGCCACTACTACGCGCACTGCGCGATCGCCGCGAGCTGCCGCGACCTCGCGCTGGCCGGCCTCTTCCTGGCCCGACACGGGCTGCGCGCGGACGGCAGCCGGCTGCTCTCGCGCAGTGACGCCAAGCGGATCAACGCCGTGCTGCTGACCTGCGGCACCTACGACGCGGCGGGCGAGTTCGCCTTCCGGGTCGGTCTGCCGGGCAAGAGCGGTGTGGGCGGCGGCATCCTGGCGATCATCCCGGGCAAGGGCACGATCTGCGTCTGGGGTCCGGCACTGGACCGGGCGGGCAACTCGGTGGGCGGGGTCGCCGCGTTGGACGCCTTCACCACCGCGACCGGCTGGTCGGTGTTCTGACGACACGTCAGTCCGCTTCGCCGGGCGGGCCGCTGGAGGAACCTAGGCTGACCGGGTCACGTCCCGCAGCCACCCAGGAGGCCACAGCCGATGAACTCCCCCGCCCGTGAAGCCCTGTTGAGCATCCGCCGGGACCTGGCGCCAGGTGAGTCGGACAACCGGCTGATCCCACTGCTGGAGCAGGGCGGCGCGCCACTGCCGGTGCTCGCCGAACTCGCCGCGCAGCAGCACCGGATCATCACCAGCGACCGGCGCAGCTTCCTGGTGCTGGCCGCCCGCTGCGCCGACTCGCCGGCCGGTGACTACTTCGCCAAGCTCGCCGAGGGCGAGTCACTGGCCCTGGCGGCGCTGCCCGGCTTCGCCACCGCCTGCGGTCTGGACGAGGCCGCGCTGCGGGCCCGCGAGCCACTGGCCGGCTGCCAGGCCTACCCGGGCTGCCTGGCCGGGCTGGCGCTGAACGGCGAGCCGGCCGCCGTGGTGCTCGCGCTGGCCGCCAACTTCGCGACCTGGGGCGGCTACTGCGCGGCGACCGCGCGGGCGCTGCGCCGGAACTACGACTTCGACGACGCCGGCTGCGCCTTCTTCGACTTCTTCGCCACGCCCGTGCCCGAGCTGGAGGAGGAGGCGGTCGCGGTGGTCGCCGCCGCCGGACCGGATCCGGAGCTGATCGCCGAGGGACGCCGCTACGGACGGCTGCTGCAGAGCTACGAGCAGCTGTTCTGGGACACCCTGGCCGACCTCGCCGCCGGCTGAGCGGGCCGCCGCGGGTTTGCCCGCCCCCGTGCGAAGGAGCAGGCTGGAGGTAGCGACCCAGGGAGGTGGCCATGTCCACGGTGAGCCCGGAGCGCCCGGAGCAGGAAGAGCCCGAGGTGCCTGAGGAGGGCGCGACCTCCGAGCAGGTCATGCACGCCCAGGACGAGTCCCGGGCGGAGGGCGACCCGATCGAGGAGGAGGAGTGAGCGGCCCAGGAGCAGGAGTGAACGGCCCGGGAGGCCCAGGATGAGCACGCTGGAAGAACAGATCGACGTCGCCGTCCCGGTCCAGGTGGCCTGGGAGCAACTGCACCGGGTCGACCAGTACCCGCGGTTCGTGGACGGGGTGCTGCACGCCCACGCGCACGGCGGGCACCGCGCCCATCTGGACATCGAGGTGGGCGACCACGAGCAGGTCTTCGAGACCGAGATCGCCGACCGCGGCGGCAACCAGGTGATGACCTGGCGGACCCTGAACGGTGCCCATCTGAACGGAACCTTCGCGCTCATGCCGCTCGACGCCGGCAGCACCCGGCTCCAGGTCCGGATCGAGTACGACCCGGACACGGTCCGCTCCTGCTTCGGCGGACCGCGCGGCTTCGCCCAGTCCGACGCCATCGAGCGGACGGTCCGGGCCGATCTGGAGCACTTCCGCGACCTGGTGGAGGAGGAGCGCCCGCTCCCCGGCGGCAACTGAGTCGGGTCAGTTACTCGTCACCGCCGGCAGTCGCTCGGCGGTGACGAAAATGCGCTGCGATGAGACGTAGTCGACCGGCCGGCCGTACGAGACGGCGGCCTCGGCGCGGTCGTGCCGGACCGCCCGCCAACCGCGCCGCCCCAGCCAGGGCACCGGGTCCTCGGCCAGCCCGCCCTTCCAGAGCTTCATCACCGGCGCCAGCTCGGGGGCCGGCTCGCCCCGGTCGCGCGGCGACTCCTCCCACCGGCCGGAACCGTGGGTGAGCGCCAACCGGCTGCCGGGGGCGGCGAGTTCGCCGACCTGGCCGAGCAGCCGGGCGACCTCGGCCGACTCCAGGTAGATCAGCAGCCCCTCGATCAGCCAGGCGCTGCGCTCGGCGGGGTCGAAGCCGGCCCCGGTCAACACGGCCGGCCAGTCCTCCCGCAGGTCCGCCACCAGTGCCACCCGGCGAGCCACCGGCTCCGCCGCCCGCTCGGCCAGCACCCGTTCCTTGAAGGCCAGCACCTCGGGCAGGTCGATCTCGTAACAGACCAAGCCGGCCGGCCAGTTGAGCCGGTAGGCCCGGGTGTCCAGGCCTGCCGCCGGGATCACCACCTGCCGGCAACCGTCGGCGGCGGCCGCCAGCAGGAAGTCGTCGAAGAACCGGGTGCGGACCACCAGATGGCGGGCCATCGCGATCAGCCCCGGCGAGACCTCGCCGGGCCCGCGCTCGCGGACCTCGCCGTCGGCTGCTGTCACGAAGGCCGCCGCGTACGGGTCGTCGAACAGCCGGTCGGGGCGGCGGCTCTCCACCGCCCGGGCCCGGGCCACGCCGATGGCGGTGCGGCCGACGCCCTCGGGTATCGCATGAGTACTCATGACCGCATCGTACGTGGCGCCGGCCGGGCTCCAAACGCCGTCGGGCGCACCGCCGTTGCCGGCGGTGCGCCCGATCCTCAGCAGGCCGTGGGGGACCCTGCGGAGGCGGCTGGTCAGGAGCGCGGGATCAGTGCCCGCCCTCGTCGACCACCTCGACGTCCTCGATGTTCCGCTCGATCTCCTCGGCGGGCAGGGCGACCGCCCGGGCCCAGTAGTAGATCCCCAGCGAGAAGGCGGTGATGATGCCCATGTCCGCCCAGAGCGGGATGGTGTTGGTGCCGCCGAACTGGCCGAAGTAGGAGATCACGCCGATGCCGAGCAGGTAGACCGGCAGCCACTGGGCGGCCTTCCAATTCATCCGCGGGGCGTTCGGCAGGTTCTTGGCGATCGCGTACGCGGCGTAGGAGCCGAGCAGCACGTAGCCGAGGACGATCGCCAGGCCCAGGCGCCACAGGGTGGTCCAGCCGGACCAGTAGATGATCAGGCTCGCGACCACGAAGGAGACCGGGGAGATGATCTCACCGAGGGGCAGCTTGTACGGGCGCTCCCGGTTCGGCAGCTGCTTGCGCAGGACCCCGAAGGCCAGCGGCGCACCGGCGTACATCAGCACCGAGGCGGAGGTGATGAAGCTGACCAGCTGCTGCCAGCTCGGGAAGGGCAGGAAGCAGATCACGCCGGTGACGAAGGACATCACCAGGCCGAAGTACGGCACACCGCGCGAGTCGGTCTTCTCGAAGGCCCGCGGGGCGTAGCCGTTGCGGCTCAGGCCGTAGGAGATGCGCGAGGTGGAGGTGGTGTAGATCAGGCCGGTGCCGCCGGGCGAGACCAGCGCGTCCAGGTAGAGCACCCAGGCCAGCCAGCCGAGACCGATCACGGTGGCCAGACCGGCGAACGGGCCGCTGATGCCCTGGTAGGCCAGGTTGGCCCAGCCCTTGACGAAGGAGGCGCCGGGCAGCGCACCGATGTAGACGACCTGCAGCAGGGTGTAGATCACGGCACCGATGAAGACCGAGCCGATGACCGCGCGGGGGATGTCCTTCTTGGGGTTCTTGCTCTCACCCGAGAGCTGGATCGCCTGCTCGAAGCCGAGCAGCGCGAAGATGATGCCGCTGGTGCTGATCGCGGCGAGCACACCCTTGGCACCGAAGGGCGCGAAGCCGTGCGAGGTGAAGTTGCCGGCGTGGAAGTGGGTGATCGCCAGGATGAAGATCGTCGCCAACGGAATGGCGACCTTCCACCAGGTGGCGGCGCTGTTGGTGTGGGCCAGCAGGCGCACCCCGAGGAAGTTCACCGCCACGAAGACGCCCATCAGGACCACCGCGACGACGAAGCCCGAGGTGGTCAGCGTGCCGTTGGCGTGCTGGAAGCCGGTCGCCCAGGACCAGTGACCGGCGTAACCGATCATGGCCTCGACCTCGATCGGCGCCACCGTCGCCGCCTGCAGCCAGGAGAACCAGCCGAACGACATTCCGGCCAGGCCGCCGAAGGTGTAGTGCGGGTACCGGGCGGTACCACCGGCGACCGGGAAGAGGCCACCGAGTTCGGCATGGACCAGCGCCAGGAGCACGACCGCGACGGCCCCGATCCCCCACGAGATAATCGCCGCGGGGCCGGCGGCCACGACTGCGTTCTTGGCCCCGTAGAGCCAGCCGGACCCGATGATCGAGCCGACCGACGCCCACATCAGACCGATCAGGCCGATGTCACGACGGAGCTTGGTACCTGACCCGATGGACGGCGATATTTTGTCAACAACTGCCATGTGGGGAACCCTCTTCAAGGATGGCGGAGTGAGAGTGCGCAAACGCTAACCGCGGATTAGGCCTCTGCAAAGCCCCTATGGCCGAATAGTTACCTTCGGATGAGCGCATAGCACAGCGCGGTGGAAATGGCATGCGGTGTCCGATATTCGGTACACCAGCAGGTCAGCGGCATGATCAAGAGCGCATGGCAAAGGGCAGGCAAAAGTCTGGGCCAATAGGTTGAGGATGATTTGAGCTTTCCCGGCAGGCCGTCCGGCGGGCGATTCACGGGCCGGTAATTCCCCCCAGCGACCCCTGCCCCCTACTGCGGCTCCGGCGACCGACAGACTTCGGCCGGGCGGTCGTCGGACCGCCCGGCCGAGGCCGGAATTCCTGACTGTCCGTCAATTCCCTTGGGAGAGCGTGATGGACTGTCGTCCGACGGCCAGGAACTGCGGCAGCGGAAGCCCGCTGGACATGTCCAGGTTCAATAGCGTGGCCTCGACCTCGGCCGGGCCGGGCACGGCGTTCAGCTGGTCGGCGCGCTCGCTGTTGGTCCAGGAATGGTCGAGCCCGTCGCAGGTGGCCACCGTTCCGCCGATGCTCTGCTCGGCCGCGCCCTGCTTGAGCTTGCTGCTGACGAGGACCTCGCCGGTGGCCGCGGAGGGCGCACAGCGGTAGCTGCCCGACAGGGTGACCGTGCCGTCCTTCGCCACCGTGCCGGTCGCGCCGACGGCCAGGGCGTTCACCTCGCCCACCGCGCCGGCCGGCCAGGCCACGGCCGCGAGCAGGGCGCCGACGGCACCGATGACAGCAAGACGTCCTCGCACGACATACCTCCTGGGTGGCGCGGCGCCCCGGGTGGGCGCCGCGGATAGACGTACCGCGCGCGCCGCCACCCGCCGGGGACGTTCCTCCGGACGGGGGCGTGTCCCCTCCCCACCTCTCCGGCGCCCCACGGAGCCGGACCCCCCTTGCCTGCCCGGCCGCACTGCGGCAGGCTCGCCACGGGGGCACATGGGCGTGCTCCCGCCGTGCGACCGAAGGACGGGACGTTGACCACCAACCCGAGCGCTGTGCCGCCGCTCTTCACCGGACTCTGCGACGACGCGGCGATCTTCCCGCCCGGGGAGCTGCCGCTGCCGCAGGCCGTACCGGCCCACCGGACGCACCGGACGGCCTGGTACGCCGGGCTGGTCGGCCCCTTCCTCTGCGGCGCGGGAGCGCTCGGCGCACTGCTGGAGCTGGTGGACGAACCGCTGGCGATCGGCGTGATCGTGCCCGCCGGCAGCACCGGGCTGGCCCCGGCGCTGGAGACGGTGGCCACCGAGCCCCGACTGCGGGTGGCCGGCGCCGAGGTCGCGGCCGACCCCGGGATGGCGCCCGCCGAGGGGGCGCGCCGGGTGGTGGCCGCCTTCGAGCGGCTGCTGCCGGCGGGGGCCTGCGGCGCGGTCGAGATCCCGCGCGGTCCGGACCTGCCCGCGGCACTGGACGTGCTGGCCGGCACGCCGTACCGGGCCAAGTTCCGCACCGGCGGCACCGCCGCCGGCGCGTTCCCGACCGAGCCGGAGCTGGCCGCCTTCGTGACCGGGTGCGTCGAGCGCGGACTGCCGTTCAAGTGCACCGCCGGGCTGCACCACGCCGTGCGGCACACCGACCCGGCCACCGGCTTCGAGCACCACGGCTTCCTCAACGTACTGCTGGCCACCCACGCGGCACTGACCGGCGGCGACCCGCGGGCCCTGCTCGCCGAGCGCGATGGCAAGGAACTGGCATCCGCCGCATCCGAGTTGACCGTGCCTCAGATCTCTGCGGTACGTGCCGCGTTCACCGCCTTCGGCACCTGCAGCGTGGTCGAACCGCTGGACGACCTGATCGCGCTCGGTCTGATCCAGGCCCGCTAGCCGGCCGTCGCACACCGGGCCGCGCTGGCGGCGGTGGCCGAGCGCGGTGGCGACTCGCTGTCCGCGCAGGAGGCCCGGGCGGCACTGGCCGACGAGGCGCCCGCCACGGTGGCGGCGCTCTGACGGCCCGCGCAACGAATCCGGTCCGAGCGCTGTCCAGCCGCACTACCGAGCAGTAGCCTCTGCGGGTTCGCCCCGCGCGTGGCCGTCCGGGCCACCTGCGGGGCCGGCCCAGGGAGGGTTCATGACGTCAGCTCGGTCCCGCCGGACACGTCGCGCGGCCGGTGCCGCCCTGCTCGGCACCGCCCTGCTCGGCACCGCCGCGGCCCCGGCCTCGGCGGCCGCCCCCGCCACCCGCTACTACCTGGCCCTCGGCGACTCGCTGGCGGCCGGCTACCAGACCCTGCCGGGTGGCGGCAGCGAGATCGGCCACGGCTACGCACAGGACCTGGCGAGAACCCTGCGGGCCAGAGCCACCGCGGCCGGCCAGGGCTTCTCCTTCACCGACCTGGGCTGCCCGGGCGAGACCACCGGCACCATGCTGGGCGGTGGCTGCCCCTACCCGCACCCGTACGCCGGGGCGCAGCTCGACGCGGCCGTCTCCTACCTCGAGGCGCACCGGCCCGACCGGGTGACGGTCACCCTGGACATCGGCGCCAACGACGTGGACGGCTGCGCCACCGGCGGCAGCCTCGACCTGACCTGCGCGGCGGGCGGCATCGCCACCACCGGCAGGGACCTCGCGACCATCCTGGACCGGCTGCGGGCCGCCGCCGGACCGCACACCGAGATCGTCGGGATGAACCTCTACGACCCCTTCCTCGCCGCCTGGACCATCGGCGCCGAGGGCAAGCTGCTGGCCGGCCTCTCGGTGCCGCTGGCGGACACCATGAACGCCACCCTGGGCATCGTGGACGCGCTGCACGGGGTACCGACCGCCGATGTCGCGAAGGCGTTCAGCACCAACGCCTTCCTGCCACTGGTCCCGCTGGACGGGCAGCAGCTTCCGCTCAACGTGCAGCGCGTCCTGAGCTGGACCAACATGTCCCGCGGCGACATCCACGCCAACGACGTCGGCTACCAGGTGATCGCCGACAGCTTCCTGGCGAAGTTCTGAGCTCAGCGGGCGGCGGTCCCCCGGTCGGTGCGGCGCAGGGCCCGGCCGGGGCGGGCGCCGGTGGGGCGGCCGTCGGCCAGGACGGCGGTGCCGTTGACGTAGACGTGGTGCACCCCGGCGGCCGGCCGGCGCGGGTGCTCGAAGGTCGCGGTGTCCCGGACCGTTTCCGGCTCGAAGAGCACCAGATCGGCGTGGTGGCCCGGGCGGACCAGCCCGCGCCGGCGCAGCCGCAGCCGGCGGGCCGGTCGGCCGGTCATCCGGGCCACCGCCTGCTCCAGCGTGAGCACGCCCAACTCCCGCCCGTAGTAGCCGAGGTAGCGGGCGAAGGTGCCCCAGGCCCGGGGGTGCGGGCGGGCGCCGACCAGCAGACCGTCACTGCCCGCGGTGTGCGCGGGGTGGCGCATGATCGCCCGGACGTTCTCCTCGTGCCCGACGTGTTGCAGCACGGTCGTCCCCAACTCGTCCTCGCGCAGCAGGTCGAGGAAGACCTCGGTGCCGGACTGCCCGCGGGCGGCGGCCAGTTCGGCAACGGTGGCGCCGACCGCGCCGGCCAGCCTCGGCCGGCGCACGCCGGAGATCTGCACGGCTGCCCAGTCCGCGACGACGCCGTGGCAGCCGTCGCTGCCGGTGACCTCCAACTGGTGCCGGATCCGCTCCCGGGCGGCCGGGTCGGCGAGCCGGGCGAAGGTGGCCTCCGGGCCGCCCTCAGCGGCCCAACTCGGCAGCAGGGCGGCCAGCGTGGTGGAGCCGGGCAGGTAGGGGTAGCTGTCCAGGGTGAGGTCGCAGCCGTCGGCGATCGCCCGGTCGAGCAGCTCCAGCAGCTCGCCCGCCCGGCCCTGGTTGACGCCGAAGTTCATGGTGGCGTGGGCCAGGTGGAGCGGGCAGCCGGAGCGCCGGGAGATCTCCACCATCTCGGCGTAGCCGGCCAGCGCACCGGCGCCGTAGGAGCGCTGGTGCGGCGAATGGTAGCCGCCGTGTGCGGCCACCACCGCGCAGAGCGCGACCAGTTCGTCGGTGTCGGCGTACATCCCCGGTGGGTAGCTCAGCCCGCTGGACATCCCCACCGCGCCCTCCGCCAGTCCCTGGGCCAGGAGTTCGCACATCCGGTCCAACTCGCCCGGGGTGGGCGGGCGATCGTCCCAACCGAGCGCGAGCATCCGCAGCGTGCCGTGCGGGACGAGGTAGCAGGCGTTCACCGCGCTGCCCGCGTCCAGCCGGTCCAGGTACTCGCCGACCGACCGCCAGTTCCACGCCAGACCGGGCGGATCGCCGTTCCAGCCAGCGAGTTGGCGGCGCAGCGCGGGGAGCGTGCGGTCGTCCACCGGCGCGTAGGAGAGGCCGTCCTGGCCGAGCACCTCGGTGGTGACCCCCTGGGTGGTCCGGGACGGATGGACCGGGTCGGTCAGCAGCGCGAGATCGGAGTGGGCGTGCATGTCGATGAAGCCGGGCGCGAGCACCAGTCCCTCGGCATCGATGACCTGACGTCCCCTCAGGCCCTCGCCCAGCTCGGCGATCCGGCCGTCGCACAGCGCGACGTCGGCGCGGAACCGGTCAGCACCACTGCCGTCCACGACGGTGGCCGCGCGGAACACCAGGTCGGCCATCAGTCGGCCATCAGAAGAAGGTCCGCACCAGATCGACCACCCGGGGCCGCGGGCTCGCGGCGTCGTCCAGCACCGGGATCAGCGTCCACTTGTCGAAGGCCGTGCACGGGTGCGAGACGCCGAGCCGGACCACGTCGCCCACCTCGACCTCGGCCCCGCGCAGGAAGGCGTGCTGGTCGTTGACGGCGCTGACGTGTCCGGAGAGCGGGCGCAGGCCGTCCGGCCCGCGGACCGCCTGCGGCTCGGGCAGCCCCTCGTCGTACGGGAAGTCGCGCTTGCCGCCGTCCAGCAGGGCGAGCCCCGGCTCGGGCCGCGAGATCACCCGGGCCCAGCCGTGCAGCGCCGAGCGGAGCGGTTCGCCGGCGCCGCGGGCCAGCGGGGAGATGGCGCGGTAGAAGCCGTCGTCGTGGGCCAGGTAGGCGCCGGAGCGCAGCACCACGTCGAGGTCCGGGTGGGCCCGGGCGAGCGGGGTGAGCAGCCGGGCCACCTGGTCGAAGTAGGCGCTGCCGCCGGCGGTGACGACCACCCGCTCGGCCTGGTCGAACAGGCCGGCGGCGCGCAGCAGGTCGTGCAGCTCGACCAGCCGTTCCAGGTAGCGTTCGACGGTGGCCAGCCCGCCGGGTGTGGCGTCGTGGGTCAGCGCGGCCTCGTAGCCGCCGATCCCGACCAGCCGCAGGGTCGGCGCCGCGCGCACCGCCCGTGCCACCGCCTCGGCGGTCGCCAGGTCGCGGACACCGGTGCGGCCGCCCGGTCCGCCGAGCTCGACCAGGACGTCGGCCGGCCGACGGGCGCCCGCCGCCCGGCGCGCCTCGTCCATCAGCCGGACGGACTCCACCGAGTCCACCCAGGAGCACACCTCGAACTCCGGATCGGCGTCCAGCTCGGCGGCCAGCCAGGCGAGTCCGGCCGGATCGAGCAGCGCGTTGGCGATCACCACCCGGCGCACCCCGAAGGCCCGGGCGACCCGCAGCTGGCTGAGGTTGGCCAGGGTCACCGCGCTGGCACCGGCGTCGAGTTGGGCCTGCCAGAGAGCCGGCGCCATGGTGGTCTTGCCGTGCGGGGCGAGCTGGACCCCGGCCGTGGCGCACCAGGCGGCCATGGTCCGCAGGTTGTGCTCCAGCGCGGCGGCGTCGAGGGTGAGCAGCGGGGTGCCGAGCTGGTCCAGGGCCGGGCCGGTGGCCAGGTACTCGGTGACGGTACGTCCCCAGCCGGCCGGCGGCACCGCCTTGAACCGCCAGTCCAAGCGCTCCTCGGCCAGCGCCGCCACCCGGTCCCGATCGATCCCCGAGCCGGCCGTCGCACTCTGCTGCATCGCCACCATCACTCCCCACGTTGCACTATGTGCAACGATCTTTGCGCATGTTGCTGCCGCTGTTCTAGCATGGGCCACATCGAGGGTCAACGACCAGGAGAGCTGGCCAGGAGGGCTCGGGAGAGCGATGAGTCAGACCGTCAGCCGCGCGCTCGCCCTGCTCGGCGAGCTGGCCGAGGGCGAGCGCTCGCTCGACCAGCTCGCGGCGCTGCTCCAGGTGCACAAGACCACCGCGCTGCGCCTGCTGCAGAGCCTGGAGGAGGCCCGGTTGGTCTACCGGGACGCCGAGTACCGCTACCACCTGGGCGCCGGGCTCTTCGCGCTGTCCAGCCGCGCCCTGGAGCAGCGCCCGGTCCGCCGGGTCGCCGCCCCACGGCTGGCCGAGCTGAACGCGACCACCGGCCAGACCGTGCACCTGGCCGCCCGCGAGGGTGGCGAGGTGGTCTACGTCGACAAGTACGACTCCCGGCAGCCGGTGCGGATGTACTCGCGGATCGGCCTGCCGGTGCCGCTGCACTGCGCCGCGGTCGCCAAGGTCCTCCTGGCCGACCTGCCGCCGGCGGAGCGTCGGCGGATCGTCTCCGCGCTCGACCTCACCCCGTTCACGGCCCGCACGCTGACCACCCCGCAGGCGCTGCTGGCCGAGCTGGCCACGGTCGCCGAGCAGGGCTGGGCGCAGGACCACGCCGAGCACGAGTCGTTCATGAACTGCCTGGCCGCGCCGGTCCGGGACGCCACCGGGCGGGTGGTGGCCGCCGTCTCGGTCTCGGTGCCGGACCTGGTGCTGCCCTACGAGCAGGTGCTGGAGCTGCTCCCGCAGCTGCGCGCGACCGCCGCCGGGATCTCCGCCGACTGCGGCGCCCCCTGACCCCGCCCGCCCCACCCGCATGAGCGACAGGACCGAGATCCGCACCACCGGTGCCCCCGCGCCGGCCTGGAGCTTCTCCCAGGGCGTCCGGAAGGGCCCGATCCTGCAGGTCTCCGGCCAGGGCCCGCAGGACCCGGCGACCGGCGAGTACCCGCCCTGCTGCCGGGCCCGTGGAGAGCGGGCCCGGCAGCGCGCGGTTCAGGCCCGACAGAGCACCCGGGCGGGCAGCCGGCTGGGCAGCGGGATCTTGCGCGACGGATGCGGCTGACCCGGGTGGGTCTGCCCCGGGTGCGGCTGTCCCGGGTGGGTCTGGTCCGGACGCGCCTGCGGCGGGACCAGACGCGGGCGGACCTGCGGCGGAACCGCGCCGTGCGGCGCCTGACCCGACTGCGAACCGACCGTCAGATAGTCGGAGAGAAAACAGCGCTCGGACTGGCTCAGTTTCCGCGAGCGCCCCGAGGCCCGATCCCGGGCCACCACCACGGTCCGCGCCCGCATGTAGACGGACGAGCCCCGGCAGACCTCCACTCGAACGTGTGCGGAACTCCGGCCGAGTCGTTCCACCACGAGCCGGATCTGCAGCGGTTCCGGCCGGTGGTGCAACTGTTCCAGATAATCGATCTCGTGCCGGGCGATCAGGAATCCGTCCGGAAAGAGCGAGGCCCGGACCGCCTTCGCGTGATGGTGGAAGAGGTCGTAGATTCCCTCCTGGATGTAGCCGACCAGCCGGGCATTGTTGATGTGCCCGTTCTCGTCCACGTCGCTCCACCGGGTCGGGCAGCGCAACACGTGCGCGTTCCGCGACGCCAGCACCCGCGCCCCGCTCACCGGGTCGCCCCGACGGCCGGCTGGTCGGCGGTCAGCGCACGCTGCGGGCGCGCGTGGTGGCCGGGGTGGGCGCCTTGGATCCGCTCGGTGCTCCACCCCTCCTCGGCCGCCTCGGCCGCGGTGCGGACCACCAGCGCGTCCGGCGCACCGTCCACCGCCTGACAGAGATCGGCCACCGCGGCGAGGCGGTCGGCCATGCCGTGATTCCCGCCGGCGCCCTGGCCGGGGAATTCGGCGAGTACGTTCACCACACGCTGGAGGCCGTCGGTGGCTGGCGCACCCGCGGGCGCACTGCTTTCCGCTTGGCATGTCTCGTGCACGGTGTCTCCCGGGAAATCGCAGAAGGGCATGGTGAGCGGCCCGGACGACTCCGGTGGCCACTCTTTGACGCAGCGGGGATGACGCTAGCCCAATCCGGCGGCCCGGCTCACCGTTTTCCCCACTCTGCGGGTATCGCCCCACGTCCGGAGTAAGCAGAATTCACCATGCCCAGTCACGTAACCAGCCGATCGGAGGACGTGTCCAAAAAGGTTACGCGGAAATCCGCAGCAATATTGCACCGAATTCCGGCGCGATGGCCGGACGGCCGGTCAGGCCGGGCCCAGCTCCTTGCCCAGGCAGATGCTCTGCGGGGATTCCCGGTAGACGCCGAACTTGGTGATCGGGCGGTAACCCTCGGAGGCGTAGAGGGCGACCGCCTCCGGCTGCTCGGTGCCGGTCTCCAGCACCACCCGGCGGCGGCCGGCCGCGGCGGCGGAACTCTCCAGATCGCGCAGGACCGCCCGGGCCAACCCCCGGCCACGGGCCTCGGGCACCACGAACATCCGCTTCAGCTCGGCATCGCCGTCCCGCAGGCCGGGGCCGTCGCCGTCCTTGGCGCGCCAGCCGCCGCAGGCGACCGGCGCGCCGTCCAGGTAGGCCACCACGAAGAGGCCGTGCGGCGGGACGAAGTGCGAGGGGTGCATCACCGTGGTGTCGATGCCGCCGTAACGCAGCACGTACTCCTGCTGGACCGCGGCGGTCAACAGCTCGGCGTCGGGATGGTCGTAGCCAAGGGTGCGCAGCTCCATAAGGGTGAAGCATACGGCCAGGTGTTCGAACCATCGTGAACTACCGGGATTCGAGGGGCCTGGGCTCCGGGGGCCCGGGCTCAGCGTGCGGCGAACCGGGCCAGCAACTCGTCCTTGCCGAACATCCGGGCGGTGTCCACCGCCGACGGCTGTCCGGCCGCCGGGTCGGCGCCACCCTCCAGCAGTGCGGTGAGCACCTCGTCGGCACCCTTGAAGACCGCGCCGGCCAGCGGGGTCTGACCGCGGTCGTTGGCCCGGTCCGGCTCGGCACCGCGCTCCAGCAGCAGCCGGACGGCCTCGGCGTGGCCGTGGTAGGCGGCCAGCATCAGCAGGGTGTCACCGCGGTCGTTCGAGAGGTTGACCGGAGCTCCGGCGTCCAGGAACGCGGCGAGCGAGGCACGGTCGCCGGCCCGGGCGGCGTCGAAGATCCGGCCCGCCAGCTCGATCAGCTCGGCCTCGTCCGGCTCGTCGGCAGCGGTGCTCTGGGCATCGGGGAAGTCGGCCATCACGGCCCTTTCACTGGAGGTTCACTGGAGGCGGTCAGGATCGGCGTGCGCGGACGCCACGGTCGTGCTCCCGCACGCTAACCGCCCGGTGACCACCCGGGCCAGCGATTGTCCGCGATCCGGCCACCGCGAGGCGACACACCGCGCGAGCACTCGCGCCCCCGTTCGAGCGAATTCCCGATGGCATTCGCCGACCGACGCGCGTCACACCCGCTCCGGAGGAGGGCCCCGATCGTCGGGGCCGCTGAGGCTTCCGAGCGCCCAAACCGCCCAGCCGGCCTGAGACTTCTCCGGAGAACCACCCATTTGCCACGTTCCATCATCTATTACTTTTTGTCAGGATTGAGGCACACTCCGTGACACTCTCCAGTGCACGGCCTCGCGGAACGCCCCACCGCCGCCGGCCCACGGCAGCGGCCCTGTCCCCCACCTTGAGGAGCAGACCCGTGATCCTGTCCATCTCCGGCATCGTCCTGTTCGGCACCATCGCATTCCTCTTCTTCCGCCGGGACGGGCTCAAGGTCTCGCACGCCGTCACCTGCGCGCTCTTCGGCTTCTACCTGGCGGGCACCGCGATCGCCCCGAGCATCCAGGCCGGCGGCGCCAGCCTGGCCAACCTGGTCGGCGGCATCAAGTTCTGACCCCCACCGGTCCGCGCCGGCTCCGGGCGGCGACGCGGAACCGCGCGGTGGGTCCCGCGCCGCCCGGCCCTCCGGCCCGGGAGCGGGTCCACCGCCCCGGTCCGACCTGTTTCACCCGCCCACTCGCCCGGGGAGTCAGGACCATGTCCCTCAACCGTCACCTCACCCGCGGCCGCGACCTCGCCCGCACCGCCGGCGACCACGCCGCCGACATGTTCGCCCCGCTCACCCTGATCGCCCGCGGCCTGCGCCGGCACGCCAGCTGGGCCAAGGCCCGCTGGGACGCCACCCCCGAGGACCACCGGGGCCCGGCCGCGCTGCTCACCGCCGCCGTGCTGGTCAGCATCGCGCTCCTGCCGCACGGCCCGCTCTTCAGCGTGCTGGCCCTGGTCGCCAGCGCCGCCTGGACCGGACGCGAACCCAAGCCCGTCCCGGAGCCCGAGCCGGACCTCGCCGACCTCAAACTGACCGCCCTGCACGCCGCGCTCACCCCGTACTTCGCGACCCCGGACGACCCCGCCCCGCTGTACGGCCCGGGCGGCGGCTACCGCGCCGTCTTCGCCGGCTGGGAGTTCGACGGCGACAGCCGACTGGGCGCGCTGGAGCTGAGCTACCCGGCGCACTTCGCCGACACCGAACCGACCGCCCGGACCCGGATCGAGCAGGTGATCCAGGGCAAGGCCGGCCGCACCCGCGAGTACCGCTTCGACTGGGACCAGGAGTGCAACAAGCTCCAGGTCACCGCGCTGGCGCCGCTGCCGGTCGACGTCCCCGCGCAGCACTGGGTGACCTCCCCCGGCGAGATCGTGCTCGGCTTCACCGACCAGCTGGCCACCCAAAGGATGATCCCGGTCGCCCACGACGGCGGCCCGGGCCACCAGCCGCCGGTGGTCTGGCGCACCGGGGCCCGCTCGGCCGAGCCGCACCTGCTGGCGCTGGGCACGGCCGGCTCCGGAACCTCCACCCTGCTGCGCACCGTCGCCCTCCAGGCGCTGGTCCACGGCGACCTCATGGTGATCGACGGCGCCGGCACCGGCGAGCACGCCTGCCTGGTCAACCGGCCCGGCGTGCACACCGTGGAGACCAGCCTGCACGGCACGCTCGCCGCACTGGAGTGGGCGGCCGAGGAGACCGAGCGCCGCATCTCCGCACTGAACGCCGCCCGGCACCTGGGCCATCCGGCCCCGCCCGACGTCACCCGGCCGCTCTGGCTGCTGCTGGACCACCCCACCGAGCTCAGCGAGCTGGCCCAGGCCGAGGGTCGCCCGGACCCGCAGGACCTGCTGGAGGCACCGCTTCGACACGGCCGGGCGGCCCGGGTCACCGTGGTGGTGGCCGACGCGGTCGAGGCGGTCGGGCGGATCTCTCCGGCCGTCCGGGCCACCGCCCGGGCCCGGGTGGTGCTCGGCACCACCGACCCGGACGAGCTGCGGGCCGCGCTCGGCGTCCCACTGGACCTGGCACCGGCCGCGCAGACCCCGCCCGGCCGCGGCTACGCCCGGATCGGCAACGCCGCCCCGGTCCGGCTCCAGGTGCCCGCCACCGTCGACCCGCTGGACGAGGAGGCCTCCGGCCGGCTGCGGGAGGCCGTGATCGCGCTGCTGCCGCACCACGACACCCGGACGGAGGCGGCCGCGCCCCCGATGCCGCAGGTCCAGCCCACCGTGGGCGTGGAGGCGGCGCAGCCGACCCGGGTGGAGCTCGGCAAGGAGTGCCAGGCGCACCCCGCGCCCCTCTGGTGAGCGGGTGGCGCGGTCATCCCGCGGCCAGCCGTCGCCGCCTCGGGACGGAATGGCCAATTCGGCTATGCCCCCAGTACGCTCCGGAAGGAAAACTCAATCGGTCACTGGGCGCGAAATTCGTGACACTCAGGGTGATATCCCGCTCCAGATGTGACAAATCGGACGGAGATGGGTACAAACAGGGGCGGCACGACAGACGACGCATGTCCCGGGACGGGAATCTTCGTCGGCGGCCGAGCGTTGACCGAACGACGAAGACAGCGACCAACTAGTCCTGTGGGCCATAAGCCCTGGAGGCACGATTCATGAGCGAGCGAGCTCTCCGCGGCACGCGACTCGGCGCCACTAGCTACGAGACCGACCGTGGCATCGATCTGGCACCCCGCCAGACCGTCGAGTACGCATGTCAGAACGGACACCGGTTCGAGGTGCCCTTCTCCGTCGAGGCGGAGATCCCCTCGGCGTGGGAGTGCCGCTTCTGCGGCACCGAGGCCGTCCTGCTCGACGGTGACGAGCCGGAGGAGAAGAAGACCAAGCCGACCCGGACCCATTGGGACATGCTGATGGAGCGCCGGACGCGCGAGGAGCTGGAGGAGGTGCTGGCCGAGCGGCTGGCCGTGCTCCGCTCCGGCGGGATGAACCTCGCGGTGCACCCGCGGGACACCCGCAAGAGCGCCTGAGCCCGCCCGCCCCTCGCGGGCGGGCAACGACGAGGGGCCCTGATCCGAGATCGGATCAGGGCCCCTCGTCGTGTCGCCGTGCTGTCGACCTCAGCGGCTGAGCGGCGGACGCTCCGGGTCGGCCGGCGGACGCGGGCCGCGCGGGCCGGCCGGCGGGTCCACCACCTCGCCCTGGACGACCTTGCCGTCCGGGCGATGGATCCGCAGCTGCTCCTGCAGCCGCAGCGCGTCGGCGAACGGGTCGCCGGCGGCGGCCGGGGTGCGCAACGCCTTGTCGGCCACTCGGCGACCGACGATCCGCCAGAGCGCCCGGGTCGGCGGGAAGAGCAGGGTCAGCCCCAGCAGGTCGGACAGGAAGCCGGGCAGGATCAGCAGCAGACCGGCCAGCACGGTCAGGCTGGTGCCGGTCTCGGCGGCACCGGACGCCGGCACCGTGCCCTGCTCGAAGGCCGCCGTGGCGGCGCGGAAGGCTCGCCGGCCGGCCTGCTTGATCAGCTGGCCGCCGAGCGCGGCGCCGACCACCAGCAGCGCCAGCACCAGGAACCAGCCGGTCACCGCGGCGACCTGGACCAGCAGCCAGATCTCCAGCAGCAACCAGCCGGTGACCAGCAGCGGGAGCAGCCGGCGCAGTCGGCCCCGGCGCCCCGCGGGACGCCCGGGGGCTTGGGTCTCAAAGGCGTGCTGGGACACGGTACGAATCCACTCCATCACGGTGCGCACCGCCGGCGGGCGGGTCCCGCCCGGTCAGGGCACCACCGTGGTCAACGGTTCGGCCGGCTGCGGTGTTCCGCCCACCAACGGACGTCGACGGCGGTCGAGCAGGACGGCCGCGCCGCAGGCCAGCAGCCCGAGGATGGCCAGCGTCCACTCCGGTGCGGCGCCCACCCGGTCGGCCAGGGTCCGACCGTCGCGCAGCGGGACGGTCGCGCTCAGCTCGGCCGCGGTGAGCTCGGTGGTGCGGCTCTCCACCGTGCCATCCGGGCGGATGATCGCACTGATCCCGCTGGTCGCGGCGATCACCACGGCCCGGCCGTGCTCGACCGCACGCAGCCGGGACATCGCCAGCTGCTGGTCCGGCTGGCCACTGCGGGCGTAGGTGGCGTTGTTGGTCTGCACGACGATCACCCGGCCGCCGGCGTTGACGGTGTCGCGGACGATCTCGTCGTAGGCGACCTCGAAGCAGATCACGTCGCCGATCCGGGCCTTGCCAAGCTGCAGCACGCCGGGCTTCTTGCCCGGGTAGAAGTCCTTCGCGACCCGCTGCAGCCGGGTGATCACCTTCATCAGCACCGAGCGGAACGGCACGTACTCGCCGAACGGCACCGGGTGCTGCTTGGTGTAGGAGGCTCCGGGGCCGGTGGTCGGGTCCCAGACGATGCCCTCGTTCTGCACGTGCTGGCTGTCCGGACCGTCCACCAGGGCGCCGACCAGGGTCGGCACGCCGACCGCCTTCACGGCCTGGTCGATCCGCTCGTAGGCGGCCGGGTCGGCGAACGGGTTGAGGTCGGAGGAGTTCTCCGGCCAGATCACCACGTCGGGCTGCGGCACCTGCCCCGCCTTGACCTGGGCGGCCAGCTTCAGGGTTTCGTTGGCGTGGTTGTCGAGCACCTGCATCGGGCGGCCGAGGAAGTCCATCCCGGGGTGCGGGACGTTGCCCTGCACGACCGCGACCTTGACGGTGTCGTCGGGGGCGGTCGGGATCGGCACCGCGTAGCCGGCCACCGCGACACCCACCGCGCAGGTGGCGGCCAGCGCGGGCAGCAGCACCCGGCGGCGGCCGACGGCCGGCCGGGGACCGGCTCCGGGGGCGGACTCGGCCGGAGCCTCGGCAGCCGGCCTGTCCAGCACCGGCCCGTCCAGCACCGGTTCGGCTGCCACCGGCCCGTCCGCCGGGGCGCGGCGCGGCAGCCGGGCGAGCAGCCGGGGCACCAGCGGGGCCGCGAGATAGGCCAGCAGCGTGCCGGTCAGTGCCACCGCGAAGGTGACCAGCGGCGCACCACCCCAGGCGGCCAGTGGCGTGAACGGGCTGGCGGTGTTGGCGAACGCCAGCCGTCCCCACGGGAACCCGCCGAACGGCAGCCGGTCGCGCGCCCACTCCTGGGTCACCCAGAGGCAGGCGCCCCAGAGCGGCCAGCCCGGCAGCCGCGAGGTGACCGCCAGCCCGGCTCCCATCGCGCAGACGAAGAGCGCCTCCACCGCCGCGAGCCCGATCCAGGCGTCCGGCCCGATCACCTGCATCCAGACCAGCAGCCAGAGGAAGAACGCGAACCCGAAGAAGAACCCGGTCCAGGCACCCTGCCGGACGGTCCGGCCCCGGGTCAGCAGCGAGAGCGCGGCGACCGCGACCACCGACAGCGGCCAGAGCCCGTACGGCGGGAAGGCGGCGGCCAGCAGCAGGCCGGCCAGCACGGCCGGGACCGCCCGCGGCAGGCCGGCGCGCATCCGGCGGACCAGCCGGACCAGCCGGCCGGGCCGGGCCGGCTCGGCGGCCGGGCCGA
Source organism: Kitasatospora sp. NPDC052896 (assembly GCF_044547075.1). Classification (NCBI taxonomy): domain Bacteria; kingdom Bacillati; phylum Actinomycetota; class Actinomycetes; order Kitasatosporales; family Streptomycetaceae; genus Kitasatospora; species Kitasatospora sp. NPDC052896. The sequence continues at coordinate 84,890 of NZ_JBITZU010000009.1, forward strand.
CGGCCGGGTCGCTCGGGGGCGGCGTGCCCTCGGGGTGATCGGGACCGAGCCGCTCGGAACCCGCGTCGACAGGCACTGCCACCTGCGCACCATCTCTCTGACTGGACGTGGTCGGCGCCGCCCGGAAGGCGGGAGAGCCCTCCGGGCGGCGGCGGTCATCCGACGACGGTACCTGCCCGGGCCGTCGACCGGTAGTTGAGGTTTCTGAGAATGCGCAGGTCAGCCCAGGGATCCGGCGTCGTACACGGTACGTCCGCGGACCACCGTGCGCAGGCAGGTCGGCAGCGGGGCGCCGGGGGTGAGGTCGGGCAGGCCCGGAATGCCCGAGCGCGGGTCGGTGGACCAGCCCGCCACCCGGGAGTCCGGGGCCTGGACCACCAGGTCACCGCTCTGCCAGACGGCGTAGGTCGCCGGGGCACCGGGGATGAGCACGCCCTCCTGGTCCCGGCCGAGCGCCCGCCAGCCGCCCCGGGTGTGCGCGGCGAAGGCGGCCCGGACCGAGATCCGGTGCTCGGGGGTCCGGTGGAAGGCCGCGGCACGCACGGTTCCCCACGGGTCCAGCGCGGTGACCGGGGCGTCCGAGCCGAAGGCCAGCGGCACACCGGCTCGCAGCAGCGCGGCGAACGGGTTGAGCCCGGCCGCCCGCTCGGCGCCCAGCCGCTGCGCGTACATGCCGTCCGGGCCGCCCCAGGCGGCATCGAAGGCGGGCTGCACCGATGCCACCAAGCCCAGCTCGGCGAAGGCCGCGACGGCCTTGTCGTCCAGCGCCTCGGCGTGCTCGATCCGGTGCCGCAGCGCTCGGACCGCGGCCTGGCCGAGCCGCTCGGCGGCGGTCCGCACCCCGTCCAGCACGGCGGTCAGCGCCGCGTCGCCGATCGCGTGGAAGCCGGCCTGCAGCCCGGCCTCGGTGCAGGCCGTGACGTGGTCGGCGATCTGCTCGGCGGTCAGGTAGGCGGTGCCGGTGTGCGGGGCGTCCTGATAGGGAGCGTGCAGGCAGGCGGTGTGCGAGCCGAGCGCGCCGTCCACGAAGAGGTCGCCACCGGCGCCGACCGCGCCGAGCCGGCGGGCGGTCTCGATCCCGCCCAGCTCACCCCAGTAGCCGTAGACCTCGGGCCCGGGGTGCTCGGCGGCCAGCGCCAGCAGCGCGACCAGGTCCCGCTCGGAGGAGATCTCCGGGCCGGCGCACTCGTGCAGCGCGCCGATGCCGAGCGCGGCGGCCCGGCGCAGGGCGGCCGACTGGGCCTCCCCGCGCTGGGCGTCCGTCAGGTGGGCGAGCGCGGCCTGCCGGACCGCGTGGTGCGCGGCCCGGGTGAGCGGGCCGTCCGGCGTGAAGCCGGGCTGCTCGGCCAGGCCGGGAGTGCTCGCCCGCAGCGCGCTGGAGGCCAGCGCGGAGTGCACGTCGGTGCGGGAGAGGTAGAGCGGCGCGCCCCCCGCGGCCCGGTCCAGCTCCGCCAGGGTCGGCGGGCGACCCTCGGGCCAGCCGGTCTCGTCCCAGCCATGGCCGATCGGCACGCCACCGGAGCGGGCGTGGTCGGCGATCCGGCGCAGCGCCTCGGCGAGCGAGGGGCAGTCGGTGAGGTCCAGACCGGTCAGCGCGAGGCCGGTGGAGGTGGCGTGCACGTGGGCGTCCACGAACGCCGGGGTGACCAGCGCGCCCGCCAGGTCGACCACCTCGTCGGCCGTCGCCGCGTAGGAGTCGGCAGCGCCCTCGCTGCCGATCCAGGCGACCTGCTCCCCCTCGATCAGCATCGCGGTGGCGAAGGGGTCGGCCGGACTGTAGACGGTGCCACCGCGCAGCAGCGCGGTGCGGAAGGCGCGTTCGGTCATGGGGACCAGTCTGCACCCGGTGCGTCCGGTGACCGGACAGCGGGGTTACAGCTTGGGCGGCCGCGCCTCGTAGGGCGTGGAGAGCACCACGGTGGTCCGGGTGGAGACACCGGCCGCGCTGCGGATCCGGGCCAGCAGGTCCTCCAGGTCACCGGGGGCGCCGACCCGCACCTTGAGGATGTAGCTCTCGTCCCCGGCGACGCTGTGGCAGGCCTCGATCTCGGCCAGCGGGGCGAGCCGGTCGGGGACGTCGTCCGGCGCGCTCGGGTCGAAGGGCTTGACCGAGATGAAGGCGGTCAGCGCGAGGTTGACGGCGTCGGGGTCGATGATCGCCGAGTAGCCGCGGATCACCCCGCGCTGCTCCAGTCGCCGCACCCGCTGGTGGACGGCCGAGGTGGACAGGCCGGTGGCCTTGCCCAGGTCGGTGTAGCTCATCCGCCCGTCCTGGACGAGCAGCTGAACGATGCGCTGGTCGAGATCCTCCACAAGGCGCAAACCTACAGGAGCCGGCCCGGGCCGGGGCACGGACCGGAGCCGCGCCGGGAGCGCCCGGCGCACCCGTGGCACATGCCGACGGAATGTGGCGAAGGCCACACCACGATGCATCACCCTGCGCCGACCTGCAGGGTTATGACACCCCGTCGGAGGGAATTGCTGCTGGTGGCCCGGGCCGAGTTGGTCCGGCCCGATCCAAGGGGGATCACATGCGTGCAGCTGACCAGCGCGCCCACGGCGCCGACAGCCACCTGACCGCGGTCGACGAGAGGGACGGCGAGCAGCTCGCCCCCCGTCTCGGCAGCGACCCGGGCGAGGCCGAGACCTGGGAGATCTTCCGGGTGAACTGCCCGGAGTGCGACCGACCGATCGCCCTGGTGGGTGACGAGGAGCGGCTGCCGCAGCACGCGGTACTGCGGACCGCCTGGCACCCGTTCTCCCCCGCGCTCTGCCCCGGCTCGGGGTTGCCGGCCGACGACCTGGAGGAGTCGGCCGTCGACGAGGTCGTGGGCGAGGGCGGCCCGCTGGCCGCGCTGCTCGCGCTGCCGGCCGAACTCGACTGGCGCACCCAGCCGTTCTCGCACGCGCTGCCGCGGCCGCGGGCCACCGAGCCGCAGCCGGCCGGCCAGCTGCCGGGCGCGCAGCCGCACGTCCGGACCAGCGCGTCCGGTCACCGGGTGCCGGCGATGCGCAAGGCCCCGGCCGGCCGGCTGGTCCGGCGCTGATCCGAACGGCCGGCGCCGCACCGGGCGCCGGCCGACCCGTCAGCTCCGGGTGAGGTGGCGGCCGATCACCAGGCGCTGGATCTGGTTGGTGCCCTCGACGATCTGCAGCATCTTGGCCTCGCGCATGTAGCGCTCGGCCGGGAAGTCCTGGGTGTAGCCGTAGCCGCCGAGCACCTGCACGGCGTCGGTGGTCACCCGCATCGCGGTGTCGGTGCAGAAGAGCTTCGCCATCGCGGCCTCCTTGGAGAACGCCAGCCCGTGGTCGCGGCGGCGCGCGGCGGCCAGGTAGAGCGAGCGGCCGGCTTCGACCTGGGTGGCCATGTCGGCGAGCATGAAGGACAGGCCCTGGAAGTCGGCGATCGGCCGGCCGAACTGCTGCCGGGTCTGCGCGTACTCGACGGCGAGGTCCAGCGCGGCCTGGGCCAACCCGATCGCGCAGGCGGCGATGCCGAGCCGGCCGGAGTCCAGCGCGGAGAGCGCGATCTGGAAGCCCTGGCCCTCCTCGCCGATCAGCCGGTCGGCGTCGACCCGGACGCCGTCGAAGTGCAGCTGGGCGGTGGGCGAGCTGTTCATGCCCATCTTGTGCTCGGGCGTGGCAGCCGTCAGGTTGGCGGCGTCCCCCGGGATGAGCAGGCAGCTTATCCCGCGCGGGCCGTCCTCGCCGGTGCGGACCATCGCGCTGTAGAAGTCGGCCCGGCCGCCGTGGGTGATCCACGCCTTGGTGCCGTTGACCAGGTAGCCGTCGCCGTCCCGCTCCGCCCGGGTGCGCAGCGCGGCGGCGTCCGAGCCGGACTGCGGCTCGGAGAGGCAGTACGCGCCGAGCTGCGCGCCACCGAGCATCCCCGGCAGCCAGCGGGAGCGCTGCTCGTCACTGCCGAAGGTGGCCAGCGCGTGGCAGGACAGGGTGTGCACGCTGACTCCGAGGCCGACCGCGAGCCAGCCGGCCGCCAGCTCCTCCAGCACCTGCAGGTAGACCTCGTAGGGCTGGTCGCCGCCGCCGTGGGCCTCGGGGTAGGGCAGCGACAGCAGGCCGGCCTCGCCGAGGGTGCGGAAGACGTCGCGCGGGAAGCGCCCGGCCGCCTCGTCCGCCGCGGCCCGCGGCGCCAGCTCGCGCTGGACCAGATCACGGGTGAGGACGAGCAGCTCGCGCGCTTCGTCGCTGGGCAGCTGGCGGTCCACGGGCTTGGGGGGTGCAGCGTTCATGAGGGTGGGTCGCCTCCTCGTCAGGGCCCCGGGGGTGTCCGGTGCAGTGGGGAGCTCGCTGGACGTCCGCGACCGGGTCACGGTGAACGGGCGTTCACAGGCTTGGCGATGCGAGTATGCCCGATCAACGGCCGCCCGTCACGACCTGCCTGACCTGGGAATCCCCGTCGCCGGGCCAGGTAGGCTGACCGGCATGGACCACCCGGACGAGCTGGCGGACCTGGCCGATCGGCTGCGGGCGCTGCCGCCGTCCGTGGGGCCGGTGCGGCTGGTCGCGGTGGACGGGCACGCCGGCTCGGGCAAGACCACTTTCGCCGGCCGGCTGGCCGCGGCGCTCGGCGGCGCCCCGGTGGTGCACCTGGACGACCTGGCGACCCACGATGAGCTGTTCGAGTGGACCGGCCGACTGCGCGAGCAGGTGCTGGCACCGCTGGCTCGCGGCGAGACCGCACGGCACCGGGTGTACGACTGGGTACAGGGGCGCTTCGACGGGGCGCGCGAGGTGCCGCCCGCGCCCGTGGTCCTGGTGGAGGGGGTCGGCGCCGGGCGGCGGTCCGTCCGGCCGCTGCTGGCCGCGCTGATCTGGATGGAGCTGCCCGCCGCCACCGCCCGGGCCCGTGGCGAGCAGCGGGACGGTCCGGCGCTGGCAGCGTTCTGGCGGCGCTGGGCCACGGCCGAGGAGGCGCACTTCGCGGCCGACCCCAGCCGGGCATCTGCGCAGGTCCTGGTGGACGGGCGGACCGGTGGCGTGCTCCGGGTCGAGCTGGACCGGCCGGCCGGCGCCGCACGCGAGACCTGAGCGGGGCCGTCCGGCGAGGGGCGGCTCCGGCTCACTTCGTCACCCCGTGCAACCACCGCCGCGCGCCCTCGAGCCGGCCGGATCGGCCGTCGGAACACGAACGGTCAACGTACACGGCCGATTTGGACTGCTGCGAGACCCTTCCGGATCAGCCCCGCGCCGGTACGATTCTGTGCAGGCGCAGCTGCGCCCCGGGGGGGTGCGGTGGTGAGACGCCAGCGGACGACCGAGCCTCGGTGCACACACGGGGGGCGTGAGTGACCACTGTCGACGACACCGGCCGGACCGGACCGCACGGTCCCGCCGACCGCGCCTGGCTGCGGGCCATGGACGCCTACACGGCCGGTGCCTACGCCCGCGCCGAGGAGGAGTTCCGCACCGCCGTCCGGCTCGACCCGGGCATGGCCGATGCCTGGCTGGGGCTGCACGCGCTGCGCTGCGACACCTCCGGCGCGCTGCTGGCGATGTACCGGCACAAGAAACGTTTCGGCGAACAGCGCCGACGGCACCAGCGTCCGCTCAGTTCCTGGTACTGGCTGGGTTGGTGGGTGCAGCCGGTCCTGGAGGACGAGCGGGACCTCACCCTGGCGCACGCCTCGCACTGGCTGGACGGCCGGCACCTGGGCGAGCTGGACCGCGCGCTGGCCCAGTGCCCGCCCGCCGACCAGGACCCGTCGGTGCGCTTCCTCGCCGCCTGCCGCTCCTACCTGCTGAAGGACTGGGAGCAGCTGATCCGGGACACCGACCAGCTGCTGGACGACGTGCTGCTCGGCATCGAGGCCGGCCTGTTCGGCGGGATGGCCCGGGTCCGGCTGGACATGTGCGCCCAGGCACAGGCCCCGCTGGCCGCCTCGCTGGCCCGCTGCCGCTCCGAGCAGCCACAGCGCAAGGAACTGCGCTACTGGCTGGCCCGGGCGTACGAGGGCGCCGGGCGTAGCGCCGCCGCGCTGCCGCTGTACCGCGCGGTGCACCGGGCCGACCCGGCCTTCATGGACACCGCCGCCCGGCTGGCCGCGATCGCCGCCGAGGACGGGCTCGGACTGCTGGAGGAGCTGCCCGCGCTCGGCCCGGCGGAGGAGCTGGAGGACGCCGCCGGCGCCGGCCTCGACCTGCTCGGCGAACCGTCGGACGCCGAGTTCGCGCCGGACCCCGGGTTCGCGCCCTACTCCGACGAGGGGCAGTACCCGGACGGGCCGGGCTACACCGACGAGCCGGACGCCGAGCCGCTCCAGGCGACCGGCAGACCCCCGGTCGCCGAGCGCTCCGGCGACGGCGAGACCACCGCGCCGACCGCCGCCGTCCGGGACATCCCGCCCAGCGCGCCCGCCGCGGGTCCGGTCCGGGCGGCCACCGCGGCCGACCGTGAGCAACTGGACGCCGCGCTCGCGGCGTTGGAACGGATGGTCGGCCTGGACCCGGTCAAGCGGCAGGTCCGGGCGCTCTCCGCGCAGCTGCGGATGGCCGGGCTGCGCGCCGAGCAGGGTCTGCCGGTCCAGCCGCCGAAGCGGCACTTCGTCTTCTCCGGCCCGTCCGGCACCGGCAAGACCACGGTGGCCCGGATCCTCGGCCGGGTCTTCCACTCCCTCGGCCTGCTCTCCGGCGAGCACCTGGTGGAGGCCCAACGGGCCGACCTGGTCGGCGAGTTCCTCGGGCAGACCGCGGTCAAGGCGAACGAGCTGATCGACTCCGCACTGGACGGCGTGCTCTTCATCGACGAGGCCTACAGCCTGGCCAACTCCGGCTACAGCAAAGGCGACGCGTACGGCGACGAGGCACTGCAGGTCCTGTTGAAGCGGGCCGAGGACAACCGGGACCGGCTGGTGGTGATCCTGGCCGGTTACCCGGAGGGGATGAACCGGCTGCTGGCCGCCAACCCCGGTCTCAACTCCCGTTTCACCACCCGGGTCGACTTCCCCAGCTACCGACCGGCCGAACTGACCGCGATCGGCAGCGCGTTGGCCGCCCGGGACGGCGACGGCTGGGACGAGGACGCCGCCGAGGAGCTGGCCAGCATCTGCGCCCACGTGGTCGGCGAGGGCTGGATCGACGAGCTGGGCAACGGGCGGTTCATCCGGACCCTGTACGAGAAGTCCTGCGCCTACCGCGACCTGCGGCTCTCCCTGGCCCGGGAGGTGCCGGGCCGGGAGGACCTGGCGACCCTGCGGCTGCCCGACCTGATGCAGGCCTACGGCGAGCTGATCGACGGCCGGGGCTGAGCCCGGCCGTCGATCGGAGCCCGTACTCGGGGCCGGTGCTCAGGCGTGCGCGGCCGGCCGGTGGTCCGGGTCGTGCATCTCGCCGACCAGCTCCTCCAGCACGTCCTCCAGGGTGACCAGGCCGAGGGTGTGCCCGTCCGGTCCGATCACCGCGGCCAGGTGCGCGGCGGCCCGCCGCATCGCGGTGAGCGCGTCGTCCAGCGGCAGCCGTTCGGCGATCGCGGTCACCGGCCGCCACAGCCGCACCGGCACCGGGGCGTCCGGGTCCTCGGCCTCCAGCACGTCCTTGACGTGCAGGTAACCCAGCATCGCGCCGGACCGGTCGGTCACCGGGAAGCGGGAGAAGCCGGTGGCCACCGCGAGCTCCTCGACCTGCCGGGCGGTCGCCTCGGGGGCGACCGTGACCAGCCGCTCCACCGGCAGCAGCACGTCCGTCACCGGGCGCCGGCCCAGCTCCAGCGCGTCCTCCAGGCGCTCCTGCTCGCCGGCCTCCAGCAGGCCGGCGGCCCGCGACTCGGCGAGCATCCAGAGCAGCTGCTCGGCCGTGTAGACCGACTCCACCTCGTCCTTGGGCTCGACCCGGAAGAGCCGCAGCACCAGGTTGGCGAAGGTGTTGAGGAACCCGATCACCGGGCGGAGCAGCCGGGCCAGCCGGGCCAGCGGCGGGCCGAGCCAGAGCGCGGCCCGCTCCGGAGTGGCCAGCGCGACGTTCTTGGGCACCATCTCGCCGATCACCATGTGCAGGAAGACCACCAGGCCCAGCGCCAGCGCGTAGCCGATCGGCTGCACCAGCACGCCGGGCACGCCGGCCGCGTGGAAGACGGGCTCCAGCAGGTGGGCGATGGTCGGTTCGGCCAGCGCGCCGAGCAGCAGCGAGCAGACCGTGATGCCCAGCTGGGACGCGGCCAGCAGGGCCGAGACGTCGCCGATCGCGTGCAGCACGGTCCGGGCGCGGCGGTCACCGGCCTCGGCGAGCTGCTCGAGCTGGCTGCGGCGCACCGAGATCACGGCGAACTCGGCGCCGACGAAGTAGGCGTTGCCGAGCAGCAGCACCAGCGAGGCGAGGAGTTGCAGGAAGGTCATCGCTCCTTCCCCTCGGGCAGCCGGACCAACCGGACCCGCGTGGTCCGGTGCCGCTCCACGGCCTGCACGGTCAGCTCCCAGCCGGCCAGCCGGACCCGTTCACCACGTTCGGGGAGCTTGCCGAGCAGGTCGGCCAGCAGGCCGGCCACCGTCTCGTAGGGCCCCTGCGGCGCGCTCAGGCCGATCGACTCCAGCTGGTCGAGTCGGGCCCGGCCGTCCGCCAGCCAGGTGGGCCGGCCGTCGACCGGCGGGGCGGCGAGCAGCTCGGGGGTGTCCCCCGGGTCGTGCTCGTCCTGCACCTCACCGACGATCTCCTCGACGATGTCCTCCAGGGTGACCACCCCGGCGGTACCGCCGTACTCGTCGATCACGATCGCCATCGGCTGGCGGCGGCGCAGCTGGTCGAGCAGCCGCTCGGCCGGCAGCGTCTCGGGGACCAGCAGCGGGGCGCCGGCCAGCGCGGCCACCCGGACGTGGGCGCGCCGCTCCGGGCGTACGGCGAGCGCGTCCTTGAGGGTGATGGTGCCGGTGATCTCGTCCAGGCTGCCCTGGTGGACCGGGAAGCGGGAGAAGCCGGTGGCGCGGGTCAGGTTGACCACGTCCGCAGCGGTGGCGTCCTGGTGCAGCGCGGCCACCTCGACCCGGGGCGTCATCACGCTCTGCGCGGTCAGCTCGGACAGCCCCAGGGTGCGCACGAAGAGCAGCGCGGCGTCCTCCTCTATCGCCCCGGCCCGGGCCGAGTGTTGGGCGAGGAAGACCAGCTCACCGGGGGTGCGGGCGTGTGCCAGCTCCTCGGTGGGCTCCAGTCCGAGGGCCCGCACCAGCCGGTCGGCAGCGCCGTTCAGCGCCGCGATCAGCGGGCGGCAGACGGTCGAGAAGAGCCGCTGCGGGGCGGCGACCGCGCGGGCCACCTGGAGCGGGCGGGAGATCGCCCAGTTCTTCGGGACCAGCTCGCCGATCACCATCTGCAGGACGGTGGCGAGCAGCATGCCCAGCGCCACGGCGAGCCCGGTGGCGGCGGACGACGGGACGCCGAGCCCGGCGAAGACCGGGCCGAGCAGCCGGGAGAGGGCCGGCTCGGCCAGCATGCCGACCACCAGCGAGGTGACGGTGATGCCGAGCTGGGCGCCGGAGAGTTCGAACGAGAGCCTGCGCAGCGCCCCGCGCACGCGGACCGCGCGGCGGTCGCCGGCCTCGGCGGCCCGTTCGACCGCGCCGCGGTCGACCGTGATGAGGGAGAACTCGGCAGCCACGAAGAGCCCGTTGGCCAGGATGAGCAGGAACGCCGCTGCGAGCAGCAGCCAGGCGGTGATCACAGCGCCGCCTGCTCTCCGGAGCCAGGGAGACGGGCGGCGTGGGTACTACCGGACGGATCGTCCATCGAGGGGAGGTGTCACTCCTCAGGTCGCGGGTCGGACCGGGGCATGCTTTGCTTTGCCCCGGCTTTACCAGCGTAGACGATACCCGTGCGAGCTTCCGGCGGGTGTTCGAGGGTCCCCGGTCAGGCCGTGGCGGGCTCGCGGGTGGCGCCGCGCTCCTCGGTGAGGTCGCGCAGCGCTCGGGCGCCCTGGACCGCCTGCTCACGGCCGCCGCCCGGCTGGATGCCGACCGCGGCCAGCGAGGTGCCGTCGGCCAGGTCGAGGGTCACCCACGGGTCGCCCTGGCGCAGGTTCACCCGGACGATCTCCGCCCAGGCCAGCCGCCGGCTGCGGACGAAGTTGACCACGGTGACCCCGTCGGCGTCGGCCACCACCTTGGGACGGGCCAGCATCAGGCCGACCCCGGCGAAGACCAGGCCCAGCGTGATCATCGCGGCCCGGTCGTTCAGCTGCCAGCTGGACGGGAGCGCCACCGCGACGACGACGAAGACCACCAGCAGCAGCGCGCTGACCGGCAGCAGCAGCGCGCGGTTGCGGCGCGGCGCCCAGGTCACCGGCAGGGCGGGCAGGGCGGTGGGGTCGGACATGGCGGTGGCGCTCCCGGGAGGTGGTGCTGGTCAGAGACGGCAGGCGTGGATGTTGGTCACCAGGATCGCCCGGGCGCCGATGCCCCACAGGTCGTCCATGATCCGCTGGGCCTCCTTGCGGAGGACCATCGAGCGGACCGCGACCCAGCCCTCGGTGTGCAGCGGGGAGACGGTCGGCGACTCCAGGCCGGGGGTCAGCGCGACCGCCTCGCCGACCTTCTCGGCGCGGATGTCGTAGTCCATCAGCACGTAGCGACGGGCCACCAGGACACCCTGCAGGCGGCGCAGGAACTGCTCGACGGCTGGGTCGTCGACCGCGCCCTTGGGCCGGATCACCACGGCGTCGGAGACCAGGATCGGCTCGCCGAAGATCTCCAGGCCGGCGTTGCGCAGGCTGGTGCCGGTCTCCACCACGTCGGCGATCACGTCGGCGACGCCGAGCTGGACCGCGGTCTCCACCGCGCCGTCCAGCTTGGTGACGGTGGCGCTCACGCCCTGCTCGGCGAGGTGCTGCTCGACCAGGCCGGTGTAGGAGGTGGCGATCCGCAGGCCCTGCAGCCCCTGGACGTCCTTGGGCGAGCCGGCCGGGCCGGCGAAGCGGAAGGTCGAACCGCCGAAGCCGAGCGCGAGCACCTCCTCCGCGTTGGACGCCGAGTCGAGCAGCAGGTCACGGCCGGTGATGCCGATGTCCAGCCGGCCGGAGCCGACGTACACCGCGATGTCGCGCGGGCGCAGGAAGAAGAACTCGACCTGGTTCTCCGGGTCGACCAGGACCAGTTCCTTGGGGTCCTTGCGCTGGCGGTAGCCGGCCTCATGGAGCATCTCCGCCGCCGGACCCGAGAGCGAACCCTTGTTGGGGAGGGCGATGCGCAGCATGAGAGGACGTTCCTTCGCTGTGGTAGCGGCTGGTTCGGGGTGATGCGGGGGAGGACGCGGCTGGGTTTCGGGCGCCGGGTTTCGCCGGGCCGGGGTCAGAGGTGGGCGTAGACGTCGTCGAGCGTCAACCCGCGGGCCACCATCATCACCTGAAGGTGGTAGAGGAGCTGGGAGATCTCCTCGGCGGTGCGCTCGTCGGACTCGTGCTCGGCGGCCATCCAGACCTCGGCGGCCTCCTCGACCACCTTCTTGCCGATGGCGTGGACGCCCTGCTGGACGAGCTGCGCGGTACGGGAGGACCCGGGGTCGCCTGCGGCGGCCTTCTGCTGGAGCTCGGTGAAGAGCTCCTCGAATGTCTTCGAAGCCATGATGGACTCACCTTACGGCCTGCGGCCGGACAGACGGTAAACGGTCCCGGACCCTGGACAGTCGCGTCGGCCGTCCGAGGTCCGGGGCCCACCGAGCGCCGCCCGACGGTCCGGCGGGTGGCCGGACCGGCGATCGAGCGGGCTGTCAGCCGAGCGGATCAGCGTCCGGGCCCGGCGACCGCGCGCAGCGTGGCGGCGGTGGCGACGGCCGCGGTGACCGCCTCGTGGCCCTTGTCCTCGGCGGAGTCCGGCAGGCCCGCCCGGTCCAGCGCCTGCTGCTCGGTGTCGCAGGTCAGCACGCCGAAGCCGATCGGCACGCCGGTGCTGACGCTGACCTGGGTGAGGCCCACGGTGGCGGCCTGGCAGACGTAGTCGAAGTGCGGGGTGCCACCGCGGATGACCACCCCGAGGGCCACCACCGCGTCGTACCCGCGATCGGCCAACTGCTTGGCGGCGACCGGCAGTTCGAAGGTACCAGGGACTCGCACGATGGTCGGCTCGGTGATCCCCAGCTCCTTCAGGGCGCGCTGGGCACCGGCCAGCAGGCCGTCCATCACCTGGGTGTGCCACTGGGCGGCGATCACCGCGACCCGCAGGTCCTGGGCGTTCTCGATGGTCAGCTGGGGGGCTCCGTGGCCGCTCACGTCGTGATGCCTTTCCGTTCGGTGCTTCGGTGGTTGAACTGCTGCGATCGGACTGCTGTGGTTGGCGTGTGGGGGGCGGCTACCGGCCGAGCCAGGGCAGGTCGTGGCCCATCCGGTCGCGCTTGGTGCGCAGGTAGTCGAGGTTGTGCTCGCTCGGCTCGACCTGGATCGGTCGGCGGTCCTTGACTTTCAGGCCGTGCTCGGTGAGCGCGGTCAGCTTGTCGGGATTGTTGGTGAGCAGCGTCAGCGAGCGCACGCCCAGGTCGGTGAGCATCTGCCCGCCGATGCTGTAGTCGCGGGCGTCGACCGGCAGGCCGAGGTCGAGGTTGGCGTCCACGGTGTCACGGCCCTGCTCCTGGAGCTGGTAGGCGCGCAGCTTGTGGACCAGGCCGATGCCGCGGCCCTCCTGGCCGCGCAGGTAGAGCAGCACGCCGCGGCCGGACTCGGCGATCTGGGCGAGCGAGGCCTGCAGCTGCGGGCCGCAGTCGCAGCGCAGCGAGCCGAAGACGTCGCCGGTCAGGCACTCGGAGTGGACCCGGACCAGCACGTCCTCGCCGTCCGGCAGCCGTCCGTCGGCGTCCAGGCCGCCGGCCACCAGGGCGATGTGCTCGACGCCGTCCAGCGTGCCGTGGTAGCCCACCGCGGTGAAGTCGCCGTACGCCGTGGGCAGGGTGGTGACGGCCGCCCGGTCCACGTGCAGCTCGGTCCGGCGGCGGTAGGCGATCAGGTCCTCGATCGAGATGATCGCCAAGCCGTGCTCGCGGGCGAACGCGACCAGCTCGGGCAGCCGGGCCATGGTGCCGTCGTCGTTGACCACCTCGCAGATCGCCGCGGCCGGGGAGAGGCCGGCCAGCCGGGCCAGGTCGACGCCGGCCTCGGTGTGGCCGGGGCGGACCAGTACGCCGCCGTCCGCGGCGCGCAGCGGGAAGACGTGGCCGGGTCGGGTCAGGTCACCGGCGGTGGTGGCCTCGGCGGCCAGCAGTCGGATGGTCCGGGCCCGGTCGGCCGCCGAGATGCCGGTGGAGATCTTGTCCCGGGCGTCCACCGAGACCGTGTAGGCGGTGCCCTTCCGGTCCTCGTTGACCCGGGTCATCGGGGGCAGCGCCAGCCGGTCGGCGTCCGCGTTGGTCATCGGCACGCAGATCACGCCGGAGGAGTAGCGGATGGTGAAGGCCAGCAGCTCGGGGGTGGCCGCCGAGGCCGCGAAGATGATGTCGCCCTCGTTCTCGCGGTCCTCGTCGTCCACCACGATGACCGGGCGGCCGGCCGCGATGTCGGCGATGGCGCGCTCGACCGGGTCGAGGCTGAGGTCGGGGGTGCTCATGCCGGGGCTCCCTGCAGGTTCGGGGCGGTGGAGGCGTTGCGCGGGGCCCGGCTGCGCAGCCACCAGGCGCGCAGGCCGAGCAGGACCAGGACGAAGTAGATGCTGTAGGTCAGGCCGGAGAAGGTGTAGCCGCTGTTGAACGCGAGCGGGACGCCGACCAGGTCGACGGCGATCCAGGCGAACCAGAACTCCACCCAGCCGCGAGCCTGGGCGACCATCGCCGCCAGGGTTCCGACGAAGATGTAGGCGTCCGACCAGGGGCTCCAGGACATCCACGGGAACTGGGTGAAGATCAGGGCCGCCGCGACGGTCAGCAGCGCGGTGGCGCCGACCAGCAGCGCGCGTTCCTTCCAGCTGGCGAACCGGACCGCGATCGCGCCGGTGTCGCGGATCCCGCGCTGCCAGCGGGACCAGCCCCAGATCGCGGTGACGATCACGATCAGCTGCTTGCCGACCAGGCCGGGCAGGTGACCGGAGAGGTAGGCCCCGGCCAGCACCACGCCGGAGAGCAGCTGGACCGGCCAGCTCCAGACCGAGCGCCGCCAGCCGAGCGCGAGGCCGGCCAGGCCCAGCAGGTTGCCGATCATGTCGGTCCACAGCACGTGCTGGCCGAATATCGAAAACGCCACGCTGTTGAGCCAGTTCACGAGACGCCCTCCGAACGGGCCAGTGTGGTGGGGTTGTTGGCGGGGATGTTGACGATGCTGCCGACGCCGTCGGCCCGGGCGGCCAGCAGCCGCTCGACGTACTTGGCGAGGACGTCCACCTCGAGGTTGACCGACTCGCCAACTTCCTTGGCACCGAGGGTGGTCAGGGCGAGCGTGGCGGGGATCAGGCTGACCGTGAAGGTGTCGGCGGCGGCCTCCACCACCGTCAGGCTGATGCCGTCCACCGTGATCGAACCCTTGTCGACCAGGTAGCGGGAGATGCTCGACGGCAGCGAGAACCGCAGCACCTCCCAACGGGGCCTGCCCTCCGCGTCCAGCTCGCCCGGGGCACGCTCGAGCAGGATGCCGGTGGCGTCGACGTGGCCCTGGACCAGGTGGCCGCCGAGCCGGGCGCCGAGTGCCATGGCCCGCTCCAGATTGACCCGGGAGCCGGGGACCAGCGCGCCCAGGCTGGAGCGGTGCAGCGTCTCGGCCATCACATCGGCAGTGAACTCACCGCCGCCGGTGGCCAGTTGCTCGGGAGCGTCGACGACGGTCAGGCAGACACCGTTGACCGCGATGGAGTCGCCGTGCCGGGCCCCGGTACAGACCAGCGGACCGCGCAGGCGCAGGCGCGAGGAGTCGCCGAACTCCTCGATGGAGACGACCTCGCCGAGCTCTTCGATGATGCCGGTGAACACCCGGGTTCTCCTCGCGCTTGGGGCGCGGACTCCGGGGCGGCAGATGCATGGGAAACCGTAACGGGCTGATACCGACGCGGATGCCAGGGAGCTGGCAGGATCCGGATCCGGGTCGCCGAAGATCCACCCCGTGTGATGGGGTGCTTCGCCGCCGCAGAGGACTCTGCCGCTCACCTCAACGCGATCCCCCGGAACGGGGAACCACGGCACCGCTTGGCCCGTCGCGCACGCCTCCCATCCGGACTTTAACCGTCGGTCCAGGAATTTCACCTGGTCAACCGGCCGCTGGCTGCGGACGGGTCGCGGACTGTAACCGCCGGTTCGGATTTTCACCGACCCCGGAGTGCGCTGAACGTCACTGCTCTTACGTGGCTCATTGTGCCATGATCCGCAACCGCTGAGGGAGAGGTCTGCGCTGTGGGCTGTTTCACTCCGTCCCACGGGAATGCGAGCGGCACGCGGGGACTGAGTGGGGACCGTTCCGGATTCACCTTGATCGCCACCGGGGGCCGGGCAACGGGGCGGGCCCTGCCCCTGCTCATCCACCCGTACGAGCTAACTCCCGCGTCCCGTCAGGCGCTCCGCCACCCTGGGCGCCCAGGGCGTGCGCGGGCAGTACCACCGTCGCGGGTGCTTGTCCCCGGTGGTCCACAACGGCGCGACCGGGAGCGACAGCTGACTCAGGACCAGTGCGGTCCCGCCCTGTTGGGCGCGCGAGCGGGAGTCACGGGTGGGCTCCGCTCAGGACGTGCAGCGCGAGCGCAAGGGCGGAGTCCCGGTCGTGGGAGAACTCGGCGTCGGTGAAGACCGGCGTCGGCAGGTCCGGCGGGATGCCGGCGCCGTCGAAGCTGCGGCCGTCCTGGGTGAGACAGCGCATCATCCGCGTGGTTCAGCACGGCGGTGTCCGGGTCGACGCCCGGGCGGACGGTGACTTCGGGGTGGCCGTCCACCCAGAACCACACCGCGCCGGAGGAGTCGGCGGGACCGGTCCGCTGCCCGCTCAGCTCACCGGGCAGGGCGCCGGCGCACGAGACGTCGAAGGTGCGCAGCAGGCCGCCGTGGATGGTGAGGACGATGCCGTGGCCATCCGTCTGCCAGACCCCCTCGACCGGGCTCCGGCGGCGGGCTGGGACGGCGGGAGCCGGGGGCGCGGCCGCCGACGCGGCGGGAGCTGTCACCGCCGCCGGCAGTCCGGCCACGGTCGCCGCGCCGCCCGTCAGGACCGCGCGCCGGGGCAGTCCGCCCTGCCGCCGGCTCTGCCTCACCACGCCCTGTCGCTGCGTCCGGTTCCTCATCACGCACCTCCGCCGGATTCCTGTGGTCCGAGAGTGCGGGGGCAGTTGCGCACACCCCGCTTCGGCTTTCACAAGGGACGCTACGGTGGGTAGTGATCCGGTGTCGCTGGCGTGAGCACCCGTCTTTTTCCTGGCATGGGCACCAGCCACAGAACTGGTGCCAACACCACTGCGATGGGGGTCGACGGGTCCACCGGCGATCCGGACGCGACGAGTGCGTCCGCATCGGTCGCCCGGTCAGGAGCCGCGCTGCCCGGCGGGGGTCTCCGTGGCCGAGGGCGACCCGCTCGCGGACGGACGCGGCGACGGAACGGGCTGGTCGTCCCCGCCCGAACCGCCGACCGGGCGCGAGAACCAGCTCCCCCGGCTCCGGTCACGGATCACGAACGCCGTCACCGGCGCCCCCGCCGGGACCACCGTCACCAATTCGTCCACCCGGAACCCCGGCCAGGCCGGCCCGGTGAACGTGACCGGGCCGCTCGGCACCGCCGGCGGCAGCAGCGGGTTGCCGCACGCGCAGCGCACCCGCGGCAGCCCCCGGTTGTCGATCAGCACCGCGGTGCCCGCCCGCAGGACCGACTGGAAGCCCGTCGCGAGGCCGTCGGCGAAGCCGTGGTTGGTCACCCGGGTGTCGGAACGCAGCACCACCGGGGTGAGCCTGCCGAGGTAGAAGGGGATGTCACCGACCCGGACACCCTCGACCCCGGCCCACGCGTGCGCCTTGTCGACATGACCCACGAGGTAGTCCGTCAGCTTGGCCACCTCGCAGCTGCCGAGGCGCTCGGTGCCGCCGTAGAGGCCCGCCGTCCCACCGTCGACCGACCGGGACCCGACGGTGGAGGCCGAGGCGACGGCGAGCGGGGGGCCGCCGGACGGGGAGCCCGACGGGCCGGCCGAGGAGCTCGCCACCGAGCCCGTGAACGGATCCGGCCCGGGCTCGTCGGCCGCCTGCAGGAGAACCGGGACGGACGCGACGACGGGCTGGTTCGTCTCCGGCTGGCGCTCCACCAGCACCGCACCCAGCCCGACCACCAGCCCCGCGACCACCGCGCCGAGCGCGAGCGAACGCGGCCGGCGCCACCACGGTCGCCGGGGACCCCCGTCACCGCCGGCCATCACCATGTGCGGCCACGGTTCCACCGGGGGTCCGGACGGCGGCCCCGGCCGGCCCGACGCACCCGACGGTGGCTCGGGCGGAGGACCTGACGGCGGTTCGGAGCGCACGGCCCATTCTCTGCTCCCCCGCCCGGGCCGCCGCAACCGCAGCTCCGCGCCCGGGTGACCGCCGGCCCGCGGCGCAGGACCGGCGGCCGCCCACCCCGAGCGGGTGGACGGCCGCCGGACGGACGCTCGGCGGGTGGGCGGCGCGCCCCGGCCACGCTCCGGTCCCACCGGCCTGGGCCCGCGGGCCGGTCAGCACCGATCGGTACCGTGCTCGACAGCGTGAAGGCGACCTCGAAGCCCCGCTCGGGCAGCGGGCCGGCCCGCAGGACACCCCCGTGGACCCGGACCCGCTCCCGCATCCGGACCAGCCCGTGGCCGCCGCCGGACGACGCGGCCGCGGCCGCGGCCGGGCGGGTGGCGCCAGGCGATCTTCGACTACCAAGCGTGATAGCTTCGCTACCGAACGAGAGGTCCGCCCACGACCCGGCCCCTTCGACCGCCAGGCGTACCCGACTCAGGCCACAGCCGGCCCGACCGCACCACCCGCCCCGAAGAGGACCCATGCCACGGATCGCCCCTTCTGACATCACGTCACCAACCTTGCCGGAAGGGCCGGTCGAGCGAATCCTCGGCCCGCGGTGACGACGCTGCGACAGGACGCCGACGTCGCCCGGGGCCCACTGGGCGGGGTGCCGCTGGCGGTGGCGGGCGGCGGCACGGCCGGCACGCTGGCCGCCCGCCACCTGCGGGCGCTCGGCTGCACCACCGCCCCGGCCCGGGAGTTGGCGACGACGGCGGGGCAGGCGGCCCGGCTGGCCCTGGGCCCCGGCCCGGCGGATCCGGCGGCCGACGGCACCGAACGCGACATCGACTGCGTGATCGACTGGGCAGGTCCGGTGGACCTGCCGCTGGCGAGCGAGGCCGACGCCCAGGCGGCTTGCGGGATCGCCGCCGTGCACGGCCGCCGGTACGGCGCACCGACACCGCTGGGGATCGACTACGCGGGGGCGGTGGCCGGAGTGCTCGCCGTCCAGGGCCTGTTGGCGGCCCGCTGCGCCGGCCTGCGCGGCGCTCCGGTGCGCGGGGTGCGGACCTCGGTCGCCGGCGCCGCGCTGCTCGCCGTCGGGCAGTACCTGGCAGCCGCCACCGCCGACGACCCCGACCGCACGGGCCGACCCGACCGCACGGCCCCCGAGGACACCGCTCCCAAGGACACCGCGCCCGAAGGCACCCCGCCCGAAAGCGCGGCCGCCGACCCACCGTTCACCAGTCGGGACGGCGTCCGGTTCGAGATCGAGTCGCTCGACGCCGGCCCCTGGCTGGAGTTCTGGACCCGGCTCGGCGTCGATCGCCACCCGATCGGCCGCGGTTGGCCCTCCTTCCAGCTCCGGTTCTCCTCGGCCCAGTGCCCGTTGCCCCCCGAACTCGCCGCCACCGCCGCGCAGTCGGACTACCACGAGATCGTCACCGCGGCCGGCCGCGCGGGTGTCGGCATCGTCCCGGTGCGCGAGGACGCGCCCGCCCCGCCCCCGACACCGCCCTGGCAGATCGCCCGGGCCGGCGGTCGACCGCCCCGCCCGGCCGGGCCGATCGCGCCACGGACGGGCGGCGTGCGGCTGCCGCTGGCGGGGCTGGTGGTGGTGGAGATGACCCGGCGACTCCAAGGCCCGCTCGCCGGGCACCTGTTGGCGCTGCTCGGCGCCGAGCTGGTGCGGATCGAGCCGCTCGGTGGCGATCCGCTGCGCGGTGTGCCGCCGATGGCGGGCGACGATTCGGCCCGCTTCCACGCGCTCAACCGCGGCAAGCGGGCGGTCGAAGCGGATCCGCGCGCGCCGTCCGGGCGCCGGGCGATCCGCGAACTGGTCGGTGACGCCGACGTGTTCCTGCACAACCTCGCGCCCGGCAAGGCCGAGGCCTTCGGGCTGGGTGCCCCGGAGCTGTTGGCCGTCCAGCCCGGCCTGGTGCACGCCTGGGCCTCGGGGTGGGGGGAACTCCTCGGCCCCGAGCCGCCGGTGGGGACGGACTACCTGGTGCAGGCGCGCAGCGGGCTCGCCGCGCTGGTCACCCCGGCGGGCCGGCCGGCCACCCCCTCGCTGATGACCATCACCGACATCTTCGGCGGCCTGATCAGTGCCGAGGGGGTACTGGCCGCGCTGGTGGCCCGGGAGGTCACCGGACACGGGCGCCGGGTGGACTCCTCGCTCTGGTCGGCCGCGACCGAGCTGCTGCGCACCGGTACCCCACCGGCCGCGCGGCGGACCGCCTTCGCCGCCGCCACTCCGGACGAGATCGCCCGAGACTCTCGGTTCCGCTCCGCACTACACCGTGATCGCTGTCTACTGCCCTGCTCACCCTGGGAGTTCGACCGTTGACCGCCCCCATCAGCACCACCGTCCGGGCCCCGCGCAGCGGGCTCGACCTGCCCGACCTGGTCCCGGCCGAGCTGCGCCGGCAGTGGTCCGCGCAGGGCCACTACCCCGACCGCGGCATCGCCGACCTGTTCGCCGAGCGGGTCCGTGGGCACCCGCGGCGGCCGGCCGTGGTCTGTCCCGGGGAGACCCTCGACTACGCCGAACTCGACCGCCGCACGGGCCGGATCGCCACCGCGCTGCGCAGTGCCGGGGTGGCGCCCGGCGACGTCGTCGCGATCCGGCTGCCGAACGGCTGGCCGGCGGTGGCGACCGAGCTCGCGGCGGCGGCGGTCGGGGCGACCGCACTGACCTTCCCGGCCGGCCGGGGCCTCGCGGACACCAGGGCGCTGCTTCGCCGGTCCCGGGCCGTGGCGCTGCTGAGCACCGCCGCCACAGCCCACGAGATCGGTCCCGAGCTGGCCCGACTCCCCTTCCTGCGCGCGGTGTTCGCCATCGACGGGACCGGGTCGACGGTACGGACCGACCCCGGCCCGGACCGACCGGGGCCAACGGCGCACGAGGATCCGCCCGACACGGTCCCGGTGGATCCGTCGGCGGCGGCCAGGATCCTGGTCTCCTCCGGCTCCGAGTCGGAGCCCAAGATGGTCGCCTACTCGCACAACGCGATGGCCGGCGGCCGCGGCAACTACCTGCGTGCCGTCTACCGGGGCACCGAAGTGCCGCGCGCGCTGGTCCTGGTGCCGCTCTCCTCCTCGTACGGCTCACTGGGCGTGATCACCCTGTACCGGCACGGCGGGACCCTGCTGCTACTGGACGGCTTCGACGCCGCCACCGCGCTGCGTGCCATCACCGCGCACCGGCCCACCCACCTGTTCGGCGTCGCCACGATGCTGCGCCGGATGACCCAACTCGCCCCGGAGTCCGGCGAGGACCTCTCCTCGCTGCGATCGGTGATCGCCAGTTGCGACGGGTTGCCGCCCGCACTGCTGGCCGACTGCCTGGCCCGGTTCGGCTGCCCGGTCAGCAACCTGTACGGCTCCACCGACGGCCTCAACTGTCGTGCCGATCACCGCACTTCGACCGAGCTGACCAGCGTGTTGGGCCAACCCGACCCGGCCGTCTGCGAGTTCCGGATCCATGACGAGCAGGGACGCCCGCTGCCGGCGGGCGAGCCCGGCGAGATCTGGGCGCGCGGCCCGATGACCCCGCTCTGCTACGTCGGCGCGCCGCAGTTGGACGCCCGCTACCGCGCGCCCGGGGGCTGGGTCCGCTCCGGCGACCGGGGCCGACTCACCGCCGACGGGCGGCTGGAGCTGGTGCGCCGCAACAGCAACGTGGTGAAGCGCGGCGGCTACTCGATCAGCCCGGCGGAGGTCGAGCGGCACGCTGGCGCGCATCCGGCCGTAGCAGAGGCGGTCTGCCTGGCGGTGCCGGATCCGGACCTCGGCGAGCGGCTCTGCGTCTGCGTGGTGCCCCGGCAGGGGACGGCGGCGCCCACGTTGGCGGAGCTCAACCACTTCCTGGAGCAGCGGCGCGGGCTGGAACGCCGCAAGCTGCCGGAGCAGTTGCTGCGCCTGGCGGAGCTCCCGCTGGGGGCCGCCGGCAAGCTCGACCGCAACCGGCTGACGGCGCTGGCCCGTTCGGCTCCGCCGGCCCGCTGACGGTCGGCCGGCGCGCGCCGAGCCGGCGGCCAGGTGAGGTGAGGTGAGGTGACACGGTGTCGGAACAGCCCGGCGACACGGGAACGGTCCCGCAGGTGCCGGCGCAGGCCCTCGCGCCACTGCCGACGGTCGACCAGATCGTCGGCCGGATGCGGGCCCTGGCAGCCGGCTTCCCGCCGAGCGACGGGGTGGGCGTCTTCCATCGGATCTACCTCGCCGTCACCCAACTGGTGCGCAGTCGGCTGGGCACCGGCTGGTTCGCCGATCCGGCCGCGATGGCCGTGCTCGACGCGCTCTTCGCCGAGCGCTACCTCGCCGCGAACGCCGCTGTCGCCGCCGGGCGGCGGCCACCCGCCTGCTGGCGCCCGCTCTTCGAGCTGCGGCGCCACCCCGGCATCCATCCCCTGCAGTTCGCGCTGAGCGGGATCAACTCCCACATCGAGCACGACCTGCCGCTCGCGGTGCTGGACGCCTCGCGGCGGCTGGGTCGGGATCCGGAGAGCTTCGAACCCGACTACCACCGGATCAACGATCTGCTGGCCCAGTTGGAGGGGCAGGTGCAGGCCGAACTGCTGCCGACGGCGGCCCGGTCGGCGCTCGGCGAGCCGCTGCTGCACGTGCTCGGGGTCTGGAGCATCGACGCGGCCCGGGAGGCCGCCTGGGCCAGCGTGCTGGCGCTGCGCGGCCTGCGCGACTCCCCGCTCGGCTACGCGGCGGTGTCCGACACGCTGGACGCCTCGGTCGGCATGGTCAGCCGCGCCCTGCTCACCCCGGTCGGTGACTGACGCGGAGTCAGCGTCTCCTCGTGCGGCACGAGAAGCCGGCGGATCAGACGTCGTCTGCTTATTGACGAGCAGCATTGGTCTGTACCACTGTGGGGGAGCCGCGGCACGCCCCCCACTGTCCGGCGGCGTGACCCGCGCCGCCCCACGCCGAGGAGGACCTGCCCATGAGGCGCGTCACCCCGTCCAGCCGTTCCACCCTGCCCAGCCTCGCCGCCACCGGCGCGCTGCTGGTCGGCGCCGCCGTTCCGTTCGCGCTGCCCACAGCGGCCAGCGCGGCCGCCGGTGTCTCCGGCCTGGTCGCCGCCTTCTCGGTGCCGCAGAGCTGGCAGAGCGGCTTCGAGGGCGACTACACGGTCACCAACGACACCAACACGACCGTCAACTCCTGGACGATCGCCTTCACCCTGCCGGCCGGGGAGACGGCCACCAGCGCCTGGAACGGCACCCTCACCCAGAACGGCAACCAGTACACCCTCACCTCCCCCGGCTGGGCCTCCCCGCTCGCCCCCGGCGCCAGCGCGCCGGTGGTCGGCATGAACATCTCCAGCACCGGCACCCCGGTCCCGCCCACCGCCTGCACCATCAACAACCAGCCCTGCCAGGGCGGACCGGTCGACACCACCCCGCCCAGCGTGCCCACCGGCGTGCAGGTCTCCGGTACCGGCCCGGAGTCCATCACGCTCTCCTGGACACCCTCCACCGACAACGTCGCAGTGGCCGGCTACCACGTCTACGAAGGCTCCACCGTGGTCGCGACCACCACCGCGACCACCGCGACCCTGACCGGCCTGCTGGCCGGCAGCAGCCACACCTTCGCGGTCAGCGCCTTCGACGCGGCGGGCAACGAGTCCGCGCTCTCCGCCCCGGTGACCGGCACGGCCGGCAGCGGCAGCACCCCCGGCGTGGCCGCGCCCTTCGTCGACCTCGGTGCCTACCCCACCCCCAGCCTGCCGCAGATCGCCGCCGCCACCGGGCTGAAGCAGTTCTCGCTGGGCTTCATCGTCAACGGCACCAGCCCCTGCACCGCGTCCTGGTTCAACGCCTACGACCCGGGCAGCGGCTGGGACAAAGCCGACTTCGACGCGATCCGGGCGGCCGGCGGCGACGTCCGGCCGTCCTTCGGCGGCGCCAACGGCACCGAGCTGGCCCAGTCCTGCACCGACGTGCCGAGCCTGACCGCGCAGTACCAGAAGGTGGTCGACGCCTACGGGCTGGACCGGATCGACTTCGACATCGAGGGCTCGGCGGTCTCCGACCACGCCTCGATCGACCGCCGGTCGGCCGCCATCGCCGCCGTCCAGGCCGCGCAGCGGGCCAAGGGCCGTGACCTCAAGGTCAGCCTCACCCTGCCGGTGCTGCCCTCCGGCCTGACCTCGGACGGCCTCTACGTGCTGCAGTCAGCGAAGAACGCGGGCGTCGCGGTCGACACCGTCAACGTCATGGCGATGGACTTCGGCGACACCGAGGCGCCCAACCCCTCCGGGCAGATGGGCAGTTACGCGATCCAGGCGGCGCAGTCCACCCGGGCCCAGATCGCCCAGGTGTGGCCGGACCTGACCACCGCGCAGACCTGGGCGATGGTCGGCGTCACCCCGATGCTCGGCCAGAACGACAACGCGGACGAGGTCTTCGGCCTCTCCGACGCCCAGCAGTTGCTCGCCTTCGCCGAGCAGAACCACCTGGGCGAGCTCTCCTTCTGGGAGGTCACCCGGGACGGCAACGCCTGCACCGGCGCGCTCTTCAAGTGCACCAACATCCAGCAGACGCCGTACGAGTTCTCCAAGCTGTGGGCCGGCTACACCGGCTGACCGCCGCACGACACGCCGCCGCCCCCGCCCACGACACACCGTGGGCGGGGGCGGCGGCGCGGCCGGGCGTCAGACCCAGCTGGAGTGCAGCGGCTTGCCCTCGGCGTAGCCGGCCGCGCTCTGCACGCCGACGATCGCCTTCTCGTGGAACTCCTCCAGGCTGTTGGCACCGGCGTAGGTGCAGGAGCTGCGCACCCCGGCGATCACCGAGTCGATCAGGTCCTCGACGCCCGGGCGGGCCGGGTCGAGGAACATCCGGGAGGTGGAGATGCCCTCCTCGAAGAGCGCCTTGCGGGCCCGGTCGTAACCGGACTCGTCCGCCGTGCGGTTGCGCACCGCGCGGGCCGAGGCCATCCCGAAGCTCTCCTTGTACTGCCGCCCGTCCGGCGCGGTCTGCAGGTCACCCGGGGACTCGTAGGTCCCGGCGAACCAGGAGCCGATCATCACGTTGGACGCACCGGCGGCCAGCGCCATCGCCACGTCGCGCGGGTGGCGCACGCCGCCGTCCGCCCAGACGTGCTTGCCCAGCCGGCGGGCCTCGGCGGCGCACTCCAGCACGGCCGAGAACTGCGGGCGGCCGACGCCGGTCATCATCCGGGTGGTGCACATCGCGCCCGGGCCGACCCCGACCTTGAGGATGTCGGCGCCCGCCTCGACCAGGTCGCGCACGCCGGCGGCGGAGACCACGTTGCCGGCCACGATCGGGATCTTCGGGTCCAACCCGCGCACCGCCCGCAGCGCATTGATCATGGTCTCCTGGTGGCCGTGCGCGGTGTCGACCACCAGCACGTCCGCGCCGGCCTCGATCAACGCCTTCGCCTTGCCGGCCACGTCACCGTTGATACCGACGGTGGCCGCGACCCGCAGCCGGCCGGCCGCGTCCACGGCGGGGGTGTAGAGGGTGGCGCGCAGCGCACCCTTGCGGGTCAGGATGCCGACCAGCTGGCCCTGGGCGTCCACCACCGGAGCCAGCTTGCGGTGTCCCTCGTTCAGCTTCTCGAAGGCGGCCCGCGGGTCGACCGTCTCGTCCAGCAGCAGCAGGTCGCGCGACATCACCTGGGAGAGGCCGGTGAAGCGGTCCACGCCCTGGCAGTCGGACTCGGTGACCACGCCGACCGGCTTGCCGCCCTCGACCACCACGACCGCGCCGTGCGCCCGCTTGTGGATCAGCGCGAGCGCGTCCGCCACGGTGGCGCCGGGGTCCAGGGTGACCGGGGTGTCGAAGACCAGGTGCCGCTGCTTCACCCAGCCGATCACCTCGGCGATCACCTCGGTCGGGATGTCCTGCGGGATGGCCACCAGGCCACCACGACGGGCCACCGTCTCGGCCATCCGGCGCCCGGCGATCGCGGTCATGTTGGCGACCACCAGCGGGATGGTGGTGCCGGTGCCGTCGTTGGACGCGAGGTCGACACCCTGCCGGGAGCCCACGGCGGAGCGGCTGGGGACCATGAAGACGTCGTCGTACGTGAGGTCGTACGAGGGCTTGAGGTCGTTCAGGAAGCGCATGAATGGGGCTCTCTGGCTGGGAGAAAGGTACACCTCGGGTGCGGATGCGGCTCGGCCGCAGGGCGCACTCGGGCGCCCCGCACCCAACCGTCAATCCTTGCCGATACCCGGCTCGAAAGCCAGTTCACCACCGTTCCTTGAAGATCCACACAACGACGGTCGACGGAAGGACGC
The DNA here is from genome assembly GCF_044547075.1 of Kitasatospora sp. NPDC052896. Taxonomy (NCBI): domain Bacteria; kingdom Bacillati; phylum Actinomycetota; class Actinomycetes; order Kitasatosporales; family Streptomycetaceae; genus Kitasatospora; species Kitasatospora sp. NPDC052896. Next base: position 110,532 of record NZ_JBITZU010000009.1, read on the forward strand.
GTCGGCTTGTAGGAAGCTCCAAGAGCTGCTGCCACCGCACCGAGGGGAGTGATCGCCCACCGCGCTCAGCCACGTTTGAAGAACTCCACCTCGGCCAGGGCGATGTGGCGTCCGGGGCCGGTGCCGGCCGCCGCGCGGATGACGAGTCTCACCTGCACCACGTCGCTGATCGCGGTCTGCACGGTCTGCGGGCCCGGCGCGTCGTTCAGGGTCACCAGTTGCTCGTGCGTCTTCCCGTTCGAGGCCGTGGTCATGAGCTCCAGCACGGTGGGGCGCGCCTCCTGCTGGTACTGCTGCGGATCGGTGGAGTCGCCGGTGTGGATGATCAGGTCCACCAGGCGGAACGGGGCGCGGAAGGTGAAGGTGATCGCGTCTCCGAGCTGGGGTGCTCCCCAGTAGGTGTTGGTGAGGCCGTCGACGGCCGCGGCGGCGGGGTGACCGTCGACCGCGGCGCTCGCCGAGACCGCGGTGGGGGTGATGGCCGAGGCGCTGCGGAGCTTGTCCAGCACGTCCTGGTAGGCGTTCCGGCCGGCCGGGTAGAGCAGGATCCCGGCGACCACCAGCGCGGCCAGCACGCACAGCGCGATGAACCGGCGCAGGGCGTCGCCGGAGCCGCCGATGCGCACACGGCGCCGGAACGGCCAGCGGGTGCGCCACCAGGGCAGGGGCTTCGGGGGTGCGGTGACGGTCAGCGGCGCGGCGCAGCGGCGGCAGAACCGCCGGTCGGGGCGGTTGGGCGTGCCGCACCGGGGGCACGCCGGACCGTCCTGGACGTCGTCGACCGCGGAGGGGCGCACGACGGGGCGTGGCGGGACGGGCTTGGCGGGTTGCACGGCCACCGGGTCGGCCTGGCGTCCTCGATCGGCCTCGGGCCGCAGTGGTGCGGCGGGCGGGTGCGCGGGCCCGGTGGCGGAGACGGGCGAGGGCGCGGCTTCGGTGGCAGAGGCCGGCGGGCGCGCCGGCTCGGCGGCGGAGACGGGAGCGGGCGGGCTCGACGGCCCGGGGGGCGCGGGCGGTGCGGGCGGCCCGGCGGGCGCGGGTGGTGCGGCGGGCGCGGCCGGTCCGGCGGGCTGGGCCCAGCCGAGGTAGGCACCGCAGTTGCCGCAGAAGTCGTCCCCCTCCTCGTTGGCCGCTCCGCAGTCGGGACACACGGGCATCCGTCAGCTCTCCGCTCTCCCGGGTGGACCGGGCAGGATCCGCACCCGGCTGGTGAGATGGACCGGGCAGGACGCCCGGACCACGGCCAGTACCTGGTCCTCGTCCACCTCCGGGGTGCGCTCGGGCCAGACGAGTACCAGCAGCTCGCCGGAGGGCGCGGGCGGCAGGGCGGGGTCCGGCGTGGTGGACCAGGCCACGCCGCCGCCGTCGACGATCCGCGCGCCGACGCCGAGGATCAGCCGCAGCCGCTCGGCCAGCCCCCGCCGGGTCCCGCGCCACCGGTGCAGCTCCACCGCGCGTTCGACCACGGCGCGGCGGACCTCCTCCGGCCAGGCCGGGTCGGTCTCCACGGCGACCCAGGCCGCCAGCCAGTCGAGGAAGTCGGCCGGCGCCAGCCGTGGTCGGAAGTAGGCGGAGAGGTTGTCCAGGGTGGCGAACACCGGGGCGATGACGGTGTCCAGACCGGCGGTGAACCGCTGGGCGAAGTCGTCGTCGGCGTAGAGCGCGGGCAGCAGCTCCCCGATCGGGTGCCGGCTGGGCAACCCCGGCACGGCGGCCCGGCTCACGACGGCCCCTCCTCCGCGACCGTGGTGACCACGACCTGGTGCTGGTGGGAGAAGACCAGGGCGTCCGGAGCGACCTCGACCCGCTCGGCGGGCGCGCCCCGGCGACCGGTGATCGGGTCCGCCGGAAACAGGCGCAGCTCCTCGACCGCCGCGACGCCGGCCGCCTGCTGGAGCACGGCGAACACCTCCCCGTACTGCACCGCCCGGCCGAACGGCCAGCCCGAGCCGTCGGCGCCGCCGCGCAGCGGGTTGAGGTGGCGGTAGAGCGCGGCGAGCGCCGCCTCCCGGACCCGGTCGGCGTCCGGGGACCGGGTGGTGAGCCGGGCCACCACCGTCATCCCCTGGTAGTCGGGGGGCTGCACGACGAGCCGGGTGCCGATGAGCCGTCGCTCGTCCAGGGCCGCCGCGATGGCGGTGAGCATCTGCTCACCGGGGATCAGCTGTTCGAGCCGCAGGCGGTCGCCCTCGTCCGCCACCGCGTCGGGGACCACGAGCACGCGCACCGCCCCCGCCTCCCCGGCGACGGCCGCGACGCAGCTGACCCGGGCGGCGGACGGGGCGGCCTGCCGGGCGATCAGCTCGAAGTCCCCGGCCGTGACCGCCCGTTCCTGCAGGCGCAGCAGGTTCGGGGCGCGGAGTTTGGCGTTCTCCACCGTCTCGCCGTCGACCCCGCCCCTGGCCGCCTCGCGGTTGTCGACCCTGGCCACGTACGGGACCGAACTGCGCAGCACCGTGATCGTTCCCCGGGCGACGTTCCCCCCGGTGCCGCCACCGGTGCGGTAGTGCGGTACCCGCAGCCGGGCGCCCTTGGGCGGCACCGCGCCGAAGGCACGCAGGCTGCCGTCGGGTTCCCGGACCGCGGGTGGGAACAGGAACTCGCCGTTGGTCGCGTCGATCACCACGTGCCGGTCGGTCGGTGCCGAGTCGCCGAAGTGCTCGACGGCCGTCCACCGCTCCCAGCCGTCGCCGGCCGAGACCTCGACCACCGGGGGCTCGCCATCGAGCAGCACCGGCGGCCTGGCGAGGCGGAAGCGCTGGCCCGCGACCCCTTCCGAAGTGCCGAGCGGTGCGTCGGTGACGGTCTGCGCGTGGACGACGGTCGCGGTGCCGCCGACCGTGAACACCTCGGCCCGGCGGATCGTCGGGGACTCGGAGTAGAACGGCTGGCCCGGCTGCGGCTCGGTCACCCGGCAGCGCAGCCAGCCCGCGCGCCGCCCGGCGACCACCGAGGCGACGTGCCCGGCGGGCACGAACACCACCACCTCGCCAGGCCGGTTGAGGCCACCGGTGGTGTCGGAGCCGGTCTCGCAGGCGATCCACCGCGCGCCGTCCCACACCTCCCACACCAGTGGCGGCTGCCGCGGGTCGACGCCGACGCCCTCCACCCGGCTGTCCAGCCTGACGACGAGGATGCACCGCGGCACCACGGCCGGCAGCGCGAACAGCATGGCGTCCCCGGCCGCGGGACGCGGCTGGAAGCACGGCACGTCCGCGCCGTCGGCCAGCCGCGCCGTGCGATCGGTCTGCTCCCCCGAGGCGGAGACCGTGACCAGCCGGTCGAGGGAGCTGGGGACGACGGGGAGGTCCTCGGCGGTGGAGAACACCACCGCCTCGTCGGTCTCGGTCCGCAGCGTGGAGACCTCGGTGCCCGCCCGGAGCAGCACGGTCTCGGGCTGCGGTGCGGACAGCCAGAAGTCGACCTCCGCCCGCGCCGCGGCCGGCGGGAAGAGCCGGATGCCGAGCAGGTCGAGGAAGGCGGAGTAGTTCTTCTCCGGCACCCGGTTGAGCCGGTACAGCAGCTGGTCCACCAGGTAGGCGAAGGTCTCGATGAGGGTGACCCCCGGATCGGAGACGTTGTGGTCGGTCCACTCCGGCGCGCGCTGCTGGACGTACCGCTTGGCCTCGTCGACGAGTTGCTGGAACCGGCGGTCGTCCAGGTTCGGGGAGGGCAGCGCCATCAGTTCGCTCCCTCGTCCGCGGCGGTGGGGGACTCCGGGATGGTGTAGAAGGGGAAGACGAGGTTGCGGCGGTCGTTCGTGGAGCGCACGGTGTAGTGGATGTCGACGTAGAGCGTGCCCTCGTCGACGCTGTCGAAGGCGATCACCACGTCGTCCACCTCGATCCGGGGCTCCCAGCGTTCCAGCGCGATGCGCACCTCGCGGGCGATCCGGCCCGCGGTGGTGCCGTCGCCCGGCGCGAAGACGTACTCGTGGATCCCGCAGCCGAACTCCGGGCGCATCGGGCGTTCCCCTGGAGCCGTGCCGAGGACGAGCCGGATGGCCTCCGCGATCTCCCGGTCCCGGTCGACCATCCCGATGCCGCCGGTGGCGTTCACCCGGAGCGGGAAGGCCCAGCCGCGGCCGATGAAGCTTCCACTCACGCGCCGCCTCCGATCAGCACGTTGAACGCGCCGGTCAGGATGGTGGCACCACAGGTCGTCTTGTCCCCCTGGCGGGCCGCGGGCAGCCCCCCGATCAGGACCTCTCCCCCGGTCACCGCACCGAGGTTGGGCTCGATGACGTTGGCGGGCCCGAGCTCCACGTGGGGGACGCAGGCGTGCACGCTGCCCGCGACGGCCGCGGGCCGGCCGCCGATCAGCACGGTCTCCACTGCGATGGCGCCCGGCGGCGCGATGGTGATGGCACCACCGTGGTCGGTGGTGTCGCCGGTCCGGGCTGCGGCTGGCATGTGCGGTCTCCATTCTGGTGGTGCCTGTCATTTGTCGGAATCGCTGGTGCGGAAAGGTCAGTTGATGCGGATGAGGTCGGCCTTGAGTACCGCCATGGCGCCGCCGTCCACGGTGACCGTCGTCTCGCCGTGGACGGTCACCGAGCCGCCGCGCAGGTTGACCTCTCCCGTGCCGGCGTCGAGGGTGATTCCGGCGGAGGAGAGGCGCACCGAACTCGCCGCCGCGCCGGCCGCGCCGAGGACGGTCAGCACGATCTCGCCGCGCTGCTCGTCCAGCCTGACCTCCAGCTTCTTGTCCCCCGTGGCCAGCCGGACGCCGGTCGGGCCGCCCGGCACGTCCAGCAGCTCCAGCCGGTTGCCCGAACGGGAGACCAGCGAGCGGCGGTTGACCTTGCCGGCCGCCGCGTCGACCAGCGGCACGTCGTGCGGGGAGGGTCGGTCGACGCCGTTGTAGAGGCCGCCCAGCACGTAGGGGCTGTCCAGGCAGCCCTGTTCGAAGCCGACCAGCACCTCGTCGTTGACCTCGGGGCTGACCACCCCGCCACCCCCCTGACCGCCCCACTGGACGGTGCGGACCCAGTCGGAGACGTAGGTGTCGTCCAGCCAGGGGAACTTCAACCGCACCCAGCCGCGTTGCGCGTCACCGGGCTCCCGGACGTCGGTGACCACGGCGATGGCCAGGCCCGGCATCCGCGGCCCGCGCGGCGGCGCGTTGCCCCCGGTGACCAGCCCGGCGAGGGAGCGGTCCGGCGTCGCGCTGACCACCACGGTGCTCCGGTAGCCGCGGAACGGTTCGAGGACGTGGCGCACCGCGGTGGCCGTGTAGCGGCCGGAGAAGGCGGCGCCGACGTTCCCCAGCGCGACGGGGGTGCCCGCCCGCAACCGCGGATTGCCCTCGACGACCGCTTCCAACTCGCCGAATCCGGCGGCCACCTCGGCGGCCAGCGACTGGGCCGCGGCGGTCGCCTCCGCCTGCGTGCGGTAGGGGGTGTCGGCGACGGTCAGCCGGGCCGGACCGGTGAAGGCGGAGGTCACCACCGAGGGGCTCATGCCCGGTTCGACGGTCCGGGCCGCCACCGACGGTTCGGTGGCGACCAGGGTGCTCTTGGTGGTGACGTTCCAGCCGCGCACCTCGACCGTGTCCGCCCCGCCGGCGCCGGTCAGCACGCCGCGCAGCTCCAGCAGGTTGCGGCCGTACTCCAGGACCATCGGGTTCTGCGGAGCGGGTGTGGCGGGGGCCGGGGCGGCGGACGCGGGGTCGGGCCGGACGAACTCCAACAGCCCGTCGTCGTCGACGCGCAGCTGCGCGCCGCTCTCCTGGGCCAGGTACTGGAGGAACTCCCAGTCGGGCACGTTGGCCTGGGAGAGCTGCTGGTGGACGACCGGGAAGGAGTCGATCCGGCCGCAGGCCAGCCCCGCGCCCGCGGCGACCTCGCGCACGACGTCCGCGGTCGACATGTTGCGGAAGGCCTTCACCCGGCGCCCGCGCATCAGGCGGTGGGTGACCGCCGCCGCCCGGACCACGGTGTACGAACCCGTCGTGTCCACCTCCAGTTCCAGCGCGGTCACCTCGCCGGTGAACAGCCGAACCTGCGTGTGCCCCTGCACGGTGACCACGGACACCCGCAGCCGGGTGCCGATGGTGATCCCGGTGGCGGTGAGGAAGGTGTGGCCGGCGTCGCGGAAGGTCAGCACGGCGGTGTCGGGCAGGCCGACGCTCTCGTCGATGTCGCAGGAGACCAGCTGTGTCGCCCAGACCGGCGGCAGCGGGCCCGGCGCCTCGACGACGGGGTCCGCGGCGAAGGCCCGACCGCCTCGGGCCTCGGGAGTGGTCATGGCCGGCCGCCCTGGGCGAGTTCGTCGGTCCCCGGCACGATCAGGTCCGCTCCGGGGACGAGCGTCAGCGGGTCCTCGATGTCGTTGGCCTCGGCGATGGTCCGCCAGGTCGTGGCGTCGCCGTACGCGCGCCAGGCGAGCAGGGGCAGCGTGTCACCCGCGATCACCCGGTGGGTGCTGCGGGCCTCCGGCGAGCCGGAGGTCGGGTTCTGGCCGGGCGGATCGACGCTGGCCTCGTCGATGGTGAGCGAGCAGGTGGCCCGCAGGGGTTTGCCGTCGACGTCGAAGAGCGTGTAGGTGACGGAGAGGCCGGTCAGCACCCCGTTGAACGAGGTCGTCTTCGAGGTGCCCCAGTCCAGCCGGATCCACGGGCTGGCCGGGGTCTTGCGCGCCAGGCTGCTCGGGGTCGGGACGCAGGCCGTCATCAGCTGCTCCACGGCCCGCTCGACCGAGTTGTCGTGGGTCGCGGTCGCGTCGAGGAACACGTCGAGCGAGAGCGAGCGCGGTCCGCTGCCGACGAACTCGGGCAGCGCGGACTGGCCCGCCATCCGGGACGGAGTGCGGCGCCACTCGGTGGACTTGCGCAGCACCAGGGTCGCCGGGTTGAACTGGAGGGGAAGCCGCGCGATCGCTCCGCCGGGCTGGGCACCGACCGTGGACGGAGGCTCCATGATGGTCAGTTGGGCCCGGGTGACACTCGCGGGGACTGCTGAGGACATCCTGGGGCTCCTTCCGTGGGTCGGGCGGCGGACCGTGCGGCTGATCAGGTGGTGAACCCGGCCGCGGAGCCGGGCTACGGTCGGATGTTCGACTTTACGTCAGGACGGGCGTAGGCCCGCGTGGGCGATCTCCAAAGTCTCCAGGGCGGCCTCGGAGTTGGCCGGGTCGAAGGACGGGCCCTGCCATCGGACCGGGACGATGCCGAGCACCTGCCAGCTGACTATCCGACTCAAGTCGGGTCGCAACGCGACGATTTCGCCGTCCTTGGGCTCCACCCGGCGAACGATCTCGTCCAGCCAACGCGCGATCTTGGTGGTGTCCGCGGTGACCGCGCGGGTCAGCGTGATGTTCGACCAGGTGATGCGGCCCGGCAGTTGCCAGGAGAAGCCGTTGTTGCCACCCTCCGCGTACTGTTCGATCTCGACCTGGGCGCCGAGTCCCGAGCAGGTGGCGAACTCCCCCAGGTCGTTGCCGCCGATGCTCAGCGTGAAGAACACGCTGGTCGCGAAGATGTTGTCGGTCATCCCGTCCCTGCCTCCGGTGCCGTGCTGCGGATTCCTGTCGGCCGCCGATGTGTCGCACGTTCAGCGGCGGCTGTCGTACGGCCGCCCGGCGCGGTCCCTTCCCCTGCGCAGTTCGGTGCGCAGCAGGCGTCCGACGGGTTCGATCAGGCGCCGGGCCAGTTCGTCGATGTCGGCGGCACCGGCGGCGGTGGCCTCGGTCGGCGATCCGGCGCGGGATTCAGCGGGTGGGGCGGCGGTGCGGGGCGGCGTGGCGGTCGGCGCCCGGGGCGGTACGGCGGTCAACGGCACCCCGGACAGCCCCGCCTGCTCGGCCACCCGTTGCAGCACTTGGGCCGTGGCCGCCGACGGCTGTGACCGCGCGGGAGGGGTGCTCGCGCCGGGCCGGGACCACACCGGCCGGGACGGGTCGAGTGCCGGCGCCGCGGGCGGAAGCGGTTCCGGGTCCAGGCTCGCGCGTGGTGCCGCCGCGCCGCTCTCCGCCGCGCGCGGCGTCCAGGTGCCGCTGCTCGGCGGCTGCGCCGGGGACGGCTGCGCGGTCCGGACGCTGACGGGCAGCCGCTGGACCGCGGGGCGCCGCGGCGGCGCGGGCCGTGCCGGGGAGGGGCATGGAACGGGCCCTTCCCGCGAGGGGGTCGCGACGGCCGTGGCGGGGTGGGGGGCGGTAGCCGGTGGCGCGAGGTGCTGCCGGCGTCGCGGGCTCCCGGCGGTCGCCGCCGGGGCGAGCTCCGCGGCACCGCCGGGCGGCGCCGGTCGCGCGTCCGGCTCGGTGGAACGGGCGCCACCGGGCGCGGCCGAACGCTGCACGGCCGGCCGCCCCGGACGAACGGCGGCGGGCTCCGGTGCGGGTCGGAGTCGCGCCTGCGGGCCGGAGGGACCACCGATGTCCGACTCCGCCGCACCACGCGGGCTGACGGGCACCGGCGGGTGCGGGGCGGTGGCCGCGGCACGGTTGGCGCGGGGCCGCGCCGAGCCCACCGCCGTCCCCACCCCGGCACCGGCGCCCGACGGGTCCGCCGGTGGCACCGGGTCCGCGGCGTCGAGCCGGCCGCGCGCCGTGCGGGCCGGGGGCCGGAGGCGCGAGCGCCGCAGGGCGGCGGTGACCCGGCCCCGCCACCCACCGGGCGTCGCCGGCTCCGCAGTGCCCGACCGGTCGTCCGTGCGCGCCGGTGGAGCTTGCCACCGCAGGGCCCGCACGACGGGTGGGGCGGGCGCCGGAGCGGGGCCGGTGCCGGCCGCGAGCGGTGGCGGGGGTGCGGCGAGGGCGAACCTCATCCGGCGCTCGCCGAGCAAGGGTCGCGCGGGGCGGGCGGGCGTCGCCGCGCGCTGCACGGTCCGGTCGGCGATCGACGGGCGGGCCCGGAGCGTCGGGCCGCGGCCGTCCCGCGGCGCGGCAGGGCGCGCGCCCGTGCCGCGATCGGAGCCGAGCCGTGCGCCGGTCGGGTCCGGCGCTGCGGCGGGCACCCGGTGGGTGGCGGCGGCGGGCGGCCTCGGCACGACTGAGGACCGGTCCGGTCCGGGGCCGGGCGGCGGGGAGGGGAAGGCGGAGGCGCCCGCCATCCGCGGCGCGGCGTCGAACGCCCGCGGGTCGGCTCCCGCGACGTGCCCTCCCGCATCCCCGGTCCGGTCGGGACCCGCGCTCAGGTCCGCGCCCCGAGCGCCGGGGTTCGGGCCGCGGCGCACGTCACCGACCCCGCGCTGGAGGGCCGTTGGCTCCGGCGCGCCCTCCGGGGACCACCTGTCGGCGACCGCGTCGCCGGCGACGCGGTCCCCCTCCCCGCGCAACACCATCCCGGTGGGCACGGCCGGCCGCGGTGGTGCGGGGAGGGTGGGTGTGCCGCGCTCCCCCCCGGTTCCGGTCCCGCCGCTCGTGACCTCGGCCGCCACCGGGTCCGTGGCCCGCCGCGCGGCGCCGCGCCCGCCGAGCAGCGGCGCTCTGCCGCCGGCCGGTACGGCCGCGGTCGGCGGCAGAGCGTCGAGGGGCGCGCCCAGACCCCCACGCGTGCGGGCGGTGGTGGAGTCACGGCGCACCCGCGTGGCGGGTCCGGACGCCGCCGACGGCGGCGCGGGCGGGGAACCCTCGCTCGCGGAGGGCGCGCGCTGGATGTGGCCGGCGTCGCCGGCCCCGGGGGCGGGGTGGAAGGGAGCCGACCTCCCCGGTTCCCGGACGGCGGAGCCGCCGAGCGCGTGGGTGGCGCCGAGCGGTCCGTCCTCGGGGCGAGCGGGCGCCTGCCCGCCGCCCGACTGCGGCACCGCGGCCGGTCGGCCCGGTCCGCCGGGCACGCCCCCGGCACGCCCGCCCGGCCACCGGGTGGGGGACCCGCCGCCCTCGCGAGCACCCCATCCTGCTCCGCCGGGCGGGTCCCCGGCCAGTCCGAACGGCTCCGAGGCAACGGGAACGAGCGGTATCAGTAAGGTATTTGACGTCATGTCAGCGCTCTCGGAGCCGCCGACGGCGGGCCCTGGCGCGGCGGTCGCGGGCAGCGAGGTCAGTGGTGCGCCGAGGACGGGTCGGCTCGAGGCGGCGCCCTTCGTGGCAGCGCGCCGCACCACACCGTCGGCGTGCCCGGCTGGCGGCGACCCGGCGGCGGTGGCCGGGGCCGGGGCGGCACCGGTTCGCTCCGCCACGGTCCGCGTGGGGGTCCCGGGCGGACCGGCGTTGGCACTCGGCTCCCCCGGCGCCGCGGGCGGCGACCCGGCGGCGGCCCGTTCCGGTGCTGCCGCGCCCGCGCGGCGTTCCCCGCTCCGGAGCGGGACCACCGTCACCGGGCGGGTGGGCAGCGGCCGGGGGCGCGGCGCCACGGTCAGCGGTTCGCCGATCGGGCGCGGCAGCACCGGGCCGACCTGACGCGGGGACGTCGCGGCGCCACGATCGGACGTCGGGTGCGCGCCGGCCGTCGCGGTGCCGCCGTCGCCCTCCGTGGGAGCGCCCGCACCGGCCCCACCGCCCCCGCGTGCCACCGGCGGGCCCGGCCTGACGGGCAGCCGCCGCACCCCTGGGGACCTCTGGATCTGCCGGGCCTCCCCCGGCTCCGACGGTTCCCCCGCCTCCGACGCCATCGCCGCCGTCCCCGGCGCCGCCGCGTGCCGCAGCGCGAGCTCGTCCGCTCCGGCGACCGTGGTGGCCGCACCGGGCGGCCGCGCCACCGCCCGCAGGATCCCGGCCGGGGCGGTCGGGAGCACCGCGTGGCCGAGCGTGCCGCAGCGCGACGGGTCCTGCCAGGAGGCGAGCCGGGCGCGGAACCGCAGGCCGTCGCTGACCCGGGAGACCGGCCCCGCGATGGCCGGGGTCAAGGGCTCGATCGCGCGCCACCCCCCGTCCCGGCCGCCGGCGGCGGAGTCCCGCCGGCCGGGCGCGCCCGCCCCGGCACCGCCATCGCCCGCGCCACCACCCACCGCACCGCCGGCCCGCCGCCGGGTGAACCTGTCCCGGAACCCCACCCGGCTCACCCGCCCTCGTTGACGCGGGTGTTGATCCGCGCGATCTCCCGGACCCACTGCCCGCGTTCGCGGTGGGTCAGGTCGAGGATGTCCTCCCGCTGCCAGTGGAAGTGGTAGGCGACGTACGCGACCTCCTCGTACAGCCGAGCGGGCGCGTACGTCACGATTCCCCCAGGCGCCCACCAGCGAGGTCCACCTCGAAGGAGCCGTCGCAGTGCGGGCAGGTCACCGCGGCACGCGTGTGGCCTTCGCTGTTGATCCGCTGGTAGAGGTCCTGGAGGAACGCGACGTCGGTGGCGTACATCTGCTCGACGACACCGGCGTGCACGTCGGTGACGGTGCCGAGCCTGGTGATCACGTGGCTCAGCAGCACCACGCTCAGGTACGCCGGGTTCTCCTTGACCCGCTTGTCGATCTGGGGCATCAGCTCGTCGCGCGCGGTGGCCAGGCGCATGGCGCCGTGCCGGTGCACCGTGCCGTCGTCGTCGACGTAGCCGAGCGGCAGCTCGAACTCGAACTCGGTACGCGGCCCGTGCTCCCGGGGGTCCGGGTGACCGGGGCGCCGCGGCTGCGGCGCGGCGGTCTGCGACGCCGGGGCCGGGGCCTGCTCCAGGAGTTCCTCAAGGCCGATCCGTCGCCTCATTCGACGGTGATCTCCTCGAACACGATGGTCACGGTCTCGGTCGCGGCGTTCGACTCGCCCGCGGTGAGCGTGGGGCCCTCCCAGCGGCTGGCCCAGGCGTTGGTCAGCTGGATGCGGCGCAGGGTGGCGCCGGTGGTGTCCTTGACCTCGATGGTGAGGTTCTGCCGCGCGGTGTTGATCGCGCCGTTGTTGAGGGTCTCCTTGATCCAGCTCGTGAACGCGCTGCTCTTGTCGAGACCGCGGGTGATCGTCACCTCGCCGGGCAGCCGGGCGCCGGGCTGCTTGCGGACGATCAGCTTGCCCTGCTGGGTCACCTGCTTGTACTCGACGACGTCCTGATCGACCGTCAGGTTGGTGATCGCCTTGACGGACTCGACGTTGTAGCCGCCGAGTTGGACGCCGAAGATATGTGTGGAGAGCGGATCGCCTTCAGCCATGACTTCCTGTCACCTTCCGGTGGGTGCCGATGCTGCTGGTCACTCGTTGACGAGGCTCGTGCTGTCGGAGAACTGGGACAGCCGGAACACCACGAACTCGGCGGGCTTCACCGGAGCGACCCCGATCTCGCACACCACCTGCCCGAGGTCGATGGACTCCTGGGGGTTGTTGTCGCGGTCGCACTTGACGTAGAAGGCGTCGGCCGCCGTCTGGCCGAACAGCGCGCCGCGCCGCCACTCCTCGGTCAGGAACGCGGTGATGTTCCGGCGGACGCTGGACCACAGCCGGTCGTCGTTGGGCTCGAAGACCACCCACTGGGTCCCCAGGAGGATGGACTCCTCCAGGTAGTTGAAGAGCCGCCGCACGTTGAGGTAGCGCCAGGCGGGGTCCGAGGAGAGGGTGCGCGCGCCCCAGATCCGGATACCGCGCCCGGGGAAGGCGCGCACGCAGTTGACGCCGATCGGGTTCAACAGGTCCTGCTCGCCCTTGCTGAGGCGGAGCTCCAGGTCCACCGCGCCGCGGATGATCTCGTTGGCCGGGGCCTTGTGCACGCCGCGTTCGGCGTCGCTGCGCGCCCACACCCCGGCGACGTGCCCGCTCGGGGGGACCAGCACGTTGCGTCCGCTCGCCGGGTCGAACACCTTGATCCACGGGTAGTACAGGGCGGCGTAGCGGGAGTCGAAGCCCGCCTCGTCGTAGCGCCAGGTGCGCATCTGCTGGGCGTTCAGGCCCGGTGGCGGATCCAGCACGGCGATCCGGTCGCCCATCTGCTCGCAGTGCGACATCACCGCCAGCTGGACGGTCCGCAGGCCCTCCGCGTCGAGGTCGCCGCGCTGGTGGGCGCTCATCAGGTCGGGGACCGCGACCATGGTGATCTCGTCGATCGCCTCCAGCCCCGCGAAGCCGGTCCGGGCCGAGGCGTCGCCGACGTACTCGGCGGGGTCGAGGCGGGTGGCGGGGGCCGCCGCCGGCGCGGGGGCGGGCGCGGCGGCGAGGGCGTGGGTCTGGCGCTCGGGGCGGCTCGGCGCGGTGCCGGGCTGCTCGGTGACCGTGACGAGCTTGGACTCCCGCAGCTGGGTGACGACATATCCCCTGGTGTTCTTGCGGGTCGACACGTCGTAGGTCTCGGCGACCTCGCCGCCCCGGCGGACCAGCAGCCGGAACCGGTCCTCCGGGACGTTCTCCCCCTCGGTGTCGGCGATCTCGACCGACACGTCGCCGCCCGCGCCGGGCAGGGCGGAGAAGAGGAAGCCCGCGACCGCGGTGGGCGGGGGCACGCTGCGGGCCGGGTCCGGCCCACCGTCGGCCGCCTGCCGGGCCGGGTCGCCGACCCGGACGATGTAGGCGGAGCCGCCGCCGTTGGCGAAGAAGCCGTAGACGGCGTGCGGCAGGTAGGTGCCTTCGGTGAAGCCGCCGAACGTCCGGACGTACTGGTCCCAGTTGGTCACCAGGGTCGGCTCGTGGAAGGGTCCGGTCTCGGCGAAGCCGACCAGGGCGGCGACGGCCGTGCCGACTCCCTCGATCGGCCGGGCACCGGACTGGACCTCCTCCACGTACACGCCCGGGGTGAGGTACGACGGCATGCTCGCTCCTTCGGGTGGCCCGTTGTTCGCCCCCCGAGTCTGCTGCCCGACCACCTGCCGGGGACATGTCCCGGGGTTCCAGACCGGGGGCAGGGACGCTGCCCCCGGCGGCCACCGCCGCGGGTCCCCGCGGGACGGCGCCGGCGGCGGGCCCCGGTGGGGTCAGGCGCACTCGCCGTCCCCGAGGACGCCCAGCCACGGCCCGAACTCGCCCTCCAGGACCAGGCGGCCGAGCTTGCGGTACTCCGCGACCACCGCGGACACCAGCTGCGCCATGCCCAGCGGCCGGCCCGTCTCGGCCGCCAGGTAGGCCGCGGTCACCGCGCAGGACCGGATGGAACCGCCGGCGAGCTCGAAGTGCCGCGCGCAGTACTCCAGGTCGAGGTCGTCACCACGGGGCAGGTGCGGGCCCAGACAACGGTCCCACAGGACGCGTCGCCGCTCCTCGTCCGGCAGCGGGAACTCCGCGATGACGTCCAGCCGCCGGGTGAACGCCTCGTCGAGGTTGGCGCGCAGGTTGGTCGTCAGCACCGCGATCCCGTCGAAGGACTCCATGCGCTGCAGCAGGTACGCCGACTCCACGTTCGCGTGGCGGTCGTGGGCGTCCTTGACCTGCGAGCGCTTCCCGAAGAGCGCGTCGGCCTCGTCGAACAGCAGGACGCCGTTCACCTGCGCGGCCTCGGTGAAGATGCGCTCCAGGTTCTTCTCCGTCTCGCCGAGGTACTTGTCCACCACGGTGGACAGGTCCACGACGTACAGCTCCATGCCCAGCTCGGCGGCCACCACCTCGGCCGACATCGTCTTGCCGGTGCCCGACTCCCCCGCGAACAGGGCGATCACCCCGCGCCCCCGCCCGCCGCCCGGCCGCATCCGCCACCGGCCGAGCACCTGGTCGCGGTGGGTGGCCCGCAGGACGAGCTCGCGCAGCCGGCGCCCGGTGGGTTCGGGCAGCACCAGATCGTCCCAGCCGACCGCGGGGTCGATCCGGCGGGCGAGACGGGCCAGCCCCGCCCCGTTCTGGGCCCGCACCGCGGCCCGCAGGTCCTCGGCGCGCACCGGGCGGCCGCGGGCGGCCGCCGTCCTGACCGCCACCTCGGCGGCCCGCGCCACCTGCTCCTGGTCCAACCGGTACGGGGCGATCGCCTCGGCCAACTCGGCGCCCAGCGGGGCCCGCGCGGGCTGCCCCGCCGGGCCGCCCGGCGGGGCCTGCGCCGCACTCAGCGCGCGTGCCCACTGCTCGGCGCGCTGCCGCGGGTCCGGTGGCGGAACGGTGATCACCACCGGGCTCTCCCGTGCCCAGGCCGGATCCCACGGCCGGCCGCCGTGCACCACCAGCGGCACGCCGGCGAGCCGCGCGCACAGCTCGCGCAACAGCCGGACCCGCTCGGGGCGTTCGGGTTCGAGCCGGTCCAGCGGGCCCAGCACGACACCGCTGCCGCGCAGCCGCGCCTCCCGGGCGAGCGCGCGCACGGTGGCCTCCGGTGGGCGGGCGGCGAACGCGGCGACGAGAGCGGCGGCGTCGACGACCAGGGGCGGCCGGCCGCCGGCCACGAGGGCGTCCACCGCCAGCAGACCGGCGTGGCCGCCCCGGTCGAGCAGGTACACCAGTCCGCTGCCGTCCGCCGCGGCGACGCCCAGACGGCGGGCCGGCTCCGCGGGCGCCTCGGCGTCGGGCCGGCCGAGCCGGACCAGCCCGTGCAACGCGCCGTCGAACTGGTCGTCGCCGAGCAGATGGGCCGTCACCCGGTCGGGCACCCGCAGGATCCGGGAGAGCAGCGGGCGCTCCGGCTCCGTGACCTCCACCAGGCCACCGGCGATCAGCGGCGCCTGCGCCGAGAAACGGAAGCGGCCGGCTCCGGCTGCCGGCAGCCCGCAGAGCTCGAGCGCGAGCCCGATCGTCGGGCGGCGCTGGGTCAGGTCGTCGTTGAGGTAGCCGTAGAGCTGCTCGAAGCGGGCGTCGAGGTCGGGGGCGATCGCCACCAGGAGCAGTTCGAGGTCCACCGGGAGCAGCCCGAAGCTGCCGGCGAGCCGCTCGAGCCGGGAACCGGGCGGTGGCGCGGGCTCGGCGCCGAGGCCCGCGCCGGCACCGGCCACCGGGGCGGAGGTCGCCAGGATCCGCTCCACCGCCTCCGGGCTGAGGTACTGGCCGCGGTACGGGTCGTCCGGGTCCGGGTCGCCGGCCCTGCGGTCGCGGACCGCGGACCGGACCCGCTGTTCGACGCGCCGCAGCCGGTCCCACAGGTGGTCGAGGCCGGCCGACGGGTCGTTCCTGGCCGCCCCGAGGTCGACGCTCACCGCGCCGGGCCGCCGCGGTGCCGACGGCCCGGCGGCAACGGGCGCTCCCGGGGGGCCGCAAAGCCGTCCGGGCCGGGATCCGTGCCGCCGCGGTAGCGCAGCCGGCGGCCGGCGCCGGAACCCGCGACGTCCTCGGTGGTGTCGGTGGCGCGCACCACGAGCCCGTCGGTGACCGGGGGCCCCACGGGCCCCCGCCCGCCGGGCAGCGGGGCGAACACCCTGAGGTCGATCGAGGGTCGTAGCTCGCCGCCGAGGGCGGACCACACGTCGGACACCGACGGCAGGCCCGTGCCGCTTCCGGCCGTGTCGAGCCCGACGGTGAGCCCGAGCCGGGCGAGCGTGCCGGTGAGCACCCGCTCGGGCAGCGCGTCCACGGTCGTCAGGCACTGCAGCACCTCCGCCAGCAGCCGGTGCTCGTCCTGCGGCCGATTGGTCCACGCCGTCACCAGGTAGGCCAGCTCGAACCAGCGGGGCGCGGCCCGCCGGCCGACGACCAGGCCGTCCGCGTCGTGCTCCTCGACGGCACCGGCCTGCCGGCGGGCGGTCTCCTCGCGGATCCCGTAGAGGAAGACGCTGACCGTCGGGGCGTTGCGCCGGGCGGCCCACTCCCGGGTGGGCGAGTCGAAGACCAGCTCGACCCCGCGCTCCGGCAGGCCGGTCTCGACGAGCAGCAGCCGCAGCGCCTCGTCGACCTCGTGGATCACCGCCGTTCCACCTCCCCCGGCGGGCCGATGCTGCCCTCCACCACCAGGAAGGGGCAGGTCACCGGGGAGAACCCGGGTCCGCTGGCGGTGATGGTCCGCGGGCCCGTCTCGTCCTTGGGGAGGATGAGCAGCTGGCCCGCGAAGGTCCCGTCGGCCCTCGGGTAGGTGGGCGCGGCGGCCGCGGTGATGCCGGGCTGCCAGGTGAACCGCACCGGCACGCCGGGCGGGAAGTCCACGCCGCGCACGGAGGTCACGAAGCCGGGCTTGCCGATCGGCGGCACTGCGACGATGCGGGGCTGGAGGACGCGCAGCGGAGTGCTCGCCACGTGCGGTCCCGGGTCGGCGTCGGTGCCGGTGGTGGTCAGCACCGTGGTGACGGTGGTCCGCAGCGCCGCGTCGGGTGACAGCACCACCTGCACCACCTCGGTGCCGCCCGGGGACAGGTCGCCGAGCTCGCAGACTCCGCCCGTGCAGCCGGGTGGCAGGGGCTCGGTGGGGACGCCCGCGGGCAGGCCGAGCGACAGGTGCAGGCCGGTCGCCAGGGCCTGACCGGTGTTGCGCACCGTGTAGCTGACGGTCACCCGGCCGCCGACGTAGCCGGGATCCGGCTGCGCGCCGACCGACACTCCCGGGCCGGCCTGCGGCGCGGGGAGCGCCTGCGGTGTGGCCGTGGGAGGCGGTGGCGAGGGGGGTGCGGAGGTGGTGGGCGGTGCCGACGAGGGGGGCGGTGCGGCCGCGACGGGGAGGATCGTCTGCGCGGCGTTGTCCTCGGGGTTCGGGTCGACCACCGTCCCGGCCACGCTCCAGCCGAACTGCTGCTGGCCAACCTCCGTGCCGACGAGCGTGGCGGTGACCTGGACGACCGCGCCCGGCGCCAGGGTGCCGAGGTCGCAGCGCAGGGCCGCCGCGTCGCACTGCCCGACCGGGGCGGTCAGTCCGTCGAGCCGGGCGCCCGTCGGCACCGACGCCGTGAGGACGGTGCCGGGCGAGGGCGCGGGGCCCTTGTCGGTCACGGTGATCGCCACACTGGTGCTGCCGCCGGGGTGGACCGGGGGCGTGCTGGCCGGCGCGCTCAGCGACAGGTCGACGGACTGCTGGACGCTCGGCTCCTTCTGGCGTCCCGGCAGCCGCCAGTCCAGGGGGGTGAGCGTGCCGGTGGCGAAGTCGTAGACCGACAGCCCCTCCGGCGAGTCGGGCGGCAGGGCCCGGCGGGAGGTCAGCACCAGTTGCGCGCCGTTCGCCGTCCAGGCGACGTCGCGGGGCTGGAACGGGCCCGTGGTGGAGGTGTCCGGCAGCGGGCGGTCACAGGCGCTGGTGTCCTGGCTGAGCCCCGCGGGCAGGACCACCGTGCAGCCGCTGCCGCTCGACGACATGACCAGGACGCCGTCCTGCTGGTTGTCCCCGCCGTCACCGCCCTTGCGGTTGAAGGCGATGCGCTGTCCGTCCGGCGAGAACACCGGGCTGTCGTCGATGACGTCGCAGGCGCCCGGGCAGGCCGCCCGGCTCAGGTCGGTCTGCTGGGCGAGGTCGTCGACGGGCACGGTCCAGACGTGCATGTTGCCGGCGTTGCCGTTGATCACCTCGGTCCTGCTGAACGCGATCAGCTTGCCGTCCGGGGACCAGAAGGGTTCGGTGTCGGAGGCGCCCTCCTGGCCGGCCGGCGGCTCCACGGTGCCCACGATCGCGCCGGTGGACACCTGGGCGATCATGATCCGCCCCGGTCCGGACTGCCCCTGGGCGCCGCCGGGAGACGTCCTGCTGAACGCGATCAGCTTGCCGTCCGGCGAGAAGGTGGGGTCGGTGTCCCAGTCGTTCGGGCCGCGCCCGGCGAGGTTCATCGGGTGCGGGTTCGAACCGTCGGCGTCGGTCAGCCAGATCCGCTCGATCCGGCCGGCCGGCGAGTCCTCGTAGCGGGTCACCACGATCTGCCGGCCGTCGGGCGTGTAGCCCTGCCGCTCGTACCAGGGGTCGTAGCCCGGGCGGGGGTGGAACAGCGGGTCGGCGGCGGGGTCGGGGTTGGTGTTGGTGTCGGCGGCCGGGTCCTCGGTCAGCACGCTGACGCCCAGGTCGCGCGGGTCGCCCCCGTCGGGGCGGACGTCCTCCAGGTCGGCCGTGTTCGCGGCGGCGGCGCTGGTCTGCGACACCACGGGCCCGCCGTCGGTCTGGCCGCCCAGCCAGGTCGGCGTCGCGATCAACCGGTTGTCGCTGTAGACCAGTTGGGGCGGGGTACAGGAGCAGGTCGGGGCACGGTAGACGTTCTGGACCGAGGTCAGGGAGCCGTCGGGCTGGTTGGGGCTGAGGAAGAGCACCCCGCTGCCGTCGGGCAGCCAGGCGGCCGACCCGGTCTGCCAGGTGGAGCCGGTGGCGGGGAAGAACGGCCGGTCACCCCCGCCGGGCGAGGTGAGCATCAGCTGTGGGCCGCGCTCGCCGCCCTGGTCCCAGGTGTAGACGATCTGGTCACGGTGCGCGTCGTCGTTCACCGGGTTCCAGGCCGGGTCGACGGCGTTGCCGGTGGTCACCCGGGTGACTTCGGTCGGCGGACCGCCGGCCAACGGCCGCAGGTAGATCTGGGTGTGCGCCGGGTCGCCGTCGCACGTGTACGCGACCCACTGGCCGTCGGGCGAGACCGTCGGGTTCGTCTCGTCGGCCGTACCGTCGGTGAGCCGGCGCAACCCGGTGCCGTCGCTGTTGATCACCCACAGGACCCGCTGGGACTTGCCGCCGGGTCCACCGGGCTCCAGCGCGTCGAAGACGACGGCCTTGCCGTCCGGGGTCAGGGTCGGGTCGGCGGCGTCCATGCCGGTGGTCAGCTCGTGCACCCCGCCGGACGCGTCGCGCAGGTACACCTGGGGCAGTGGGCCGTCCCGCAGGCTGGTGAAGACCAGTTGGCCACCGCGGGCCGAGGGGTCCTCGTCGAAGTGGGCGGGGCCGGGTCCGAACAGCGGTGTGCTGGTCCCCGTACCGGTCACCTGGGCCAGGCTGCGGTGGTCCGTGCCGGCGAAGACGATCCGACCGGCGGCCGGGGCGGGTCCGCCGACCGCCGGACCGCGGGCCCCGGCCTGCCCGTCGGAGTTCGCGGCGCCGAGCGTCACCACGGCCGCCGCCAGGGACAGCAGTACCGCGACGGCGGCGCGGGCCGACCGCCGGATGGAGCGGGGAGTGCCGGTGGCGCCGTTCACGCTCAACCTCACATGCCGAGACGGGCGGTGCTCCCGGCAGTCTCCCCGTCCCGGGGGCCCGGGGACAGACCCCGGGCACCCGAGACGGGGGTAACAACCTGTGTCCCCGAAGGGCAACCCACCGCGCCGGGGCCTCAGATGAGACCGCGGCGCATCGCGTACCCCACCGCGTGCGCCCGGTTGCGCAGGCCCAGCCGCGTGGTGACCTCGTGCAGCACGTTCTTGACGGTGCGTTCGGAGTACGAGGTCCGCGCCGCGATCTCGCTCGTGTCGAGGCCCTCGGCGACCAGTCGCAGCATCTCCGCCTCCCGGGCCGTCAGGGTCGACAGGGTGAGCCCCCGCGGGTCGAGCATGGTGCGCTGGATGCTTCCGACCCGGTCGAGCAGCTCGCCGAGCAGGTCCCCGGGCATCACGCCCTCACCGTTGGCCAATGCGGTGATCAGGTGGACCAACCGGTCCTGGTCCGCCTCCGACCGGCGCAGCACGGCGGCGACACCGCACTCGATGATGGTCTGCAACCCGCCGGCCTCGAAGTGGCCCACCACCAACCCGATCCGGCCCGACGTGCCGAGCCGCAGCCGGCGCAGGTGGTCGGCCACCGCGTCGTTCAGGCCGTCGACCACCATCAGGGAGACCTGGGCCTTCGCGACCTCGTCGTCGGTGAGCAGCTCCACCTCGGGCCGCTGCCGCAGCTGCTGGACGACGCCCGTCTGCAGGATGATGTCCTCCGCGTACACCGCCACCAGCACCCGGCTCGGATCGCCGCGCAGCTCGGCGGAGGCGGCCCGGCCGGGGACTCGGGCACCGCCCAACTGCGTTGCCACAGCCGCGTGATGAGTCGTGGCTGCCTCATGGATTCTCTCGATCGACGTCATCAACCGTTCCGTTCTGCCTGTGCGGCGCCAGTGGAGGTGTGGTGATGACGACCGGCTGCCACATCGCGGGGCCGGCCGTGAGCCTGGGTGGAGCGTGGAGCGCGTCTCGAGCGGCCCGCGGCAACCGGGCCGGGCAGGGCGGGGTTGTTCGCGCGGGCAAGGGGTGTGCCCGCGGCTTGCCCGCGCGGCTCTCTCCCCGGGACGTCCGGCGGCCCTACCGTCGCGCTATGCCCACATCCGCCGAACTCGGCCTGCCCGCACTGACGGTGGCGCCCGGAGGGGTGGCCACCACGACCCTGACGGTACGCAACGACACCGACATCGTTGAGGCGTACTCGCTGGAGGTGGTCGGCGACTGCGCACCGTGGACGACGGTCGAGCCGGCCCGGGTCTCCCTCTACCCCGGGACGTCCGAGACGGTGACGGTCCGCCTCGCGCCGCCCCGCTCCCCCGAGGTGCGTGCCGGTGAATTCCCACTCGGCATACGGGTGTTGCCCGCCGAGCGCCCCGAGTTGGTGACCGTTCCGGAGACCACGGTCACCGTGACGCCGTTCCACGAGCTGCGCGCCGCGCTCGCTCCCCGCCGTCGCCGCGGCTGGCTCCGCGCGCGCTACCGGGCCTCGGCCCGGAACCTGGGGAACGCTGCCGGCACCGTGACGTTCACCCCCGGGCAGACCGGCGAGGACCTGCGGTTCCGGGTCACCGCGGGCCGGCTGCGCCTCGAACCCGGCGAGTCCGGCGAGGTGCGGGTGCAGGCCCGCACCCGCAAGCTGATCTGGTTCGGCAAACCGGTCACCTGGCCCTTCGAGGTCGCCGTCGGCCAGGACGAGGACATCGACGGCAGGACCGCGGGCAAGCCGGGCGACCGACCCCCGACAGCCGGCCAACGGCACGTGCTGGACGGCGAGTTCGTCCAGCTCCCGATCTTCCCCAGGTGGTTGCTCGCGCTGCTCGCGGCACTGATCGCGCTGCTGCTGGCCTGGTTCGCCCTGGTGCGCCCGGCCGTGCAGAGCTCCGCCAAACAGGCCGCGGAACAGGCCGTCGCCCAGCAGAGCGCCACTCCCGGCGCGCCGCCCGGCGCCGGCGCGGCCTCGCCCCGCTCGTCCGGCGGCGGCACCGGCGGCCAGGCGCGGCCGGGGAGCGGGCCGCAGAACAACGGTGGTGGCGGCGGCAACGGCGGCCCTGGCTCGGCGGTGCCGGGGACCGGCCAGCAGAGCTCCGCGACGATCGACGTGCAGACCGCGAGCGGCGCCTCCACGGTGGGCAGCTACCAGGTTCCGCAGGGCAAGGTCTTCGGCATCACCGACATCGTCATCGCCAACTTCCAAGGCGACCAGGGGCTGTTGACCATCAAGTTCGGCGATCAGACCATCACCACCATCGCCTTGGAGACCTTCCGCAACCAGGACTACCACTGGGTGACTCCCATCGAGGTTCCCGAGAACCAGACGGTGACGGCGAACGTGACCTGCCAGCAGCCGGGCACCCCGGCCTCGGGGAAGCAGGCGTCCTCGTGCCACGAACTGCTCAACGTCAGCGGGGAACTGAGCGATCTCGAACCGGGAAACTGAAACGGTGTGCCGGGCGGCCCTCCCTCCCCGGGCAGCCGCCCGCCCGGAAGCCTCCGCCGGATGCCCCTGAGATGTCACCCGGTCCCCCTCCTCGGCACCGACCGGTTCATCTCTGCTGTCACCATATCCCTCTCGTCCCTTGGCCTACACCATGCCCGTGTCAACACATGATGGACACCATGGCCGGTTTGTGGAACCGTCAACAACAACGCGTGGTCGCACGAGACCGATCGGTTCGCCCTCGCGGGACAGTCGGGGTGGCCCTCGCGGACCGCGAAGGCTGCCCCTCGGTGCCGGTGACGTTCCACCGGTCCCGTTGTAGCGTTGCGCCGTTGAGCTGCCGGTGGCACTGCGGGAGCGGGGGCGCGCACCGTCCGCCGCGGGCGGCGGGCCGGTGTCAGGCGGGCTTGCGGGCCTCGACGAGGAACCGTGTGGTGTGGGCGACGAACGGGCCCTCGCTCCGGATCCGGTCGTGCAACTGCCGCAGCCTGTCGCGGTACTGGTCGACGGTGAAGCCGGGCACCATCCAGATCACCTTCCGGAGGAAGTAGATCACCGCGCCGACGTCGAAAAACTCGGTACGAAGCGACTCCGAGCGCAGGTCCACGAGTTCCAGCCCGGCGGCCACGGCCGCCCGGTGGGCGTCGTCGGGGTGGCGCCTGCGGCGCACCTCCTCCGGCTGCGGGCCGAGGAAGTACTCGACCAGCTCGAAGACGCTGGCCGGGCCGACCTGCTGGGAGAAGTACGTGCCACCCGGCCGGAGCACCCGGGCGATCTCCTCCCACCAGACGGTGACCGGGTGTCGACTGACCACCAGGTCGAACGCCCCGTCGCCGAACGGCAGTGGGGGCTCGTCCTCGTCGGCGACGACCAGCACCCCCAGCGGATGCAGCAGCCGGGTGGCCTTGGCGACGTTCGGCGGCCAGGACTCCGTGGCCACCGCCAACGGCGGCAGCTTCGGCACCCCGGCCAGCACCTCCCCGCCACCGGTCTGGATGTCCAGGGCGGCCGAGGCCCGCGCCATCCGCTCACCCATCATGCCCTGGTAGCCCCACGACGGGCGCTGCTCGGTGGCTCGCCCCCGGAGCCAGGAGAAGTCCCAACCCTCCACCGGGGCCGACTCCGCCTCCGCCACCAGATCCTCGAATGTGCGTGCCATACCCGTATCGTCCCAGCCCGGTCCGCGGATCGGCGACCGGATATCGACCGGAGCGACGCGTCGTCCCGCCCCGCGGGCCCGGGCGGGCCCGCGGGGCGGGACGAGTGGGCCGCGAGGTGGTGCGGGTCGGACCGCTCAGCTGGCGGCGTCCCACAGGTAGCCGCCGCCGCAGGTGTACTGGCCGTTGTCGGGCTTGTAGACCACCAGGTTGCCGTCGGTCTGGAAGCACACGTAGGCGCCGGGGTTCCCCCCGGTGCGCGAGTTCCACAGGGCGGTGCTGCCCGAGTAGACCACGAAGTTGCCGTCGGTCTGCGCGTCCGCCACGGTGGTCCCGGGGTTCACCGTGCCGCTGTACCAGAGCGCCGCGCCGCTGGGGCCGTAGACCACGAGGTTGCCGTCGGTCTGCATGGCCAGCTCGTAGCTGCCGGAACAGAGGTTGACGCCCTGGGCGAGGCTGGTGCCGGGGGTGAGGGCGATGTTCCCGGTGGTGCTGACGGTGCAGTTGGTGAAGGCGTCCGGGTGCACGACCGTCCGTGCCGCCTGGACGTCCGCAGTGGTGAGGGCGAGGACCGGCGCCTTGGCCGAGGCCGTCGCGGTGCCGGGAGCGACGAGGGCCGCCACGGCCACGGCGGCGACCGTGACGGCGACGCGGGTGGCTGACAGTGCTCTGCGAAGAGGCATGGTGGTGCCTTTCTGCTCGACGATCGGCCCGCCGCGGGGCCGTCCAACGATTAGCAGACCCACACCAACTCCTGCTGCTGGAACGGATGTTCGGCATCCGACTGGCCTGATGACGCCGGATTCTGGCCATCCGGTCCGCCTTGACGCGGCGCGGGGGCGGTACCGCGGGGCGGCGGCGGAGCCGGTCGTCGACCCCCGGGCGGGTCGCCGCGATCAGGTCGACGGGTGTTTCACCGGTCCCGACGGAAGCACGTGCGAGTGGACACAGGTGGTCGTGCCGCCCGGACGGCACGACCTTCGGGGCCCGGCAGGTCGGGCCGACCGTTCGGGAGGGAGGTGCTGCCCCGACCCCCTGGCCGGGCGAACGTGGACGGCGTCCCCAGGAGCGCGGGAAGGGCCGCGGGGAGACTGTCCGGGGCGGGGGTCGCCGCGCCCGCCGGGCTTCCCCAGCACCTCGGTCGTCGCCCGTTCCAGGTGCGCCGCGCGGCCCCTGCTGCGGGAGAACGCACTCGTGCCCAGAATGGGACCTATCGAGATCCAGACCGGGCGAACTGCCGGGTGCGGAGGATTTCGCGACGGTGACACTCCGTAGGTATGCATGGTGCAGCGAGAGACCGGGGACCTGCGGTTGCTGGCTCGCCCGGGCGGCGTGCGGCAGCCCCATCCCGTGCTGGCGACGACGCCCTTCCTGGTCATCGCGGCGATCACGCTCACCGATCTTTCGTTCACCGCCTCCATTCATCTGGGCGACCTGCTGATCATGATCCCCGTGGTCACCGCCTGGTACGCCAGTCCCCGGCTCACCGGGCTGGTCGCGGCCGCTGCCGTGGCGGCCCTCTCGTCCATCTACGCGGTACGCCAGTCGGCATCCCCACCGCAGATGGTGGCCCTGATCGTGACCTCGGCGTTCTGCACGGCCGCCCGCTACCTGTCGAAGCGGCACCAGCTGGAACTGGTACAGGTGCGAACGGTCTCCGAGGCCGCGCAACTCGCCGTGCTGCCCGACCTGCCCCACCGGCTCGGGCCGCTGCGCCTGGTCTCCGTGTACCTGGCCGCCGAGGACGAAGCACACATCGGGGGGGACCTCTACGCCGCCGTGCGCACCCCCACGGGGACACGGTTGATCATCGGCGACGTCCGGGGCAAGGGCCTGACCGCCGTCGGCGACGCCGCCCTGCTCATCGGCACGTTCCGGGACGCGGCCCGCGAGCAGGCCACTCTGCCGGAACTCGCGGCCTACCTGGACAGGAGCATCCGCAGCAACATGAGGGAGGCCGCGGAACCCGAGGAGGCCAGGGAGTCGTTCGTCACCGCCACGATCCTCGACGTTCCCGACGACGAGCCCGTCGTGCGGAGCATCACCTGCGGACACCCGCCCCCCTTGCTCCTGCGGGCGAACGAGGTCGTGACGCTCGACGCCAGCCAACCCGCGCCCCCACTGGGCCTCGGCATGCTCACGGAAACCACCTACCACCTCGAGACCTTCGGCTTCCGTGCCGACGAGACCCTGCTGCTCTACACCGACGGCGTCATCGAGGCCCGCAATGCCCTCGGAGCCTTCTACCCCCTCACCGAACGGCTCACCACCCTCACCCGCTGCCATGCCAAGGCGCTCCTCGGCCATATCTGCGACGACCTGGTCAGCTACGTCGGCGGACGACTCAGCGACGACGCAGCCATGATCGCGATCGAACGTCACGCGACCAGGGGCGAACGGGACTCGACCACGGGGAGCGGCTAGTCGCGGGTCAGGACGACCTTGCCACTGACCGTGCCGGACTCCGCCAGGCGCAGCGCCTCGGCGGCGCGGGTGAGCGGGAGCTGGACGGCGATGCGGGCGGTGATGTCACCGCCGCGGAGGGCCGCGAACACCTGGGTGAGGTCGGCGCGCAGGCGGGCGCGGAAGCGGGTCCTGCTCAGCGCCCGGCCGGCCCAGATGTTGTAGAAGTAGGCCCGGCGGCCGTTGGGCAGGGTATTCCAGAGCCAGGTGCGGGCGAGGATCTTCAGCACGGGCCGCTGCTTGGAGCCGGTGTCGTCGCGGGTGGAGGCGCTGCCGTAGGCGACCAGGGTGCCGCCGGGGGCGAGCAGGTGCCAGGAGTCGATGACACTCCGGCCGCCGACGTGGTCGAAGACGGCGTCCACCCCGCCGGGCGCCAGCTCCCGGACCCGGGTCGCGACGTCTCCGGCGCGGTAGTCGACCGGGATCACGCCGAGCTCGCGGAGGGCGTCGTGGTGCCGGGCGGAGGCCGTGCCGATCACCTTCGCACCGGCCGCGCTGGCCAGCTGCACGAGGACGGAGCCCACCCCGCCGCTGGCGCCGTGCACCAGCACGGTCTGCCCGGCGCGCACCCGCGCCCGGCGGTGCAGCATCTGCCAGGCGGTGATGCCGTTGACCACCACGGTCTCCGCCTCCGCCGCCGTGAGGCCGTCCGGGACGAGCACGGCGTCGTCGGCGTCGACGAGTACGTGGCTGGCCCACCCGCCGACCTTCACCAGCGCGGCCACCCGCCGCCCGACCAGGCTCGGATCGACGCCCTCGCCGATGGTCAGCACCCGGCCCACCAGGTCGTAGCCCGGCACGAACGGGAAGGGCGGCTGGTCGTAGTACCGCCCGCGGCGCATCTGCTGCTCGGCGAACGAGACGCCGCTCGCCTCCATGGCGATCACGATCTGGCCCCGGCCGGCCACCGGCACGGCGTCATGGCGGATCTCCAGGCCCTCCGGAGCCACGATGCCCGGCAGAACGACCTGGACGAGGCGTTCGGTCTTCATGACCATCCCCTTTTCGTAGACGCTGTTGCTTTCGCTAGAAGTTGTAACAGCACTCTCGAGTGAGAGTCAAGAAGGATGGTGATAGCCTCTAACTAGATGTAGATGTTGTAGTCATGAGGTCTGGAGGCGGGCATGGCCGAGTCGGACACGAGGACCCCCCGGGAGCGCTACCGCTCCCAGGTGCGGGAGGAGATCAAGGGGCACGCCTGGGAGCAGATCGCCACCGCCGGGGCGTCCGCCCTCTCCCTCAACGCCATCGCCAAGCGGATGGGGATGAGCGGGCCCGCCCTCTACCGGTACTTCGCCAACCGCGACGAGCTGATCACCGAGCTCATCAGGGACGCCTACCGCAGCCTCGCCGACACCTTCCGCGCCCGCGCCGCGGCCGGCTCCGACCTCGCCGGGCTGGCGGACGCCCTGCGCCGGTGGGCCCTGGACGACCCGCAGCGCTACCTCCTCGTCTACGGCACCCCCGTGCCCGGGTACCAGGCCCCCGAGGACACCACCCGGATCACCTCCGAGATCATGGCCGTCCTGCTCGACACCTGCGCCGCCGAGCAGCCACCCGCCCCCCCGGCGACACCCCTCGACGAGCACCTGGCCGAACACCGGTCCTGGGCAGGCGAACACCAGGCCCCGCCAGCGGCGCTCCGCCGCTCTCTCGCCTTCTGGACCCGCCTCCACGGCGTCCTGTCCCTCGAACTCGCGGGCCATTTCACCGGTATGGGACTCGATCCCACGGAGCTCTACAACGCCGAGGCGGAGAGCCTCGCCAACCACTGACAGCACGACGCGGACCCGCCGCACCCACGGCGGTCAACGACCGGCTCTCTCCCGGGAGCGCGTTCGTCGCACCCCGCCGTCCGGCCCACCCGGGCGGCACTCACCCGGGACCGGCCTGGCCGCGGGGTGCGACGAACGCGCTCAGCCGGGCCGCTCCCTCGACCGCCCGCGCCCACGGTCCGTCCAGGGCGAGGACCGCGATCCCCGCGGTCGGGAACTTCCGCGCCACCTTTCCCCCGACGTCACCGGCCAGCGCCAACACGAGTTCCTGCACGCCCGGTTGGTGCCCCACCAGCAGCACGCACCGCCACTCGTCCGGCAGTTGGCGCACCACCTCCAGCAGGCGGGCCCCGCCCGCGCCGTAGACTCGCTCGTCGAACACCAACCGCTCTGGTGGCGCCCCGAGTTCACCGGAGACCAGCTCCCAGGTCTGCCGGGTGCGCAGCGTGGGCGAGCAGACCACCGCGTCCGGACGGATGCCGGCCTCGCGCAGCCAGCGGCCGGCCGCCGGGGCGTCGCGCAGCCCCCGATCGGCCAACGGCCGCTCCTCGTCCGGCACATCGGGCCAGGCGGACTTGGCGTGCCGCAACACCACCAGCCGCCGGCACGGCGCCGCGTGGACCTCGGATCCGGCACGGACGGCCCCGGCCGTGGTGGGCGCGCCGGGCCCGGAGCTGTCGTCGGTGGCGTCCGGACCGTTCCGCGCCCGGTCGCGTTCCTGCTGGTCGGCACGGTCACGTCCGCACGGGGCGGCGACGGTCCCGCCGTTCACCTGCCGGACAGGCGCCGGCGGGCGGCCTCGATCTCGGCCTCGGCGGCGGCCCGGCCGCTCCAGTCCGCGCCCCGCACCGACTTGCCGGGCTCCAGGTCCTTGTACACCTCGAAGAAGTGCTGGATCTCCATCCGGTCGTGCTCCGGGACGTCGTCGATCTCCTGGAACTTCGCCAGCCGCGGGTCCTCGGCCGGCAGGCACAGCACCTTGTCGTCCTCGCCCTGCTCGTCACCCATCCGGAACATGCCCAGGGCCCGGCAGTGGATCGTGCAACCCGGGAACGTCGGCTCGCCGACCAGGACCAGCGCGTCCAGCGGATCCCCGTCCAGACCGAGGGTGCCCTCGATGTAGCCGTAGTCGGCCGGATAGCGCGTGGAGGTGAACAGCATCCGGTCCAGGCGGATCCGCCCCAGCGCGTGATCCATCTCGTACTTGTTGCGGGACCCCTGCGGGATCTCCACCGTCACGTCGAACTCCATCGCTGCCTCTCCTCGGCGCCCGTGCTGTGGCTGGCGACCGGGCCGGGAGACGGTCCACGATGATCACACGGACACAGTCCACCTACCGGTCAAGGTAGGGACTGTTGTCGGCTCGAAGCCGCGGTTCACGGCAAGCCCCACCGCCGTACGACGTTGCCACAGTACGGCGCACCCGAGGCCGCGGCCAACGACCGCCACGCCGCCGAACGGCGTGCCACGCGCGCCACCGGCGCGATCGGCGGGGCGGCCACCGGGTGGCGCCCGGCCCGTCCCACGGCCGGCCGCCACGGACCAGGTCTCCCTGGTGAGCGGGCGCTCCGGCGCGGGGACGGGCGCGGCGGGTCAGCGGGCCGCGGTGGCCGCCGCGTGGACGGCGGCGACCAGGCGGGCGTTCTCCGGAGCCGCACCGCCCGGGAAGGCGAAGCGACGGCGGTTGTAGCCGTAGGCGAGGCCGGAGCGCGGATCGGCGAGGGACAGCTGGCCGGCCGCACCACTGTGCCCGAACGCCCCCTGCCCCAGGCCCGGGTAGCTGCCGTCCACCGCGAGGAAACCGAGTGCGATGGCGTTGTGGTCGCGAGTCACCACGTCGTAGCCGACCGAGTGGATCTGCCCGAACAGCGCCACCGTCCGCGCGCTCAACAGCGGCCCGAGCCCGTCACCGCCACTGACCGCCGCCGCGTACATCCCGGCCATCCCCCGCGCGGAGGCCACGCCGCCCACCGAGGCCGGCCCCTTGGCCCGCACCACCAGGTGATTCGGCAACTCCTCCAGCGCCGGTGCCTTGGGGTGGTTGCGGTTGAACGCGATCCCGGTCAGGCTCTGGTCGCCCGTCGCAGCCGCCGCCAACTGGGCCTCCTGCTCCGCCGTGGGCCGCATGGGCAGCGTGGTCGCGAACCGGTCCTCCAGGGCGGACGGCAGTCCGAGGTAGAAGTCCAGGCCGTAGGGGGCACGCACCCGCTCCTCGAAGTGCTGCTGGATGCCGCGCCCGGTCACCCGACGCACCACCTCGCCGGTCAGCGCTCCGATCACCAGCGCGTGGTAGCCGAACGCCGTCCCCGGACGCCAGTAGGGACGCTGGGTGGCGAGGCGGGCGGCGATCACCTCGTCGTCCGCCAACTCCTCGACGGTGAAGCCCGCGTCCGCGCCCACCAGCCCGACCCGGTGGGCCAGCAGCTGGCGCAGGGTCACCTCCTGCTTGCCCTCGGCGGCGAACTCGGGCCAGTAGTGGCTCACCCGCTCATCCAGGTCCAGCACCCCGTCCTGCACCAGCAGCGCGACCACCAGGTAGGCAGCGCCCTTCGTGGCGGAGAACACCCCGGTGAGCGTGTCGGCGCCGAAGTCCGGCCCGGTCCACAGGTCCACCACCCGCTCACCGTGCACGTGGGCCGCCAACTGGCCCGCGTAGTCGTCCCCCTGCTCGGCGGCGACCGCCGCGAACTCCTCGCGAACCGACTCGAACCCCTCGGCGACCGTACCCCGCACCGCAACTCCCGACCGCATGTCCAACTCCTCACACCAACGTGCGCGAAATCCCTGAGGTCACCTCAAGCAGCGCGCCACACACCGCTATTCCCGCCCACCGCACCGGCCGGCGGGGGCACCGGAGGCGGAGCCCCGGACGGGCGGCTCCCCGGGCCGGTCGTGACCCGCTCGACCGGTCCCGCGTCAGTGGTTGACGGCGGATCCCCGCACCAGGGATTCCCGCTCGGACGGGTCCGACTCGGGCGGCTCCCGCCCCAGGACCAGCACGCTCCGGCGGAGGGGCGGGCGGGGACGGCAGCCGCCCCGCCCGCCCGCACACCGCCGGGTCAGGACGGCGGGACCAGCGACCAGAGCTGGTTGGTGCCGCCGTCGGCGTGCCACTGCAGTACCACGCCGCCGTCGGAGAGCGAGCTGTTGTCGAGGTCGACCAGCAGGCCGTCGTAGACGCTGCGCAGCTGGATCCGGTTGGGTCCGGCGTCGACCAGCGTCCAGCGCGAGTTGCTGTTGCCGTCGTCGTGGTACTGGATCAGCTGGGTGCCCTCCGCGGTGGTCGGGCCGGGGATGTTGAGCAGCTTGCCGCTGTTGGCGTTGACCACGGTGTAGACCCCGTTGCCCTGCGCGTTGAACGTCCAGAGCTGGTCGGGCCGTTCGTTGTCCTCCCACTGGAGGACCGCCGCGTCGTCCGCCGTGGAGTCGTAGTTGACGTCCATCCGCCCACCGCTCGCCGCGTTGACCAGCTTGTACTGCGCGCCCGGGACGGGCAGCGGGACCAGCCGCCAGTGCTGGCTCGCCGCACCGCTCGCGGTGGACTGGACGGCGGCCGCGCCGGCTCCGGCGCCGGAGCCGCCCGCGAGGTCCAGCGCCTGGCCGTCCGAGCGGGCGGTGACGGCGTAGCCGCCGTTGCCGTCCGGGGTCAGTCGCCACTGGGAGTTGGCGGCGTTGTCGTCGTGGTACTGGATCAGTGGGGTGCCGCTCACCGTGGTGCCACCCGGGATGTTCACCAGCAGGCCGCTGTTGACGTTGTCGATCTTGTAGTACCCGTCACCGGTCGGCACCAGCTGCCACTGCTGGTCGGCGCCGCCGCCGACCGGCTGCTGCACCACGGCGGCGTAGTCCCCGGTGGCCGCGCCGCTGACGTCGAGGGCCTGGCCGGTCGCCGAGTTGACCAGCTGGTAGTGCAGCGCGGTGTAGTGCGTGCCGGCCGCGGGGGTGACCCGGAGCAGTCGGCTACCGTGCGCGGGGAGGGTGGCGGAGAAGGTGCCGTTCGCGCTGCCGAGGTCGGTGTGGCTCCACAGGTCGCGCACCGCGGCCGAGCCGCTGAAGCCGACGTCCGACCAGCGCGCGGTGACGGCGGCCGGACTGTCCCCGAGGTTGAACAGGGCGACGGTGTAGCTGCCGTCACCGTTCGGAGCGGCCCAGACCTGCTGCTGGGTCAGCCGGTCCACCGGGGAGGCCGGGTGGCCGGCCTGGTCGACGCCGATCACCTCGTCGTTGTCGAGCAGCGCGAGGTCACCGCTGTCCAGGTTGGTGAGGTCGGTGCCGAGCAGCAGCGGCGCGCCCTCGATCGCCCAGAGGGTGAGCTGGGTCTGCCGTTCGTCGGTGGTGAGTCCGTCGTTGGCGCCGTTGCCGACCTCGACCGAGTCCAGGTCGTTCCAGCCGCCGGGGCCGGCGTAGGAGGTCCACTGCGGCGCGTCGCCGAACCGGCTGGCAACCCGGCTCCAACTGGTCAGCGGGTAGGAGGAGCTGCCGCAGTAGCACTCGATGTCGCCGTCGATCCGCCAGCCGTTGGCGTAACTCTGCCAGGTGGAGGCGTTGTTGACGTCGAGCGAGTTGGAGAGTTCGAGGTGGATCGGGCGGCCGGTCTGGTTGAGCGCCTGCGACCAGTGCTGGATGTCGGGAACGTCCCAGTCCCCCACCCCGTCGATCTTCAGGTAGTCCACTCCGTACGAAGCCAGCTGGTCCGCCCAGGAGTTGAGGAAGGCCTGGGCCGCCACCGGGTTCTTGGCGTAGTCGATGTAGTACATCGAGCCGGAGCCGAAGTTGTAGTTGGTCTCGTAGCTCGTCGTGTTGGAGACGATGTCCCGGGCGTGGAAGGAGGTTCCCGCGATCGGTGTGTTCTGGTTGTAGGCGGCGACCGGGATGCCCGGAGTGAGGTACATCCCGAACTTCTCGCCCAGGCCGTGGACGTAGCTGCCGACCGCGCCCATGCCGTCCGGGAAACGGCTCGGGTCGGTCGCCCAACGACCGTAGGAGTCCACCGTGGTGGAGGGGTTGAGGTACCAGAAGTCGTCGATGTTGACGTACTGGTAGCCGTGCGAGAGCAGGCCGCTGGTGGAGAGCGCCTTGGCCTCGGCCTCGATGTTCGCTTCTGTCGGATTCTGCCGGAGGTAACTCCAGCTGCTCCAGCCCATCGGGGGGCTGAGCGCCACGCCGTTGGCCTCGGCCCGGGCCGGGGAGGCCGACAGCAGGGCCGCCGGCGCGGCCGCCGCGACGAGCGCCAGGGCTAGCACGGGACGGAACAACCGCCTCGCGGCCGTGGAGAATCTGGACAACTGTCCTCCGTGGGATGGGTGGGCGCGGGCACCCGCGGCCGCGGGCACCGCCATGGTGCCGAACCGCAGCACGAGCTGCGACAGAACAGTCCGAAGAGTCATCAGGTTCGGACAGAATCAAACGACTTAGCACACATGACAGCGCAGTGCGGCGGCCATGTCAACGGATCGCACCGGACTGCCCCGCCCACCCCACCCGGGCGTGCGGCGCGGGGACCCGGACGGCCCAACCGCCGGGTCCCCGCGCTGTCGCCGAACGGTCGCACCTCAGCTCAGGTCGACCGACTTCCCGCTCGGCGCGGTCTCCCGCGCCTGCCCCGCCGCCGCGGTCCCCTGCCGCAGCGTGTCGAGGATCGCCAGCCCCTGCCCGACCACCCCGGCCGCCAGCTGGTTCACCCCGTCCGTCCCGTTCAGCACGGTCAGGTTGGCTCCGGCCAGCCCCCGGGCCGCCGCGTCCACCAACGCCGGCAGCTGCTCGACGATCCGGTTGGCGGCGATCAGCTCCTGGTTGCCGCCGCGCAGCGACTCGGCCCGCGCGGCGTTCGCCGCCGACTGCGCCTCGGCGGTGGTCCGCTCGGCGTAGGCGCTGCCGTCCGCCTGGACCCGGACCGCCTGCGCCTCCGCCGTCGCCAGCGTGGTGCGCCGGTACGCCTCGCCCTCGGCCTCGAACTTCGCCCGGTCCCGCTGCGCCTCGGCCAGGGTGCGCTGCCGGTACGCCTCCGCGTCCGCCGGCCGCCGGACCTCGGCCTCCAGGCGCTGTGCGGCCAGCTCGGCCTGACGCTGCGCCAGCAGCGTCTGCTCGGCGATGACCTCCTGCGAGGCCTTGGCCTCGGCCAGCGGGCCGGCCTGCGCGGCCCGGGCGTTGGCCTGCTCGGTCTCGGCCACGAACCCCGCCCGCTTGATCGCGGTGTCCCGCTCGTACTGCGCCTTGAGCGCGGCGGCCTCCTGCTCCCGCTCGGCGGCCAGCTGGTCGGCCTTGGCCTGGGCGATCCGGGCCTGGCTGGCGACCGCCGAGGCGTGCGGGGCGGCCAGGTTGGTGATGTAGCCGGAGGCGTCCTCGATCTCCTGGATCTGCAGCGCGTCGACCACGATCCCGAGCTTCTCCATCTCGGTGTGGCTGCCCTCCTTGACCTCCTGGGAGACCCGGTCCCGCTCCCGGATGATCTGCTCCACCGTCAGGCCGCCGACGATCGAGCGCAGGTGGCCCGCGAAGATCCGGCCGACCAGCTCCTCCATCCGGTCCTGCTCGGCCAGGAAGCGCCGGGCCGCGTTGGCGATCGAGACGAAGTCGTCGCCCACCTTGAAGACGGTGACCGCCCGCACGGTCAGCCGGATGCCCTGCTGGGTCACGCAGTCCTCGGCGATCTCCGCCTCCCGCAGCGCCAGCGAGAGGATCCGGGCCTTCTGCTTGACCGGCATCACGAAGCTGCCGTGACCGGTGACGATCCGGAACTGGGTGTCCTGCGCCTGTCGCTTGGAACCGGAGATCAGCAGGGCTTCGTTCGGTGCGGGAACGTGCCAGAACAGCATGGCGGACTCCTCTGGTTGCGGGCTCTAGTCGGCCGGGAACGGCACGACGATGACGGACCGAGCCGAAGTGCGCTCCACCACCAGTACCTGGGTGTGCCGGGCGATCGGCGCGTCGGCCCACGCCGCGTACGCCTCGGTGCCGCCGCGCACCGGCAGCAGCACCTCACCCGGCCCGTGCGCCGGAATCGAAACGGTCACCCGCCCCACCACACCGACCAGGTCCGGCTCGACGTCGTCCGGCACGCCCATCCAGCTCACCCGTCCTCCGGCACCGCAGGACCTCTGCTCGTTCCAATCTAACGATCCCGGGCGGCAAAAGGACCCGGCCGGCGGCGCGCCGGTTCCCCCGCTCCGGCGCGCCGCGGACGCTCAGAACCGCACCGGCAGCGCCAGCAGCCCCCGGGCCCGCAGCGAGGGTCGGCGGCGCAGCGCCCCGGCAGGCCCGTCCAGCGCCAGCGCGGGGAACCGGCGCAGCAGCGTGGCCAGCGCGATCTCGCCCTCCAGCCGGGCCAGCGGCGCGCCCAGGCAGTAGTGGATGCCGTGGCCCAGGGTCACCTGGCCGCTCTCGGGGCGCCGCAGGTCGAGCACCTCCGGGCCGGCGAAGTGCGCCGGGTCGCGGTTGGCCGAGGCGATCGAGAGCAGCACGGTCTCACCGGCCGGCACCCGCACCCCGCCGATCTCCACGTCCTCCCGCGTGAAGCGCCGGATGGCCAAGGGCGTCGGGCCGTCGAACCGGGCCAGTTCGGCCACCGCCGGGCCGATCAGCCCCGGGTCGGCGCGCAGCGCGGCCAGCTGCTCGGGGTGCTCCAGCAGGGCGAGCACGCCGTTGCCGATCAGGTGGACGGTGTTCTCGTAGCCGGCGAAGAGGACCAGGAAGGCCAGCGAGGTCAGCTCGTCCTCGCTGAGCCGGTCCTCCCGGTCGCGGACCGCGGTCAGCGCCGAGAGCAGGTCGTCGCCGGGCTCGGCCCGCTTGTGCGCGATCAGCTCGGTGAAGAACCGCAGCATCGCGCCGACCGCCGCCCTGGCCGCCTCGGGCCGCGCCGGGTCGGGGCTGATCAGGGTGTCCGTCCAGCCGCGGAAGTCGCGCCGGTCGGCCACCGGCACGCCGAGCAGGTCGCAGATCACCGTGATCGGCAGCGGCGCGGCGTAGTCGGCGATCAGTTCGGCACGGCCGGCCGGCTCGACGACGTCCAGCAACTCGTCGGCGAGCCGTTGCACGGGCTCGCGCATCTGCTCGATCCGCCGGGGCGTGAAGGCCTGGCCGACCAGCCGACGGATCCGGGTGTGGTCCGGCGGGTCCATGTTGAGCAGGTTGGCGTCGAGCGCGGGCGGCAGCGCGAGGCCGCGGTAGTTCCCCGGCCGGGCGTGCCGCTTGTCGAGCGAGAGGCGGGGGTCGGCGAGTGCCCGGCGGACGTCCTCGTAGCGGGTGACCAGCCAGAACGGCAGCCCGTCGGAACCGGTCATCCGGTGCACCGGGCCGCGCCGGCGCAGCTCGGCGTAGCCGGTGTGGGGGTCCGCTGTCAGGCGGGCCGGATCCATCACTGAGGTCGGGTCAGAAGCCATGCGCGTCAGCCTACGGGCCGGTCCCGGGCGATCACGTTGGCCAGCGGTTCGCCCAGGACGAACCGGTTCAGCTGGGCGCCGATCAGCCGGCGGGTGCGGGGCAGGAAGGCCGAGGAGCTGCCGCCGACGTGCGGTGTGATCAGCACACCGGGAGCGTGCCAGAGCGGGTGACCGGCCGGCAGCGGCTCCGGGTCGGTGACGTCCAGCGCGGCGCGCAACCGGCCGGCGGTCAGCTCGGCCAGCAGCGCCCCGGTGTCCACCACCGGACCGCGGGCCACGTTCACCAGCAGCGCGTCGTCCCGCATCGCGGCCAGGAACCCGGCGTCGACCAGCCCCCGGGTCTGCTCCGAGAGCGGCACCGCGAGGATCACCACGTCCGCCGTCGGGAGCAGGCGGGGCAGCGCCGCCAGCCCGTGCACCGGACCGTGCACGGCCTCCCGCGGCGTCCGGGCCACCCGCAGCACCTCGCACTCGAAGGGCCGCAGCCGCTCCTCGATCGCCGCGCCGACCGAGCCGTACCCGACGAGCAGCACCGTGCGGTCGGCCAGTGCCGGGTAGAAGCCGGCCAGCCACTGCTCGGCGTCCTGGCCCCGGACGAAGCCGGGCACCCCGCGCAGCGCGGCCAGCGTCAGGGTGAGCGCCAGCTCGGCGGTGGAGGCGTCGTGCACCCCGCGCGCGTTGCAGAGCAGCACCCCGTCCGGGACGTGCGGCAGGATGTCGTCGACCCCGGCGGTCTGGGTGAGCACCGCCCGCAGCGCGGGCATCGCGGGCAGCAGCGGCAGCACCGGGCGGGTGTTCATGTAGGGGACGACCAGCAGCTCGATCCGGGCCAGCAGCCCGGGCGGCGGCGGGCCCGGCCGGCCGTCGCAGGCGCTCCCGTCGAAGAGGTGCGGCTCCAGCCCGGCGGGCAGCCCCGGGATCTCCCGCGCCGAGTAGGGAAGCAGCACGGCAGGGACGTTCTCAGCGCTCATGGGCAATGAATCTACCGAGCGCGTTTGGCCGTGTCGCAGGCACTCCGTAGCATTCCTGGGGTAATCGGGCGGGGATCAGCGAACAAGGAAGCAGCGGACAGGCATGACGGCGAGCGAGGAGCGACAGACCATCGAGGCGACACGAGAGGTTCCGGCGAGCGACGGCCCGGAGGGCGGGCTCGGCCCCGGGATCGATCCGGAACGGCTGCGGTTCTGCCTCGACGTCCTCGACGAGCTGGACGCGCTGCCGATCGACCACCCGGACGCGATCACCATCCGCAAGGCGGTGGCCGGGATATTCCGGACCGTGAAGCAGCGCCGCCGCCAGGAGGTGCGGGCCGCCAAGACCGCGAACGACCGCGCCGTGACCGCGGCCACCGCGACCGGCGCCCCCGGCCGGATCGACGACGAGACGGCGGGCGCGTTCGGCCTCACCACCGAGACCACCACCGAGATCGCCGGCATCCTGCAGCGCCCGCGCTCCTGCTACGTCTGCAAGACCCGGTACGTCGAGGTGGACGCCTTCTACCACCAGCTCTGCCAGCCCTGCGCGAAGTCCAACCGGGCCCGCCGGGACGCGCGCACCGACCTGACCGGCCGCCGCGCGCTGCTCACCGGCGGCCGGGCGAAGATCGGCATGTACATCGCGCTGCGACTGCTGCGCGACGGGGCGCACACCACGATCACCACCCGGTTCCCCAACGACGCGATCCGCCGCTTCAAGGAGATGCCGGACAGCGCCGAGTGGCTGCACCGCCTGAAGATCGTCGGGATCGACCTGCGCGACCCGGCCCAGGTGGTCGCGCTGGCCGACTCGGTGGCGGCCGACGGCCCGCTGGACATCCTGATCAACAACGCCGCGCAGACCGTGCGCCGCTCCCCCGCCGCCTACGCCGAGCTGGTCGCCGCCGAGTCCGCGCCGCTGCCGGCCGGCGCGCTGCCCGCCGCCGAGGTGATCGGCAGCTTCGGCAGCGGCAGCGTGGACCGGCCCGCGCTGCCGGGGCAGGCGAGCGGTGAGCGCGAGCTGCTCAGCGCGCAGGAGGTCACCGCGCTGGCCCTGGTCACCGGCTCGGCCTCGCCGGAGCGGATCGCCGCCGGCACCGCGATCGACGCCGGCGGCCTGGTGCCGGACCTGGCGGCGACCAACAGCTGGGTGCAGACCGTCTCCGAGGTGGGCCCGGTCGAGCTGCTCGAGGTCCAGCTCTGCAACTCGATCGCGCCGTTCATCCTGATCAGCCGGCTGCGGCCGGCGATGGCGGCGGCCGCGGCCCGGCGCAAGTACGTGGTGAACGTCTCCGCGATGGAGGGCCAGTTCAGCCGCGGCTACAAGGGTGCCGGTCACCCGCACACCAACATGGCCAAGGCCGCGCTCAACATGCTCACCCGGACCAGCGCGCAGGAGATGCTGCAGACCGACGGCATCCTGATGACCGCCGTGGACACCGGCTGGATCACCGACGAGCGCCCGCACCCCGACAAGATGCGGCTCGCCGACGAGGGCTTCCACGCCCCGCTGGACCTGGTGGACGGCGCGGCGCGGGTCTACGACCCGATCGTCCGTGGCGAGCAGGGGGAGGACCTCCACGGGTGCTTCCTCAAGGACTTCGCGCCCTCGCCGTGGTGAGCCGCCAACCGGCCGGCGCGCCGCTGATCGGTGCCGGCGTGATCGTGCCGAGCGGCCGCGGCGGAGTGCTGCTCGGCCGGCGGACCACCGCCGGGGAGCCGCCGACCTGGAGCCTGCCGGGCGGCAAGGTGGACCACCCGGGCGAGTCCTTCGAGCGGGCGGCGGCCCGCGAGCTGGCCGAGGAGACCGGCATCGTGCTGCCGGCGGAGCGGATGCGGGTGCTCGGGGTGGTGCTCGACCACCTGGACGGCCGGCCCCGGCTCACCGCGGCCGTGCTGGCCCCGCCCAGCGACGCACCCGCCGAGGTCACCGAGCCGCATGCCTGCGCCGGCTGGGAGCGGTTCGCGCTGGACGCGCTGCCGGGCCCGATGTTCGGTCCGTCCGCGTGGGTGCTGTCGTACTGGCTCCCCGGCGCACCGCCGCTCCCGCCCGGCGTGCACGGCTATCCGCTCGCCTGACGCGACCCGTCCGAAGTGACGGGAATCCGCCGGGGCGGGAATCCGCCGGGACGGGACTCTGGCGGGACGGGAAAGGGTCCCCGGGCTGTGCAGCCCGGGGACCCTTTCCGTTCACCGCACTCAGCCGAGGATCGCGATGGCCTCGTTGAGGGTCTTCGACGGACGCATCACGGCCGCCGCCTTGGCGGGGACGGGCTGGTAGTAGCCGCCGATCTCGGCCGGCGAGCCCTGGACCGCGATCAGCTCGTCGACGATGGTCCGCTCCTGCTCGGCCAGCGTCTTGGCGAGACCCGCGAAGGCCGTGGCCAGCTGGGCGTCGTCGGTCTGCTTGGCCAGCTCCTGGGCCCAGTACAGGGCCAGGTAGAAGTGGCTGCCGCGGTTGTCGATGCCACCGAGGCGACGGCTCGGCGACTTGTTCTCCTCCAGGAAGGTGCCGGTCGCGCGGTCGAGCGTGTCGGCGAGCACCTGCGCCCGCGCGTTGCCCCTGGTCTGCGCCAGGTGCTCGAAGCTGGCCGCGAGGGCGAAGAACTCGCCCAGGCTGTCCCAGCGCAGGTAGTTCTCCTTGAGGAGCTGCTGGACGTGCTTGGGCGCGGAACCGCCGGCGCCGGTCTCGAACAGGCCGCCGCCGTTGATCAGCGGGACGACCGAGAGCATCTTGGCGCTGGTGCCGAGCTCCAGGATCGGGAACAGGTCGGTCAGGTAGTCGCGCAGCACGTTGCCGGTGACCGAGATGGTGTTCTCACCGCGGCGGATGCGCTCCAGCGAGAACGCGGTCGCCTTCTCCGGCGAGAGGATCTCGATCCGCAGGCCCTCGGTGTCGTGCTCGGGCAGGTAGGCCTTGACCTTGGCGATCAGGTTGGCGTCGTGCGCGCGGCTCTCGTCCAGCCAGAACACCGCCGGGTCGCCGGTGGCACGGGCCCGGGTGACGGCGAGCTTGACCCAGTCGCGGATCGGCACGTCCTTGGTCTGGCAGGCGCGGAACACGTCGCCGGCGCTGACCGGCTGCTCCAGCACGACGTCGCCGGCGGCGTCGACCAGCCGGACGGTGCCGTCGGCCGGGATCTCGAAGGTCTTGTCGTGGCTGCCGTACTCCTCGGCCGCCTGCGCCATCAGACCGACGTTGGGCACCGAGCCCATGGTGGCCGGGTCGAAGGCGCCGTGCGCGCGGCAGTCGTCGATGACGACCTGGTAGACGCCGGCGTAGCTGCTGTCCGGCAGGACGGCCAGGGTGTCGGCCTCCTTGCCGTCCGGGCCCCACATGTGGCCGGAGGTGCGGATCATGGCCGGCATCGAGGCGTCGACGATGACGTCGCTCGGCACGTGCAGGTTGGTGATGCCGCGGTCGGAGTCGACCATCGCCAGGGCCGGGCCCTCGGCCAGCTCGGCGTCGAAGGAGGCCTTGATCGCCGCGCCCTCGGGCAGCGCGTCCAGGCCGTCGAGGATGGCGCCGAGGCCGTTGTTCGGGTTCAGGCCGGCGGCGGCGAGGGTCTCGCCGTACTGGGCGAAGGTCTTCGGGAAGAAGGCACGCACCACGTGGCCGAAGATGATCGGGTCGGAGACCTTCATCATGGTGGCCTTGAGGTGCACCGAGAACAGCACGCCCTCGGCCTTGGCCCGGGCGACCTGGGCGGCGAGGAACTCGCGCAGCGCCGCGACGTGCATCACGGAGGCGTCCACGACCTCGCCGGCGAGCACCGGCACCGACTCGCGCAGCACGGTGGTGCTGCCGTCCTGGCCCACCAGCTCGATCCGCAGCGCGCCGTCCTCGGCGATCACCGCGGACTTCTCGCTGGTGCGGAAGTCACCGGCGCTCATGTGGGCGACGTTGGTCTTGGAGTCGGAGCTCCAGGCGCCCATCCGGTGCGGGTGGGTCTGGGCGTACTTCTTGACCGAGGCGGGGGCGCGACGGTCGGAGTTGCCCTCGCGGAGCACCGGGTTGACGGCGCTGCCCTTGACCTTGTCGTAGCGCGCCCGGACGTCCTTGTCCTGGTCGGTCTTCGGGTCGTCCGGGTAGTCCGGCAGCGCGTAGCCCGCGTACTGCAGCTCCGCGATCGCGGCCTTGAGCTGCGGGATGGAGGCCGAGATGTTCGGCAGCTTGATGATGTTGGCCTCGGGGGTCTTGGCCAGCTCACCCAGCTCGGCCAGGGCGTCGGGGATGCGCTGGCCCTCCTCCAGGAAGTCGGGGAAGCTCGCGATGATGCGCCCGGCGAGGGAGATGTCGCGGGTCTCCACGCTGACACCCGCCGTCGAGGCGTAGGCCTGGATCACGGGCAGCAGGGAATACGTTGCCAGGGCCGGGGCCTCGTCAGTGTGCGTATAGATGATGGTCGAGTCAGTCACCGGGGTCTCCGCTTCACGTCTACAACGTCTCGACATCAAGATATCTCGTGATCGCCCCTCCTCGACACCAACCCCTGCACCGGACCGGCGAGTCGGAGTTGTTCGAATTTGAACCTCAGGGTACTGTCGCATTGTGGTTCGAATTTGAACCACTACGTCGAGCCAGCCCGGCCCGCAGGCACGACAACGCCAACACCCCTGTCATTGGAGAGACTTGAGGATGTCCTCGCTCAACTCGGACCGCACCTCGAACGGCACCCCCGGCCAGGACGTCGGCCTGCTGGTGCTCCGGCTCGCCGTCGGCCTCACCCTGGCCGCCCACGGCAGCCAGATCCTCGGCTGGATCAGCGGCAGCGGCCTGGACGCCACCGGCCGGTTCTTCACCATGAGCGGCTATCCGTCCGGCCGCGCCATGGCCGTGGTGGCGGGCCTCGGCGAACTCCTCGGCGGCCTGGGACTGGCGGCCGGCCTGCTCACCCCGCTCGCGGCCGCCGCCGTCGTCGGCACCATGGTCAACGCCGTGGCCGTGAAGTGGAACGGCGGGTTCTTCGCCCCGCAGGGCATCGAGTACGAGCTGCTGCTGACCGCGGGCGCCGCCGCGCTCGCCCTCACCGGCCCGGGCCGACTGGCCGCGGATCGCCTGCTCCCCGGCCTCCGCTCGCACCGCACGGCCTACGGCGTCGCCGCCCTGGCACTGGCCCTGGCCTCGGCGGCGGTGATCCTCGCCCTGCGCAGGTAACCGCACCGGCGCCGTTGTCGGCCGGAATCGTGTCCATCGATCGAGTGACGAGGGCGGCTCGGCCGGACCCGGACGTGGCAGGCTGTCACGCGACAGTTACCGGGGGTACGGAGGGGCGGGGAGATGAACGGTCACGGCGGCGGCCACCACCACGGGGGGCACGGGGGCCACGGGGGGCATGGGGGCCATGGGGGGCACGGGGGGCACGGGGGGCACGGCGGCCACCACCACGGTGGCCACGACCGTCACCACGACGGCGACCGACGCCGCCGGGAGGACCTCTGGGCCTTCGGCCCGGGACGAGGCGGCTGGGGGCGGCGGCGCGGCTGTCTGGGCATGATGCTCGGCCTGACGGCGCTCCTCGCACTGCTGCTCAGCGCGCACTGACGACCGGACAGCGCTCGGGCGAAAGCCCCTCGGATCGCCTCCGGTCTGCCGACGACGGCCCTCCCGCTCCTCGGCGCCCCGTACTCGGCGGCCTCCTCGCCCAGCACGCAGACCGCGCAGCGCCACCCGCAACCTGCTGATCGCCACGGCCCACTGCGCCTCCCCCCGGGCGGCATGCCGTTCGCCCCGGGTCATCGCAGCGGGAAGGCCCCGTACGGCAGTTGACAGGTCACCCAGGCCTACGCCACCGAGGACTGAAGTCAACACCACAACCAGGACCAGGACTTCGCGTTCCTCCGGGTGGCGCCCAACGGCAGCGGGCAGCAGATCGAGGACGTGGGCGGCGACTCCCCCGGTGCCTCCTACGGCGCCTATTTCGACGATACCGTCACGAGCCTGCTGCAGAATGCCACCAAATCCGTTTAGCGCGCATCCACTTCGCGATATTTCGTTCTGGTGTTCGTTGCAGGAATATCTTTCGGGTTATTCGGAATCCCATGGAATTCAAAGGGAACCGACGACCCTTTTAATCACTCCCTCATGACGATTCGTTAGCTTCGGCGAGGTGGTGACTGGCCCCAACTCCGGCCGGCCGTACGGAGCCGGCTGGATTCCGCCCCACCGGGCAATGGGTTCGCCGGACCGGCGACGCACTGTTCGGGGGCGACGGGAACCGCCATGTCACCCGCCCGCAAGCTCATGGGGAGGACAAGGTTCGTGAACACAGCGATGGAGTGGCAGCAGTTGGATCGCTGCCGAACGGTTGACCGGACGGACGGCGTGCCGGGGGGAGGTGCGCTCTGGCCGGTGGTGCCGGCCGCGCCGGCCCGGACGTTGCTCGACGTCATCGAGGGGACCGCCGAGGCCTGGCCCGGCGCGCCGGCGCTGGACGCCGGCGGGGTGGTCCTGAGCTACCGTGAACTGCTGAACGAGGCCGACGAGTTGGCTGCTCGTCTGACCCACGCCGGGGTCGGGGTGGGTGACCGAGTGGGAGTGCGGGTGCCGTCGGGGACGGCCGACCTCTATGTGGCGATCCTGGCGGTGCTGCGGGCGGGGGCCGCGTACGTGCCGGTGGACGCGGACGATCCGGACGAGCGGGCGGAGCTGGTCTGGACCGACGCCGAGGTCCGCGCGGTGGTCGGCGCGGACCGCACGGTGGTTGCGCGCCCCGGTGCGCGTCCCGCGGGACGCCCGGGCCGGCCGGAGCCGACCGACGACGCGTGGATCATCTTCACCTCGGGGACCACCGGACGGCCCAAGGGCGTGGCGGTGACGCACCGTTCGGCGGCGGCGTTCGTGGACGCCGAGGCCCGGCTCTTCCTGCGCGAGGGTCCGCTCGGCGCGGGGGACCGGGTGCTGGCGGGGCTGTCGGTGGCGTTCGACGCGTCGTGCGAGGAGATCTGGCTGGCCTGGCGGCACGGCGCCTGCCTGGTGCCCGCGCCGCGGTCGTTGGTGCGGGCGGGCACCGACCTCGGGCCGTGGCTGGTCGAGCGTGGGATCACGGTGGTGTCCACCGTGCCGACGCTGGCGGCGCTCTGGCCGCGGGAGTGCCTGGAGCGGGTGCGGCTGCTGATCCTCGGCGGCGAGGCCTGCCCCGCCGAGCTGGTCGAGCGACTGGCCCGCCCCGGACGCGAGTTGTGGAACACCTACGGTCCCACCGAGACCACGGTGGTGGCGTGCGCGGCCCTGCTCACCCCGGGCGGGCCGGTGCGGATCGGCGCGCCGCTGGACGGCTGGGAGCTGGCGGTCGTCGACGACCAGGGCCGGCCGGTGGGTTGGCACGGGACCGGTGAGCTGCTGATCGGCGGGGTGGGCACCGCGCGCTACCTGGATCCGGTCAAGGACGCGGAGAAGTTCGGCGCCGAGCGCTGCCTGCGCAGCCCGCGGGTGTACCGCAGCGGCGACCTGGTCCGAGCCGACCCGGAGGGCCTGGTCTTCGTGGGGCGGGCCGACGAGCAGGTCAAACTCGCCGGACGGCGGATCGAGTTGGGCGAGGTCGACGCCGCGCTGCAGGCGCTGCCGGGCGTGCGCGCGGCGGCCGCGGCGGTGCGCGACACCCCGGCCGGCGGCCAGGTGCTGGTCGGCTACCTGGTCCTGGACGCCGCGCGGGCCGCCTTCGACACCGCCGCGGCGCGGGCCCGGCTGCTGGAGCGGCTGCCGCGGTCGTTGGTGCCGGTGCTGGCCGTGGTGGCGGACCTGCCCACCAAGACCTCCGGCAAGGTGGACCGCGCCGCGCTGCCCTGGCCGCTGGCGGAGACCGGCCGGGGGGCGGCGCCCGACGGGCCGCGGCTCTCCGGCACCGCCGGC
The DNA here is from genome assembly GCF_044547075.1 of Kitasatospora sp. NPDC052896. Taxonomy (NCBI): domain Bacteria; kingdom Bacillati; phylum Actinomycetota; class Actinomycetes; order Kitasatosporales; family Streptomycetaceae; genus Kitasatospora; species Kitasatospora sp. NPDC052896. The sequence continues at coordinate 155,349 of NZ_JBITZU010000009.1, forward strand.
TGGCTCGCCGAACGCTGGCAGGAGCTGCTCGGCCTGCCGGTCACCGGCGACAGCGACTTCTTCTCGCTCGGCGGCACCAGCCTGGCCGCCGCCAGACTCGTCTCCGTGCTGCGGACCCGCTACCCGTCGGTGTCGGTCGCCGACCTCTACGCACACCCGGGCCTGCTCGACCTGGCGGCGCGCCTGGACGCGACCGGCGTCGCGGCCGGCGAGGAGCGCCGGGTGCGGCCCGTGCCGCGCCGCGCCGGTGCGCTCCAACTCCTGCTGCTGGCCATGCTGTTCACCGTCAGCGGGCTGCGCTGGGTGCTGGCGCTGGCCGCCCTCGACAACCTGGCCGGGCCGCTGCCCTGGGCCCCGCACACCTCCTGGTGGGTGGTGCTGGGCGGCCTGGCGCTGCTGGCGAGCGGGCCCGGCCGGCTGCTGATCGGCGCGGGGTCGGCCCGGCTGCTCACCGCCGGGCTGCGGCCCGGTTCGTACCCCCGGGGCGGCTCGGTGCACCTGCGGCTCTGGGCGGCCGAGCGGGTGGTGGCGATGTTCAACCTGGCCTCGCTGCTGGGGACGCCGCTGGCCCGGCGCTACGCCCGTGCGCTGGGCTGCCGGGTCGGGGCCGGCGCGGAGCTGCACGCCGCGCCGCCGGTCACCGGCCTGGCCCGGTTCGGCGCCGGCTGCTCGGTCGAGCCCGAGGCGGACCTGGCCGGCTGGTGGCTGGAGGGCGACGTGCTGCACGTCGGCGCGATCGAGGTCGGCGCCGGGGCCCGGATCGGTACCCGCGCCATGCTGATGCCCGGCGCCCGGGTGGGCGAGGGGGCGGAGGTGGCCGCCGGGTCCTGCGTGCTGGGCGAGGTGCCCGCCCACGAGAGCTGGCACGGCTCGCCGGCCCGGGCGACCGGCGACCCGGCACCGGCCGGCGAGAACCGGCCGGGACCCGAGGACCGCCGCTCCCGCCGCTGGGACCTCGCGTACGCGCTCGCGCTGCCCGGCCTGGGCCTGGTCCCGCTGCTCGCCGCCGTGCCCGCGCTGGCGATCTGCTTCCCGGCGGTCGAGCACACCCGGACCCTGGGCGCCGCGACGGTCCAGCTGTTGGCGTACACCCCGGCGCTGACCGTGCTGACGCTGGCCTGCTACGCGGCCCTGACCGCCCTGCTGGTCCGGCTGTTCAGCATCCCGCTCACCCCCGGTGACCACCCGGCACAGGGCAGGGTCGCCTTCTGCGCCTGGCTGGTGAACCGGCTGATGAACACCGCGCGCGGCTCGCTCTTCCCGCTCTACGCGAGCCTCTTCACGCCGGTCTGGCTGCGGCTGCTGGGCGCGAGGGTGGGCCGGCGGGTGGAGGCCTCCACCGTGCTCGCGCTGCCCACGCTGACCCGGGTGGACGACGGCGCGTTCCTCGCGGACGACACCCTGGTGGCCCCCTTCGAGGTGCGCGGCGGCCGGCTGCGGCTCGGGGCCGCGCGGATCGGCCGGCGGGCCTTCGTCGGCAACTCGGGCATCGTCGGCCCCGGCCGGGAGCTGCCCGACCATGCCCTGGTGGGCGTGCTGGCGGACGCCCCCGCGCACGCCGAGCCGGGCTCGTCCTGGCTGGGGCGGCCGGGCATCGCGCTGCCCCGGGTCGCGGACGCCGTCGACGCGAGCCGCACCTACGACCCGCCGCGCCGGCTGGTGCTGGCCCGGGCCGGCGTGGAGCTGTGCCGGCTGCTGCCGGCGGTGGCCGGCGCGGTGCTGGGCGACCTGGTCTTCGCGGCCCTGCAGGAGACGCTGGTCATGCGCGGCCCGGGCGGCGCGGCGCTGCTGGCCGGGGTGGTGCTGCTCGCCGCCGGTGTGCTCGCCTGCCTGGTCACCACGCTGGCGAAGTGGCTGCTGGTGGGCCGGTTCCGGGTGGGCGAGCACCCGCTCTGGTCCGGCTTCGTGTGGCGCAACGAGCTGTACGACACCTTCGTCGAGACGCTGGCCATGCCCTGGCTGGGCAGCTCGCTGATCGGCACCCCGCTGCTCAACCTCTGGCTGCGCAGCCTCGGGGCCCGGATCGGGCGCGGCGTGTGGTGCGAGACGCACTGGCTGCCGGAGACCGACCTGGTCCGGGTGGAGGCGGCGGCCAGCGTCAACCGGGGTTGCGTGCTGCAGACCCACCTCTTCCACGACCGGCTGATGCGTCTGGACCAGGTCCGGCTGGGCGAGGGCGCCGCGCTGGGCCCGCACTCCATCGCGCTGCCCGGCTCCGCGATCGGCGCGGGGACCACGGTCGGGGCGTCGTCGCTGGTGATGCGCGGCGAGGAGATGCCGGCGGGGACCAGCTGGACGGGGAACCCGGTGGCGACCTGGTCGTCGCCGGAGCCGGCCTCACTCCGTCGGCCTAGTCACAGCGTGGCGTGACCCGGGCTCGGCGAGCCCGGGAGCGGCGGGACCGGCGGGCTGCCGGCCCGCCGCTCCCGGCGTTCGGGCTGCCGGCCCCCCGGTTACATTGGAGGCAGGCCCGGCCGTGCGTGCGCGGGCCGTACGGTCGGGGATGGCGCGAGAGACCGCCGGAGGCCTCCATGCCCAACTACGGGTGGCAGTTGCGCGAAGTCCGCGCGGGCGGTGACGGGATCGTGCTGCTGAGGTTTCCGCCGCCCACCAGGAGCGAACTTCGCCGGTCTCCCGACGACTTCGCCACCTTCCTGGTCGAGCGGTACCTGCAGCAGGCGACCCGGCGCGGAGAGTCACTGCCGGAGCGCCTGATCGCCACGGTGTGGGACGCGGACGATCCCTCCGCCACCACGACCGGCGAGGCCGAGTGGCCGTAGCCGGCGCTCAGCGCACGGCGACCAGGACGCAGCTGTCGCCGTACCGCCACACCTCACCGACCTCACGGAAGCCGGCCTCCCGGAGCAGCTCCTGGTGCTGGAGCACCGACAGTCCGTTGCCCTCTCCGCTGGTCGGGGCCGCCTTCGCCGACCGCTCGGCCAGCAGGTCCGCGAACTCGGGCACCTGGCGGGCGGCGGCCCACCAAGCGGCCCAGTCCTCCGCGGGGACCGGCCCCTGCCGCCCCGCCCGCCGGTGGCCGACCGTGGCGGCGAGCGACGCGAGGACCGGCTCCGGCGGGGCCAGGTGGTCCCCGTTGACCAGCACGCCGCCGGGTCGGAGCACGGCCGCGAGCTCGCGGTAGATCTCCAGCAGGCGCTCCGGTGCCGGGTAGTGCAGCGCGGTGGTGGAGACGGCCGCGTCGACCGGGCGGTCCAGCTCCAGCACGTCGAGCCAGCCGTCCGCCCCGATCAACGCCTCGACGAAGCGCGCCGCGTCCGGGGCGTTGGTACGACCCAGTTCCAGCAGGAGCGGGTCGACGTCCACGGCGACCAGGTGCGCGTGCGGCAGCCGGGCGGCGATCCGGACCGCGAGCGATCCCGGCCCGCTGCCCAGGTCGAGGACCAGGGGCCGCTCCTGGCGGCCCGTCACCCACTCCACCACGTCGGCGATCACCGTGAACCGCTCCTCGCGGTCGACCGCGTACCGCTCCTGCTGGCGCTCCCAGCGCTCGACCCAGGTCTCGGCCAGCGCCATGCTCACGCCCATCCATGCCCCTTTCACCACCACGGGTCTCACCACCGAGGGTCTGGGCGCACACTCTAGTCCATAAATGGAAACGAAAATCGTTTCGATGAAGTCCGGGTCGCCGCCCGGGTCCGGTCAGAGCGCGTCGAGCACCCCCAGCAGCCGATCGATCTCCTCCGGGGTGTTGTAGACGTGCAGGCTCACCCGTACCGAGTCCTCCTGCTCGCCGGCCCGGGCCTGGCAGTGGCTGTCGGCACGGACCAGGAAGCCGTGCGTGGACAGGACGAAGCCGAGGTCGTTGGCGCTCGTCCCGTGGCGCCGGAAGCTCACGATGCCGTGCCGCTGCTGCACCGGCGAGTCCACCGCCAGGCTCAGCTGGCAGCCGAGCAGTTCGTAGCCGGGCAGCCGGCGCAGGCCGTCGGTGAGACGGGCGGCCAGGGCGACCGTCCAGCGCTCGATCCGGGCCGGGGCGGCGGCGTCCAGCCAGTCGAGGGCCGCCACCAGGCTGACGATCCCGCTGGTGTTCGGGGTGCCGGCCCAGCCGCCGGGGGCGAACTCCGGGCCCCGGGTGTTGCGGGCCCAGATCGCCCCGATGCCGGGCAGGGCCATCGCCTTGTGGCCGGAGAACACCACGAAGTCCACGTCCAGGGTGCCGACGTCGACCGGCAGGTGACCGACGCTCTGCGCGGCGTCCAGGCAGATCGGCACGGAGGGGCCGACCGCCTGACGGATCCGGTGCACGTTCAGGTCGCCGCCGTAGACGTGGTGCACATGGGTGGCGGCCACGAACGCGGTCCGCTCACCGACCAGTTCGGCCAGCCGGGCCGGATCGTAGTCGTGCGAGGAGGCCTGGTACGGCATCTCCCGGACGGTGACCCGCACCCCCTGGGCGGCGAGCAGCCGCTGTGCCTCCAGCCAGGGCTGCGCGTTCGCCTGGTGGTCGGCGAACGGCACGATGATCTCGTCCCCGGCGGTCAGGTGCTCCGTGAGCCAGTCCCGGGCCACCGTGCGCAGGCCCTCGCTCGCACCGCTGACGAAGTGGACCGCCGACCGGTCCGGGGCCGGGTCACCGAGGAACGCGGCGACCCGCTCCCGGGCCTGGGCCACCAGCGCGGTGGTCCGGTTGGCCCACGGGTAACTGCCGCGGCCCGCATTGGCGTTCGCCGTGGTCAGGTAGGTCCGCACGGCGTCCAGGACGGCCCTCGGCTTCTGCGCGGTCGCGGCGCTGTCCAGGTAGGCGAGTTCCGGACTGGCCGTGATGATCGGGAACTGGGCGCGCAACTCCGCGTTCCAGTCCTCGAGTTCCTTGAACACCGACTGCACGGCCGGCCCCTCAGTCACTCACCAGCGGGGCACCGGCGTCCCGCCAGCCGATGATGCCGCCGGCCAGGCTGCGCGCGTCGCGGTGTCCCATCCGGGTGAGCAGCGCGGCGTACCGCTGCGACTGCTCCCCCACCGGGCAGGCCAGCAGGACGGGTTGTTGCCGGCCGAACGGCAGCCCGCCGTGCAGGAGTTCCTCGAAGAGCTGGTCCACGATGTTGATCGAGCCCTCGATGTGCAGCGCCGCGTAGGCGAACGGGCCGCGCAGGTCGACCACCAGCGGGCGCTCGGCGGCGATCCACTTCCGGGCCCGCTCGACGTCGACGACGGTGGCGGCGGCGACTTCCGCCGTGGCGAGGTCAGCGGCCGAGTTGGCCCGCGGTGGCTGGTTGAACAGCTCGGGACGGCGTCGGCGGATGTAGCTGAGGTAGCTCTCGACCCGGTCGCAGACGATGAACACGGCCGTCCGGCGCTCGGTCGACTCGGCGTCGAACCGCCGCAGATGGCGCACCGCGCCGTAGTAGGCGCCGCCGCCGGTCGGGCCGGCCAGCAGGCCGCAGCGGCGGATCAGGGTCAGCATGCCGTCGATCGCCTCGTCGGCGGTGACGGCCTCGATGCCGTCGTAACCGGCGGGGTCGAACAGCCCGACCTCGTGCAGCTCGTCGATGGTCCGGATGCCCGGAATGAAGTCGGACTTGTGGGCCACCAGTCCGAGCACGTCCACCCCGGGATCACGCTCGCGCAGCGCGGTGGCCACCCCGGTGGAGGAGCCGGCCGTGCCGACGCAGGCGATGAAGTGGTCGGGGGCGCGGCCGTCCAGGTCGCGCAGGATCTCCGGACCGGTCCCGGTCAGATGCGCCTCGGTGTTGAGCGCGCTGTAGTACTGGTCGGTGTGCAGGTAACCGGTCTCCGCCGTGGAGAGCATCCGGTGGATCCGGGTGAGCGGGTCGTCGGTGTTGGTGGGGTCCAAACACTCGGCCTGGCCGGGGAGTTCCTCGATCTCCGCACCGAGCAGGAGCAACAGGTCCTTGATCTCCGGGATCCTCATCCGGTTGGTCACGCTGCGGAACGGCAGGCCGTGCATGCCGGCGATCGCGGCGAGTGCCTTCGCGGTGTTGCCGCTGGACAGCTCCACGATGGTGTCGCCGCGTTCGGTCGCGACGGCCAGCCGGTCGCGGGTCATGTGCCACGCGGCGCGGTCCTTCACCGAGCCGAACGGGTTGAGCATCTCCAACTTGGCGTACAGGTCGATGTTCCGCAGCCCGTGCACGGCCGGGTCGATCCGGACCAGTGGCGTGTCGCCGATCGCCTCGGTGATGCTGTCGTATCTCAACTCTGTTCCCCCGTAGCGAAGATGGGCCAGTACTGGGTGTCGAGCCACCAGCGCCACGACCCGTCGGCCCGGTCGACGGCCACCGTGCGGGCGACCGGCTGGCGCATCGCGTGGTGCGCGCCGAAGTCCATGCAGTAGCCCGCGGTGTTGGCGAACGCCAACAGGTCGCCGGGTGCCGGCAGGCCGGGCAGGAAGACCATCCGACGGGTAATCAGATCGCTTTCCAGGCAGAGGTTTCCGGCCAGGTAGACGCCGACCGGGCCGGTTTTCGGCACTCCGCCGTCCCGTGGCACGAGCAGCGGGTCCATCAGTACTCCGTGCGCCTCGAGGCCGATGTCGCCGGCGTTCAGTCCGAGGCGCACCAGCGGATCGCCCTCCGGGGTCCGCCTGACCTCCAGCACCGTCGCCAGCACCGCACCGCACTGGTCGACCAGCGCACGGCCCGGCTCGATGGCCAGGTCGTAGAGGTTCTCCAGCAGCAGCGTGGCCAACGGCCGCCCCAGCGTGGGAGCCTGGGACGAGAGCAACTCGTCGAGGTACCGCTCGGCGGCGACCGGCCGGTGGGCCGGGTAGAGCCCGAGGGTGCCCCGGAGGGTGCCGGACTCGCCGCGCAGCCCGTAGCCGTGGCCCTGCCAGGTCAGCGCGGGCCGCCGGCCCAGCACCGCGTTCGCCAGCTCGCTGGTGTAGCGCTCCCACTGCTCGGGGTGCGCCAGGTAGTTGACGCCGAAGCCGCCGCCGATGTCGATCACCCGAGGACGCAGCCCGCGTCGCCGGCACTCGTTCATCGCCCTGACGCAGGCCTCCAGCGCGACCGCCTTCTCCGGCAGGCCCACGGTGTCCAGGTGGTACCCGACACCGACCAGCTCGGTGGTGTCGCGATGACCCTCCACCGCGTCCAGCAGGTCGTCCAACTCGGCCGGCCGGGTGCCGAACCGGCTCGGCCGGGTGAGCACCGTCGCGCCCGGACCCTGGAAGCCCGAGAGCCGCAGCGTGATCCGGGCCGGGGGCAGCGCGTGCTTGCGGACCAGGGCGGCCAGCGCCTCCAACTCCCCACGGGAGTCGATGTTGACGAGGACACCGGTGCGGGCGGCCAGCCAGAGGAACTCCGGGGTCTTCGGACCGGTCGCCGTGATCCGGTCCGGGGCGAGGCCGGCACCGAGCCCGTGCCGCAGCTCGGCCAGCGATCCGACGTCCAGTCCGGCTTCGCTCGCCGCGAGTTGCCGGACCAGCGCGCTCGACCGGTTCGCCTTGTGCGCGAAGAGGATGCCGCCGGACAGGCGGTGCTTCCGGTAGATCGCGCGGAACCGGGCCACGTTCTCGGCGAGTTGCGCCGGCAGGAGCAGGTTGAGCGGGGAGCCCAGGGCGTCGACCAGGGAGTGCAGGAGGTCCGCGGACCGCAGCAACGCGCCGAGTCGCGGCTCCAGACGCGGCTCCAGGTAGAGCGGCGATGCTTCCATCCGACGTGACCCCCGACTCTCGCGCGAGACCCCGCCCGCCACGGTAGCCGCTCTCATCGAGCGAAAACAGGCCGCACACCGCGCACCCCCTCGCGGCCCCGTGGGCACGGCTACCCGAGCGGCACGGCGTCCCGGCTCAGGAAGGCCAACCGGGCCCGCTTCTCCGGCAGTTCGATCTCCGGTCCGAGGACGAACCCGGACCGGAGCAGCCGGGCGATCGCCTTGTCGTTGCGGGCGTCGGGTTCGACCACGATCCGCCGCCGGGCCGGGTCGGCCAGCACGAAGCCGAGGAACACCGCGATCAGCGTCTCGCTGAAGCCGCGCCGGGATTCCCCGCTGCACGGGCCGATCAACAGGTGGACGCCGAAGTCACCGGGCTGGACGTCGTAGTACTCCCCCACCGGATCGGCCTCCGGCTGGTAGGTCTGGAAGAGCGCGACCGGCCGGCCGTCCCGCCACAGCAGGTACGCGTGGTGCGTGTCGAGCGAGTCGAGGTAGGCGTAGATCTCGTGCACCCGGGCCCGGTCGGCGTCCAGCATGCCCCAGAAGCGGGCCCGTTCCTGGGTGACCCAGGAGTGCAGCAGGTCGAGGTCGGCCACCGGGTCGACCGGGACGATCCGGACGGTGCCGAAGCCGTCCACCGTCCGCTCGTACACGGCCCGGCGCGCGGGGGACTCAGCGGTGGTCATCCTGCTCCTTGGTGAGGCGGGTCCAGTCGGTGATCACGGGGATCAGCTCCCCGCGCAGCCAGTACGGCAGTTGGTCGCGCCGGTGGGTGTCGCCGGGCCGGCCGGAGGCACCGAAGGGCACCACCCACCCGCTGTCGTCACGCCGGTCGAGGTCCCAGACGTAGCGGGCGGCCGGGCCGCGGGCGCTGCGGTCGGTGAGGCCGGGGATGCTGGAGGTCGCCAGCACGCAGTCGTGGTCGCCGGCCAGCTCGGGCCAGTGCTCCTCCGGCCCGGTGGGCCAGGCCCGCCAGGGCGCGAGCCGGTGCCGCTCACCCCACCGGACGGTCGGCGGGCCGTCCGCGGCCAGCTCCTCGACGGCGCCGGCGAGCAGCTCGGTCCGGTCCGGCTCGGACAGCAGGCCGCCGGTGAGCACCCCGTTCAGCGCGTACCCGATCCGCGGCAGCAGCGCCAGCCACGGCTGGAAGAGCTCGGGGTACGGGTTCGGCTCGGCCAGCCGGGCCAGCTCCGGGCGCGCGGCCAGTCGTCGCACCAGCGCGGTCCGCAGCGCGGCGAAGCACGCCGCGTCGGTGCTGTCGGCGGCCATCCGCCGGTCCCAGGCCAGCAGGCGGTCGCGCAACCCGGCGGCCCGCGGGGAGAGCCCGGCCAGGCCGGCCAGCAACGCCAACAGCGGTTCGGCGGCGGCCAGGTGGGTGTCGGTGTGGACGGCCCTCTGGTCCGCGGCCCGCCAGGGCGTCGGCGCGTCCAGCAGCGCGCGGATCCGCTCGGCCCGGTACGGCGGGGCGAACTCGACCCCGAGCGGCTCGGCCAGTCCCCGCTGGTTGGCCATCACCGCGATCCCGTCCACCGCCTCGCGCGGCATCGGCTGCCAGCCCCGCCAGGCGTGCTCGGCCGACCAGGCCGGCACCACCCGCAGGGCGTTGTCGGGGTGGCGCAGCGGCACCGCGCCGGCCACCCGGTGCAGCAGCCCGCCCGCGGTGTCCGCCGCCTGCACCACGTTGACCGGCTCGGCCCAGCGGTCCAGCGCCCGGTCCACGTCGGCCACGGTCCGCGCCCGGAGCAGGGCGGGCAGCGCCTCGAAGCCCAACTCCTCACGCACCCGCGGCGGGTAGCGCAGGCTGAGGGCCGGGCCCGGCCCGTCCGGTCCGCCGATCACCACCGGGCCGCGCTCGGTCTCGATCACCTCGATCCGGACCGGGTCGGCGCCGGCCACCTCGATGGTCTCGGTGTGCACGGCGGCGGGCCGCGGACCGTCCGGGCCGAGCGCCTCCAGCACGCCGTCGGCCCGGCGGCGCAGCCGTTCCCGGTAGAGGTCCTGGTAGTCGGCCATCGCGTTGGTGATCGCCCACGCCACGGTGCCGGTGTGGCCGAAGTGGGCGAGCCCCGGGACGCCCGGGACGGCCAGCCCCACCACGTCGAACTCCGGGCAGGCCAGGTGGACCTGCTGGTAGATGCCCGGGTCCTCGATGAACCGGTGCGGATCGCCGGCGATCAGCGCGGCGCCGCTCGCGGTCCGCTCGCCGGCGATCAGCCAACCGTTGCTACCGGCGGTGCCGGGGCCGTCGGTGGCGAACAGCCCGATCCGGTCGGGGCCGAGCCGGCCGGCGACCTCCTCGCGCCAGAGCTTGCCGGGGAAGCCGGCGAAGAGGATGTGCGTGGAGAGCCAGACCGCCAACGGGGTCCATGCCTGCCAGCGACCGGGGTTGAGCCCGCTGGCGGCGAACTCCGGGGCTCGGTGGGCGGTTTCGGCCAGGCCCGCGTTGACCCCCGCGACAAAGGCGGTGACCCAGGCGGCGGTCGGCGCGTCCAAGCGGTCGAAGCAGCGCCGGGCGGTGTCCGCCAGTCGGGCCCGTCGGGCGAAGGTGTCCCAGCCGAGCGCCTCGGCTCCCAGGAAGGCGGCGGTGGTTCCCAGCGCGCGGTGCCGCTCGACCTCGATCTGCCAGGCCCGGTCGACGGCGGCGTTGCGCCCCTGGGCGAAGGCGAGTTCGTTCGCACTGTCGGCGCGCAGGTGCGGGATGCCCCAGGCGTCCCGGTAGGTCTCGATGCTCACACCGGCTCCTGGTGCCGAAGGCGTCGGCGGGCCGCCGGCACCACCAGCGGGGTGCCGGTCTCCGGGTCGTCGATGACCTGGCACGGGAGCCGGAAGACCTCCTCTACCAACTCGGCGGTGACGGTCTCGGCCGGTGGCCCGGCCGCCACCACCCGCCCGTCGCGCATCGCGATCAGGTGGGTGGCGTAGCGGGCGGCGTGGTTGAGGTCGTGCAGCACGGCCACCAGGGTGCGGCCCTGCTCCTCGTGCAGCCGGGCGCACAGGTCGAGGACCTCGATCTGGTGGGTGATGTCGAGGTAGGTGGTCGGCTCGTCGAGCAGCAGCAGTGGGGTCTGTTGGGCGAGCGCCATGGCGATCCACACCCGCTGCCGCTGGCCGCCGGACAGCTCGTCGACCAGGCGGTCGGCCAGGTCGGCGACCCCGGTGGCGGCCATCGACTCGGCGACCACCCGCTCGTCCTCGGGCGACCACTGGCGGAGCAGGCCCTGGTGCGGGTAGCGACCGCGGGCGACCAGCTCGGCCACCGTGATCCCATCCGGCGCGACCGACGTCTGGGGCAGCAGGCCGAGGGTGCGGGCGAGCCGCTTGGCCGGCAGCGCGGCGATGTCCTGACCGTCCAGCAGGACGCTGCCGCGCACCGGCTTCAGCATCCGGGCGAGCGCGCGCAGCAGGGTGGACTTGCCGCAGGCGTTCGGCCCGACGATGACGGTGAACGAGCGGTCCGGGATGGCAACGGTCAGTTCCTCCGCGATGATCCGCCGGTCGTAGCCGAGGGTCAGCCCCCGGCCCTTCAGTCGGAACCCGTCGGGCACCCGGGACTGCTCGGGCTCGTGCATCTGTCCTCCGTCGTCGGCCGCGGCTGCGCCGCGGGTGGTCGAGTCGCTCATATCCGGCCCGCCTTCCGTTCGGTGGCGAGCAGCCACACCAGATAACCGCCGCCCAGCACACCGGTCACCACGCCGACCGGCAACTCGTGTCCGGGAACCGCCCGTTGGGCGACCCAGTCGGCGGCGACCAGGAACGCCGCGCCGAGCAACGCCGAGGGCAGCAGGTTCGGCCCGGGCGCCCTGGTCAGCCGGCGGGCCACCTGCGGCGCGGTGAGCGCGACGAAGGAGACCGGGCCGGCCGCCGCGGCGGCGAAGGAGGCCAGCAGCACCGCGGCGGTCAGCAGCACCAGCCGCAGCCGCTCGACCGGCACGCCGAGGGCGTACGCCGTGTCGTCCCCCAGCTCGATCATCCGCAGCGCGGGCCCGCAGCAGAGCACCACCGGGACCAGCACGGCCAGCGCGACCAGCAGCGGCCCGGCGACCTCCCAGCCACGGCCGTTCAGGCTGCCGGTGAGCCAGAGCATCGCCCGTGCGGCGTCCATCAGTTGGGCCCGGGTCAGCAGGTAGCCGTTGACACCGGTGAGGATCGCCGACACGCCGATGCCCACCAGCACCAGCCGGTAGCCGTGCACCCCGCGCCGCCAGGCCAGCGCGTACACCAGCACACCACTGGCCAACCCGCCGGCCACCGCGCCGCCGGCCAGCGCCAGGCTGCTACCGCCCGCGACCACCACGACCAGCGCCCCGGCCGCCGCGCCCTGGGTGAAGCCGAGCACGTCCGGGCTGCCCAGCGGATTGCGCACCACCGTCTGGAAGACCGCCCCGGCCAGCGCCAGCGCGACGCCGACCAGCAGGGCGGTGACCACCCGGGGCAGTCGCAGCTGTTGGACGATGAACTCGTCGGCGGGTGAGCCGCCGCCGGTGAGCGCGCGCAGCACGTCGGCCGGGGAGATCGGGTAGTCGCCACTGCCCAGCGCCAGCACGGCGAGCAGGGCGGTCAGCAGCGCGCTGCCGCCGGCCACGGCCAGCGCCCGGGGGCGGAAGCGCAGCGAGATCCCACCCGGCAGCCGCAGCACGCCGGTGCTCCGATGCGTTGTCATGCCTGGGCCACCCTTCCGTGGCGGATGACGGCGAGGAAGAACGGCCCGCCGAGCACCGTGGTCACGATCCCCACCTCGAGTTCGCCGGGCCGGCCCAGCACCCGCCCGAGCACGTCCGCGCCCAGCAGCAGCACCGGCGCGAGCAGCGCGCAGTAGGGCAGCAGCCAGCGCAGGTCGGGGCCGGTGAGCGCGCGCACCACGTGCGGCACCAGCAGTCCGACGAAGACGATCGGCCCGCAGGCGGCGGTGGCCGCCCCGCACAGCAGGGTCACCGCGACGATGGCCGCGCCCCGGACCCGACCCGGGTGGGCGCCGAGCGCGCGGGCCGAGTCGTCGCCCAGGGCCAGCGCGTTGAGCGGCCGGGCCAGCGCCAGCGCCAGCACCAGGCCCACCGCGACGAACGGCAGCATCGCGGCCACCGTGCCGGGAGTGGCACCGGCGAGCGAACCGACCGTCCAGAACCGCAGGCGGTCGAGCGCGGTGGTGTTCAGCAGCATCACCGCGCTCACGTAGGAGTAGCAGACCGCGTTGAGCGCCGAGCCGGCCAGCGCGAGGCGGGCCGGGGTGGCGCCACGCCCGCCGCCCACCGCGTACACCAGGACCGACACCACCGCGGCGCCGGCCAGCGCGAACCAGACGTAGCCGGCGAAGGTGGCCACGCCCAGGAACGAGGCGGCGGTGGCGGCGGCGGCCGAAGCGCCGGCGTTGATGCCGAGCAGGCCGGGGTCGGCGAGCGGATTGCGGGTCAGCGCCTGCATCACGCCGCCGGCCAGGCCCAGCGCGATGCCGGCCACCAGGCCGAGCAGGGTGCGTGGCAGCCGCATCTGGTGCACCACCGGGTAGCTGGCGGCGCTCCGGTCGAGCAGGCCGTGCCAGACCTCGCCGAGCGAGAGCTCCTTCGCCCCCACCCCGATGCTGAGCGCGAGCACGAGCAGCAGGAGCAGCAGGGAGCCGGCGAGGCCCGCGACCCGGCCCGCGACCCGGCTCCCCGGGGGCCGACCGCGTGGCGGCGGTGCGGCCGCCAGCTCGGTGGTGGCCGGTGAGCTGCGGGTGACGGACACGGTGGCTCCAGGGCGGCCGAGGAGCGGGCAGTCGCCCCCTCTGGACAGTTACTTAGGATAGGTTAGCCTAACTTCCGCCGCGGGCATCACCCCGCTTTTCGCGCACCCTGTGAGAGTGAGAGACCGTCATGCCACTGTTCAGAAACACCACTTCGCTCTCCCGGCGCGGTCTGCTCGCCGCGGGCGGCGTCGCCGGGCTCGGCGCGGTCCTCGCCGCCTGTGGCAAGCACGGTGGCTCGACCGCCACGTCCGCCCCGGCCGCGGGCCACTCGAGCGGCGGCCCCTGGTCCTTCACCGACGACCGCAAGACCACGGTGACCACGAAGAGCACCCCCAGCCGGATCGTCGCCTTCACCGGCACCGCGGCGGCCCTGGTCGACTTCGGCATCGACCAGCAGATCGTCGGCGTCTTCGGCGAGACCAAGCTCGCCAATGGCCAGGCCGACCCGCAGGCCGGTGACCTCGACGTGAACAAGGTGACCATCATCGGCAACGCCTACGGCGACTTCGACATCGAGAAGTACGCGGCCCTGCGCCCCGACCTGCTGGTCACTCACATGTACGACCCCGGCGCGCTCTGGTACGTGCCGGACGAGAGCAAGGACAAGATCCTCCAGCTCGCGCCGGTGGTCGGGATCACCACCGCCCGGGTCCCGCTGACGACCCCGATCCAGCGCTACGCGGAGCTGGCCCAGTCGCTGGGCACCGACCTGAACGCCAAGAAGGTCACCGACGCCAAGGCCCGCTTCGAGGCCGCCGCGGACGCCGTGCGCCAGGCCGCCCGGGCGAGCGGGGGCCTCAGGGTGATGGCCGCCTCCGGCAGCGCCGACCTGCTCTACGTGTCCAACCCGGGCTACAGCGCCGACCTGATGTACTTCGCCCAGCTCGGAGTCGACCTCGTGGTCCCGGACAAGCTGGACACCGGCGGCTACTACGAGAGCCTCAGCTGGGAGAACGCGAGCAAGTACGCCGCCGACCTGATCCTGCTCGACGACCGCGGCACGGCCCTGCAGCCGAAGGACCTGGCGGCCAAGCCGGCCTGGAGTCAGCTGCCGGCCGTCAAGGCGAACCAGATCACCCCGTGGGACGCGGTGCCCCGGTACTCCTACGCGGGTGCGGCACCGCTGCTGGAACGGCTGGCCAAGGCCGTCCAGAGCGCCAAGAAGGTCAGTTGAGCCGCCGATGAGCAGCGACATCGTCTCCGGGCAGTACCGCTTCTTCGACGCGCGCGTGCTGCGCAGCCGCCGACTGGGACCGACCATGGTGCGGATCACCCTCGGCGGCGAGCAGCTGCGCGCCTTCACCTCGGGCGGCCGGGACCAGAGCTTCTCGCTCTTCCTGCCGCACCCCGGACAGCACGCCCCGGTCCTGCCGGACCGCACCGGGGAGGGCTGGTTCGCCGCCTGGCGGGCGGTGGACGAGTCCGAGCGGGCCGTCATGCGCTCCTACACGATCCGCGCCCAGCGCCGCGAACCGGACGAACTGGACGTGGACTTCGCGCTGCACGGCGATCTCGGCCCGGCCTCCCGGTGGGCGGCCGGGGCCGGGCCCGGTGACCGGGTCGTGCTGCTCGGCCCGGTCATCGAGGACAACCGCAGTGTCGGCTTCCGCCCGCCGGACGACACCGACTGGGTGCTGCTCGCCGCCGACGAGACCGCGCTGCCGGCGGTCGGCGGAATCCTGGAGTGGCTGCCGCCGCACACCCGGGCCCGGGTCTTCGTCGAGGTCCCGAACGCGGCGGACATCCAGGACCTGGACGCCCCCGCCGAGGCGGAGATCACCTGGCTGGTGCGCGAGAGTGCCGCCCCCGGAGTGGACGGCCCGCTGCTGGCCGCGATCCGGGCGGCCGAGCTGCCCGCGGGCACCCCGTACGCCTGGATCGCGGGCGAGTCCGGCGCGGTCCGGGCGCTGCGCCGGCACCTGGTCGGCGAGCGCGGATTCGACCGCCGCCTGGTGGGGTTCTCCGGGTACTGGCGGCTCGGCACCTCCGAGGAGCAGTTGCTCGCGGAGAAGCTGGCCGCGGCCACCGGTTGACGACCCGGCCCCGGGGTGCTGGTGGTCCGCTCTTCGTGGAGGGCACCGACCTCAGGGAACTTAGGTTAGGCTAACCTTAGTTCCCCGATCGGCTCCGACTCTTGAGGACTTGACCATGAGTTACCCGGGACACCCCGTCGACGCCCCGCTGACCGTCGACGCCCCGCCGGCAGGAGCCCGCGCGCACCTGTTCAACGACCGTACGGTGGACCACTACCGGACCTCGCTGGCGCGCGGTGTCGACCGGGTGGCCACCCGGATCGCGGGCGCCGAGCGGCCGTTCAGCGGGATATCCCCCGACGAGCTGGCCCCCGGGCTGGCCGGGATCGACCTGGAGCGGCCGCTCGGTGACATCGCGGGCGCGCTCGACGAGTTGGAGGACGTCTACCTGCGGGACGCCGTCTACTTCCACCACCCGCGCTACCTGGCCCACCTCAACTGCCCCGTGGTCATACCGGCGTTGCTCGGCGAGGCGGTGCTCAGCGCGGTCAACTCCTCGCTGGACACCTGGGACCAGAGCGCCGGCGGCACCCTGATCGAGCGCCGGCTGATCGACTGGACGGCCGAGCGGGTCGGGCTCGGTCCGGACGCCGACGGGGTGTTCACCAGCGGTGGCTCACAGTCCAACTTCCAGGCCCTGCTGCTGGCCCGCGAGGAGGCCTGCGCGGCCGGCTCCCGCTCCGAACTGCTGCCCCGGCTGCGGATCCTGGCCTCCGAGGCCGGCCACTTCAGCGTGCAGAAGTCGGCCAAGATGCTCGGCCTCGCCCCGGACGCCGTGATCACGGTGGCCACCGACCAGGACCGCCGGATGCGGCCCGCCGTGCTCGCCCGCGAGCTCGACCGCTGTCGCCGCGAGGGGCTGCTGGTGATGGCCGTGGTCGCCACCGCCGGCACCACCGACTTCGGCTCCATCGACCCGCTGCCGCAGCTCGCCGAGGTGTGCGCGGCGGCCGGGGTGTGGCTGCACGTGGACGCCGCGTACGGCTGCGGCCTGCTGGTCTCGCCCACCCGCCGGCACCTGCTGGACGGCATCGAGCGGGCCGACTCGGTGACCGTCGACTTCCACAAGTCCTTCTTCCAGCCGGTCAGTTCGAGCGCCCTGCTGGTGCGCGACCGAGCCGTGCTGCGGCACGCCACCTACCACGCCGACTACCTCAACCCGGCCCGGATGGCCGAGCGGCGGATCCCCAACCAGGTCGACAAGAGCATCCAGACCACCCGCCGGTTCGACGCCCTCAAGCTCTGGCTGACCCTGCGCGTGATGGGCGCGGACGCGGTCGGCGAGCTCTTCGACGAGGTGGTGGACCGCGCCGCCGACGCCTACGACCTGCTCAGCGCCGACCCGCGCTTCGAGGTGGTCACCAGGTCACAGCTGAGCACCGTGGTCTTCCGCTACCTGCCGCCGGCCGGTCCGGAGCGCGAACTCGCCGACGACGCCAACCTGTTCGCCCGCGAGGCGCTGGCCGCCTCCGGCGCGGCCGTGGTCGCCGGCACCAAGGTGGACGGCCGGCACTTCCTCAAGTTCACCCTGCTCAACCCCGAGACCACGCTGGACGACATCGCCCAGGTACTCGACCTGCTCGCCGAGCACGCCGGCGGCTACCTGCGCGCGAAGACCGCCGCCGAGCCGGTCCGCCGAGCCGGCTGAACCACCGCCCCCCGAACACCCTCCGCACGGGAGACCCGCATGTCCACCCACGATTTCATCGCCATCGGGCTCGGCCCCTACAACCTGGGCCTGGCCTGCCTCACCGAGCCGATCGGCGAGCTCGACGGCCTGTTCCTGGAGAGCAAGCCGGACTTCGACTGGCACCCCGGCATGCTGCTGGAGTCCGCCACCCTGCAGACGCCCTTCCTCGCCGACCTGGTCACCCTGGCCGACCCCAGCTCGCCCTACTCGTTCCTCAGCTACCTGAAGGAGACCGGGCGGCTCTACCCCTTCTACATCCGCGAGCGGTTCTACCCGGTGCGCACCGAGTACAACGCCTACTGCCGTTGGGCCGCCGGCAAGCTGCGCAGCATACGCTTCGGCCACGAGGTCACCTCGGTCGAGTACGACGAGCACGAGGGCCACTACGCCGTGCACGCCCGGCAGTCCGGCACCGGCGAGACCGTCGTCCACCACGCCCGGCACCTGGTGCTCGGTACCGGAACCCCGCCCCACCTGCCCGAGGCCTGCCAGGGCCTGGGCGGCGACTTCGTGCACAACTCGGCCTACCTGGAGCACAAGGCGGCGCTGCAGGCCAAGCGCAGCATCACCGTGGTCGGCAGCGGCCAGAGCGCGGCGGAGATCTACCACGACCTGCTCGCGGACACCGACACCGACGGCTACCGGCTGAACTGGGTCACCCGCTCGCCGCGCTTCTTCCCGCTCGAATACACCAAGCTCACGCTGGAGATGACCTCCCCCGAGTACGTGGACTACTTCCACGCCCTGCCGGAGGAGACCCGCTACCGCCTGGAGGCCGAGCAGAAGGGCCTGTTCAAGGGCATCGACGCCGAACTCGTCAACGACATCTACGACCTGCTCTACCAGAAGAGCCTGGGCGGCCCGGTACCCACCCGGCTGTTCACCAACACCGCGCTGACCAGCGCGGGTTATGACGAGGCGAGCGGCGGCTACCGGCTCGGGCTCCACCACGTCGAGCAGGGGCGGGAGTTCGCGCTCGACACCGAGGGCCTGGTGCTGGCCACCGGCTACCGCTACCGCCCACCGGCGTTCCTGGAACCGGTCCGCGACCGGATCCGCTGGGACCGGCACGGCCGCTTCGACGTCGCCCGCAACTACAGCATCGACGTCACCTGCCGCGGCATCTTCCTGCAGAACGCCGGGACCCACGCCCACAGCATCACCTCGCCCGACCTCGGCATGGGCCCCTACCGCAACTCCTGGATCATCCGCGAGCTGCTCGGCCGCGAGCACTACCCGATCGAGAAGACCATCGCCTTCCAGGAGTTCGGCGCGCCGCAGGGGGTGGTCGCGTGAGCGTGAGCGTGAGCACCACCGTCTTCCGGCGCCACGACGACCGGCTCGGCGAATTCGAGCTGCGCCCGCTCGACCCGGAGGCCGACGCCGCCCTGCTGCACGGCTGGGTGACCCACCCCAAGGCGGCCTTCTGGATGATGCTCGACGCCGACCTGGACCAGGTCCGCGCCGAGTACCGCCGGATCGCCGACGCCGCCGGCCACGACGCCTTCCTGGGCCTCGTCGACGGCCGGCCGTCCTTCCTCGCCGAGCGCTACGACCCGGCCAGGGTCGAGCTGGTCGGCCTGTACGACCCGGAGCCGGGCGACGTCGGCATGCACTTCCTCTGCGCGCCCACCGACACCCCGCGGCACGGCTTCACCCGAGCCGTCCTCGGCACCGTGATGGCCTGGCTCTTCGCCGACCCGACCACCCACCGGGTGGTGGTCGAGCCGGACGTCCGCAACACCGCCGTCCAGGCGCTCAACGCCGCGGTCGGCTTCACCCCGCTGCGCACCATCCACAAGCCCGAGAAGGACGCCCTGCTCAGCATCTGCACCAGGGACCGGTTCCTCGCCACCCAAGGAGCATCCACGTGCTGACCCCGTCCACCGGCGACCCGCGCACCACCGACCCGGTGGCGGCCACCGCCCACCTGACCCCGGCCGCCTGGGCGCGCGCCAACCGCCTGCTGGTCCGCAAGGCGCTGGCCGAGTTCTCGCACGAGCGGCTGCTCGTCCCCGAGCCGACCGCACCGGGCCACTACGCCGTGCGCGGCGACGACGGCACGGTGGAGTACCGCTTCGCCGCCCGACGGCTCAGCCTGGACCACTGGCAGATCGACCCGGACAGTCTCAGCCGCCACCGCGGCGAGGTCGAACTCCCGCTCGACGCGCTGGACTTCTGCCTGGAGCTGCGCGACACGCTGGGCCTGACCGACCGGATCCTGCCGGTCTACCTGGAGGAGATCGGCGCCACCCTGGCCGGCACCGCCTACAAGCTCGGCAAGCCGCCGGTCAGCGCCGCGGAGCTCGCCAAGGCCGACTTCCAGGCCATCGAGAGCGGGATGACCGAGGGCCACCCCGGCTTCGTGGCCAACAACGGGCGGATCGGCTTCGGCGGCGACGAGTACCACGCCTACGCGCCGGAGGCCGCCGCCCCCATCCGGCTGATCTGGCTGGCCGCCCACCGCGACCACGCGACCTTCAGCTGCTGCGCCGACCTCGACTACGACCGGCTGATCGACGCCGAACTCGGCGCGGACACCCGGGCCCGGTTCGCCGACACGCTGACCGGCCTGGGCCTCGACCCCGACGACTACCTGCTGCTCCCGGTGCACCCCTGGCAGTGGTGGCACAAGCTGTCGGTCACCTTCGCCGCCGAGCTCGGCAACCGGCGCCTGGTCTGCCTCGGCCCGGGCGAGGACGAGTACCTCGCCCAGCAGTCGATCCGGACCCTCTTCAACCGCAGCCACCCGGACCGGCACTACGTCAAGACCGCCGTCTCGGTGCTCAACATGGGCTTCATGCGCGGACTTTCGGCCGCCTACATGGAGGGCACCCCGGCCATCAACGACTGGCTGGCCGAACTGATCGCCGGTGACGAGGTGTTGCGCGGCACCGGGCTGACCATCATCCGCGAGCGGGCCGCCATCGGCTACCGGCACCGGCAGTTCGAGACCGCCACCGACCGGTACTCGCCGTACCGCAAGATGCTCGCCGCGCTCTGGCGGGAGAGCCCGGTCACCGCGGTGGAGCCGGGTCGGCGGCTGGCCACCATGGCCTCGCTGCTGCACACCGACCGGGACGGCCGCTCCTTCGCCGCCGCGCTGATCGAGCAGTCCGGGCTGGCCCCCGAGCGGTGGCTGCGCCGCTACCTCGACGCCTACCTCAGGCCGCTGCTGCACAGCTTCTACGCCTACGGGCTGGTCTTCATGCCGCACGGCGAGAACGTCATCCTGGTGCTGGACGGCGGCACCGTCGAGCGGGCGATCTTCAAGGACATCGCCGAGGAGATCGCGGTGATGGACCCGGACACCCAACTGCCGCCGCAGGTACGGCGGATCCAAGTGGAGGTACCCGAGGAACTCCAGCTGCTCTCCATCTTCACCGACGTCTTCGACTGCTTCTTCCGCCACCTCAACGCGATCCTCACCACCGAGGGCGTACTGGACGAGGACACCTTCTGGCGCACCGTCGCCGAGTGCGTCCACGACTACCGGGACGCCGTCCCGCAGTTGGCCGACCGGCTGCGCCGATTCGACCTGTTCGCCGAGGAGTTCGCACTCTCCTGCCTCAACCGGCTGCAACTGCGCGACAACCAGCAGATGGTCGACCTGGCCGACCCGTCCGGCGCCCTCCAGCTGGCCGGCACGCTGCGGAACCCGATCGCCCGCTTCGGGCCCCGACCGTGACGGTCAACCCCGTCCCCGCCAGGCGGTGGTGGGCACTCGCGGTGCTCTGCCTGGCCCAACTCGCCGTGCTGCTCGACAACACCGTGCTCACCGTGGCCGTGCCCACCCTCAGCCGGGATCTGGGCGCCGGCACCGCCGACGTGCAGTGGATGGTCAACGCCTACTCGCTGGTCCAGGCCGGCCTGCTGCTCGCGGCCGGCAGTGCCGCCGACCGCTACGGCCGGCGCCGGCTGCTGCTGGCCGGGCTGGCGGTCTTCGGCCTCGGCTCGCTGGCGGCCGGACTCGCCCACTCCACCGGCCAGTTGATCGCGGCCCGGGCGGGCATGGGGGTCGGCGGCGCGCTGCTGCTCACCACCACCCTGGCGTTGGTGATGCAGCTCTTCGACGAGACCGAGCGCTCCCGGGCGATCGGCGCCTGGAGCGCCGTCAACGCCCTGGGCTTCGCGGCCGGCCCGCCGATCGGCGGCCTGGTGCTGGCGCACTTCCACTGGGGTGCGATCTTCCTGCTCAACCTGCCGATCGTGCTGCTCGGCCTGGTCGCCGCCCCGCTGCTGGTCCCGGAGTCGCGCGGCTCCGGGGCCGGCCGGCCCGACCTGCCCGGGGCGCTGCTCTCCAGCACCGGGCTGGCCGCGGTCGTCTACGCGATCACCGCGGCACCCGGGCACGGCTGGTCGGCCCCCCGGGTGCTGCTCCCGGCCCTCGGTGGCGCCCTGCTGCTCGCCGCCTTCGCCCAGTGGCAGCGGCGGGCCCGGCACCCGATGCTGGACCCGCGCTTCCTCCGCGACCGGCGCTTCCTGGGCGCGGTCGCGGGCGTGCTGCTGATCACCTTCGGCAGCGCTGGCGTGCTCTTCCTGCTCGCCCAGCAGCTGCAGTTCGTCCGGGGTTACCCGCCGCTGGAGGCGGGCCTGCGGATGGCGCCCTTCGCGCTCACCGTGGTCGTGCTCAACCTGGCCGGGCTCGCCGGCCGGCTGATCCGGCGGCTCGGATCACCGGGCGCCATCGCGCTCGGCATGGCCCTGCTGGCCGGCGGGTTCGCGGTGGCCGCCCGCTCCGGACCGGACGGCTACCCCGTGCTGCTGCTCGGGCTGGTGCTGATGGGCGCCGGCTGCGCGCTCGCCAACCCGGCCATCGTCGAGGCGGTGCTGGGCGCGATCCCGCCGGACCGGGCCGGCGCGGGGGCCGGGATCGACGCCACCCTGGCCGAGATCGGCAGCAGCCTCGGCGTGGCCGTCCTCGGCGCGGTGCAGAACGCCCGGTTCGGTTCCCTGCTGCCCGCCTCGCTGACCGGCGCCGGCTCCCTCCCGGCCGCCCAGGCCGCCGCCCCCACCGCCACCGACCGCACCGCCGTGCTGACCGCCTTCGCCTCCAGCGTCGAGACCGCCCAACTCGCGGGCGCGACCGCCGTGCTGGCCGGCGGCTGCCTCACCGCCCTGCTCCTCCGCCGAGCCGGCCGGCGCTGAGCCGGCCAGCCGTGGCCCGACCGGCTCCGACCGGGCCACAGCCGGAGCGGCGTGTCCGCGCGCGCCGACCGCACACCCGGCGAGCGCGGACACTCCGTCCGGATCCCCCCGCGCGCTCCCCCTATTCCTGCCCGGCAACCACCCCGATCGGCCTAGGGGCTGACACCCCGACGGGCCCCTGGGCGGGCACGAACGAGCCGCTCGGCCCGGGCGCCGGCCCCGTCACCCGGTGCGGCACTCCCCGCACCCGGGAGTGCAGCGAGGGAAACGTCACACCGTAGGGGTCTGCTGCGGCCCTGCTCACCCGCATTAACCTTCCCCCATGACGGTCCTGCCCGAAGGGCTTCCTCTGGCCGCCGAGTTCCCGGATGCAACCCGTGAGCAGTGGCAACGTCTTGTCGAAGGCGTGCTGCGCAAGTCAGGTGCGCAGAACGTGACCGGCACGGACGCCGAGGAGGCGCTCACCACTCAGCTCCAGGACGGCCTGCGCGCCCGTCCGCTGTACACCGCCGAGGACGCCCCGGCCGATGCCGGCTACCCCGGCTTCCCACCGTTCGTGCGAGGCGGCCGCCCGGAGGGCTCGGCCATCGCCGGCTGGGACATCCGGCAGCGGCACGCCGACCCGGATCCCCGGCGCACCAACGAGGCGATGCTGGCCGACCTGGCGAACGGGGTCACCTCCCTCTGGCTGGCGGTCGGTGCGGCGGGCCTGCCGGTCGCCGACCTGCCGGCCGCCCTGGACGGCGTGTACCTCGACCTGGCCGCCGTGGTGCTCGACGCCGGCGCCGACTTCACTCCCGCCGCCGAGCGCTTGCTCGCCCTCCTGACCGAGCGCGGCGTCCCGGCCGAGGCGGCCGCGGGCAACCTCGGCGCGGACCCGCTGGCCCTGCTCGCCCGCACCGGCGAGGCCGAGGCCACCTCGGCCCACCTCACGGAGGCCGCCGAGCTGGCGGCGCGCTGCGCCCGGACGTACCCCGGCCTGCGCGCGCTCACCGTCGACTCGCTGGCCTACCACGACGCCGGCGCCTCGGCCGCCCAGGAACTCGGCTGCTCGCTGGCCACCGGCGTGGCCTACCTGCGTCTGCTGACCGCCGCCGGGCTGTCCGTGGACGCGGCCGCCGGACAGCTGGAGTTCCGCTACGCCGCCACCGAGGACCAGTTCCTCACCATCGCCAAGTTCCGCGCCGCCCGCCGGCTCTGGGCCCGGGTGGTGCAGGCCTGCGGTGCCCCGGGCGAGGCGGCGGCGCAGCGCCAGCACGCGGTGACCTCCAGCGTGATGATGACCGAGCGTGACCCGTGGGTGAACATGCTGCGCACCACGGTGGCCTGCCTGGCCGCCGGGGTGGGCGGCGCGGACTCCGTCACCGTGCTCCCCTTCGACGAGGCCGTCGGCCTGCCGGACGCCTTCGCCCGCCGGATCGCCCGCAACACCCAGTCGATCCTGCTGGAGGAGTCGCACCTGGCCCGGGTGGTGGACCCGGCCGGCGGCTCCTGGTACGTGGAGCGGCTCACCGACGAGCTGGCGCACGCCGCCTGGGCCTGGTTCCAGGAGATCGAGCGGGCCGGCGGCCAGCGGGCGGCCCTCGACTCCGGGCTGATCGGCGAGCGGATCGCCGAGACCTGGGCGAAGCGCTCGGTCGCGCTGGCCAAGCGGCGCGAGCCGGTCACCGGCGTCAGCGAGTTCCCCAACCTCGGCGAGCAGCCGCTGGTCCGCGAGCCAGCACCGGCGCCGCTCGGCGGCGGGCTGCCCCGGGTGCGCCGCGCCCAGGCGTACGAGGCGCTGCGCGCCCGCTCGGACGCGCGGCTGGCCGCGACCGGCGCCCGGCCGCGGCTCTTCCTGGCCTCGATCGGCTCGGCGGCCGTGCACACCGCCCGTTCGACCTTCGCCGCCAACCTCTTCCAGGCCGGCGGCATCGAGACCGTCGCCGCCGAGGGCGTCGAGGCGGCCGCGCTGGCCGAGGCCTTCGCCGCGAGCGGGGCGACCGTCGCCTGCCTGTGCTCCGGCGACCAGCAGTACGCGGAACACGCCGAGGCCGTCGCCAAGGCGCTGAAGGCCGCCGGCGCCGCGAAGGTGCTGCTGGCGGGACGACCGGGAGAGCTGGGCGAGGCGTACCGGCGCGCGGGCGTCGACGAGTTCGTCTTCGTGGGCTGCGACGCGGTCGCGGTCCTCTCCACCCTCCTCGACGAGATCGGAGCGGCGGGATGATCCCCGACTTCACCACCATCGGCCTGGACGGGAACCCTGCCGAGGTCAGCGGCGAGCGGTGGCGGTCCGCCTGGCGGCAGGCCACCGGCCGGGACGTCGAGGAGCAGCTCTGGGAGACCCCGGAGGGCATCGGCGTCAAGCCGCTGTACACCGGTGAGGACCTGGCCGGGCTGGACTTCCTGGGCACCTACCCGGGTGTCGCGCCGTACCTGCGCGGACCGTACCCGACGATGTACGTCAACCAGCCGTGGACGGTCCGCCAGTACGCGGGGTTCTCCACCGCCGAGGAGTCCAACGCCTTCTACCGCCGCAACCTGGCCGCCGGCCAGAAGGGCCTGTCGGTCGCCTTCGACCTGCCGACCCACCGCGGCTACGACAGCGACCACCCGCGGGTGACCGGTGACGTCGGCATGGCGGGCGTGGCCATCGACTCGATCTACGACATGCGCCAGCTCTTCGACGGCATCCCGCTGGACCGGATGTCGGTGTCGATGACCATGAACGGCGCGGTGCTGCCGGTGCTGGCGCTGTACATCGTGGCGGCGGAGGAGCAGGGGGTGCCGCCCGAGAAGCTGGCGGGGACCATCCAGAACGACATCCTCAAGGAGTTCATGGTCCGCAACACCTACATCTATCCGCCGCAACCGTCGATGCGGATCATCTCCGACATCTTCGCCTACACCTCGCAGCGGATGCCGCGCTACAACTCGATCTCCATCTCCGGCTACCACATCCAGGAGGCCGGTGCCACGGCCGACCTGGAGCTGGCCTACACCCTGGCCGACGGCGTGGAGTACCTGCGGGCCGGCCTCGGCGCGGGCCTGGACGTGGACGCCTTCGCACCCCGGCTGTCGTTCTTCTGGGCGATCGGCATGAACTTCTTCATGGAGATCGCCAAGCTGCGGGCGGCCCGCCTGCTGTGGGCCAAGCTGGTCGGCCAGTTCGACCCGAAGAACACCAAGTCGCTCTCGCTGCGCACCCATTCGCAGACCTCCGGCTGGTCGCTCACCGCACAGGACGTCTTCAACAACGTCACCCGCACCTGCGTGGAGGCGATGGCCGCCACCCAGGGCCACACCCAGTCGCTGCACACCAACGCCCTCGACGAGGCGCTGGCCCTGCCGACCGACTTCTCGGCGCGGATCGCCCGCAACACCCAGCTGATGCTCCAGCAGGAGTCGGGCACCTGCCGGGTGATCGACCCGTGGGGCGGCAGCGCGTACGTCGAGAAGCTCACCCACGACCTGGCCCGCCGTACCTGGCAGCACATCCAGGAGGTGGAGGCGGCCGGCGGCATGGCCAAGGCGATCGACGCCGGCATCCCGAAGCTGCGCGTGGAGGAGGCCGCCGCCCGTACCCAGGCGCGGATCGACTCCGGCCGCCAGCCGGTGATCGGCGTCAACAAGTACCGGGTCGCCAACGACGAGCAGATCGACGTGCTCAAGGTCGACAACTCCTCGGTCCGTGCCCAGCAGGTCGAGAAGCTGCGGCGGCTGCGGGCCGAGCGCGACGAGGCCGTGTGCCAGGACGCCTTGCGCGCGCTGACCGCCGCGGCCGAGTCCGGCCCGCGGGGCGGCGGTTCGCTGGAGGGCAACCTGCTCGCCCTCGCGGTGGACGCCGCCCGGGCCAAGGCGACCGTCGGCGAGATCTCCGACGCCCTGGAGAAGGTGTACGGGCGGCACTCCGGCCAGATCCGTACCATCTCCGGTGTGTACCGAGACGAGGCAGGACCGTCCGAGGGCGTGCAGCGCACCCGCGAGCTGGTCGAGAGATTCGAGGAGGCCGAGGGCCGGCGCCCGCGCATCCTGGTCGCGAAGATGGGCCAGGACGGGCACGACCGCGGCCAGAAGGTGATCGCCACGGCCTTCGCCGACCTCGGCTTCACCGTCGACGTCGGACCGCTCTTCCAGACCCCGGCCGAGGTGGCGCGTCAGGCGGTGGAGGCCGACGTGCACATCGTCGGTGTCTCCTCGCTCGCCGCCGGGCACCTGACCCTGGTGCCGGCGCTGCGCACCGAACTCGCCGAGGCCGGACGGGAGGACATCACCATCGTGGTCGGTGGCGTCATCCCGCCGCAGGACTTCGACGCGCTGTACGAGGCCGGCGCCGCCGCGGTCTTCCCGCCCGGCACGGTCATCCCGGACGCGGCCCACGACCTGCTGAGGACGCTCGCCGCCGACCTCGGCCACGAGTTGTGAGCCGCTGAACCGATGGCACCTCGGACGATCGATCTCGACCGTTACCGGCAGGGTGTGCTGGAGGGCTCGCGCGCCTGGATCGCGCGAGCCATCACCCTCGTCGAGTCCACCCGGCCCGACCACCGCGAACTGGCCCAGCGGCTGCTGGTCGACCTGCTGCCGCACTCCGGCCAGGCGGTTCGGGTCGGCATCACCGGCGTGCCCGGCGTGGGCAAGTCGACCTTCATCGAAGCGCTCGGCACCATGCTCACCGGCCGCGGCCACCGGGTCGCGGTGCTCGCCGTCGACCCGACCTCCAGCCGCACCGGCGGTTCCATCCTGGGCGACAAGACCCGGATGGAGAAGCTCGCCGTCGACCCGAACGCCTTCGTCCGCCCCTCCCCCACCTCCGGCACGCTGGGCGGGGTGGCCCGCGCCACCCGGGAGTCCATGGTCGTGATGGAAGCCGCCGGTTACGACGTCGTCCTGGTCGAGACGGTGGGCGTCGGGCAGTCGGAGACCACGGTGGCCAACATGGTCGACTCCTTCCTGCTGCTCACCCTGGCCCGAACCGGCGACCAGCTCCAGGGCATCAAGAAGGGCGTCCTGGAACTGGCCGACCTGGTCGCCGTCAACAAGGCGGACGGCCCGCACGAGACCGACGCCCGCGCCGCGGCACGGGAGTTGGCCGGCGCGCTGCGGTTGCTCCAGGCCCCGGACGCGGCCTGGACCCCGCCGGTGCTCACCTGCAGCGGCCGCGACGGCACCGGTCTCGACACCGTGTGGGAACGCCTCGAGCAGCACCGCCGGCTCCTCGACGCCACCGGCTCGCTGACCGCCAAGCGCCGCGACCAGCAGGTCGACTGGACCTGGGCGATGGTCCACGACCAGCTCCTCGCCCAACTCCGCGAACACCCCGAAGTCCGGCGCATCACACCGGAGTTGGAGCAACAGGTCCGGGACGGCAGGCTGACCGCGACGCTGGCCGCCCAGCGCATCCTGACCGGCTTCCGCGCACTCCCCTGACGCGTTCCTCCGCACCCCGACCCGCACCCCCGGCAGCCGCGCCGCGGAGTGACCGGGCGCCCGGCGGGGTAGGGCTGCGGGGAGCGTCGGAGCGAGGAGCGGGAGGGCGGGCATGGAGCTGCCGCTGGCGGGGGTCACCGTGGTCGCGCTGGAGCAGGCGGTCGCCGCGCCGTTGGCGACCCGGCACCTGGCCGATCTGGGGGCCCGGGTGGTCAAGGTGGAGCGGCCGGACGGCGGGGACTTCGCGCGGGCCTACGACCACAGCGTGGGCGGTCTGGCCAGCCACTTCGTCTGGTTGAACCGGGGCAAGGAGTCGATCACCCTGGACCTCGGGACGCCGGCCGGCCGGGCGGTGCTCGCCGACCTGGTGGCCGGCGCCGACGTCTTCGTGCAGAACCTGTCGCCCGGCGCCGCGGCCCGGCTCGGCTTCGGCGCCGGGACGCTGCGGGCCCGTCACCCGCGCCTGGTCACGGTGGACCTCTCCGGCTACGGCACCGGCGGCCCGTACCAGGACCGGCGGGCCTACGACATGCTGATCCAGTGCGAGACCGGCCTCGCCTCGGTGACCGGGCCGCCGGACCGGCCGGCCAAGACCGGCGTGCCGACCTCGGACATCGCGGCGGGCATGTACGCGCTGTCGGGCACGCTGGCCGCGCTGGTCGGCCGGGCCAGGACCGGGGTGGGCAGCGCCGTGGAGGTCGCGATGTTCGAGGCGACCGCCGAATGGCTGGGCTACCAGCTGCACCACACCCAGGCGACCGGCCGCACGCCGGAGCGGGCCGGCCTGTCCCACCCGGCGATCGCACCCTACGACGCCTATCCGACCGCCGACGGCCAGGAGGTGCTGATCGGCATCCAGAACGACCGGGAGTGGGCCCGGTTCGCCGCGGGATTCCTGAACCGCCCGGAGCTGGCGGACGATCCGCGGTGGGCGACCAACGTGGCCCGGGTACGGCGGCGCCGGCTGGTGGACGCGACGGTGGGTGGCCGGACCGCGACCATGACGGCGGTCGAGGCGCTCCGCCTGTTGGACGAACTGGCCATCGCCTGCGCCCGGTTGAACGACGTCGGCGACCTGCTGCGGCATGCGCAGCTGGCCGCCCGGGACCGCTGGCGGCCGGTGGCCACCCCGGCGGGCGAAGTCCGCGGACTGCTGCCGCCGTTCGGCTTCGCGGGGCTCGAGCTGCCGATGGGCCCGGTGCCGGCGCTGGGTGAGCACACCGCGGCCGTGCTGGCCTCGCTCGGTTACCCACCGGCCCGGATCGCCCAACTGCGCACGGCCGGTGCGCTGGGGCCGGCCGAGTAGCAGCACGGCGCCCCGGTCGCCCGCCGGGGCGGGGACCGGGGCGCGCGGGCCCGGCCGGGTGCGCTGCCTCAGCTGTTGCGCAGGACCTCGGCCAGGTACATCCCGCAGCTGGCGTTCTGGATGCCGTTGGCCGCGATCCAGTAGCCGGCCGGCGTCGGGGAGTCGGCGCAGGCGGTGATGCCGTTGTAGACGGTGTTCAGCCGGCCGCCCAGGTACATGCCGCAGGACGCGATCTGGTAGTTGGCGGTGATCACGTAGCCCGCCGGGATCGGCGAGTTGCCGCAGAACTGCATGCCGTTGGAAGCGGTGTTGATGTTGCCGCCCAGGTAGATGCCACAGGGCCCGAACTGGTAGTTGGCGGTGATCACGTAGCCCGCCGGGATCGGCGAGTTGCCGCAGATCTGGCTGCCGTTGCCCGCGACGTGGAGCACCTCGGCGTACCACTGGGCACAGGTGCTGTTCGGGCCCTCACTGGTGATCACGTACCCGCTGGGGATGGACCCGTTGGAGTTGCCGCAGATCTGGATGCCGTTGTAGACCGTGTTGATCCGGCCGGTCTGGTAGGGGCCGCAGCTGTTGGTGGTGTAGGTCGAGGTGATCACGTACGGACTGGGAACCGGGCCGTTCTCGCAGACCTGCAGCCCGTTGGACGGGGGCTGGATGGTCTCGGTCAGGTAGCCGCCGGTACAGCTGTTGGTCAGTGTCTCCGAGACGATCACCTGACCGGGCGGCACCTGGACACTGCCGCAGATGGTGGCGGCCTGCGCGGCGCCGGCGAAGAAGACGACCCCACCGGCCACCAGGGTGAGCGCGGACAACAGGCGGGCCAGCCACATACCGATGGACTTCATGCACTTCTCACTTTCTCTCGGCTGAGCGCGACGGTAGTGGCACCGCCCGATCCCCCGCCGCCACCCGTTCGGGGGGCTTGCCCGGGTGGCCCGCCGGCCGGCGGTCAGGGATCCAGCCCGTCCTCGCGGACCCGGCGGGCCAGGTCGGTCTTGGTGTACGTGGGGCGCCCCACCCGCTGGTACTTGGCCTTGACCCGGTCCAGGTAGTCCTTGGCGGTGTTCGGGGTGATGCCGGCCCGGCGGGCGGCGGACTTGAGGGTGAGCCCCGAGGCGTAGTCGAGCAGCACCTGGAGTTCGCGCGGGGCGAGTTGGGGCCGCTCGGGCCGGTCGTCGTGGACGCAGGCGAAGGCCAGCTCGGGCGAGTGCGCGCTGCCGTCGGTGGCGATCTGCCTGATCGCGGTGACCAGGGTGGGCAGGTCGTTGTCCTTCGTGAGGTAGCCGTCGGCGCCGGCGGCCAGGGCGGCGAGGATCCGGTGCCGGTCGGGCACGGTGCTGATCACCAGGACCCGGCTGCCGGCCGCGCGCAGCCGGCGGATGTTGTCGGCCGGGAGCGAGCCGTCCCGCAGCACCAGGTCGAGCAGCACCACGGCGGCGGGGTGGGCGCGGGGCCCGCCGGCCGCGCCTGCGAGCAACTCCGGCACCGTGGCGGCGACCGCGACCACCCGGACCTCGGGCTCCTGGCGCAGCCAGCAGCGCATCCCGTCCAACAGCATCCGGTCGTCGTCCACCACCGCGACCGTGATCACGCCGGCCACCGCAGCTCCACACAGGTGCCCTCGCCCGGCGCGCTGTCCACCGCGGCTCGTCCGCCGGCCTCGCGCAACCGGGCGTGCACCGAGCGGCGCAGCCCGAAGCCGGGGTGGGTGCGGGCCGGATCGAAGCCCGTGCCCTGGTCGGCCACGGTGATCCGGATTCCGTCCGCGGTGCCGGTGGCGGTGAGGTGGGCGCGGCGGGTGCCGGCGTGCCGCAGCACGTTGGTGAGCGCCTCGCCGGACGCCGCGGCCAGCGCGGCCGCCACCTCACCGGGGAGCTCGGGCAGCGCCCGGTACTGGGCGGTGACCGTGAGGCCCAGCTCCTCGACGGAACGGACCACCTGCTCCAGGGCCGCGCCGATCTCGGGGCGGCCACCGGGCTCGGTGCCGCGCTGGATCAGCCGGCGCAGGTAGGCGGCGTCGCGGGCGCAGCGCTCGCGTACCGGGGCGGTGTTGGCGTCCACCCCGCCGGCCGCGATCACGGTGAGAGTGGCCAGCACGGTGTCGTGCAGGGCCCGGTGGTGGTCCAGCCGCTCGGCGTACCGGGCCCGTTCGGCCTCGGCGGCCAGCGCGCGCCGGGTGGCGGCGTCGAGCAGCCGGCCCTGGCGGCGCAGGTACCACCAGAAGACCCGGGCGAGCACGGCCGAGGAGGCCAGCGCGTTGAGGTCGCCGGCGAGGACGGCCGGACCCGAGTGAACCAGCTGATGCCAGCAGAGATGAACGGCTGCCAGCAGCAGGACCGCGCCGAGCGCCCGGCGCCCGGAGCCGGCGACGGCCGCCGTGGCGCCCGCCGAGCCACCGAGCAGCAGCACCCAGGCGGCCTGGGTCGGGGTTGCCCCGGCGGAGCTCCAGCCGACCGCCGCGAACGGCAGCAGGCAGCCGCTGACCAGCACGTCCAGCCAGACCAGCCGCTCGTCGAGGGCGCCGTCGCGCAACGCCCGTCCGTGCACCAGGACGCTGCAGACCACCGCGGCGCCGAGGACCGTCCAGGCCCCGGGCCGGCTCCGCTCGTGCTCGGCGACGGCGAGCAGACCGCCGGTCAGATGGCTCGCCCGGTAGAGGCCGGTGGCCAGGATCAGGAACGACCGGGCTCGCTGGAGCCCCGAGCCGGGAGAAGGCTGCCGATGCACGTTCATACAGTACGACCGGCATCAGCCAGAATAAATCGTTTGCGCGCCACGGCCGAACCGATACGATCGGTCGGGTTCCTGCCCGGCTGGGCTGCCGAGGATCTTCTCGTGAGGGAGGTGCTGACCGATGGTCGCCGCTGTGACGCGGCGCGCTCTCGTCTGCGCGCCCTACGACGCCTCCCCCCCACCCCCTGCCTGCCGGCTGACCTTCCGTGCGCTGACGCACCCTCCGGCGGGCCCTCCCGCAGGAGATCACCGCAGTGCCCAAGCACTTCAACGACCACGAGTCCTTCGCCCGCATCCGTACCAAGGGCGGCGGTAGGCGCGGTTTCGACGACGACGCCCACGAGCAGGCGTTCACCGACCACGCCGACCACCAGCCCGACGGGGACGGTGCCGGCGACCTCGCCCCCGGCCAGTCCTCCGACGGCCCGCCGGAGGGCGACCGCTGGTCCACCTGGGACCAGTCCACCCCGACCGAGAAGGGCCCCGAGCCGCGCCCGGACTGGGTGGTGACCGAACTCGCGGCGGTCGACACCGAGTTCGGCATCCTGAAGACCGGCAAGGAGGCGGACGTCTTCCTGCTGGAGCGCGCCGTGCCCGGCACCGACCGCCGTACCCTGCTGGCCGCCAAGCGCTACCGCGACGGCCGGCACCGGATGTTCCACCGTGACTCCGGCTACCTGGAGGGCCGCGGCCACAAGGAGTCCCGGGTCAGCCGGGCGATGGCCAAGCGGACCGAGTTCGGCAGGCAGGCGATCGCCGGCCAGTGGGCGGCGGCCGAGTTCGCCGCGCTCTGCCGGCTCTGGTCGGCGGGGGTGGCGGTGCCCTACCCGGTGCAGATCCTCGGCACCGAGATCCTGATGGAGTTCATCGGTGACGAGTCCGGTGCCGCGGCTCCGCGGCTGGCCCAGGTCCGGCCCGAGGAGGCCGACCTGGCCGACCTCTGGGAGCAACTCGGCACCGCGCTCGGGTCGTTGGCCCGGGACGGGTACGCGCACGGCGACCTCTCCGCCTACAACATCCTGGTCCACCGGGGCCGGCTGGTGATCATCGACGTGCCGCAGATCGTCGACGTGGTCGCCAATCCGCGCGGACGCACTTTCCTGGAGCGCGACGTGCGCAACGTCGGTGCCTGGTTCGTCGCCCGCGGCCTGCCCACCGCCCTGGTCGACGAGTTGTCCCGGGAGTTGGCCTTCGAGGCCCGGTTGGACTGAGGCGCCGCGGCCGGCGGGCCGCCGGGTCGGGCCGCGGCTCCCGTCCCGGCGGCCCGGCCGGTCGGCCCACCACACCCCGGGGGGCGGCGGCCGGCTCGGCGCGGTCGGTGCGCTCACCGGAGTTCGTCGTGCCGCGGTCGGTTCTCCCGGCTCGACGGCACCGCGGGTCAGGCCGCCGGTCGCCAGCCCAGCGCGGGGCCGAGCCTGGTGGCGATGTCCGTGAGGATCTGGACGTAGTCGTCGCGGTCGAACGTGAAGGGCAGCGCGAAGGCGACCTCGTCGACCTCGCGGAAGGCCGCGTGGGAGTAGAGCCGTTCGGCGATCTCCGCGGAGCCGCCGACCAGGTCGGGGGCGTACATCAGGCGGGCCGGCCCCTGCGGCGCGGCGGTACGCGGCGCCCGCCGGCGCGCGTACCGCGCGTACTTGGCCCGTTGCTCCCGCGTGGCGGTGTCGGTGGGGATCACCACGAGGCCCTGGGAGACCCGGGCGCGGTCGCCCTCGGGGTGGTGGGCCCGGAACGTCCTGATGTGCGACAACTGGATCTCGGCGAAGTCCTCGGACTCCTCGGCCCTCACCACGCTGCTGGTCAGGAGGTTCATCCCGTGCTCACCGGCCCACCGGGCCGACCGCAGGCTGGCGCCGCCGTACCACAGACGGCGCGCCAGCCCCGGAGCGTGCGGCTGCACCCGCCTCGAGAACACCTCGATGCCCTCGGTCCCGCCGAAGTCGCTGGCCGGCTCGCCGCGGACGAAGTCCAGCAGCCGCCGGACCCGGTCGTAGCCGAAGTCCTCGCTCTCGCCGGTGTCGGGGTAGAGCGCGTCCTTGACCCGGTCGTAGTGGGTCGGCGGTCCCACGCTCACACCCGGGTTGAGGCGGCCACCGGAGAGGATGTCGACCGTCGCCAGGTCCTCGGCCAGCCGCAGCGGGTTCTCCCAGCCCAGGGGTATGACCGCCGTGCCCAGGCTGATCCGGCTGGTGCGCTGCGAGGCCGCCGCCAGGACGGCCACCGGGGAGGAGATGCCGTACTGCAGGTGACGATGGCGCACCCAGGCGCTGTCGAAGCCGAGTTGCTCGCCCAGGTCGATGAGGTCGAGCGTCGCCTCGTGACCTCGTCGGGGGTCGTCCTCCTCGAACAGCCCGATCGTCAGGAAGCCCAACTTCCGCAGTGGCTCCGAGGTCAGCGGCACAGCTTCCTCCATCGTCCGCGCAACGGCCGGGCGCACACCGGGCGGGTGCGCCCGGCAGCCGACTGTAGCCGAGGCGGCGGCCACGGGGACGGCGGAGGCCGAGGTGCCACCGTCGCCGCCCGGCAGCCGTACCCGGGACCCGGAGCCGGGCGGCACCCACGCCGTGCTGCGCTCCTTCGCCCCGGTGATGCGCCCGGGCCGGGCTTTCGCCCGGCCGTCCCGGCGCCGGCGGGCACCCAATGAGATTGTGCGCCATGGGTATTGAGATGGCTTCAACAAAATGTGACACTGAGGTGCCGGCAGGAGGCGCCTGACTCCGTCCGGTGCCGGTGGTCCCTGCCCTCCGCCCGATCGCCGATGTCGTCGACGGGCGGAACCGAGCCGTCACAGCACTCGACCCGCCATCACACCGAACGCAACGGCGCGCTCCACGCCCTTGGGACGTCCGGCCGTTGCCGCCCGGCTCCTGCGCTCCGTCACGGTACTCGGGAAAGGAACCGATCCATGCCGGCACGCACCATCCAAGGCGCCTCCGTGGAGTCCGTCTACGCGGAGATCCTCCGACGCAATCCCGGTGAGTCCGAGTTCCACCAGGCGGCGCGCGAGGTGCTGGACAGCCTGGCACCGGTGCTCGCGGCGCGGCCGGAGTACGCCCGGGCCAAGCTGATCGAGCGGATCGCCGAGCCGGAGCGGCAGGTCATGTTCCGGGTGCCGTGGCTGGACGACGCGGGCGTCATCCAGGTCAACCGCGGCTTCCGGGTCGAGTTCAACAGCGCGCTCGGCCCGTACAAGGGCGGTCTGCGCTTCCACCCGTCGGTGAACCTCGGCATCGTGAAGTTCCTCGGCTTCGAGCAGATCTTCAAGAACGCCCTGACCGGTCTGAACATCGGCGGCGGCAAGGGCGGCAGCGACTTCGACCCGCGCGGTCGCAGCGACAACGAGGTGATGCGTTTCTGTCAGTCGTTCATGACCGAGCTCCACCGGCACCTGGGCGAGCACACCGATGTACCAGCCGGTGACATCGGCGTCGGCGGCCGCGAGATCGGCTTCCTGTTCGGCCAGTACCGCCGGATCACCAACCGCTGGGAAGCCGGTGTGCTGACCGGCAAGGGCCTGGCCTGGGGCGGCTCGCAGGCCCGGACGGAGGCCACCGGCTACGGCAACGTGCTGTTCACCGCCGAGATGCTGAAGAAGCGCGGCGAGGACCTGGACGGCCAGACGGTCGTCGTCTCCGGTTCCGGCAACGTCGCGATCTACTCGATCGAGAAGGCCCAGGCGCTCGGCGCGAACGTGATCACGGCGTCCGACTCGCAGGGCTACGTCGTGGACGACAAGGGCATCGACGTCGCTCTGCTCAAGCAGATCAAGGAGGTCGAGCGCGGCCGCGTCAGCGACTACGCCGAGCGCCGCGGCGACTCCGCCCGCTACGTCACCGGCGGCAGCGTGTGGGACGTCGCCGCCGACGTCGCCCTGCCCTCCGCCACCCAGAACGAGCTGGGCGCCGAGGCCGCGGCCGTCCTGGTGCGCAACGGCGTCAAGGCCGTCTCGGAGGGGGCCAACATGCCCACCACCCCCGAGGCCGTGCGCATCCTCCGGGAGGCCGGTGTCGCGTTCGGCCCGGGCAAGGCCGCCAACGCGGGCGGCGTTGCCACCAGCGGCCTGGAGATGGCGCAGAACGCCGGCCGCGAGGTCTGGTCGTTCACCCAGGTCGAGGACCGCCTTGCGGGCATCATGCGCGACATCCACGACACCTGCTTCGAGACCGCCGCCCGCTACGGCTCCCCCGGCGACTACGTCACCGGCGCCAACATCGCCGGCTTCGAACGCGTCGCGGACGCGATGCTCGCCCAGGGTCTGATCTGACGCTTCGGTCGCCCGACCCGTGCCGCGGCGAGGCTCGGGCCGGGATGACGGCGTCGACCAGGGCGGCGGCCACCTCGCCCGGCAGCCGGGTGCGGTGGTCCCGCGCGGCCTGCTCGACGCCATCGCCGGGACCACCGCGATGAAGCGCGCGGCCGAGCCCGCCGAGATCGCCGAGATCGCCGCATTCCCCACCTCACCGGAGGCCGGCCACGGCACCGGCGCCACCGTCGCCGTCGCCGGAGGCCGCACCGCCACCTGGAGCCGCCTACCCTGAGAGAGAACGACGCCCATGGGCAACACCGTGTACGACCTCGTCGCCGAATGAGAAGCCGGAGTGGCCGGAACACCTACGGGGATCCGCCGGCAGAGTTCCCACGGTTCACGCATGAAGGGGCACGGCCATGAACAGGCTGGACGGCAAGGTCGCCCTCGTCACCGGCGGCAACAGCGGTATCGGATTCGCCATCGCGCGGAGGTTCGTGGAGGAAGGCGCCTTCGTCTTCATCACCGGGCGGCGCCGGCCCGAACTGGACAGGGCGAGGGACGAGATCGGCCGGAACGTCATGGCCGTCCAGGGCGATGTCACCGTCTCCGCCGACCTCGACCGCCTCTTCCGGACCATCGCGGAGGAGAAGGGGCGGATCGACGTCGTCGTCGCCAACTCGGGTCTGGTCAAGCCGCAGGAGTTCGGTCGGATCACCGAGGAGGGCTTCGACCGCACCTTCGATCTCAACGCCCGCGGCACCCTCTTCACGGCCCAGAGGGCGCTGCCGCTGATGGAAGACGGCGGATCGATCATCCTCGTCGGCTCGATCGCCGCCTACCTGGGGATCGAGAAGTACACCACCTACAACGCCACCAAAGCCGCCGTGCGCTCCTACGCCCGCACCTGGACCAAGGAGCTGGGGGACCGCGGCATCCGGGTCAACACCCTCAGTCCCGGCCCGATCGACACCCCGATCATGGACAGCCAGGCGGACTCCAAGGAAGCCGCCGACGCGATCAGGGAGGCCTTCGCATCGGCCATCCCCCTCGGACGCATGGGACGCCCGGAGGAAGTCGCCGCCGCCGCCCTCTTCCTCGCGTCCGACGAGAGCAGCTTCTGCGCGGGCATGGACCTGTGCGTCGACGGCGGCATGGGCCAGGTCTGAGGCCGGGGCCCGGCGGAGCCGGGAATCCCGGCTCCCCCGACATCCGCGACGCGCCGGCGCGTGCCCGGCGTTCACGCCGACATGGCCTGCGCCCCGGGGTCGGCTTCCTCCGCGCAGGCCGCCGCCAGGTCGTCGAGTGACAGCCCCAGGGCGTGGGCCAGGGCTGCCACGGTGAAGAAGGCCGGAGTCGGGGCCCGGCCGGTCTCGATCTTGCGGAGCGTTTCCGCGGACACCCCAGCCGCTGCCGCCACGTCCACCATGCTGCGATCGCCGCGGGCCTGGCGGAGCAGGGCGCCGAAGCGCTCTCCGCGTCGCCGCTCCTGCGGACTCAAGGGAACTCTCACCATGCCCGTGATACTAATACCGGTATAGATATTGGGTGGCATCGCATCACAGGGAGTCCTGACACATGGTGGAGATCAAGACCGACACGGCGCTGGAGACGATGCGGGAAGCCGGCCGCATCGTGGCCAACGCACTCGCGGCCGTCCGCGCGGCGGCAGCCGTGGGACTGCGCCTACGCGAGCTCGACGAAGCCGCCCGGGCCGTTCTGACCACGGCCGGGGCACGCTCTCCGTTCCTGGGCTACCGGCCCTCCTTCGCCCCGGTCCCCTTCCCCGCCGTGATCTGCGCCTCCGTGAACGACGCCGTCGCGCACGGCATCCCCGACGGCTACCGCCTGCGCGACGGCGACCTGGTCAGCATCGACTGCGGAGCCGAGCTCGACGGTTGGACCGGGGACGCCGCGATCAGCTTCACCGTCGGCACCCCTCGCCCCGCCGACCTCGAACTCATCGCCGCCACCCAGCGGGCGCTGGACGCCGGCATCGCCGCCGCCACCGTCGGCCACCGCATCGGAGACATCTCCCATGCCATCAGCACGGTCGCCCGCAAGGCCGACTGCGGCATGCCGGCCGACTTCGGCGGCCACGGCATCGGCCGCCGGATGCACGAGGACCCCCACCTCCCCAACCACGGACGACCCGGCCGCGGTTTCCCCCTGCGCCACGGCCTCACCCTCGCCGTCGAACCCATGCTCATGGCCGGAGGACGCAACGACTACCGCACCGACCGCGACGGATGGACCCTGCGCACGATCGACGGCAGCCGAGCCGCCCACATCGAACACACCATCGCCATCACCGAGGACGGCCCCCGGATCCTCACCCTGCCCTGACCTCGGATCCGCTCCCACCCGGTGACCGGACGACATCGGCCACCTCGGGAGGCACGGCCCAGCGGTCACCGCCTCCCGGCGCGGAGCCCCGCCGCGTCGGAAGTGCGGACGTGCTGGGCGAGGAAGAGGGCCGCGCGGTCCAGCGCCTGGTCAGCCTCGTCGAGGACACCGGCGAAGGCCTGGAACACATGGGGCACGTCGGCGGTGACGTCGAGGATCACGTCCACTCCGGCGGACCGGGCCCGGGCGGCGATGCGGGTGGAGTCGTCCAGGAGCACCTCGTTCGCACCCGCCTGGACGAGCATCGGCGGGAAACCGGTCAGGTCGGCGAGGACGGCCGGGCTGAGCATGGGCTGGTGCGGATCGGCTCCGGCGAGGTACATGGCTCCGGTGTGCTCCAGGCCCTCGCGGGTGAAGAACGGGTCGACGCCCGCCTTGCCGTCCATGCTCTCCCCCGTCCGGGTGGCGTCCAGGCCGGGAGAGAACACCACGATGGCGGCGGGCAGCGGGAGGCCGGCGTCGCGGGCGGCGAGGCAGGTGGTGACGGAGAGGCCGCCACCGGCGGAGTCCCCGGCGAACGCGATGGCCGAGGGGTCCTCACCGCTGTCGAGCAGGGCGCGGTAGGCGCTCAGGGCGTCTTCGATCGCGGCCGGGAACGGGTGCTCGGGGGCGAGCCGGTAGTCCAGCGAGTACGACCCGAAGCCGGTCCTGGCCACGAGGTGCCCCGTCAGCGACAGCGCTGTCTCCGGGGAGCCGCACACGAAGCCGCCGCCGTGGAAGTACAGGATCGTCCCGGTGCGCGGGCCGTCCTCCGGCTCGACGCGCAGTGCGGGTCGGTCGCCGAGCTCCGTCCGCGTGGTGCGGATGGCGTCGGGCACGATCATCTGGGCCATCAGCGCCCTGAACCCGGCTCGGATCGCCTCGACCGACCGGGGGCCCTCGGGCCGGGGCTGCCGCAGCATCGCGTCGATCCGGGCGCGCTGTTCCTTGCTCATGCGAGTGCTCCCGTCGTAAGTACCTTCCATTACACTATATGCCGTGGCATCTAAATCAAGTGGTGATCCTGTCGACCTCCCACGCTTCTTCGCCGACCTCGTCCGCTGTGAGACGCGGCTGTACAACGCGCTCAACGACCGACTTCGCGAGCGGCACGGGATCGTCACGTCGCAGTTCGAGTTCCTGCGCCACCTCCGTGACCACCCCGGGTCCCGGGTGGCGGACCTGGCCGCCGAGTTCGCCGTCGGCATCGGGGCCACCAGCAAGGGCGTCGACCGCCTGGAACGGCAGGGATGGGTGGCCCGCCGGCCGAATCCGGCGGACCGCCGGTCGTCACTGCTGGTCCTGACCGACGACGGCCTGCGGTTGGTCGACGCGGCGGAAGGGACCTTCAGCGAGCGGCTGGCCGAGCTGATCACCGGCGCACTCGAGGCGTCCCCGGTGGCGGCCACCGCTCAGGCCCTCTCGGAGCTGCGCTCCTCCCTGGAACGCGACCAGATCGGCACGCCCACGGGCTGACGGGGTCACCCGACCCGGCCGGCACGGCCGGGGTCGTCAGCCTGGTCTCAGGCGGCCCCGGCGCCCGTCGCCAGATCGGTGGCACAGTACCGACACTTGCGAGCATCCGCCGGCAGGTCCTCGGACCGGCAGGCCGGGCACGTCTTCACCGGCGTCGGGTCGCTGAACACCGTGACTCCGCGGCGGGCCTGGACGTGCTTGTACGGGACGACGATGAGGAAGTAGACGACCGCGATGAAGATGAGGAAGTAGACGAGCGCCGAGACGAAGGCGCCGATGTTCACGTAGGTGGCGGTGTTGCCGGGCTCGCCGAGCTGGACTCCGAGAGCGACGGACCTTCCGCCCTGCGCTCTGGTGATGATCGGGTTGATGATGCTGTCGGTGAACGCCTTGATGAGGGTGCTGAAGGCCAGTGCGATGATCAGCCCCACGGCCACGACGACGACGTCGCCGCGCATCATGAAGTTCTTGAAGCCCTTCAGCATGCCGTTCTCCTTGGATGGTTCCACCAAGGCCAGCTGACGTGATCGTCATTGGCGGCGCAAGTTCTGTGCCCTGGAAGGGTGATGCCTGCCTTGGAGCGGGCAGGGAGGCCGCCGGGCTCGCGCATGGTCCTGCCGGTGGCTGGCGGGGCCACGGCGGACGGCTGCCCGGCGCGCCGGGCACCACGGTTTCCCGACGGCGGGTGGGTGGCTGGTTCCGGCCTCGGAGGATCTGACCCGGTGACCCCTCGACCCCCGACCGATGCGCTCAGGCCAGCTCGAGCGGGAGCGACTTGATGCCGTTGATGAAGTTGGAGACCAGGCGACGCGGTGGTCCGGCGAGGTCGAGGGCCGGCAGGAGGATCGCGGCCTCCCGGTAGAGCGCCGCGAGCTGGATCTGGGCGAAGCGGGCGCCGAGGCACCGGTGGGGGCCGGTACCGAAGGAGAGGTGAGGGTTCGGGTCGCGGCCGAGGTCGAGGCGGTGGGGGTCGGCGAAGACCGCGGCGTCGAAGTTGGCGGAGGCGTGGAAGACGACGACCTTGTCGCCCGCGCGGATGGCCACCCCCGCGAGGTGCGTGTCGCGGGCGGCGGTGCGACGGAAGCTGAGGACGGGCGGGTGCCAGCGCAGCAGCTCCTCGACGGCCGGGGCGAGCGGCACCGTGCCGTCGCGCAGACCGCGGTACGCGTCCGGGTGCTGGGCGAGCGCGAGCAAGCCGCCGGGGGCAGCACTGCGGACCGTGTCGTTCCCGGCGACGGTGAGGAGGAAGAAGAACATCTCCAGCTCCGCGTCCCCCAGCGGCGCGCCGCCCGAACCGCCCGGGTTCCCGGACGCGTGTGCCTGGGCGAGGCTGGTCATGATGTCGTCCCCCGGGTGGCGCAGCTTGTGGCGGGCCAGCTCGCGCGCGTAGCCGAACATCTCGGCGAGCCGTGCCGGGGACCGCGGATCGACGGGCGTGCCGTCCGCCCCCAGCACCGGCGCCGCGGGCGCCTCGTCCGGGTCCTGGTACCCGATCACCCGGCGGGTCCAGTCGAGCAGCAGGCCGCGGTCGCTGTGCGGGACGCCGAGCAGGTCGGCCAGGTTGAGCAGGGCGAAGTCGTCGGTGACCGTGGCGACCACGTCGACGCTGCCGTCGCCGTCGCGGGCGGCCCCGCGCGCCGCGTGGAGGAGCGCGGCGGCGCGGGCCCGCGCCGTGGCCGCGAAGCGCTCCATGCGGCCGGGCGCGAAGGCGGCGGACACCAGCGTGCGCAGCCGGGAGTGCTGGGGCGGGTCCTGGTTGAGCATCACCGAGCGGATGAACGGCAGGTCGGCCGGGTCCGGGTCGCGGATCTGGGTGGCGCCCAGGTGCGAGGAGAAGAGGGTGGCGTCCCTGAGGACGCGGGCGACGTCGCGGTGGCGGGTCACCGCCCAGAAGCCCGGGCCGCCCGGCCAGCCCAGCAGCGCGGGTTCGGGCTGCCAGGCGACGGGGTGCCGCTCTCGCAGTTCACGGAAGGAGTCGTGGGGGATGCCGTGGGCGTACCGGCGGGGATCGAAGACCTCCGGCGGGACGCCCACGGCGGCGGGGTCACTCACGCGGAGCGCTCCCCCGCGTCGTCCGCACGCAGGAAGTCCTCCACGGCGGCGATGAGTTGCAGCGGCGTCTCCTCCACCGGGTAGTGGCCCGCGGCAGGCAGCTCCACCAGGTCGGCGTGGGGGTACCAGCGCAGCCAGGTGCCGCGCATGACGTCGGCGTTCAGGGCCGGGTCCAGCGCGCCGACGACGACCCGCACGGGGAGCGGGCTGCCCTCGATCTC
This sequence comes from Kitasatospora sp. NPDC052896, assembly GCF_044547075.1. Taxonomy (NCBI): domain Bacteria; kingdom Bacillati; phylum Actinomycetota; class Actinomycetes; order Kitasatosporales; family Streptomycetaceae; genus Kitasatospora; species Kitasatospora sp. NPDC052896. The sequence continues at coordinate 197,411 of NZ_JBITZU010000009.1, forward strand.
CTCGTGGAAGTCCTCGCCGGCCCAGGAGTCCAGCCAGGCACGGAAGGCCTTGGCGTCGCTGCGCTCCAGTGACTGCGCCACCATCCGGTCGAGCCAGGCCGCCGGGCGTACGCCACCGGTGGTGTGGTCGATGATGGCGCGCCGGTTCCGGGGGATCTCGGCCGCACCGGAGAAGAGTTCCCACTGCTCGGGTGGCATCGGGAAGCCACCGGCCGGCACCGGGTTGAGCCCGACCAGGCGCCTCACCCGCTCGGGCACCGCGGCGAGCACCCGCTGCACGACGCACGCGCCCATGGAGTGGCCGATCAGTGAGTACCGCTCCCACCCCAACGCGTTCGCGAGGGCGACCACGTCCGCGCCGGCCTCGCGCGTGGTGTAGGAGCCGGACGTGTCCTTGGCCTCGCCGTAGCCGCGCAGGTCGACGAAGGCGTAGCTGAAGGAGTCGAGGTCGAGGTCCGGCAACAGGCGCTCGTAGGAGGTGCGGTCGCCGAACCACCCGTGCACGGCGATGACGTGGTGGGCGCCGTGGCCGATGAGGGTGTGCGGGAGGGGCAGAGCGGGCACGTCGACTCCGATCCGATCGTTCGTCAGAACACCCTGGCGACAGGGCCGTCATCACCTTGCCGGTTCGCGCGGCGCGCCGGCAAGACAGCAGGGCCGACAGGACCGGACGCACGAGCCGCCCTCGGCCCGACCGGGCGGCCCCGGCGGCCCGGGCCCGCGTCGTCAGGCGGTGTAGCGCAGCGAACCGGGTGTGGTGAGCACCCGTCCGGTCTCCAGCCAGGTCTTCAGCCCGGAGAGGATCATCGGCCAGCCGCCGTACAGCTCCGGGTTCGCGTTCTCCCGCAGGTGGTCATGGGTGAGGGTGAGCCGGCAGGAGTCGACGACCGACTCGATCTCCCAGCTGACCCGGGAATTGCCCTCGGCGCGCACCTGCTCGCTCCAGAGCGCGACGAAGCTCTGCACCAGTCTCCAAGGCGGGTCGACCTCGATGTTCTCGCCCTCGGCCAGCAGCCCGGGCGTGATCGGCGAGCTGAGCTCCCAACGCCCGCCGACCGTCCAGTCGGAACGGACCTCGGCGCCGAAGGTGTACTTGCCACGGATCTCGGGGTCGGTGATCGCCGTCCACAGGCGCTCCGGGCTGGTGCTGATGTACAGCTCGTAAACCTTCTCCATGGCAATCTCCCGTCCTGCCGGCCCGCGCCCCGGGCCGGCGGCCGCTCGGCCGCCGGCCCTTCCATTGCACCTCGTGACCCGCCCCCGGGCAGGTCGAGCTGTCGCACCCCCGCGAGACTGCCGCACCCTTCCGGAACTTCGCGCCGGGAACCCCGGACCCGTCACACCGGGTTCTCGGCGGAAACCACGTCCGCCCGGCTCGCACCCTGGCGCCCACCACCGGTGCCGCCGTGCCGCTCACCGTCTGTGACCTTAGCGACACCGTCCGCCGCGCCCACTCCCGGTGGCGAGCCGCGCACCGACCGGCACTGGGACCGCGCCGACACCGACCACCGCGAGGCACCACGTCGGCGCGGTTCCGGCTCGCGTCGAGGAGAGTCCGCTCCGGGCCCCGCCAGGAGCGGTGTTCATGCGTATCGCCGGACAGAACCTGGGGGCCCGCGCCCGATGTCCGGACGGCCGCCGCACCGGAGCATCGACGGTGCGGGCGGATCGGCCCGCCCGTGGGTGGCCTCGCCACCGTCCTCGAGACCAGGACCTGAATCATGATCAAGCCGCTCAGCCAGTTGCGCACCCGCTTCGCCGCGACGCTCGCCGCCGGGACCCTCGCCCTCGTGGGGACGGTGGCCCTCACCCCCGGAGTCGCCCAGGCGGCCCCGGCCCTCACCTCGACGTACTGCAGCAACAGCAACAGCCCCGCCCCGCACTACCTGCTGCCCGGTCAGTCCATGGGCGCCGTGAGCTACGTCTGCTCGGGCGACTACATGTTCGCCAGCCAGAACGACGGCAACTTCGTCATCTACAACAACGCCGGCACAGCGGTGTGGGCGTCCGGGACCAACACCGGGTCGCCGAACGTCCTCACCATGGCGACCAACGGCAACCTCATCATCACCAACAGTGCCGACTACCTCCAGTGGGAGACCGGCACCGGCTGGACCGACCATCGGAACTACGGCGCCTACGTGTGCTTCCAGGGCGACGGCAACATGGTTCTCTACGCACCCAACGGCGGGAACCACACCTGCTCCGGCGCCGCCCTGTGGGCCAGCGGCACCTGACAGGGGCCGCGCACCAAGAGCGCGTGACGCTCCGTCACATGCGAATGCCCCGCGCACCCTTGAGCCGGGTGCGCGGGGCCGGACGGTGGATCAGAAGCCGGCCCAGAGGCCGTTGCCGGCGAGCATCTGGGTGCCGCCGCTGACGTGACCCGCACCGTCACCGGGGTAGAACTTGAGGTTGTTGTTCGCGTCGATACCCGCGATACCCAGCTTCCCGGTACCGGTGAAGTCACCGGCCATCACCGCGTGGAAACCCGCCCACAGACCGTTGGTGCCCAGCATCGGCGTGCCACCACTGACATGCCCGGCACCGTCACCCGCGTAGAACATCAGGTTGTTGTTCGCATCGATACCCGCGATACCCAACTTCCCCGTACCGGTGAAGTCACCAGCGGTGATCGCCTTGAAGTTGACCCACGCACCGTTGGTGCCCAACATCGGGATGCCCGCACCGAGATGCCCGGCACCGTCACCCGGATAGAACATCAGGTTGTTGTTCGCATCGATACCCGCGATACCGACGTGCCCCGTCCCCATGAAATCACCAGCGGTGATCGCCTTGAAATTGGCCCACAACCCGTTCGTCCCCGGCATCATGTTGCTGCCACCGGTCAGATGCCCAGCACCGTCACCGGTGTAGAGCATCATGTTGTTGTTCGCATCAATACCAGCGACATCCGCCTTGCCGTCACCATTGAAGTCACCACTGGCGATCGCCTTGAAATTCGCCCACAGACCCGTGGTACCGAGCATCGGAACACCCGGACCACTCACGTCACCCGCACCATCACCCGGGTAGAACTGCATATTGCTGTTCGCGTCAATACCGACCACGTCCAGCTTGCCATCACCATTGAAGTCACCAGCCGCCACCCGCGCCGGACGCGCCGGCGCCGGCGGCGTCTCGTACGGGGTGGCCGGACCACCGACCACCCAGCCGTTGCTGAAGGCCTGGTCCAGCGGGGTGTAGAAGTTCTGCGCCAGCTGGCTGTAGCCCGAGTCGTTCGGGTGCAGGCCGTCGGCGAACTGCCCGGAGGTCAGGGCGGGGGCGTCGACGAACGTGAAGTGCTTGCCCGCCTGCACCTCGCTGGGCGCCCAGGCGCGCAACTGGTCGTTGTAGCTGGTGATCAGGCTCTGCAGGCCCGCGTTCGCCGGGATGCCCGCGGTGGTCGGGATCAGACCCTGCATGATGACCGTGACGCCGGGCTGGTCGGTGAATATCCGGTCGACCAGGGATTCGGCCCGGGCGGCGGCCGTCGCGTGGTCGTCGTCGGTGTTGTTGAGGTCGTTGATGCCGATGTGCAGCAGTACCGCGTCGGGGTGATTGGCCGACAGGTAGCTGTCGACGTTGTTGAGGATGTCCTGGATTTCGTAGCCGCTGTGGCCCTCGTTCGCACTGTCGGCCATGGTGCCGCTGAACTGGGTGCCGACGAAGTTCACGGTGTACCGGCTCTGCTGGTTGACCAGCTGCATCAGCGGGCCGCGGTAGCCGTTCCCGGTCGAGCTCTGGTAGCCGAAGGTGATCGAGTCGCCGAGCGGCATGACCTTCAACTGCGGCGGAGTGCCGGTGGTCGCGGCCACCGCGGGGGTGCTGGCGAGCGGCAGGGTCAGCAGGCCGGCGATGGCGAGGGTGGTCAGAGTGGTGAGACGCTTCATGGTGCGGTCCAAGGAGTGAGGAGGAAGGGGGCGGGGGTTGACTAGAAGCCGGCCCAGAGGCCGTTGCCGGCGAGCATCTGGGTGCCGCCGCTGACGTGACCCGCACCGTCACCGGGGTAGAACTTGAGGTTGTTGTTGGCGTCGATACCCGCGATACCGAGCTTCCCGGTACCGGTGAAGTCACCGGCCATCACCGCGTGGAAACCCGCCCACAGACCGTTGGTGCCCAGCATCGGCGTGCCACCACTGACATGCCCGGCACCGTCACCCGCGTAGAACATCAGGTTGTTGTTCGCATCGATACCCGCGATACCCAACTTCCCCGTCCCGGTGAAGTCACCAGCGGTGATCGCCTTGAAGTTGACCCACGCACCGTTGGTGCCCAACATCGGGATGCCCGCACCGAGATGCCCGGCACCGTCACCCGGGTAGAACATCAGGTTGTTGTTCGCATCGATACCCGCGATACCGACGTGACCCGTCCCCATGAAATCACCAGCGGTGATCGCCTTGAAATTGGCCCACAACCCGTTCGTCCCCGGCATCATGTTGCTGCCACCGGTCAGATGCCCAGCACCATCACCGGTGTAGAGCATCATGTTGTTGTTCGCATCAATACCAGCGACATCCGCCTTGCCGTCACCATTGAAGTCACCACTGGCGATCGCCTTGAAATTCGCCCACAGACCCGTGGTACCGAGCATCGGAACACCCGGACCACTCACGTCACCCGCACCATCACCCGGGTAGAACTGCATGTTGCTGTTCGCGTCAATACCGACCACGTCCAGCTTGCCATCACCATTGAAGTCACCAGCCGCCACCCGCGCCGGACGCGGCGCCGCCGGCGGCGTCGACGGGCCCGACGGGTAAGGATTGGCGGTGTCGGCCGCGAGGTTGGCCGCGGGGCCGCAGGTCGGCCAGGCGTTCTGCCCCTGGGCCGCGAGGATCTTCTCCGCGACCAGGATCTGCTGCTCCTCGGTCGCCAGGTTCGCCTCGGGGGCGTAGGCGGTGCCGCCGTACGCGGCCCAGGTGGAGCTGGAGATCTGCAGGCCACCGTAGTAGCCGTTGCCGGTGTCGATGCTCCAGTTGCCGCTGCTCTCGCACTGGGCGACCTTCTCCCAGGTGGCGACCGAGGCGGCGTGGGCCGAGGGGGCAACGGCGCAGAGCAACGCTCCGGAGAGCAGCGCGGCGAACGCCGCGGACTTGTGAACGGGCTTGAGAGTGGCGGGCCGACGCACGGCGATCCTCCGAGGTTCAGAGCTGAGACGGGGGTTGAGCGGAGATGGGCGGCCCCCAGGGCCAACTGGTCCCTGGGGGCCGGGGGTTGACTAGAAGCCGACCCAGAGGCCGTTGCCGGCGAGCATCTGGGTGCCGCCGCTGACGTGACCCGCACCGTCACCGGGGTAGAACTTGAGGTTGTTGTTCGCATCGATACCCGCGATACCGAGCTTCCCGGTACCGGTGAAGTCACCGGCCATCACCGCGTGGAAACCCGCCCACAGACCGTTGGTGCCCAGCATCGGCGTGCCACCACTGACATGCCCGGCACCGTCACCCGCGTAGAACATCAGGTTGTTGTTCGCATCGATACCCGCGATACCCAACTTCCCCGTACCGGTGAAGTCACCAGCGGTGATCGCCTTGAAGTTGACCCACGCACCATTGGTGCCCAACATCGGGATGCCCGCACCGAGATGCCCGGCACCGTCACCCGGGTAGAACATCAGGTTGTTGTTCGCATCGATACCCGCGATACCGACGTGACCCGTCCCCATGAAATCACCAGCGGTGATCGCCTTGAAATTGGCCCACAACCCGTTCGTCCCCGGCATCATGTTGCTGCCACCGGTCAGATGCCCAGCACCGTCACCGGTGTAGAGCATCATGTTGTTGTTCGCATCAATACCAGCGACATCCGCCTTGCCGTCACCATTGAAGTCACCACTGGCGATCGCCTTGAAATTCGCCCACAGACCCGTGGTACCGAGCATCGGAACACCCGGACCACTCACGTCACCCGCACCATCACCCGGGTAGAACTGCATATTGCTGTTCGCGTCAATACCGACCACGTCCAGCTTGCCATCACCATTGAAGTCACCAGCCGCCACCCGCGCCGGACGCGTCGTGGCCGGCGCGTCGTCGACGATGTTGTTGTAGCGGTAGGCGCCGTAGTAGCTGGTCGGCCAGCCCTCCAGGCTGGAGCTGTTGATGTTGGCCGAGGTCGGGCCGTGCGTCGGGTCGTTGGAGTTGCTCTCGGCGTAGTAGGTGAAGTCACCGTTGGCCTGGTTGGTCCAGTTGGCGAACAGGAAGGTGTGCTCGGCGGTGTAGTCGAGGATGTCGCCGGACTTGAGGTCGGAGAAGTTCTCCTGGGTGGAGACGCTCGGCAGGGTCGAGGTGACCAGGCTGGAGTTGAGGTGCCAGGCCATCGACACGTAGCCGGAACAGTCCTCGCGGTAGGTGGTGCCCTGGGGATCCGCGGCGTAGGCGCCCTGGTTGTACGGGACGTGGTTGTCGACCCAGTACTGGGCGCGGGCCAGCACCTCGCTGCGGGTGATCTGACCGCCGATGCTGGAGGCGGCGTGCGCCTGCGGGGCCACGGTGAACAGGGAGGCGGCGGCACCGGTGGCGACCACGGTGGCGAGGGTGCGCAGGGAGTGGCGGGAGAAGCGGGACAAGGCGAGCCCTTTCTTGGGGTGTGGATTGGCGAACCACATGTACGGCGGATGAGGTGACCGCTGGTCAGTTGCTCGTAACTGTCGTCAACTGTGCTTCGATGACGGCGAGTTGCTTCGCGTCGTCACCGGGCGTCTGAGGGGTGGCACCGGTCGTGGTGGCCGGCACCGCGTACTGGAGGACCGTCAGCACGCTGCCGCGCTGGACCACGTAGACGTGGTTGGTCTGGCGGCCAGGAGCGGAGAGCGGAGCCACCCCGGTCCACTGGCGGGCGTAGGCGGCACCGTCCGCGGTGGTCGCGGTCCGGCTCACCTGCGCATCCGGGGTGATCTTCGAAGCGGTCTGCAGGGCGACGGACTTGGCCTGGCAGTCGTCCATCGCGGCGAGCACCGCGCGGTAGGAGTCCTGGGCGGCGGCAGCGTCGGCGAAGGTGAACGAGTCCTGGATGGCAGGGGTGTCGAAGGAACTGACGTAGCCCTGTTGCTGCCAGGTCGCGGCATCGTTCACGACGGCGCACTCGTTGAGCTGGATCTGGTGGTGGACGGGCTGGGTGTGCGGCGGGGCGATCGGCTTCCACTGGGCCGCCGTGCTGTCGGGCAGTTGGGCGGCGGGCAGCGGGGCCGGCGGTGCGGCCACCGAGTTCGACGCGGCAGCGGAACCCGCCGGGTCACCGCTGGGTGCGGGTACCGCGGGCTTGGCCGCCTCCGAGGCGCTCGGCGACCCGGCGGTGCTCGACGACGCGGTGACGGTGGGTGAGCCGGCCGCCGGCGCGCTGGCCGGAGCCGGCGGGCCGGCCGAAGCGCTGGCCGAGCCGCTGACCGAGGCCGGCGGGCTGACCGGAGCACCGGCCAGGTCGAGGGCGGTGGAGTGTGCGCCAGTGGTGAGGGCCACCGTCACCACCGCGCCGGCGGTGAGGACGGACAGGGCGGCAGTGGTCCGGAGAACTGCCGACTTCTTGAGCTTCACGGTGAACTTCTCCTTGATTCGGGCATGGCTGACCCGTCGGCCTGGCGATCGATGAGGGAGCGTGGCGCTCAGCGGTATCCGCGCGGCCGAAGAGGGACGGCTGCCCTGCAGGAGCAGCGGTCTGGAGTGGCGCGGGTGGAGCGGAGAGAACCGCCTCGGGGTCAGCTGCCCCAGCTCGTGTCGTTCGGGGTCGCGGTGGCGCCGGTGACGACGGCGCCCCGCGAGGTGGCGGCGTCGGCGGCCACGGGGAGCAGGAGAGCGGCGGTGCGGGCGGGCGTGGCGACCGCGGCGGCCCTGGCGGTGCGGAGCATGGTCATGACCCCGTTCTGGGTAGCTGGAGGTGACGGCGATCCGGTGTCGCGTCCCGCGGTGACGCCTCGTCCGGTGTTGCCCGCCGGGCGGTGTTCCCTGCTGGCGAGTACTAGCTTCGTCGGGATCCGGGGCCGGCGGAAGGCGGATCAGCTGGACTGAACCGGCCCTGGCCCGTTCAGTCCACCGGGGCCGGAAGCGGACAGCAGCCGCTCGTGGCGGGACACGGTGAACAGGCGGGCGGGATCCACGGGCAGTGGACGCGGCATCAACGGCGGCCGTCGAGGGTGGCGCGGGCGGGCTCGGTCGATCGGCGCCCGCTCCTCGCCGGTCGGGGGCATCTGTCAGCCGTAGGTCGGCGGCTGGCAGGATCAGCCGGGCACCGCCCCAGCGCGACAGAGGACATCGTGCGGCGAGCAGTGAAGCGATTCGTGGTGCGGACGGCCGTTCTGGCTGCCACCGCAGCGGCCGCTCCGGCCCTGGCCGCGACCGGCGTGGGGACCGGCTGCTCCGCGCCCGGCGCCGCCGGGGCCGGGCCGCCGACCACCAGCAGGACGGCCGGGACCGCGTCGGGATGGAGCACCGCGGGGCCGCCGGTACGCCGATGTCAGCCCGGTGCGGCCGAGTCGACGGAGCGTCAGGAGGCCCTGGCTCCGGGGTGATCGACGACGCGGCGATCGTCGTAGCCGGCGCGGTTCTCGGCAGGCCGTCCCGCGTCAGCCGAGGCTGACGCCGCGCTGGATCCGCGCTGGCGCGCCCTGGTGGTCGCCGGGCGGCCCCGGGGCGCGGCGGCGCACCGCCGCGCCCTCCGGCGGTTCCGTCACGGCCGGTCGCCGCCGGCGGTCCAGCGGCCCCGCTCGCGGAGGACGTCGCGCAGGACGTCGATGCGATCCGCCATGATGCCGTCCACGCCCAGGTCGAGGAGCGCCCGGATGCGGGTCGGGTCGTCCACGGTCCAGACGTGGACCTGCAGACCGGTCCGGTGCGCGGCACGGACGAAGGCCCGGTCCACCAAGCGGATGCCTCGGTGCCGTTCGGGCACCTGCGCGCACACCGCGGGCCACGGCGTCCCGCGCCCGGGGAGGAGCGGCCCGGCGAGCGACCGCAGGCGCAGGCGCAGGACCTCGCGGGGGCCGAGGGAGGTGGCCAGTGCCGGGCCCGCGAGGGCGCGGACGGCGGCCAGGCGGGTGTCGGAGAAACCGCCGACGCAGACCCGGTTCCAGGCTCCGGTCCGCCGGACCACCTCGACCAGGGGCGAGACGGCGCGAGCCGCCTTGACGTCGATGTTGAAGCGCGCCTCGGGGAAGGCGTCGAGCAGGTCCGCCAGGAGCGGGATGGGCTCGGTGCCCGCGATGCGGGCCTCGCTGACCACCGCCCAGGGCAGCTCGGCGATCGCGCCGGTGCGGTCGGTGACGCGGTCGAGGTGGGTGTCGTGGAAGGCCACCAGCACGCCGTCGGAGGTGGCGTGCACGTCGGTCTCGAGGTACCGGTAGCCGAGGGCGACGGCGGCCTCGAAGGCGGCGAACGAGTTCTCCGGCCTGCCGAGGGCTCCGCCACGGTGGGCGAAGGCGAGCGGCCCCGGGTGGTCGAGGAAGGGGTGCATGGGAGGGCTCCGGAGAGGGCTGGCGGGGGCACGGGACGATGCCCCGGAACGCCCGGGGCCACCTCGGTGGGCTGGAGGCGTGTCCGCTGTCGGCGTCGCGGTGGGGCCGGGGACCCGGCCGGTGCGCGGACCGGTGGTGCGGCGGGTCTCGACCTCCTCCTGGGCGGCCCGGGCGGCGCCCGGGCCCACGGCCGCCTCTCCGGTGCGGGGCGTTACAGCATTACACATCATGTCAAGCAGTAACGAGGGTCGTGCCAGGGAAGCCGCGGGTCAGCACCTTCCGCGGCCGGTGACGAGGTCGCGGACCCGATCGACCAGCCCGTCGTCCAGGCGCACGGTAGGCCACGGCCCCGGCGGGCACATGCCTGGAGTCGGGGGGCAAGCCCGCCCGCCGGGAGGAGGACCCCGCTCATGAACCCCGTCGAACGGATCCTGCGAGCCGCCGACCGCGCCCAGCAGCGCCACACCGCCACGGCGGTGGTGATCGGCGTGGTCAAGAAGTACGGCGACGACCGCGGCGGACTGCTGGCCGCTCTGATCACCTACTACGGGTTCGTCGCGTTGATCCCGCTGCTGCTCCTGCTGTCCACGGTTCTCGGCTTCGTCCTGCACGGCCACCCCGACGCCCAGCACGCCGTACTGAACTCGGCACTCGCCGACTTCCCGATCATCGGGGACCAGCTGCGGCAGAACGTCCACTCCCTGCGGGGCAGCGGCCCGGCCCTGGCGATCGGCACCGTCGGGATGCTCTACGGCGCGCTCGGCATCGCGCAGGTCCTGCAGCACACCATGGCCGAGGTGTGGAACGTGCCCGGCGTCAAACGGCCCGGTTACTGGCCGCGCCTGGCTCGCAGCCTGGCGCTGCTCGTCATCCTGGGGATCGGCCTACTGGTGGCGACCGCGGCGGCGAGCCTGGTGGCCACCACGCTGGCCGGACCGGCGGCCCACGCGGGTGCCCTGGTGCTCTCCGCGCTGGTGAACACCGCCCTCTGCCTGGCCTGCTTCCAGGTCCTCACCCCACGGCGGATCGGCGCCCGCGACCTGCTTCCCGGCTGCGTGGTCGCCGGCCCCCTCTTCACCCTCCTGCAGGCCTTCGGCGCGATCCTGGTCACCCACCAACTGCGCCACGCGACCCAGGTGTACGGGTTCTTCGGGACCGTGATCGGGCTGCTGTCCTGGCTCTACCTGGCCGCGGAGGTCACCGTCTACGCCGCGGAGACGAATGCCGTCCTGGCCCGGCGGCTGTGGCCGCGCGCCCTGATCCAGCCCCCTCTCACCGCAGGAGACCGGAAGGTCCTGGAATCCATCGCCCGCCAGGAGGAGCGCCGCCCCGAGGAACACATCGACGTCAACTTCGACGACGAGCGCCCCACCCAGCCCCCCGACGTCGGGGGCCAGGGCTCCCTCTTGTGACCGGGCGCTCCGGTTGGCGGGTTGACTGTGTCAGCGGCGACCTGCTGCCAATCCGGGTACACAGCGCGGTCCTCGGCGAGATCTCCCAGCCGGGTGGGCCCGTCCACGGCATCGAGCACAGCAACGGCGGGCTGGTCACCTTCGGCGGCGGACTACCGCTCGTCGATACCGGTGGCCACGTTGTGGGTGCGATCGGTGTCCCCGGCGGCACCGCCGACCAGGACGTCCAGGTCGCACGCGCAGGCGTCGCGGCGGGCTGAGGCGGAAGCCAGCTACCAGGGCACCACGTGCCCCTCGAGGTCGACGAAGTGGAGACCGGGCTTGCCCTGGTGCCGCTCGATCGTCTCCGCCACCCCGGGAACGCTCTCCTCCACGCTGAGGTCGGCTTCGGGGCCGCCGAGTTCGGTGCGCACCCAGCCCGGGTCCATCAGCAGCAGTGTCCGGGTGTCCGTGGCGTGGCGGGCGGCGTAGCAGCGCATCAGCTGGTTCAGCGCGGACTTGCTGGCCCGGTACAGGTCCTGGCCGCCGTCGGTGTTCAGGGTGATGCTGCCCTGGTCGGAGGACATGACGCCGATGGTCCCGGTCGACGCGACCAGCGGGCCGAGGGCCTCCACGACGCGCAGGGGGCTGAGCGCGTTGGTCACCATGACCTCGGTGAACATGTCCGTCGGGACCTCGCCGATCGGGAGGTCGCCACGGGTGATGGCGGCGTTGACGAAGAGCAGGTCGAGCGTGCGCCGGGCCAGCCGGTCGCGCAGCGCCGCGAGCTGCTCCGGGTCGGTCATCTCCAGGTGCTCGATGGTCAGCCGCCCTCCGGAGGCGTCGGCCAGGTCGTGAAGGCCGGTTCGCCGGCTGCCGCGGACGGTGCCGATGACGTCCCAGTCGCGGCGGAGGTACTCGGCGGCAAGCCCGAGGCCCAGGGTCCGGGAGGCGCCGATGACGAGGGCGGTCTTGCGGGTGTCGGTCATGATCCGAGTCTCCGGGCCGTTCGACCGGGCGTCCAATGCCCTTCCGACCGGATTGATACCGTGTGGGCATGGATCTGGACCTGCGCAAGCTCCGCTACTTCACCGCGGTGGCCGAGCACCGGCAATTCGGCCGGGCGGCGCAGGAGTTGTTCATCACGCAGCCGGTGCTCAGCCGTCAGATCCGCGCCCTCGAGCAGGAGTTGGGCTGCGCACTGTTCACCCGCACCACGCGCAGCGTCGAACTGACCCGGGCCGGGCAGCAGTTGTACGAGGAAGCGCGGAGGATCAGCACGGTGGTGGGCACGGCCGTGCGGCGCGTCCAGGAAGCCGCGCGGGGCGAACAACGGCTGGTCGTCGCCTTCTCACCCGGTCTGCACGTGTCGGAGGCGATCCGGGCGTTCACGGCGCGCCACCCGGATGTCGCGATCGACGTCCTCCCGCTGCGCTGGTGGGAGCAGGACGCCCCGCTGCGCGACGGCCGCGCGCACGTCGGCTACCTGCGGCGCCCCTTCGACGACACGGGGCTGCGCACCGTCCCCATCGGCCGGGAGACCAAGGTCGCGTGCCTGCCCGTGACGCATCCGCTGGCCGACCGCCGCGACCTCACCTCGGCCGACCTCGACGGCGAGCCGATCCTTGACGCCCGGACCCGGCGGACTTCCTCACTGGACGAGAAGTTCGAGCTCATCGCCTCCGGGCAGGGCATCGCCCTGGTCCCGCTGAGCATCGCCGGCTCGTACTCCCGCCCCGATCTGCGCTACCTGCCCGTCACCGACTCCCCGCCCGTCGAGACCTGCCTGGCGGTGCCGGAGGGCGACTGCACGGACCCCGTACCGGAGTTCCTGACCGTCGCCACCGCGGCGCTGCGCCGTCCCGCGGCAACGCTCCCGGTCGCTGCCGGACCGTGAAGGTCCTGGCCACCCACCACGTCGAGGGCGACGCACGAGGAACCGCCCACCACGGACTGCCCCGTTCGACAGCGCAGGCTTGATCGCACCGCCTGGCAGGCCGCCGACAAGATCCTCCGACGGCGATGGTGGTCGCCGCAGGACCTCTCCGCCGCCACCGACCCGCACGCCGGGGAGCCCGAGGCCCGGGCTCCCCGGTTCCGAGCGCCACGGCACGACGCCGGCGCCGGGGGGTGCCGCGCACCCGGGCGACCTCTGCTGGGGCCCGTCGTCATCGCGGAGTGGCAGCGCGGTCAGGCGTTGTGGTGACCGCCCGCCCACACGGCGGGGGTCCGCTGCGCCCAGGGAGCGGCCTGTTCCAGCTGGCCGGCGAGACGGAAGAGGACGTCCTCGCGTCCGTGTCCCGCGGCGAACTGGATGCCGATGGGAAGTCCGGTGGCGGGGTCGGTCTCCAGGGGGACGGACATGGCGGGGGTGCCCGCGACATTGAACGCGGCGGTGAAGGGCGAGCGGTGGAAGAGCTGCCTGGCCCAGGCGAGACCGTCGGCGCCCTCGGCCCCCTCGGCGTACGTGCCCAAGGGGACGGGCAGTTCGGGCAGGGTCGGGGTGAGCAACAGGTCGTAGTCGGTGAAGTACCGGCCGATCGCGCGCGCGACGCTGTTGCGCATCGCGAGCGCGTGGACGAACTCGACCCCGCTGACCCGCTGTCCGTAGACGTAACTGGCCAGCGTCTCGGGTTCGACCGTGGTGGAGTCGACGGGACGCTCGAAGGCCGCGGCGAAGCCGTCGATCCACGTCACCAGGTTGGCGCTCCAGAGGCGGGCATTGGCCAGGATGAACTCCTCCCAGCTGACGCCGAGGTCGACCTGGACCTCTTCCACCCGGTGCCCCAGCGATTCGGCGAGTCGTGCGGAGCGGAGTGTGGCGTCGACGACGGCGCCGTCGACAGCCCGACCGCCCCAGGGCCGCGCAAGGAGGCCGATCCTCAGGCTCCCCGGGGAGCGGGTGATCTCCTGCGCATAGGGCCGCTCCGGCCGCTGGGCGACATAGGGGTCACCGACCTCGGGGCCGTGGACGAGGTCCAGCAGCGCGGCGCTGTCGCGTACCGAGCGGCTGAGGACACCGTGGACGGCGAGCCCGTTGAAGACCTCGTCCGCGTCGGGGCCCATGGAGATCCGACCGCGGGTCGGCTTCAGCCCAAACAGACCGCTGCTGGCGGCCGGAACACGGATGGAGCCCGCCGCGTCGGTGGCATGCGCGATCGGGACGATGCCCGCGGCGACGGCGGCGCCCGAGCCACCGCTGGAGCCGCCAGGGCTACGGGTCGGGTCCCAGGGGTTACGGGTGGCGCCGTACAGGACGCCTTCCGTGGTGGTGCTGTACGCGAACTCCGGAGTCGCCGTGCGTCCCAGCGTCACCAGCCCGGCGCGACGGAAGCGCGCCATGAGCGACGAGTCGGCCCCGGCGACGTTTCCCGCGGCGATGCGGCTGCCCAGCTCCACCCGCTTGCCGGCCATCGCGACGGCGATGTCCTTGATCAGGAAGGGCACCCCCGCCAGTGGCGTGCTGCCCGGAGCCGGCGCGTCCTGTCCGGGCCAGGTCTCGACGACGGCGTTGATCTGCGGATTCACCGCGTCGGACGCCAGCTGGGCGGTCGAGGCGAGTTCCGCGGCGGTCACTTGGCCGCGAGCCACCAGGTCGGCCAGGCCGACGCCGTCGTAGTTCACGTACTCGGAGAGCTTCATTCTCGTCCATTCAGGAGAACCGACACCGGCTGCTGATACCGATCGGTATCTCACGAGACCGATCGGTATCACTCAGGACTGATCGGTACCGTATACATTGCGGCGAGGGCAGTGCAACGCCCCACCGGACCGATGAGGGGCCGTACGGCGAGCATGGACAGAGTCAGCAGGCAGAGCAGGGTGGCCAAGTTGCCGCCCCGGGAGCGGATCCTCGACGCGGCGGAGGAGCTCTTCTCGCGTGAGGGGATCAAGGCGGTCGGCGTCCAGGCGATCGCCAGCCGGGCCGAGACCACCAAGATGGCGCTGTACCGCCATTTCGCGACCAAGGACGCCCTGGTCGAGGAGTGGCTCCGCATCGTCGCGGCCGACTACACCGCCGCGTTCGACCGGTTGGAGGACGCACACCCCGACGAGCCCCGGGCACAGATCCTGGGGATGGCCCGGTTCATCGCCGACGGACTTCCCGAGATCTCCCACCGGGGGTGTCCGTTCATCAACTCCATCGCGGAACTGCCCGACCGCACCCACCCGGCGCGGCGGCTGATCGAGGCCCACAAGGCCGGCCAGGTGCGCCGGCTCGCCGACCTGTGCGCCCGGGCCGGGCTGCCCGACCCGGACGAGACGGCCGCGGAGATCACCTTCGCCCTCGAAGGAGCCCAGGTCAGTGCCCAGAACGGAAGCATCGAGCACGCGAGCGAGCGGCTCATGAGGATCATCGAGGCCGTCCTGGACCGCCACTCGGCCCCCGGGGCCGCCCCGTGAAGGGTCGCGCCACGGAGTGATCCTGGCGCGGTGGAGCGGCCGGATGGCCGTGAGCCCCTGCTCGGGCCGCACCGCGGCGACGTCACGCCGACCTTCGCGCGGCCGTCCGCAGCGGCCTCGCCGTCATCGCCCGCCGCGGCACCCATGCGGCCGGCGCTCCGCGCTCTTCCGATTCGGATCAACAGCCCACTGATGATGCCGCCGGGCCGGATTCCGGTCACGCTTGCGGTCTGATCGCCAGACGGTCCTGGTCATGCCTGCCGCGTCGTCCGTCCGCGTGTTCCTCCCACGAACGGAATTGTCGCGCTGCCGAGAGCTGCGAGCGCGCCGCCGGCGAGAAGGCAGTTCCGTGTGCCACCGACGGACAACGGCGCGTCGGTGATCAACTCGCCCACGACCAGCAGACTGGCGTGACCGCGAGGCACGGGAGGAGCATTCGATCCGAGCCGAGAGTGTCCCTCACCTGACCGCCTGACAAGATTCAGGCGGCCGGCCGGTCTCGTTCGAAAGCACCGGACGAGGCCGGCCGGCCGCCACTCCAGAAGAGAGAACGTGCCCTTGCCCAGAGCCCAACTCCCCGCCAGGCTGGTCGATGTCCTGCTGCTCCTGGTTGCAGCCGTGTGGGGCTCCACCTACCTGGCCGCGAAGGAACTGGTCACGCCCACGACGGTGATCGCCGCCCTGGCACTGCGCTTCGCGGTCACGGTGCTGGCGATGCTACCGATCTGCCTGCGCCGACTGCGCAGAGCCGGCCGCGACGAAGTAGTGACCGGGATACTGCTCGGCGCCATCCTTGCCGTCGTCTTCCTGTTCGAGACATACGGCATCGCGCACACCAGCGCGACCAACGCCGGGCTCATCATCAGCCTCACCATCGTCATGACCCCGCTGCTCGACAGCGCCGTGAACCGGTCATGGCTGCCGCGGCGGTTCTTCGTCGCAGCGGTCACGGCCATGGTCGGCGTCGCTCTGCTGGCCTCGGGTGACGGCCTGCGGCTGCCGTCCGCGGGAGACTGGCTGGTGCTGGTCGCCGCTGCGGTGCGGGCCGTGCACGTCACCGTGATGCACCGCAGATCAGCCGGAAAGCGGTATGACTCGCTCAATCTGACGTACCTCCAGATGTCCACGGCCGCTGTGTTGTTCTGCCTGGCCAGCCCACTGGCCGGGGGCTCCTTCGTCTCACTGGCCCGACAACTCGGCCCTGGGCAGTGGGCCGACCTGCTCTACCTCGCACTGATCTGCACGGTCTTCGCGTTCTTCGTGCAGATGTGGGCGGTCAGGGCGACCTCGCCGTCCCGGGTCAGCCTGCTGTTGGGGACCGAGCCGGTGTGGGCCCTGCTGGTGGGCGTCCTGCTGGGCGGGGACCGGCCGGGGATGTACGGAGTGGTGGGCGCGGTCCTGGTCCTCGTGGGCGCCGGCTGGGGACAGCGCATCGAGCGCGGCCACCGGGAGCACGACACCACGCCCGCTCACCCACCGGCGATGGGACACCCGACAGAACAGGCCGTGAACCACTACTGAGGCTTTCAGGGCGGCGTCAGCACCGCGGACGACCAGCCGTCATCCGTGCGGCAGCGTGCTCATGAACCGCTGCGTCGCGCTGACCCACTCCTGGTCCGTGCTGGGAGTCTGCTGGCTCCAGATGACCACGCCGTTGACGTAGGTGCGTGCGGTGTCGAGTTCGAAGGTCCAGTAGTCGCCCGGCAGGTACTGTCCGGCCTCGGGTATGCCCGGGTGGTACTGGGGCCAGAGGTATGCGTAGACCGGCTTGGCGGGGTCGATGGCCTTGGCCTCCTGGGCGTCCTTGGCGAGGAGGGTCTGCCACTGGGTGCGGTCGGTGGTGTGGGTGTAGAGGGTGGGGAAGAACGCGCCTTCGTCCTTGGCGAGTTGACGTGCGAGCAGGTAGTACTGCGGGGCGGTGTTGCCCAACACGCCGTAGAAACCGATCACTTTCCCCGGCGCCGCCTGGTGCGCCCAGGTCAACAGGGTGGACAGCTTCTGGAAGTGGCGCTGGGCGACCTCCGGTGTGCCCTGCAGGTAGAGCGTCTCGAAGTCGAGGACGAGCGGCCCTGGATTCTGGTCGTGCTGGCGGACCAGTCGTTCGTAGGCGTCTTGTGGCGGGAGTGCGAGTTCGACCTTCCGGGCGTCCTGGAAGTCGCCGGGGTTCTGACCCGACAGCGCGGCGACCGGGCCCTCGTAGAGGACGTTCGACTTGGTGGCGCCGTACTGCTCCAGATCCACGTTGGTGTAGAAGCTGTTGTCGTAGACGGTGAATCCGGCCTTGTTCGGGTCGCTGGTGGGGTCGGTGACTGATGCGGACGGTGCGGGAGCGGCTGGGGCATGGGCGCCGCATGCTGTGAGCAGGAGTGCGCCGAGCGCTGCCGCGGCGGTTCGGCGTGCGTGAGCGCGGCGGGTCCTGGTCGTGGGCATCAGGGTCTCCGTGGTTGGGAGTTCTTGGAGGGGTGTACGAGCGGTGGGATGCGGGCGTCCCCGGCGGCGCCGGTGATTCGACGCATCCGGATGACGGTACGAGGGGTCCTTGTGGATTCCCTGTGGAGCGGCCGCGATCCGGATCTCCGGGTCGACCCGGAAAAGGAGCACAGGACAGGGCCGACTTCGGCTGGTGCCGTACCTGTTCGATGGATCTCCACCCCGTCGAAGCCGGCGGCGATCGCGTCGCGCGCAGCTGCGGCGAAGTCGGCGATCGTTCGTGCCATCTCCCGCTCACTCCTCCGCGCCACCCCGGCCGCTTTGGACGGCGTACGGTTCCTCCGCGACTTCGGCCGCACCGGCCGGGAGCGGCTGGTCGCACGCCTGCTGACGAACGCCTCGGTCGGGCTGCTCCCCCACTGGGCGCGGGCCGGACTCGGCATCCACCGCCCGGCCACGGTGCGCTCCGGCTGGGACCGGCCCGTGGCGACCGCGGCCGGCCGCGCGCTCGAATGGGCTCGCGGCCCTTCCGAGATCCAGGCCGCCACGCGGCGCCGTCTGATGGTGGTCCCGCCGCGAGACCAGTGACGGGCTTCGAGCCGCCGACCGGCATCATCCCCGGTTTCTCCTGCGAGCAGGGCCGGACGAAGGGCCGGGCCGACGCTGGGGTGAATGGACGGCGGCGCGGGGTGGGACGCCCGGGCGGCGACGGCCGCTCGCCGTGGCACGCTTGCGACCCTTCCGCGCGAGGAGCACGGGCCACTGTGGACGTGGCTGGGCGAACAGGCCCGGTTCGGCGTGGGTGAGCACGCCGAACCGGTCACTTCGCGTGGTTGAAGTCCCTCACGCGAGGGGCGGCAGCGGGCGGCGGACCACCTCGGCGGCCTCGTCCATGGGGACGCCGAGCATCCGCAGCACCAGCTCCGCCATCTCCTCCGCGGCGCGATCGTCACCCGCGCCGGGCTTCGAGAGCCGCAGTTCCACCAGCGCCAGCAGGGAGCCGGCCAGCGCCGCGAGCGCGATGGCGGGGTCCGCCAACGTGAAGCTTCCCAGCGCCACTCCGCGTTCCAGGTCGCGCAGCGCGCGCGGGGCGAGGCCGTGGTCCGCGTGGATCTGCTCAAGGCCCCGGCGGCGCAGGATCTGCATGATCTCCGGGTGGGATTCGGCCATGGCCGCGCTCAGCCGGAAGCTCGCGGCGACGAGCTCGGCGGGGTCGTCGATGCCGCGCAGACGCTCGTCGATGGCCTGGCCGTACTCGTCGAGGGCGTCGGTCACGGCCGCGTCGAAGAGTTCGCCCTTGGAGGCGAAGTGGTTGTAGAAGGAGCCGAAGCCGACGTCCGCGCGTTCCGCGATGGCCTGGATGCTCGCACCGGCGTCCCCCGCCTCCGCCAGGATCTGCCGGGCGGCGCGGACGAGCGCCTGCCGGGTCTCGGCGCGACGCCGCTCGAATCGGTTACCGGGCGTAGCTGAGGTCGGCATGGAGTGAGCCTATCAGCGGCCACAGTTCTGATGACTTCATCAGCTCATCCTGCCATCCCTGCCGGTGCGGTCGCTGAGCCCGGTCACATCGGCCATGGTCGGGCTATTGACGATGAAGGAATCAAGTCTGATGATTTCATCAAACAGTAACGCCGCTGACGTGAGGCAGGGCCGGGCTCCGACGCCACTCGATCGGGCCTTCGGGCCCATCGGCCCGGGCCCTCAGGCCGTCATCCGGCTCCTCTGAAACCTCCGACGGAGGAACCATGTCCGAACCCCGTACCACCGCGGCCGGTCTGAAGACGGCCCATCAGGACCTGCACAGCGAACAGGGCGCCCTGCGTGGCGAGCATCCCGGGCGCAGCCGGAACCCCGTGATCAAGGCGGCCGACCTCGCCTGGCTGGAGTTCGAGAAGCCCGACCTGGACCGCGCCGAGGTCTTCGCCCGCGACTTCGGGTTCTCCGTCGCCGCGCGGACACCGGACAGCCTCTGGCTACGGGGCACGTATCCCGGAACGGCCTGCGTGGTCATCCGGCGGGGCCACACCTCGCGCTTCATCGGGCCGGCGTTCCGCGCGGCCGACGACGCCGACCTGGACCGGCTGTCCAGGGCCACCGGCGCCCCGGCGCGCGAGCGCACCGAGTTCGGCGGTGGCAGGGTCGTCGACCTGCTCGACCCCTCGGGGTTCCCGGTACGCGTCGTGCACGGCACCGAACAGCTCCCGGCGCTGCCCGACCAGCAGCCGCTCACGCTCAACTTCGGTGCACACCGAACCCGGACGAACGCCGCTCAGCGTCCGCCGCGTGAGCCGGCCCGGATCCGGCGCCTCGGCCACGTGGTGCTGGAGACGCGGGTGTTCGGCCGGGCCCTGGACTGGTACCTGGACACCCTCGGCCTGATCGTCAGCGACTTCCTGTTCCTGGACGGCCGACGCGACCAGGGCCCGACCATGGCCTTCATCCGCTGCGACCAGGGCAGCGTTCCCGTCGACCACCACACCCTGGCCATGCACCTCGGTCCCGGCACCGGCTACGTCCACTCCGCCTACCAGGTCACCGACCTCGACGCGCTCGCGGCGGGCGGCGACTACCTGGCCGAGCGCGGCTACCGGAGAAGCTGGGGCATCGGACGGCACATCCAGGGCAGCCAGCTCTTCGACTACTGGCGCGACCCCGACCGGCTGATGCTGGAGCACTTCGCGGACGGCGACCTCTTCTCCTGCGACCTGGAGCCCGGCTGGGCGCCGATGTCCGCGAGTGGACTCGCCCAGTGGGGTCCACCCGTCACCCGCGACTTCCTCGGCCTCAACCCCTCACCCGCCAAGGTCCGCGAGGTCGTCCGGGCACTGCGCGCCGACAACGAACTCGACCCCGCCCGCCTGCTGGGCCTGATGAAAGCGATGAACGCATGAGCACCAACGTCCTGCGCACCCCCGAGGGTTGGTGGGTGGTCCGCGACCACCGCGCCGTCCGCATCGAGACCACGGCCGTCACCACCGCCGACCTGCTGGCGGACCGCACCGCGGTGCGCCGGGCCGCCGACTCCGCCGAGGCCGGCACCCCGGTGGCCGAGCTCGCCGCCCTGTCCCCGGTGACCACCCCGTGCCGGGTGGTCGCCCAGATGGTCAACTACCGCAGCCACGCCCGCGAGTCAGGGTTCAACGGCGAGATCCCGCCCACGTTCTTCCGGAAGGCGTCCGGCTCGGTCAGCGGCCCCGCCGACACCGTCGTCCGGCCCCCGCACGTGCGGTTCCTGGACTACGAGGTCGAGCTCGGCCTGGTCCTGGGGGCACCCCTGCCCGTCGGGACCGTGGTCGACGAGCAGGACCTGCCCGCCTACGTCGCCGGTCTGGTGCTGTGCAACGACGTCAGCGCCCGCGACGTCCAGCTCACCAAGGGCCAGTTCTACGAGAGCAAGTCCTACCCGACCTTCACCCCCACCGGCCCATGCCTGGCCCTGCTGGAGCCGGAGGACTTCGCCCGCCTGTCGGATCTGCGCCTGCGGCTGTCCGTCAACGGGGAGTCGCGCCAGGACCGCACCCTGGCCGACATGATCGTCCGCCCGGCCCGGGCGCTGACGCTGCTCGCCCGCTTCCAGCCGCTCGACCCCGGTGACCTGCTGCTCACCGGAACGCCCGGCGGCACTGCCCTGCAGGCCCCGCCCAAGGCCGTTGAGAAGATCGCCGCGCTCCTGCCGCCGGCGGTGAAGTGGAAGGCGTTCTTCAACGGCCAGCGCAAGAACCCCCGCTACCTCCAGGCGGGTGACACGGTGACCGCCACGATCGCCACCCCCGACCGGTCGATCGACCTCGGCGAACAGCGCACGCCGATCGCCGACGCCGGGCGATCCTGATGAGCACCCGGCAGCCCCGCACCGTCGTGATCGTCGGGGCCGGCCCGGTCGGCGTCACCGCCGCGTTGCTCCTCGCCCAACGGGGCATTGCCACGGTCGTCCTGGAGCGCCACCACGACGTCTACCCACTGCCACGAGCCGTGGCGATGGACGACGAGGTCCGCCGGATCCTGCAAACCGTGGGCGTCGAAGAGGAGTTCACCGGCATCGCCCGCCCCGGCAACGGCCTGCGGCTGCTCGACGCCCGCCACCGCGTCATGGCCACCGTCAGCCGCACCTCGCACGGACACCACGGCTTCCCGCAGACCAGCATGTTCGACCAGCCACAGCTGGAACGGCTGCTGCGCGACGCCCTGGCCGAGCACCCCGAGATCGAGCTGCGCGGCGGCGTCGAGGTGCTCGCGATCAACCAGGACCCCCGCGACCTCAGCGGACCGGTCCGCGTCACCCTGCGAGCAGCGGACGGCGACGCCCCGGAGCAGCTGTGGGCGGACGCGGTCCTGGGCTGCGACGGCGCCAACAGCCTCACCCGCGAAGCCATCGGCGCCAGTTGGGAGGACCTCCGCTTCGAGGAGACCTGGACGGTCCTCGACGTCCGCACCACCGCACGGGTGCGCTGCTGGGAGGGCGTGGAGCAGATCTGCGACCCCGCCCGGCCCGCCACGTTCATGCGCGTCGGCGAGGAACGCTACCGCTGGGAGTTCCGGCTGCGCGCCGGCGAGGACCTCGACGGGCCCGACGGCGCCCGACTGCTACGCGAACTCCTCGCCCCCTGGATCGAGTTGACCCCAGAGGCCGACTTCGAGGTGCTGCGCCGATCCCGGTACACCTTCCGCGCCCGAGTGGCCGACCGCTGGCGCCTCGGGCGGGTCCTCCTGCTCGGCGACGCCGCGCACCTGACCCCGCCGTTCATCGGCCAGGGCCTGTGCTCGGGCCTGCGCGACGCCGCCAACCTCACCTGGAAACTCGCCCGCGTCCTGACCGAAGGCGCCGACGAGCGGCTGCTGGACACCTACCAGGACGAACGCAAACCCCACGTCCGGCACGTCATCCGCCTCGCCGTCGCGATGGGCTGGGCGATGACCGGAGGCCAGGACCGCGCCGCCGCCGTCCGCCGGAGCGTCCTGGGCGCCGCCTGCCGCATCCCCGGCCTCACCGCCGCCGTCGGCCGCGACCTCAGCCCCCCGCTGAAGCCCGGCCCGCTGGTACGGCGCGCCCCACTGCCCGGCCGCCGGCTCGCCGGCACCCTCTGCCCACAGCCGTGGGTGGTGACCGCCGACGGCCGCCGCACCAGGCTCGACGACCTGCTCGGCGACGCCTTCACCCTGCTGACGGCAGTACCGCCGAGCCCCTCCCTGCGGGCGGCGGCCGACGCAGTGGGCGCCCGAGTGATCCGCATCGGCGGCCGGGCCACCGGCCCCGACGAGACGGCCGTACGCGACGACGGCACCCTCGGCGCCTGGCTGCGACGCGGACGGGCCGACGCCGTCCTGCTGCGCCCCGACCGCGTCGTCCTGGACAGCGTCCCCGCAGGCCGCCGGGAGCGAGCCGGCCTCGACACCACCACGTGGGCTCCCCTGCTGAGCACGGCGCACCACCCCCGCCCGCGGGCCGCCGACGCGCCCTTCCCACCACCGCCGAGGAGCACCGCGCGATGACCACCCCGCACGGCACGCCGAACGCCGAACCGTTCTGGACCCCCGCCCCCGCGACCGCGGCAGCCAGCCGCATCGCGGACTTCGCCCGCCGGCACGCTCCGTCCTCCGCGGGCCCCACCGACTACGCCGCCCTGCACCACTGGTCCGTGACCGACCTCGAAGGGTTCTGGAGCGCGGTGTGGGACCACTTCGCCATCGACGCCACCACCCCCTACGAGAAGGTGCTGGCCGAGGAGAACATGCCAGGCGCCCGCTGGTTCACCGGCGCGACCCTCAACTACACCCAGCACGCGCTACGTCAACTGGCCCCGGACACCCCCGCGATCATCGCGCTGGACGAGACCGGTGCCGGCCACGAGATCTCCGGGGCCACCCTGCGCGCCCAGGTCGCCTCGGTCGCCGCCACCCTGCGCGACCTGGGCGTCGCCGCGGGCGACCGCGTCGTGGGCTACCTGCCCAACACCCCGCACGCCATCGTCGCCTTCCTGGCCACCGCGAGCCTCGGCGCCGTCTGGTCGGTCTGCGGCCAGGACTACGCCCCCCAGGCCGCGGCCGACCGCTTCGCCCAGCTCGAACCGACCGTCCTCGTGGCCGCCGACGGCTACCTCTTCAACGGCGCCGCGCACGACCGCCGAGCCGCCACCCTCGAACTGGCCCGGGCCCTGCCCACCCTCAGAGCCACCCTGCTCGTCGACCACCTGCGCCTGACCTGGCCCGCCAAACCCCAAGGAACCTCGACCAGCTGGGCCGAGGCGGTCGGCCGCACCGAGGAACCGCACTGCACGCCCGTGCCGTTCGACCACCCGCTGTGGATCGTCTTCTCCTCCGGCACCACCGGCCTGCCCAAGGGCATCGTCCACGGCCACGGCGGCGTCCTGCTCGAACACCTCAAGACCCTCGCCCTGCACAGCGACCTCGGCCCCGGCGACCGCATGCTCTGGTACACCACCACCCACTGGATGATGTGGAACCTGGTGGTCTCCACCCTCCTCACCGGAGCCACCACCTGCACCTACGACGGCAGCCCCCTGCCCTCCGCGCGCCCGGACGTCCTGTGGGAACAGGCCGCCCGCCACCGGGTCACCCTCTTCGGCACCAGCCCCCAGTACCTGCTCGGCTGCGCCAAGACCGGGATCGAACCCGCCTCCCACGACCTGTCCGCGCTGCGCGCCATCGGCTGCACCGGCTCCACGGTGCCCGCCACCGCCTACGCCTGGGTCCGCGACCACGTCGGCGACCGCGTCCAGCTCGTCTCCACCAGCGGCGGCACCGACATCGTCTCCGGATTCGCCGGTGGCGCCCCGACCACACCGGTGTGGTCCGGTGAACTCTCCGCCCCCACCTCGGTGTCGCCCTGGCCGCCTACGACACCGACGGCCACCCCGTCACCGACCAGGTCGGCGAGCTCGTCGTCACCCGGCCCATGCCCTCGATGCCGCTGTCCTTCTGGCGCGACCCCGACGGCAGCCGCTACCGCGACGCCTACTTCAGCACCTACCCAGGCGTCTGGCGGCACGGTGACTGGATCACCCTCACCACCCACGGCTCGGTCATCGTGCACGGCCGCTCCGACTCCACCCTGAACCGCAACGGCGTACGCCTGGGCAGCGCCGACATCCACGCCGTGGTCGAGCGCCTGCCCGAGATCGCCGAGGCACTGGTCATCGGCCTGGAGGAATCCGACGGCGGTTACTGGATGCCCCTGTTCGTCGTCCCCGCCAACGGCATCGCCCTGGACGACGCCCTGCGCGACCGCATCCGTGAGGCGATCCGCAACGGCGTCTCACCGCGCCACGTCCCCGACGAGATCCTCCAGGTCCCCGCCATCCCGCACACCCGCACCGGCAAGAAACTCGAAGTCCCCGTCAAACGCCTGCTCCAGGGCGCACCCGCCGCGCAGGTCGTCAGCCCCGGCGCCGTCGACAACCCCCAACTCATCGACTACTACCGGCGACTGGGAGCCGACCGACTCGCCCGGAAGACCGCCACGACGCCCACTTCCCAGAGGCCCCGAGAATGAGCGCAGTCTCGACAGACGTGTTTGGATCGGAGACGGCCCGTCCCTGCTGTCGCCTTTTCGCTGTCGGCGGGGTCACCGCCCACGCGGAGAGTGTCGCCACCGTGGCGCTGCTCACCCTGGCGATACGGCCGAGCGGCTCGCCGACAGCCCCTGCTCGCCGCGGTCGCGCCTTCTCAAGAGAGAACCGCAGCTCGGACGACTTGTTCGGGGGCTGGTGGTCGCATGGTGGTCAGTTGCACGTCTCGTCGATCTTGTACTGGAGTGCCCGTGGGTAGTCGTGCCGGCCGAGCCGGACGCGGGCCAGGATCGGGGCGTGGTTGATGTCATTGTCCGGATCGGCGATGTCGAGCAGCAGTGATTCCAGGTGCTTGTGGGTGCTGAGCTCCCGCCCGTGCATCCGGTCCTTCTCCGTGCCGAAGACCTCGGCCAGCTTCTCGTAGCGCCACGGGTGCAGCACGTTGTAGAAGTCGGCCCCGTTGGACGGCTTCTGCTTGTAGTAGCAGGGGCTGACCAGCATCTGCTCGATGCCGTAGAAGCCCTCGTTGTCCAGGACGAAGACCACCGGCCGTAGGTGGTGGCGGACCTGGGTGGACAGTTCCTGGCAGATCTCCTGGAACGAGCCGTTGCCGACGAACACCAACGGCCGCTTCAGGGGCTGCTGTCGGCCCAGTGCCACGCCGGTGGCCGCGCCGACCGAGTAGCCGATGGACAGCCAGCTGTTCTGCGCCAGGAAGCCGGCTCGCTCGGTGATCCGCAGGTTCATCGATCCGAGGAGCGCGAAGGATGCGTCCGAGACCACCGTGAACGGCGAGGGGGCCTGCGGGTCCCCGCCGGTGGCCTGGTGCTCCAGGAAGTGGTTGATGTGCTGGAAGAAGCTGTCGTACGTCAGCTCCTCCGGGTACCGGGTGGTGCTCAGCGAGTCCAGGAAGTCGGCTGTGCTGGCCGGGACGTCCAGGCCCGCCGCGTGCGCGAGCGCGAAGTGGTCGGCCGGGAAGGTCTGTCCCGCCAGTGCGGTGCCCAACGCCGGGATGAACCGCCCGAGTTGGACATCGGGGAAGTAGTTGACGCCGACGCTGACGCCGTCGCGGGCCGCCACGATCCAGTCATCGCCGATCGACTGGTCACCCTCGAGGTTCTTGGACGTGGGCCAGGTCCCCAGGCCGATCCGGCACCCGGCGTTCTTGAAGGTCCTCCGGATCTCCGGCAGGCTCGCCTTGCCGTTGTAGACGCCGGCGAACCGCGGATGCCGCTCGGAGACCACGGACTTCGCGCCGACCGTGGTGCAGAACTGCATCCGGGTGCTCCCCACGAACTCCAGCAGTTCGTCCTCCAGCCGCCGGCGGACCAGTTCCTCGCCGGCCCAGACGATCGGCGTGCCGAACTTCCTGATCAGCTCCACCGCCGCCGTGACCGCCTTGTTCAGCATCTCCTCGTTCCGTTTGGTGAACGGCCGCTCGTGAGCTCGGAGTTCACCCCGCACAGGCTCGCACGGCGCGTGCCAGAGGTCCTCCATCACCTCCAGGTAGACCGGCTTGCGCTCGGTCAGGCACGCGGTGATCGCGCTGTCGATCTGGGAGGGCGCGAGCCCGGGGTTGGAGAGCACCCGCGCGTCCACCGTGACCTGCCGGTAGACGTTCAGGTTGCTCTCCCGGCGCGGACTCATGTGAGAGGTGAGCAGGCCAACCTCCTGCTGGTTGAGCCACTGCTCGTACGAGGGCGCCGCGTTGATCGCGATCAGTGGCACGTCCTCGACGTACGCTCCGCCGATCGTGTTGAGCAGGCTGAACGCACCCACGCCATAGGTCACCGCGACGGCACCGACGCCCTGCTCGCCCTTGTCCAGGTCGGCGTCGGCGGCCCGCACCCGGGCGTAGGCGTCCGCGGCGTAGCCGCCGCCCATCTCGGTCGGGGTACCGATCCAGCGCACGCCGGTGGTGGCGTGCATGATCGTCAGGAACGGGCCGAGGAAGTCACCGGGCACCCCGAACAGGTACCGGATGCCCAACTGCTCCAGCCTGGTGGCCAGGTACCGGGCCACCGTCCAGTCGTGGTTGCCGCTCATCTGCTCGGTGCCTCCTGTCGGCGTTCGTCCGGAGGTTGCGCAGCGCGTAGACGTGGCGCTCGTCGCCCTCCATCGAGTCCCAGCGGACCGCGTCGTCCGACCAGCTGTAGCCGGCCAGCACCACGCCGACGCCGGGAACAGGGAATTCGGCGCCGATGGGGGGCAATCCTCCGGGCATCGACGTGGCTCCTTGGTGGTCGTTTCCGCCCACGATCGCCGACCCGCGCCCCGGTGATCGGTAGGCGGACGGGATCCTCACCCCATCAGGTGGTCTCTCCCCCAACCGTGTTTGAAGCATCGTGGTCGTCACGCAGGACCGCGTGCCATGCCGACCGACATGAGAGTGATGACAGTAGCTGTCGTCGGCATTATGGTGATGTCATCAACTGACATCAGGCACCCGGGTCCCTGACCTCAGACCCCACCCCAGGAAGAAAGAACCATGCCCCGCTCCCGTCCCGCGATCGACAGCGAACTGGCCGCAGCACTCCGGGCCGTGCCGATCGGCCCGAACGGCGTCTTCGACCTGACCGACATCCCCGCCACCCGCCAGGCCGTCCGTGCGCTCGCCGAATCCATCGCGAGCACCATCCCCGACGAGCCCACCGTCACCGCCCACGAGATCCACGTGCCGCGCGCCGAAGCCCCCGCCGTTCCGGTCCTCCTGCTGCGTCCGCAGGACGCGCCTGGACCGCTGCCGGTCATCGTGTGGTTCCACGGCGGTGGGCAGGTGCTCGGCTTCGCAGCCCAGGACGCCCCCTGGCTCAAGCAGTTGTGCGTGGCACTCGGCTGCGCCGTGGCCGCCGTCGACTACCGCCTGGCCCCGGAAACCCCCGCGCCCGGCGCCGCCGAGGACGGATACACGGCCTACCGGTGGATCAGCGACAACGCCACCGATCTGGGCCTGGACCCCTCCCGGGTCGGCCTGGCCGGCCAGAGCGGAGGCGGAGGCATCGCCGCCGCCACCGCCCTTCTGATCCGCGACCGCGGCGCAGCGACCCCCCTGTTCCAGTTGCTGATGTACCCGATGCTCGACGACCGCAACGCGACCGACTCGAGTCGGGAGATCACCGACATGGGCATCTGGGACCGGGCGACCAACCTCCTTGCCTGGCAGGCGATCCTCGGGGACCGCGCAGACACCGAGGACGTCACGTCCTACTGCGCCGCCGCTCGGGCGACCGACCTCGCCGGCCTGCCTCCGACCTTCATCGGCGTCGGTGAACTCGACGTCTTCCGCGACGAGAACCTCGACTACGCCGCGCGCCTGCGCGCCCACGACGTCCCTGTCGAGCTGCACCTCTACCCCGGCGCCTACCACGCCTTCGACCTGTTCGCCCCGCAGTCCCACCTCGCGGAGAGCTTCCGCCACACCTGGAACAACTACCTCACTCGACACCTCGCGAAGACCCCGGCAACGCCGACTGCTTCGTAACACGCAGGTCTGGCGGCGGGCCTCCTGTCCGGAATCCCGCCGGCACCTCCCAACCTACTGCCACACGACTCAGGCAGCGGGCGGAGTGGCCCTCGGTCAGTCTTCGCCCTCGGCTGGGGTGCTGGCGGCGACGGTGTCGAGTTGGGTGGTCAGGTCGTCGGTCAGGCGGGTGAGCAGGCGCATGAGTTCGGTGCGGTCGTGGGCAGACCACTGGGCCAGCGCCGCGGCGAACCAGCCGTCGACGACGGCGGTGTAGCGGTCGACGAGTCGCTGCCCGGAGGGTGTCAGGGCGATCAGCCGGGCCCGTTGGTCGTCCGGATCGGGAACGCGCTTGATGATCGCTCGCTTTTCCAGGCTGTTGAGCTGGCGGGTGACGTGGGGCCCGACGACCTGCATGCGGGTGGCGATCTCGCCGACCCGCAGCGGGTGTTCGGCGGCGTCGAGGATGACGAGGATCGTCATGGCAGGCCGTTCCAGTGCCACCCCGGCGGCCTCGGCGGCCTGTTCGTACAGCTGCCCGCGGTTGAGCAGGGTCCGCAGCTGGAGCATGCGCGGCAACAGCCCGGCAGTCGCATCGCTGAGCGGATCCATGTCCCACACTCCCTTGATAGATACCTAACGTAGGTATATTGTCTCTCTCGAAGCCGACCTCACCGGGAGATCGAGCTACCGCCAAGCATGATACCTAAGGTAGGTAATCAACGCCATGAACGAGCCCACTCCCAACACCGTGCACGCGACCACGACCGACGTCCTGATCATCGGCGCAGGCCCCGTCGGCATGGTCCTGGCCTGCGACCTGGCCCGGCGCGGTGTCAGCTTCCACCTGCTGGAGCGGTCCGCGACCCCGAGCACCGCCTCGCGCGCCAAGACCATCCAGCCCCGCACCCTTGAGGTCGCCGACGACCTCGGCATGGTCGAACGCGTCCTCGCGGAGGGCGCGACGAACATCCCCACCCGCCACTACGACCGCGCCCGAGTGGTCTCCGAGGCCGTGGAACTCGCCAGCGGGACGCCCACCCCCGACGCCCCCTACCCGCCCGTCTGGCTCTCCCAGCCGAAGTTCGAGCACATCCTGCGCGACCGCCTGGCCGAACTCGGCGGAACCATCCACTGGGCCACCGAGGTAACCGACCTCCAGCAGGACGGGGACGGCGTCACCGCCACCGTCCAGACACCAGCCGGACAGAGCACCGTGCGCGCCCGGTACGCGGTGGGCGCGGACGGCGGACGCAGCACCGTCCGCTCGCTGGCCGGCATCGAACTGCACGGCACCTCGCACCCGGACCAGCGCTGGCACCTGGGCGACGTGCGCCTCACCGGCCTCTCCCGGCACTGCCAGCACCTGTGGACCAGCGCGGAGCACGGCCTGCTGTCGCTGTTCCCACTGCCCGGCACCGACCTGTGGCAGTTCCAGGCGTCCATCCCCGCCGACCAGGCCGAGCCCGAAGCACCTTCCCTGGACCTGTTCCGCCGCATCTTCGCCACCCGCGCCGGCGTGCCCGGCGTGGACATCCAGGACGTCGAATGGCTCTCCCTCTACAAGATCAACGTGGTGCTGGCCGACCGCTACCGCGCCGGTCGGATCTTCCTGGCCGGAGACGCGGCGCACATCCACTCACCCGCCGGCGGCCAGGGCATGAACACCGGCGCCCAGGACGCCTACAACCTCGGCTGGAAGCTCGCCGCCGTCCTGGGCGGCGCCGACCCGGCCCTGCTCGACACCTACGAGGACGAGCGCCGCCCCGTGGCCCGGACCGTCCTGGACGACAGCACCGCCCGGCTGGGCGAGGTGATGCGCGCGACGAGGCAGAGCGACGGGTCCTCCGCGCAGCGGGGACTGACCGACGAGCACACCACCGGCCTGGGCATCGCCTACTCGGACAGCGCACTCACCCAGAACCCCGGCGCGGGCGGCCGCGCCCCCGACGCACCCTGCAGCGACGCCGCCACCGGCCGTCCCATGCGCCTGTTCGACCTGCTGCGAGGCCCGCACTGGACCCTGCTCGCCTTCGGAGCCACGACAGGCCAGCAGACCCCCTCCGACCTGCGGGCCTTCCGCGTGACCACCGACCCGGCCACCGCCGGCCCCGACACCGTCATCGACACCGACGGCCACGCCCACCACGCCTACGGCATCACCGGGGACGAACTCGTCCTCATCCGCCCCGACGGCTACATCGCCGCCCGCCGCCCCGCCGACGACCTGGCCGCCGTCCTCGCCCTGGCCGCCACCAACGGCCTGTGACCCGCTGACCGGAGCGCGAGCCGGGCAGGGCTGAAAGTCAGCGAGCCTCTGCAAGACCGTCGGATGATCCCGCTGGGGACATCCCCATGGCCATCGACGACGGAGGCGCTGGTGCGCGAACTCTGGGCAGGTACGGACGCGGGCAAGGGCGAGCACCACTGCACAGTGGTCGACGCCAACGGAACGAAGATCCGCGTTGCCGCCCCGGAGACCTGGGGCGAGCCCGACGCGACCACCACCCAGGTCACCGACCGCTACGGCACCGCGTCCGCGACGGCCCGGGACCGCACCGAGCAGATCATCCACGTCGACGGCGGACTGACCCGGACGGGAGCCTGAGCGACCTCGACCCAAGCAGGCACCACCGAAGCCACACCAGCGAACTCCACCGGGCACACCGTGGCCGTAGACCAGCGGGCTCACGTCGCCGCACAGGCACACCATCGGACCGGATGCCGTGCCGACGCCGGTACCCCCGTACTCCTGGGGCTGGCCGGCGCTGGCCCACCAGCGCTGGAGCAAAGCCACCTTGCATGCGGTCAGGAAGCGGTCACGTTGGCGGTCAGCTGACGCAGGAGTCGCATGGCCTGGTCGAAGTCGACGGGGTCGAGGCCCATGGCGTTCCCGATGGCGGCGGGAACCGCCTGTGCCCGCCCCTTGAGAGCGGTTCCGTCGGTCGTCAGGGTCACGCGAACGGTGCGCTCGTCCTCGGGCAGGCGTCGTCGCTCCAGCAGCCCGGATCTCTCCAGCCGCTTGATCAGCGGGGTGAGGGTGCCGTAGTCCAGCCGCAGCGCGGAACCGATGTCTTTGATCGATGCCTCGCCGTGCTCCCAGAGCACGAGCATGACCAAGTACTGCGGATAGGTCAGCCCCAGTTCCTCGAGCAGCGGGCGGTATCGCGTGACCACCGCACGGGAGGCCGCGTACAGCGCGAAGCACAGTTGGTCGTCGAGTGCCAGCGAGTGCCCGCTTCCGGGCCGATCGTGTGTGCCGTTCTCACTCATCGCCGTGCGATCCCTTCGTCGCCACCGCTCCGCCGGCCGGCACGCTCCATGATACCTCGGGCACGATCACCCATTCCTCTACTAACTTGTGCACGAGGTAATCGTGCGCTAGCTTTCTTGCTGTGAGGAGCCCGCCGGGCCCCGCAGCGAAGGAGTCGATCATGACCAGCTACATCCCCGAGCCCCCGGTCCTCGAGACCGCTGCCGCCGAGTTCGCCGCCGCCACCGCCAACCCGCCGTACCTGTTCGACCTCGGACCCACCGAGGGGCGCAAGGCGGTCGACGAGGTGCAGTCCGGGGAGATCGCCAAGCCCGAGGTCGACGAGGAGTGGGTGACCGTCCCCGGCGGTCCGACCGGCCAGGTCCGCGCACGCATCGTCACGCCCGCGGGTGCCCCCGGGGCTCTGCCGGTCGTCCTCTACATCCACGGTGCGGGCTGGGTGTTCGGCAACTCCCACACGCACGACCGGCTCGTGCGTGAACTCGCCGTCGGGACCGGCGCCGCGGTCGTCTTCCCCGAGTACGACCTGTCCCCCGAGGCGCGGTACCCGGTTGCCATCGAGCAGAACTACGCCGTCGCCCGCTGGATCGTCGCCGACGGCGCGAGCAGGGGACTGGACGCCGGCCGGCTCGCCGTGGCGGGCGACTCCGTCGGCGGCAACATGGCCGCCGCGCTCACCCTGATGGCCAAGGAGCGCGGCGATGTGAAGCTCGCGGCGCAGGTGCTGTTCTACCCGGTCACCGACGCGGCGTTCGACACCGACTCCTACCACCAGTTCGCGCAGGGCCACTTCCTGCGCCGCGACGCGATGCAGTGGTTCTGGGACCAGTACACGACCGACCCCGCCCAGCGTGCCGAGATCACCGCCAGCCCTCTGCGCGCCACCACTGAGCAGCTCACCGGCCTTCCCCAGGCCCTCGTGATCACCGGCGAGGCCGACGTACTGCGCGACGAAGGCGAGGCCTACGCCAACAAGCTGCGCACCGCGGGTGTGCCCGTCACCGCCACTCGCTACCAGGGCATCATCCACGACTTCGTCATGCTCAACGCCCTGCGCGGGACCCAGGCGGCCCAGGCGGCCATCAGCCAGGCGATCGCCTACCTCCGCACCGCTCTCGCCGCCGGCTGACACGCCCCTTCATCGCGGTCACAACCAGCCCAAGGGAAAGCAGAGATGACCACGCAAGACCACGGCGCACCGACCCGCTTCACCGCCTCCCCGGAACTCGCCGACAACCTTCAGCGCGTCCTCGTCGACCTGATCGCCCTCCACCTGCAGGCCAAGCAGGCGCACTGGAACGTCGTCGGCCCCGGGTTCCGCAACCTCCATCTCCAGCTCGACGGAGTCGTGGACGTCGCCCGCGAGGGCAGCGACACGATTGCCGAACGCATGCGAGCGCTCGGCGCCACCCCCGACGGCCGCGAGGCCGCGGTCGCCGCGACCACCACTCTCCCTGCGTTCCCGGATGGCGAGCAGGAAACGTCGCACACCGTCGAGCTCGTCACAGCCCGCATCACGGCGGCCGCATTCACCATCCGCGCCGTCCATGACCGGGTCGACGACGAGGACCCCACCAGTGCCGACCTCCTGCACGCGCTGCTGACCGACCTCGAGAAGCAGGCCTGGATGGTCGCCGCTGAGAAGCCCTACGCCAGCAGGGCTTCGATGCTTGGCCCGGTCAGAGGCTGATTGGCGGGTGCAATGGGCTAACGGGTCATCAGGGGCACTCCCCCGGAGACTGCCCCTGATGACCAATCATCCCGGCTCCGAGGCCCCAAGGAGTCGTCGATGCGCCCCGCCCGTGGGGCTCTCCCCCGCCGGGCCACGGTCGGGGCCGTCGAGGGTGCAGCAGAGCAGCGTTATCACGATCCCGCCCCGGTCAGCCCGGCCTGCTGGACCGCCTGGCCGACCGCCTGGATGCCGTGCAGGGTGTCGGTGACGTAGAGGGTGGCGGTGCTGCCCTGGTCGGTGGCGGTCAGGTCCCAGGGGCCGTCGAGGTCCCCGCCCTGGATGCACGAGCCGGACGGCCGAAGCACGGCGCGTCTGGCTGCGGCCAAGGGCGCGATGAACTGGCGGGCCCGACGGCGCTGGCCGGCGAGAAGACGAATCACATGACCCGGAACGCAGTGATGGCCCGGCTTGCGCCGGGCCATCACGTTCGTAGCGGGGACAGGATTTGAACCTGCGACCTCTGGGTTATGAGCCCAGCGAGCTACCGAGCTGCTCCACCCCGCGTCGGTCCCTCTACTCTACGGCACCTGGCGCAGTGCTCCGTACCGCTTTTCTCGGCGGCGTCCGTCGGGCGGCCCGGGACAAGGCGCTGGCCGGGAATCCGATGGTCAGCGCCCTCGACGGTCGTTGGGGGCCCGTCGGTGCCCGAGACGCGCTGCAGCACCAGGCCGAACCTCACGGCGATGCCAGGCCGCCTCGAGGGCAGCCTCTGAGCGAACCGGAAGGGGTTCGGCCTATCTGGTCTGGCTTCCGGTGATCGCGTGACCACCGCAGGGGCGGCTCGTTGACCGGGTGCCTGCTTGTCACGGCAGGACGGCGGTGTGCGGGAACATACGCCCCCCGCGTCTCGCGCACCGCCCGGTTTCCCACTCGCCAGCAGCCCGGAGCGGCCGCCCACGGGTGCGCTCGGACACCCGGGCGCCACAGACCGTAGCCACGCGCGAACACGGATGGTGCGGTTCCGTCCGTGCTTGGCCGGATGCGGGTGCGGTGAGCGGGCCGACGGTATAGGCAGGAGGAACAGGACGGTACTCGGCTCACGGAGGCGGGCGTGGAAGGTGTCATGACCGTAGGCGGGGAGGAAGTCGGCGGCGTGCCGTGAGCAGTCGGCCGATCGACCACGCGGCGCTGTTCGCCGCCACTCCGAGCCCGTACCTGGTACTGGACCCGGACCTGGTGATCGTCGATGTCAACCGCGCCTACCTGGCTGCCACCGGCCGCACCCGTGAGGACCTGCTCGGCCAGTTTCTGTTCGACGCCTTCCCGGACAACCCGGCCGACCCTGACGCGGACGGGGTACGCAACCTGTCCGCGTCCCTGCAGCGGGTGCTGGACACCCGCGCAGCGGACACGATGGCGCTGCAGAAGTACGACATTCCGCTCGCGCACCGTCCAGGGCAGTTCGAGGAACGCTGGTGGTCGCCGATCAACACCCCCGTGCTCGACGACGACGGCCAGGTGGCGTGGATCATCCACCGGGTGGAGGACGTCACCGCGTTCGTCCACGCCCGCCGCACCCGCGACCAGCACCCTCTGGCTCCCGAACAGTCGATGACGGCGCGGGAGGAGGAGATGGAGGCCGAGCTGTACGCGCGTGCCAAGGAACTCGCGCGTCTGAACGAGGAGCTGCGGCAGGCGCACGCCCGTGAACGGCAGGTCGCCGTGACCCTGCAGGAGGCGATGCTCCGCTCGCCCGACCTGGCCCGCCACCCGGACGTGGCGGTGCGCTATCTGCCCGCCGTGGGCTCACTGAACGTGTGCGGCGACTGGTACGACGCCGTCGACCTGCCCGACGGGCGGTTCACCGTCGCGGTCGGGGATGTGGTCGGCCACGGCCTGGAGGCCGCCACCGTCATGGGCATGCTTCGCAGCGCGCTGTCCGCCGCCAGCCGCGCGGTCGCCGGCCCCGCCCAGGCGCTTGAGGTTCTCGGCCTGTACGCCCGTTCGGTGGAGGGGGCGCTGGCTGCCACCGCCGTCGCCGCCCTGATCGATCCCAGGAGCCGCCTGATCGTGTACTCCAGCGCCGGTCATCCGCCGCCGGTGCTGCTGCACGCCGACGGCTCAAGCGATCTGCTGGACGCGGCGACCGACCCGCCGCTGGGGGCCCGCCCCGAGCACGTCCCCCGCCCCCAGGCCGGCACCGCCTACCGCACCGGTGACACCCTGATCCTCTACACCGACGGGCTCATCGAACGCCGCGACACCGACATCGACACCGGTCTGCAACAGCTACGGGCCGCGCTGGCGGACCTGGCCCGACTGGGCCCGGCCCACCTGGCGGACACGACCCTCGCCCGACTCGGCGTGGCCCACGGAGGCCGCGACGACATCGCCCTGATCGTCGTGCGGCTGTGAAGACCGCCGGTGGCCGTCCACGCTGTGCCTGCTGATCACGGTCGTGCCAGGAGACCGGTGTGTACAGGTCGCGTGAGTGGATCTTCGAGCGGATCCGGCGAGACCGGCGGGTGGACCCGACGGTCTCGGGGGCGGGCGCTGGCGAAGCGGTACCGGGTGTCGCGGAACACTGTTCGGCGGGCGCTCGCTTCAGGGTCACCGAAGCCGAGCGCGGCAACCGGTGAACGGGCCGGGCCTGGGCGGTCAGTCCCGGCTGGAGAGCGGGGTCCGCAGTTCCACACGGAGTCGGATCGAGGTGTCGATGGGCAGCCCCCTGCCGGCGCGGCGAAGGTCGTTCGAGTAGTTCGCGATGAGGTCGAGATCCCGCAGCTGGCGCTGGAGCTCGGCGGCGAGCGACTCGTCGGTGTCCGGGATGTCGCCCTCCTCCTGCTCGGCGAGGTACTCATCGTGCTGGTCAGTGGCATCCACCGCCCTGCGGCTGACTCAGACCGCGAAATCGGTGCAGCCGAACAAGTACGCGTGCGCGGCATGCAGCGTCGCTGCCGCAGCAGGTTCGCCCGCGTCCTCCGGCCCGTCCTGGCCGTCGTTGTGGCAGAAGTCACTGAGCATGAACTCGGCCACACCGCGCTTCACGGCCGCAAAGGCGGTCGAGTCGCCGAGGACGCCCTCCCACACGGAGTTCAGCAGGGGCCGCAGGCTCATGGTGAACGGTGCCTGGTCGTCCTCGGGCAGAGCCTCATGCCAGCTCAAGAGCCGCTCCGCGATGCCCGCGGCGAACACGCCGCGCTCGCCTGACGATATTTCAGTCAGGCGCTCCTCCACCGACGCAGACAGCTCCTGCCACGTGTTCATCCGAGCACCCCTGGGTCGCGGGACCAGCACGTCCGCGCTGGTGACGGCGATCATCGCACCCGTCGGTGACAGCACCTCACAAGACCTGGATCGGAACGGGAAACCGGCGCCGCGGTCAAGCTCTTTGCCAGCGTGACGATTCAACTCCCGAGGCGCTGCGCCGTCGGTGCCATGCCGGCGAGGTGGATGTCCACGAGGCGTCGCGCGGTCCGGTTCCAGTCGGTGACGTGCGGGAGTGGCTGAGCCAGTAGCGCGCCGAAGACCACGAGGTCGGCCGTGCGAACGTCGGGCCGGATCGTGCCGTCCCGCCGGCCGCGAAACAGCAGCGAACCGAGCGTGCGGTGCACTTCGGCCTGGAGGGCGAGAGTGTCCTGGTCGATGAGCAGCGGACCACCGTGCAGGGGCAGCACGAGCTCGGGCCCGTGCTCGATGGTCCGGTCGAGGAAGTCGCGCACGGCTTCGATTCCGGCCTGGTCGGTCTCGGCGGCCTGGCTCGCCGCGTTCAGGACGAGTTGGAAGGAGCGGTGCGTCAGGGCTCCGAGCAGGGCTTCGCGTGAGGGGAAGTGACGGTAGACGGTGCCCACGCCGACCCCGGCGTCCGCAGCCACGATGGCCATCGGCACCGCGGCGCCCTCCCGCCTGACCGCGGCGGCGGCCGCCGCCAGTACCCGGTCCCTGTTGTCCGCCGCGTCACGCCGCAACTCCCGCCGTGGGACGCCTTCGTTCGACTGTGGCTTCGTCACGACGTCGATGATGGCACCACCGCGGCCCTCGTTCCGCACGCCCGTGACATCGTTGACACACCGTCAAGTGGACGATAGCGTCCGGTTGGTGAGTGCGGCCGGGACGGATGCTTCCCTCGTGCCGAAGAGGGCGATGTCATGAGCAGCAACGGAGTTGGGCTCGCCGGAGTCCACAGCAGCACTGTCAACAGCATCGCTCTCGGCTCGCCGAGCCGGTGCCCTCTCCCCTCATTTGACGGTGCGGCGTTCGTCACCGCCGAGGGCGTCGACGTCGATGGCGGCAGTTCCCCGCGCTGACCCCACGCCACCGGAAGGAACCGGACGACATGGTCGATGTAGACGTAGCACCGTTCGAAGTCGAGGTGCGCGGCCGCACCGGAAACCTGCTGCGAGCCGATGTGTACCTTCCCTCGTCCGGCGAGGGACCCTACCCGATCGTCCTGGGTGCTTCCCCCTATCAGAAGGCGCTGCGGCACCTCCCGCCCAGCCCCGTCTTCCCGTTCATCGAGTACGGCCCGATCCAGCTGTACCTCGACCACGGCTACGCCTACGTCGCGATGGACCTTCCCGGCACGGGCCGCTCCGAGGGGACCTGGGACCCGGTCTCGCGCACCGAGGGCGAGGCCATCCACGACGTGATCGAGCACGTCGCCGTCCAGCCGTGGTCCACCGGCGCGGTCGGGATGATCGGCATGTCGCACTACTGCTGGAGCCAGTGGAACGCCGCGCGGACCCGTCCACCGCATCTGCGGACGATCGTGGCCTACGACGGCGCGACGGACATGTACCGCGACTGGATGTACCACGGCGGGATCCCGACCCAGGGGTTCCTCAACACCTGGCTGTTCGGATCAGTGCTCTACCAGCACGAGTTGCAGGGCATCGACTTCCACGTCGGCGACAAGCACGAGTACATCTACGACGTACTCTCCCATCCGCTCGACGACGAGTGGCAGCGCCGCAGGTCGCCGTTCTGGGAACTGCCGTCCGTCGACATCCCGGTGTTCTCCATCGGCGTGTGGGGCAAAGCCGCGTTGCACCTGCGGGGCAACTTCTGCGGCTTCGAGCGCGTCCAGGGGCCCAAGAAGCTCCTGGTCACCCACCCGTCCAGCTTCGCCGAAGCCCAGCTGTACTACTTCGACGAACAGTTCCACCGCGACGAACTGCTCCCCTGGTACGACCACCACCTCAAGGGCATCGAGAACGGGGTGATGAAGCAGCCCGCAGCGCGCTTCTACGTCAACGGGGAGGGCGCGTACCGGTCGGCCGAATCCTGGCCGCCGCCGGACGTGCGGCCCACGGCCTTCCACCTCACCGGCGAGCACAGCGGCGCCGTCACCTCGCTCAACGACGGCTCGCTCACCGAGACCGCACCGGACCGCGAGCAGGACTCCACGTCCTGGTCCTACCCGGATCCGCGGTGGATGGCGGGGGTCACCGTCTTCGACAAGCACGGCGTGCCCGACCACGTCGCCCGCGTCAACACCTTCACCTCCCCGCCGATGGACCGGGACCGCGAGTTCACCGGCCACGGCGTGCTGACCCTGTACGCCTCCAGCGACCAGACCGACCTCGACCTCTTCGTCAAGGTCTCGCTGGTGTCCGCGGACCCCGAGGCCGGGCTGCCGATCAAGGTCACCCAAGGCTGGCTGCGCGCCTCGCACCGCGCCGAGGACCCGGAACTGACCTCCGACATGCGCCCGTTCCACCAGCACGCGA
Source organism: Kitasatospora sp. NPDC052896 (assembly GCF_044547075.1). Classification (NCBI taxonomy): domain Bacteria; kingdom Bacillati; phylum Actinomycetota; class Actinomycetes; order Kitasatosporales; family Streptomycetaceae; genus Kitasatospora; species Kitasatospora sp. NPDC052896. The sequence goes on from NZ_JBITZU010000009.1 coordinate 236,748, forward strand.
AGGTCGAGCCACTGGTGCCCGGCGATGTCTACGAACTGCGCGTGGAACTCCTGCCGATGTCCTTCCTGGCGCGCCGGGGCGACCGGATCCGGCTGGAACTCACCAACCGGGACTCACTGATCACCGACGCGCCGATGACCCACTTCTACGGAACCAAGGTCGGCACCGACACCTACCACCACGACCGTTCCCACCCCTCGACGCTGCGCCTGCACGAACGACCCCGCACCTGAACGGAGTTCCCCGATGAGCATGGCCTATCTCGCGCAACCCGAACAGCAGCAGCAACTCGAGTGGCTCGACGGCGGCACGCTGGCGATGCTGCTCGACGGCAAGGCCACCGACGGCCAGCTGATGATGGGGCGCTTCGACGTCTCCGAGGGCGAGGCGCCGCCCTACCATCTGCACACCCGCGAGGACGAGGTCTTCCTGCTGATCAAGGGCACCGCCCTGGTGTGGTGCGACGACCAGGAGTACGAACTCGCCGAAGGCGGCATCGTGTACCTTCCCAAGCAGGTCCCGCACGGCTACCGCATCACCTCCAAGAAGGCCGACCTGCTGATGATCAACACACCGGCCGGCATCGAGGGAATGTTCCGCGAGACCGGACGCGACAAGTCCACGCCACGCCCGCCCGGCTTCCAAGTGACGCCCGACCCCGCCATCGCCGACAAGTACGGCAACATCATCCTGGGCCCGCCGCGCTGACGGTCCGCTCCCCCACCATGTCCGGCGCCAGCACGACCGGCAGAGCCGCCCTCGACCCGGCCCTCACCGCTGAGGCCCTGCGCACGAGGGCCCGTGACCACCTCAGGGAACGCGACAGGGCCACGCCGCCGGCCGGCCCGGTCTCCGCCGACCTCACCGGCCTGCCGCCGCTGTTCGTGCAGGTCTGCTCACACGAGATCCTGCTCGGCGACGCCGTCCGCCTCCCCTCCCGCGCCGCCGATCACGATGTCCCCGTGGAGCTTCAGGTCTGGCCTGTGGAGGAACAGCCGCTGCCGAGCCGCCCCACCCGGCGGGTGCTGACCACCGTGCACATCACCAGGGCACTACGCCGGCATCCTCGAAGAACTGGCCGGTCGGGCCGTCGTCGGGCAGGGTCGCGAGTTTGATGGCGATCGCCGCGCCCTGTTCGGGGGTGCGCACCCCGCGGAAGCCGTTGAGGTCGGTCGCGACGTAGCCGGGGCAGGCGGCGTTGATCAGGATGTTGGTGCCGCGAAGCTCCCGGACGTACTGGAGCGTGACGGCGTTCAGGAAGGTCTTCGACGGCGCGTACGCCACGGCCACCGGACCAGCGGTCTGCTCGGCGGCGGCTCCCGACTGCCGGGTGAGGGAGCCGACGCTGCTGGACATGTTGACGATCCGCGGCGAGGCGGAGCGGCGCAGCAGCGGAAGCATCGCGTTGGTGACGCGAATGATGCCGATCACGTTGGTCTCCACGACCGTTCGGATGGTGGCGGGATCGACCCGGGTGGGCTCCTGCGGCATGCCGCCGGTGATGCCGGCGTTGTTGACGAGCACGTCGAGGCGCCCGGCCTGGCCCTCGATCAGCTGTGCGGCGGCGGCCGCGCTCGCGTCGTCGGTCACGTCCAGCGGTACGCCGAACGCGTCGACGCCGGCCTCGCACAGCTTCTCGACCGCGGCCTGGCGGCGCTGGTCGTCGCGGGCGCCGACACCGACGCGCCAGCCGAGGGCGCCCAGGCCCGCCGCGATCTCGTAGCCGATGCCCTTGTTCGCGCCGGTGACCAGCGCAATAGTTCGTTCGCTCATGGAGACGATGCTGCCTCTGACTCCGGTAGCAGGTCCAAGACCGATCGGGTGGGCAACGATACCGTCCGGGTATTGATCCGGAGTACCGTGCCGGTATGGAGACCCGGGAACTGCGATATTTCGTCGCCGTCGCTGAAGAGCTGCACTTCGGGCGGGCCGCGCAGCGGCTCGGGATTGCACAGCCGCCGCTCTCCCGGGCGATCCGGCAACTCGAACGCCGGCTCGGGGCAACGCTGTTGGACCGGACCAGCCGCACCGTCACGCTGACCGAAGCCGGCTCGGTGTTGCTGGCCGAGGGCCGCGCTGCCCTCGACGCGGTCGAGGCCGCCGAGCGCCGCACCCGCCGCGCCGCCCTGTCCGCGACCGGCGGTCCCGGCCTGGTCCTGGTCACGAAGGCGAACGCGTCCAGCGAACTGCTGGCGGAACTGCTCTCCGCGTACGCCGCCGAACCCGGCGCGGTCCCCGTCGACGTCATCCTGTGCGGCCCGGCCGAGCAGGAACACCTCCTGCGTGAGGGCCGGGCCGACGTGGCGCTGCTGCACCGGCCGTTCGACTCGACGGCCGGGTTCCACACCGAAGAACTCAGCACGGAGGGCCAGGTCGTGGTCCTGCCGACCGGGCACCCGCTCGCCGTCCGGGCCCATGTGCACATGGCCGACATCACCGGGCTGCCGGGCCTGCCCCTGCCACGCTGGCCCGACCCCGACGGCAGCTACCCGCCCGGCCCCGGCCCGCAGGTCCGCGACCACGCGCAGCTGTTGCAGCTCGTCGCGCTCGGCCGTGCCTGCGCGGTCTCACCGGAGTCGTGCCGGGCCCAACTCCACGGCAACCTCGCCGCCGTGCCCGTACTGGACGCGCCGACAGTCACCACCGTGATCGCCTGGCCACCGCACAGCCGGTCCAGGGCCGTCGCCGACCTTGTCCGGACCGCGACACGTCTCCGGCGCGTTGACCACGAGCGTTGCTGAGGTTGTTCGGACGACGGGCTCCAGGAGCATCCCAGGCGACGGCGTCGAGGACCTCCTACGGCCACACCAGAAGATGGTGAGGCACCGTCCTTGACGGCGGACTCGCGGTCGCGGCCAGCGGCACCGAGCTGCCCAGGGCTACCGGACGGGCGGATGCGCAGCGCCGCCCTGGGGCGGTGTCGCCGCCGTGTCCAGCCCGGCCCGCTGCGCCCGTCCTGGTGCTACGGCACCCCGGGCAGGCCCACGCTCAGCAGCTCGCGGGCCAGGCCAGCGGCGACACCTCCCGCCAACAGCTCGCCGAAACAGCGCTGCTCGGCTGCCTGGGCGACCCGGACCAGCTCGCCCGGCTCACCGACGGCGGCCTGTGCCACGGCTGGGCCGGACTCCTGCACACAGCCCGGCGCATCGCCGACGACGCGAGCAGCCCCGGACCCGCCGAGCGACTGGCCGCACTACTGCCACACCTGACCGACCCCTACCAGGTCCTCGACCGCGGTCTCCTCGACGGCACAGCCGGTCTCGCGCTGGCCCTACCGCGGACTCATGCAACAGGCAGACGCTGCTGCTTCACCCACGCTTGAACTTCCGACACCTTGAACTGCAACTTCGCGTTCCGCCCGCTCCCGAACCTGTATGGCACAAGCCCCACCCTAGGCGCCTCGCGGTACACCCAAGCTACGGACATGTTCAGACACGACGCCGTCTGCCTGACGCTCATGAACTGCTCGAGCACGGGCTCCTCCTGTGTGGCGGCCAGATCTAGACGGAGCCCAAATCTCACCGGATCTCAACGGCTTGGTCGGACCGTCACCGTGTGATGAAGGGCATGGCGAAGCTCGTCGTCGCCTGCGTGGCTCACTTGACCCCCAGCAGCGTCACCACCGACTACTGAACAGAGCCGGTCACCGTACAGACCCAAATCGGGACAGTTCACCCTGACGCGCCGACGTCAGTAACGTGACAGCGCCACCTTCACCCTTGATCTCGGACATCTGCTCACACGAGCCGACTGCCGGGGCGATCCTTATCTGCATCAGCATTCTGGGAGGGGACTGGTGCGTGATGGGGAGTGCCGCATCTACAGGCGGCGGTGAGGGCCGGGACGGGGCGTGGCTGCGGCGGTTGAGGATCAGCGCGGGGCTGACTCACGCGCAGCTTGCCGCGCGGGCCCGGGTGGGTGAGCGTACTGTGCGTGACCTGGAGCGGGGGGCGCGGCCTCGGGCCGTTACGCTGCACCGTCTCGCCGCTGCGCTCGAGGTGGACGCCGTGCAGCTCGACGCGCTCGTCCACGCCGCTGAGTGGGAAGATCGTCCGGGAGGCGGCCAGAACGGTGACAGGAAGACGGGTGCTGGCGCCACAAACGACAATGCCGGCGCGGAACTTCGTGTGGATGTGCTCGGGCCCCTTCAGGCGCGGCGCGGACGAAATTTTGTCGTCATTCCGTCGGGGCTGCAGCACACGCTGTTGGGCCTGCTCGCCTCTCAGCCGGATCGGGTGGTCGGCGTCGAGGAGATCATTGACGTGCTGTGGGGTAGCGAGCCTCCGCGCACCTGTCGCGAACTCGTGCGCTCGCATGTCAGCAGCCTGGGCCGGCTGCTCGCGATGCCTGGTGCGCCCGCGCCGGCCGCGCCGCTGCGGCGGGAGCGGCACGGGTACCGGCTGCGGCTCGGGCTAGGTCATGTCTCTCCGATCATGAGCGGAGCCAGATGATGACGGCCGCGAAGGTCACGGTGCCCAGGAACACGTGTCCTCGCTTGTCATAGCGGGTCGCCACGGCTCGGAAGCCCTTGAGCTTGTTGATTGCCCGCTCGACGACGTTGCGCTTCTTGTATCGCTCCTTGTCGAAGCCGGGAGGCCGGCCGCCGTACGAGCCGCGCTTGACGCGGTTGGCCGCCTGGTCGGCCTTCTCGGGAATGACGTGTCGGATGCCTCGTTTACGCAGGTAGGCCCGCGTGCGGCGGTTGCTGTAGGCCTTATCGGCGCTGACGCTGTCCGGGCGGGTACGGGGCCTGCCGGCGCCGATGCGCGGAACGCGGATCTTCTCCATGACCGGCTCGAACTGGGTGCAGTCCGCCCGCTGTCCGGGCGTGACCACCAGGGACAGCGGGCGGCACCGACCGTCGGCGCTCAGGTGGACCTTGGTGGTGAACCCGCCTCGCGAGCGGCCCAAGCCCTCATGTGCAGCACCACCTCCTCCAAGTGGCCGAGCAGGCTCGTCCACACCGGATCGATCTGATGTTCCGTCGCCGGCGCCCCTTTTGAGATGACCGGCGGCGGAGCCTTGCGGGCGCCGGCGGCGTGCTGATGGGCGCGCATCACCGTGGAGTCGACCGAGACGTCCCAGTCGATGGATCCCTCGGCGTCCGCGACGGCCTGGACCTGCCGCAGGAGTCGCTCCCAGGTGCCGTCCGCCGACCATTGCAGATGCCTCTTGTGCACGGTCTTCCACGGCCCGAACCTCTCGGGCAGGTCGCGCCACTGCACCCCGGTCCGCACCCGGTGCAGAACCCCGTTGATCACCTGCCGATGATCTCGCCACCTGCCACAACGCCCGTTGCTCATCGACAGAAGCGGCTCCAAGCGAGCCCACTCCTCGTCCGTCAGATCACCACGACCAGCCATACCAATCTAACGAGTCAGATGATCGGAGAGACATGGCCTAGTTCCCCCTCATACGGGGCTGACCACGCGGTGACGACGTACGCTCACGGCGACCAGACGCCGAGCACGGGCCGCGACACCAGGTCCTGCCACCCGGTCGGGGCAACCGCCGGCGGCCGGCACGTGCGATCCACCGATCGTGCTGATTGGCTGGGGATGCATTCGCTGCGCAGGGAGGCTGGGATCGATGACACTCGTCGGGCACCTGGAGAGAGCCGCGGCGCAGGCGACTGCTCACGTCGTCCCAGCCGGGCCACGTCCGGCCCAGGGTGAACGGGCTGCGACGCATGAGTGCGCGACCGATCGGTGACCACGCCCTGCTGTCCGACTGCCGCTCGGCCGCGCTGGTCACCTCCGACGGTTCGGTGGACTGGCTGTGCCTGCCCCGGTTCGACAGCCCGGCGATCTTCGCCCGACTCCTCGACGAGAATGCCGGCCACTGGTCCATCCGCCCCACCGGCCAGGCCGACATCAGCCGCCGCTACGTCGAAGACACCCTCGTTCTGGAGACGACCTTCCGCACGACCACGGGTACGGCGGTCCTGCACGACGCCCTCGCCCTGGGGCGGCGCGAACGCGGGCACGCGCTCGGCACCACGTCCCCCGGAACACTCCTGCGGCAGATCACCTGCACCGAAGGGCACGTGGACATCGAGATCGCCTACGCGCCGCGCCCGGAGTTCGGACTCGTACACCCGGTCCTGTCAGCCGTGCGAGGCGGGCTCGCGGCGTACGGGGGCGCCCACGTCCTGCTGCCGTCGAGCCCCGTCGACCTGGGGTGAGCGGCTCCACAGCGCACGGCCACATCCCGGTCTCGGCGGGACACCGCCTCGGATTCGCCCTGCATGTCGGGCCGGCGTGGGAAAGGGAGCCGGTGGGCTGGCGGGCGGGGCGGATCCGGCGCCGCATGTCCGACACCATCGAAGGCTGGCGCTCCTGGTCGAAGCTCCACCGCGGCTACGTCGGCCCCTGGCAGGACCAGGTGGGCCACAGCGGACGCGTGCTGCGAGCCCTGACCTTCGCTCCCACCGGGGCCATCGTCGCCGCGCCCACCACCTCCCTGCCCGAGAAAGCGGGCGGGACGCGCAACTGGGACTACCGCTACACCTGGGTCCGCGACGCGAGCTTCACCCTTCAGGCGCTTGCCACGGCCGCCTGCGAGAAGGAGAAGGACCGCTTCTTCGGCTTCCTCACCCGGGCCGCGGCCACCCAACTCGACCGCGGCGTCGACCTGCAGATCATGTACGGCATCGGCGGCGAACGCGACCTGAGCGAGCGGCTGCTGCCCCACCTGACCGGCTGGCGCAACAGCAGCCCCGTCCGGATCGGCAACGACGCCTGGCGCCAACGCCAACTCGACGTCTACGGCGAACTCCTCGACGCCGCCCACCAGACCCTCCCGCCCGGCGATCCCCTCGACCCGGCCACCCGCACCTTCCTGCTCCAGGCGGCCGAAACAGCTGCCCAACGGTGGCCCCAACCGGACCAGGGCATCTGGGAAAGACGCGGACCCAGCAGACACTTCCTCCACTCGAAACTGATGTGCTGGGTCGCCCTGGACCGCGCCATCGCCATGGCCCCCGCCCTCCAGGCCGACGAACACCTGCCCCACTGGCAGCACGAGCGCGACCAGGTCCGCCAAGCCATCGAACAACGCGGCTGGAATGCCGACCTGGGCGCCTTCACCCAGGCACTCGACGGTGACGACCTCGACGCCTCCGCGCTGATGCTGCCCATCGTCGGCTTCCTGCCACCGCACGACCCCCGCGTCCAGTCCACCGTGCTGGCCATCGCCACTCACCTCACCGACCACAACGGCCTGGTCCGCCGCTACCTCACCGACGAGCTGCCGGAAGAAGAAGGCACCTTCCTGCTGTGCACCTTCTGGCTCGCCCAAGCCCTCGCCCTCACCGGCCACACCACCCGTGCACGACACGCCTTCCAAGCCGCCCTCGCACACGCCAACGACCTCGGCCTGCTCGCCGAGGAAGCCGACACCACCACGGCAGAGGCCCTCGGCAACTTCCCCCAAGCCTTCAGCCACATCGGACTCATCAACGCCGCTCGCGCCATCCGCGATGCCGAGCGGCACACAACGCACGCCCGGTAGGCGAACACAGGGGGCGGCATGAACCCCCACCGAAGACCCGCTGCTGCGCGAGCGGCGCGGCCCTGTCGCCCACGCGGTCGGCTGCCCCAGGTCCAGCACGCCATCCTCGCCCCGGCGAGAACACCGCACCGCGCCGCCAGCTGCCCCTCGTCGAGGTCCGCACCGGAACCCACCGGGCCACCGCCCACAGCCACCACGATCAACCAACTGTCCCGCGGCCCGAGGAGAAGCACACATGCGGGTAGGCATCATCGCCGGCTCTGGCAGTCACCGCTGGCCGTTCCGCGAGGACGCGACACCCAGGAGCATCGACACCCAACCACTGACGCCGGAGGCCGAACCGTGAACGACTTGTCTCCCCTGACTCGCCTGGAGCGGGACGTTGTCGACGACTCGGTCTCCTTGGCGTCGCTCCTGCGCCAGGTCATGGCCATCGGCGGTCGCGCCTCCTCTGCGGAGGAGGCGCCGCTACCGTTCTCCGTGGCGGAGATACAGGCGACGCTCGACAATCGCGGAACCGCGCGCCGCGATGCCCGAAGGCGAGGACGAACCCACCGCTGAGCAAGTTAGCCAGGTACAGCGACGAGACCGACTCGGCAGAACCCTCCACGAGTACCAACACGCTGCTTGACCTGGGCGGATGATTAATCGCCACCACAGTGTCGGCAGCCGGCCTGGCGGGTGATGCACGGCTGGTAGTGCCGAGCATCACCCGTCGGGGTTTGGCTCAGCCCTTGGCGACCGCCCCGGCCCAGTCGAGGCTCACGCCCATCTGGGCGTACATGTCCGTGTACCCGACGTAGCAGTCGAACTTCTTGATCTTGCCGTCCTGCAGGTACCAGAAGTCGGCGGTCGGCGCGTCGATCTTCGCGCCGTTCGGCTTGAGGGTGCCCGCCGGCGTCTGCGCCGGCCCCTCGAACGTGCCCTGGATCGACAGTTCGAGGCTGACCACGTCGCCGTTCACGGTGATGCTCTTCAGGTCGCGGTGGACGTCGGGGAAGATGGCGGCCATGCGGGTCAGGACGTCACCGAGCGCCTTGCCCTGGTAGGTCTGGCCGGCGACCTCGTCGTTGAAGACGCCGTCGGTGGTGAAGCTGTTGATGAACGCGTCGACGTCCAGGCTCTTGCCCTCCGCGTCGTGGTACGCGCCCAGCACGACCGCGAGGTTCGCTATCTCGCGCCGGGTCAGGTGGCGGTTCGTGAGTGGCAGCGCCGACAGCTCGCGGGGGCTCAGGGCCGCCTGGGCCTCCGATCCGTTGACGGTTTGGACCTGCGCGCTGCCGGCGACGGGGCTTGCGGCCTGCGTCGGCGCAGCGGCGATGGCGAGGCTGCCCAGGCTCGCCATCGCGGTCGTGGCGATGATCGTCTTCCATCCGAGCGACTTCATGTCTGTCCCCTCCAGGTTGGTTCTCGGGATCTGAGAACCGCCGAAACGGTGTCGCCCCGCGTGGGGCGCTCTACAAATCAAACGATCGATTGAACGGTATGGGCAGCCATAAGAGATGTCAAGCGAATGATTGATTTATGTTCCTTGCGGGCGCCGCGCTCCAGGGCGGGCTGGGCGGGCCGACTGCTGAGCGATCGGGAGGCGGCCGGCCGGCATCAGTACGGTGTCCGCCCTGCCCGTGGTGGCCCACCGAGTGGCGCGGTCGGAGGCCGGACGACGATGGCTCGGTGGATCTCTGCGGAGTTCTCAGGAGCCCCCGCGAAGCGCCACCGGGCGCCACCGCTTCCAGTGGCCCGGGGGGTGACGTGCGCGCAGATCCGGGCCGAGGACTGACGTAGACGGTGCCCACAAGCGCGAGACGGAACTGCTTGACGACAGCCTCGGCGCACGTCGCGATGGGCGGTGGGCCGCCTGCCATGCGGTCCGCCGCTTGACAGAAAATTCAAGCAGCTGTTTGAATTCCTCCCATGGTGACAGAACGGACAGATCAACGCCGCGAGGCCGGCCAGCGGACGCGGGACCGCCTGCTGTCCGCCGCGGTGGAGCTGCTCTCCCAACGTGGCCAGGAGGGCGTGACCCTCCGTGAGATCACCGACCACGCCGGAGCCAACGTCTCCGCGGTGAGCTACCACTTCGGATCCCTGAAGGCCCTGTGCGATTCGGCGATAGAACATGCGCTGGAGCGGTACCTGGACGCGCAGATCGATGCGGTCACCTCGCTTGACGCCACGTCGAGCATCGAGGAGCTGGCCGCGGCGTTCGCCGGGCCGATGATGCACGCACTGGCGGCCGGCGGACGGGATCTCGCGGTCATGCGGACGGTCGCGCGAGTCGGGATCGACCCCCCTGAGGGCTGGGACCGGCTGACTGCGAAGTTCCAGCAGTCCCGGCGAGACGTCGCCCGGCAGCTCTCGGCGAACCTTCCAGGAGTCGGCGAACAGGAACTGGACTTCCGCATCCGGTGCGCGGCCGGTCTGCTCAACTGGCTCGCACTGGCGCCCGTCGGCGCTGAACTGGCCGCCGAGCCCCCTGAGCGGATCGAGCAGTGGCTGGTCACCGTGTTGGCCGGGGCATTCCGCGGCTCCCCGAACGTCGGCTGACCTGGACTGATACCGCCATCCCCGAACGCTTGGCAGAGTCGGCCTTGACCGAAGGGTCTTCTCGTCGCACCGTGCCGGTCGGCGGGAAACCCAGCGGCGTCCGCCTGAGCCCGGACGGCAGGTCCCGCTACCTCCGGCCGCCGACGCAGGAAGGCCCTCCGGCCGGTACTGGGAATCGGCATCGGGCTCCTCGTTGCGGGCTGACCGGACCAATCCGCCGGGCCGCCCTGGGAGAGCCGTCGTAGGGCGGGCCGTACATGGCGGTCGTGCCCTTGGGCGGTCATCTCTATGGCGGTGCGGGCGGCGTGGCCTGCGAGGATCGCGGTCAGGTGGTCGGCGGCCCAGGCTTCGGCCTCGGGGTGCCGGGTTCGTGGAAGGCGTGGGTGGCGGCCCGGACGTACTCGGAGGACGTGCACGAAGTCCAGCAGGATGTGCGCCGTGACGCCGCGTCGGGCCGTCTCGTCGGTGATCAGGTCGAGCTGGTGGCAGGCGCCGTCGACGAGGACGACCCAGGGCCACAGGTGCTTCGGGTCACGGGCCTCGGCCCGGTCGAAGACGTCGGCGATGACCTGTCGGATGGGCGCTGCAACAGGCCCGAACCTTACCGCCGAGTTCGACACGCGCACGGACTCCCCGCGCCTCCTGCCGCGTGACCGCGACGGCAAGTGCGGCCAATCCTTCGACGCCGTCTTCGAGGCCGAGGAGATGAACATCCTCAAGAGCGCGCCGCGGGCCCCTCGGATGAACGCCCACTGCGAGCGGGGCACCGGCAGCATCCGACGCGAGGCCCTCGACCACGTACTCATCGTGAACGAGACCCACACCCGGCACGTCCTGGCCGCCTACCAACAGCACTACAACGAACACCGACCACGCCGTGCCCGCAACCAACTACCGCCCACAGCCGACCAGCTGCCCATCACCGTGCACGAGATCGAAGGCCGCAGCCCCCTGCGCACCCGCATCCTCAGAGTTGCAGCCCGGTGGGTCCGCGCGGTCGGCTGCGAATGGGTGATCTTGTCCGCCTCGTCGAACGGGAGGACAGGGTGGGACTACAGCACACGGCGCACCCAAACCGGGCGGTCACCGACCAGAGCGGCGCTCAAGAACCTCGCGCTACGCCTGGCTCGGGACAACGCCGGGTGAGGCCACAAGCGGATCCGGGACGAACTCGCCCGCCCAGGGCACCCGATCGCCGCATCCACGGTGGGGGCGATCCTCCACGCGGCAGGCATCGACCCAGCTCCACACCGCACCGGCCCGACCCGGCACGAGTTCCTCGTCGGCGGTCACAGGGCACAGCGTGATCCCATCTGACATGGAAAGGCTCCTGGTCTTCTCGACCGTCCGACTCGAGCAGCACGGGCGGTGCGGGCAAAGGCTCCTGAACCTCCCACACATCGAGCCGCGCCCCGGCGGCGGGCCGCCCCGAACCCGATCCCGGCAGCGATGAGCAGGTCGAACCACCGGCCCTGGCCCGCCCACGCCCAGCACCACCCTCGCCTTGCGAGAGCTCTGCGGAGGGTTGATCCTCGAAGTGAGGCACGCCCACCGACCACACGGACCGAGCGCGGACGGCCGCGGGGCCCGGCCACCGCGGCCCGTGCAGGGAGCGGGTTCCAGATGAGGCTCGTCGTCGATCGCAACCGGTGCGAAAGGGGTGTGGCGGCGCCGGCGTTCAGCGGCCTCTGACCCCGGCAATCCCCGTCAGTGGAGAGGGGGGACTGACACGAGGCATCGACTCCTTCGACCGGTGGGGCGTCGCGCTGGGCAGGATGCCGGCGGTGGCGATCATCCCCGAGCTGGAAAGCACGGCCTGGAAAGCACGGCTGAGCCCGAGTTCAGCCACAACTCATCGCCCAACGAGCTGATCCGACGCTACCGGGCGCTGAAGGGTGAAGGGCTGAGGAGGCAGGACATGGCGACTGACACACCGATGCAGCTCGGCATGGTCGGGCTGGGCCGGATGGGGGCCAACCTGGTGCGGCGGCTCATGTGCGACGGGCACCACTGCGTCGCCTACGACGTGAACGACGACGTGGTCGAGGAACTCGCAGGGGAAGGGGCGACCGGCGCCACCTCACTGGCGGACCTGGTGGCAAAGCTGGACAAGCCGCGCGCCGTCTGGCTCATGCTGCCGGCGGCCGTCGTGGATGCCACGCTCGATCGGCTCGTCCCGCTGCTGGAGCCCGGCGACGCGGTGATCGACGGGGGGAACTCCTACTACCGCGACGACATCACCCGGGCCAAACGGCTCGCGTCGGGCGGGATCCACTACCTGGACTGCGGGACCAGCGGCGGGGTGTGGGGGCTCGACCGCGGCTACTGCCTGATGATCGGCGGCGAGACCGAGGCCGTGGCCCGGCTCGACCCCGTCTTCAGGACGATTGCCCCCGGGGCCGGCAGCGCCGAACCCACCCCGAGCCGGACCCGGACCGACGGCACCGCTCCCGACGGGTACCTGCACTGCGGCCCGAACGGCGCCGGGCACTTCGTCAAGATGGTCCACAACGGGATCGAGTACGGGATGATGGCCGCCATCGCCGAGGGACTGAACATCATCAGGCACGCCAACGCCGGCAAGGAGACCCAGGTCGCCGACGCCGAGACCACCCCGCTGCGGGATCCGGAGGCCTACCAGTACGACATCGACCTCGGCGAGGTCGCCGAGGTCTGGCGGCGCGGATCGGTGGTCGGGTCGTGGCTCGTCGACCTGACCGCTGACGCGTTCGCGCGCTCACCGGGGCTGGAGGAGTTCTCCGGGCGGGTCTCGGACTCCGGAGAGGGCCGATGGACGGTGCTCGCCGCGGTGGATGAGGGAGTTCCGGCCACGATCATCGCGACGGCGCTGCTGGAGCGCTTCGAGTCGCGGCGCCGGGGCGAGTTCACCGACAAGATCCTCTCGGCGATGCGCAGCGAATTCGGCGGCCACGCCGAGAAGAAGGCGTAGGCGCGACATGCTCCATGAGCTCGAATCCCCGGTGACTCCCCAACAAGGGCTGCGTGGCCCGCTACCTCTCCAGGGCCTACCGGATCCCTGCCGAGGAGATCGCCACGATCGGCGACATGCCCAACGACGTGCTCATGTTCGCCCACTCAGGAATCAGCATCGCCATGGGCAACGCGAGCCACGAGGTCCAGCGGGCCGCCCGTCGTGTCACCACGACCAACGAGGACGAGGGCTTCGCCAACGCGGTGGAGCGGTTCGTCCTGCCTCGACCCGACGCTGCCAGGGCCGACGACAAGGAGTGCCATGACTGCACCAGCGAACACGGCCGCGGATGTCCTGGTGATCTTCGGCATCACCGGAGATCTGGCCAGGAAGATGACCTTCCGGTCCCTGTACCGCCTGGAGCGCCGCCAGTTGCTCCAGTGCCCGATCATCGGTGTGGCCCGCCGCGAGTGGTCCGCCGCGGCGCTACGGGATCACGCACGCCGCGCCGTCGAGGACGCCGGCGAGATGATCGATGAGGACGTGTTCCAGCGGTTCGCGGAGCGCCTGTCGATGGTCTCCGGCGATCTCGGGGACCCGGGGACCTATGACCGCCTCGCCCGGGCGATCGAGGCCCGGCACACTCCGGTCTTCTATCTGGAGATCCCGCCGTCGCTGTTCGGCCGCGTGGTCGAGGGCCTGGCCGGTGCCAACCTCACCGGTCGGGCCCGGGTCGTCGTGGAGAAGCCGTTCGGCCACGACCTGGCGTCGGCCCGGGCGCTGGACGCCCAGCTGCGCAAGCTCCTGGAGGAGCGGCAGATCCTGCGCATCGACCATTTCCTCGGCAAGGAACCGGCCATGGACATCCTGTTCCTCCGGTTCGCCAACTCCATCCTGGAGCCGCTGTGGAACCGTGACCGGGTCCAGTGCGTGCAGATCACCATGGCCGAGGACTTCGACGTGGCGGATCGGGGCAGCTTCTACGACCCGGTCGGGGCACTGCGCGACGTCGTGCAGAACCACCTGCTCCAGCTCGTCGGGCTGTTCGCCTCCGAGCCGTCGAGCACCGCCGACGCCGACGGGCTGCGCGACAAGCGGGTGGAGGTGTTCCGGGCCATGCCGCCGGCGGACCCGAGGCACTACGTCCGCGGCCAGTACGACGGGTACCTGGCCGTGCCGGGGGTGAGCCCGGACTCGCAGACCGAAACCTACGCCGCGCTGCGGCTGGAGATCGACAACTGGCGCTGGTCGGGCGTCCCGATCTTCATCCGGGCCGGTAAGGCCCTCCCGGAGAGAGCCACCGAGATACGGGTCATCTTCAAGCTGCCCCCCAGGGTGGCGTTCGCGCCGACGTGCGCGCCGGACCCGAACGAGCTCATCCTGCGGATCGATCCCGACCCGGGTGTCGACCTGGTCGTGCAGGCAAAGCAGCCCGGCGCCCAGGCGACCCGGACGGTGGACCTGTCGCTGATCTTCTCCGAGGAGCTCGGGGAGGCACCGGAGCCCTACGAGCGGCTGCTCAGCGACGCCATGGCCGGGGAATCCAGCCTCTTCACCCGGGAGGACAGCGTCGAGGAGACCTGGCGCATCGTTCAGCCGCTGCTGGACGCCCCGCCGCCGGTGGAGCCGTACAAGCCGGGATCCTGGGGGCCGGCCGGCGCGGACAAGCTGCTCGCCGGCCACCCGCGTTGGCGCGACCCCTGGCTCCGTCCCCTGTCGGGCTCGGAAAGTCATCGCCGCAGGTGAGCGGGATAGGGTGACCTCGGCTGGCACCATGTCCGCGTGATCGTTTCGATGCCGTACAAGATGGTGCGCAGGCTGCTGTCCATCCCCAAGGTGCTGCTTCACGGCGACACCGCCAAGGACGCGGAACCGCTCGTGCTCAGGCATGAGAACACGGTGCCGCGTCGCCACCTCTCCGGCCCGGTCCGCCATGAACCGGAGGATCGGCTCTGGCTGGCGGCGCTGTCCAGCCTGATACCCCGTCACCGTTGGCGGGCAGTCTTCCCAGTCACGCCCGGCACGTTGCCGCCCTGGCATCGCCGACTCATCGCGGCGAAGTGGGACTACAGCACACAGCGCACCCAAACCGGGCGACCACCGACCAGAGCGACGCTCAAGAACCTCGCGCTACGCCTGGCTCGGGACAACGCCGGGTGAGGCCACAATTGGGATCGGATGGCTCCGGCGTGGGGCTGCAGGGAGCCGTCGAAGGCGGCGGATCCGATGGTGAAGGCGTCGGCTCCGGCTGATGCGAGTGCCTGTATCCGGTTGGTGCCGGTGATGGAGCCGGCGACGACCAGGCGGTGGGTGAGCCGGTTGCCGCGTGTTCTTCGCCGTTCGCTCATCGGTTTGTATGCGTCGATCGCGTTCGTCACGGTCCCCCTCGCGGTTCATCAGATGGTGTGGACTCGTGGTTGTCAGTTGGTTGGGCCGGATGGGGGATGGATACGGTCGGTCGCGTCGTCCGAAGGGGGCGGCACCCGTCGCGTGCCGCGCGCGCCCAGGCCGTCCCGGCCGTCATGCGCTGATACGGAGCGCGCTCGGGCAGTTCCCATGTGGGAGTGGACATGAGTTCTGTAGGTCGTAAGACCGTCGCGGTGATGGCCGCGGCTCTGGCATCGCTGGGCGCGGGGAGCACTGTCACCGCGTCCGCGACCACCCCGTCGCCCGCGTCGTGCAGCAGCGGGACGCAATGCCCCAGCCTGAAGCCGACCAGGCTCACGGCCAGCCAGGCCACCTTGAACGTCACCCAGATGCAGTTGGAGAACATCAACGCGATGGCGTCCGACGCGGTGACCGGGGAGCCCATCCGCGGCGCGAAGATCGTGTTCGCCACCATGGGCGGCCGGACACTGGGGATGGCCTACACGGACGACACCGGCATCGCCGCGATCGCCGCTCCGGAGGACCTGGGCCCCGGAACCCTCCAGGAGCTGCTGGGCGGCTACGAGGCCGCGATGGTCGGCGACGGCATCCACGCCCCGGCCGGGGCCCACGGAGCGATCACCGTCGGCACCGACCAGGGCCCCGGCGTCCCGGGCAACCCGTGCGCCGTCTGCAGCGACCGCGGGCTCAAGCAGGACGTGGTCCCGGTCGACTGGAGCCGGTAAGGATGCGGATCTTCCGCCGGCGGTCCCGGACGGCTGACCACAGTGCCCCGGCCCGCCGTCCGGCCGGCCCGCGGGAGCGCGGCGCGGTGGCCCCGGTCGGTGCGGTCAACGGCTACGCGATCCTGGAGACCGTGGCCGCGCTTCCCATCAGTACCTGGCGCTACCTCTGGGAGCCCGAAGACGTGCGCCACCTCGGGCCGATGGCCCAGGACTGGCAGGCCGCCTTCGGCTTCAACCAGGACGACACCACCATCCCCGTCGTCGACGGCCTCGGCGTCGCCCTGGTCTGCGTCCAGGCACTGCACCGCCGTGTGGAAGAACTCACGGCCGAAGTGAACCGCCTGCGAGAAGCCGCGAGCGTGAACACGCATGACGCCGCGTGACGACGCCGGACGGCCCACCGTGATGCTCCAGCGGTCGCAGAGCCGGACAGGCAGTGGCCACGGGCGCGTCCTAGGCCCGAGCGCGGCCCACTCCCCAAGAGGGCTTCAGGGGAACCCGAGCCGGCCCCTGCGGAACACCCATCGCGATCAAGAAGGCAGGACACCTTGGCACGACACGACACCCTGACGGGACCATCCGAGGCGATGGATCAGCGGTCGCCGGTGTGTACGGACGCGATCTGGCGGCTTCCGGTGACGGTCTGCCGCATCACCCAGTTCCTGGGTGAGCAGACGGCCGGCGCCCTACTGGAGCGCGCCACCGCCTCCACCGGCGACACGTTGAAGCCCTCCATGATTCGAGACCGGGAGCTGGTCCCCGACATTCGCCGGTCCCGCTCATACCAGGACTTCGCCGCGCCCGAGTTGCTGGCAGCCATCGACGAGGTACTGGAGGCGGTCGAGCACACGCTGGGAGTCTCCTGCCAGTACACCGAACCCAGCTACAGCCTCAACGTGCACAACGACGGCGACTTCTACCGGCCGCACCAGGACACCAGCACCGAGTACGCCCCCCGGCGCCTGCTCACCTTCGTGTACTACCTGCATCGCACACCCCGGCCCTTCGACGGGGGCGAGCTGCGGATGTTCGACGCCGCCCTGCCCCTGCACACCGACACAGCCGGAAAGTGGCAGGAGCGCACCTGGCGGGACTGGGAGCCCGAGCACGACAGCATCGTGTTCTTCCGACCCACCGCCTGGCATGAGGTACGGCCGGTCAGCTGTCCGAGCAAGCAGCACGCGGACAGCCGCTTCGCCATCAACGGCTGGCTGTGCAGCCCCGACCCCGCGAACCCCCGGGAATGACGCGAGCCCGTGACACAGACCCTGCCTGACATCGCCGGCTGACAAGTCGGCATCCCCGTCAGTCGGGCGAGTTCCGGCCAGGATCCTCGCGGAGCAGCTTCGAGCCGGTGCGGGGTGCCGCGGCAGGGAGCTGTCGCGCTCGGTCGCTGACGGGATGGACGACTCTGCGGTCGGGCGCGCCAACAGACTGCGCTGCGGCAACGAAGTGATCCGCGTAGGCCCGGGATGTGGCTGAACCCCAAGGGTGTTGGGCCTCCCCGCAACGACGGTCGCCCTGCGGTCAGGTGAGTTCCTGGTGCCAGTCGGCGAACTGCTCGCGGATCGCGGCGGCCGCGGCGGGGTCGAGCCCGCAGGCGGCGAACTGCTCGTCGCTGTAGCGGGCCACGCGTCACAGCGCGTCGGCGAACGTCCGCTCGTCGAACCCGGCGTCGTCATGGGCGACGGACTCCTCAAGGCTGACCACGGGTGTGGCCGGCCTTGAGGAGTCCGTCGACGTCGATGGCGTCGCGGACCTCCGCGCGGCTGAACTGCGAGAGCGAGTTGAAGCCTGGCGAGGTGGCTGTGATTGGCCCGGTCGAGGGGTCTGCCGTTCCGCCAGGCATGGAGTCGGATGAACCGGCGGTACCGCCACACGCGATGGGAGCTGATCTCCGGAGGGAAGCGGAAAACCCGGTACGACGGCGTCCGCACGAGCAGCCCCTCCCACCATCTGACCAAGCCGGTGATCACGCCACTCGAACGAGCCCTCACTGTGCCTCCGCCAGGTCGCCATCCTCGCCCGCGCCACCACAGCCGACCTGCCCGGCACCCTCGCTCTGCTGGAAGAGACCGAGCCGGGCGAGCCCTGGGAGGACGCCGTCACCGCCGTACTCACCGCACTGTGCCACCCCGGCGACCGGCGTGCCGCCGAGGCCGCGATCGACCACTGCCTCGCCTTCGAACCGGACGAGGGGCTCGCCGTGTTCACCGGGGCCGGCCCTGACCGCGATCGACAGTGCCGGCCCGGACACGCCCGCCGCCCGAAACCTGATCAAGCAGCTGTCCAGCCGAACGGGTGAAAGCGGCGACGGCTACGCACTGCGCGACCTCCTCGCCCACGAAGGCGTTCACAACCGGCCTCGAACCCGACAGGACGGCCGAGCTCGAACAGGCTCTCGCCGCCTGCGCGCTGGGCTCCGCCACCCTGTCCGAGCCTGTCCGCGGCCGACTGGAGGACGCCCTCGCTGCCGCCCAGGAAGTGCTCGAAAGCTCCCCGTTCGACCCAGGCTCGCCCGGAGGCGACCCACTTGAACGCCGCACTCGAACAGCTCCATCATCGGACCTCACCAACCCCTAGAACATTCACGAACTCAGCCCAGCAGTACCCGACTTGGACGCCTGAGCACCCTGGTTCAGCACACCTGCCCGCCCGCGTGCCGGTTGTGCTCTCAGGTGCTGCGGTGAAGACCAGAACCGCCCCGCGGGCCGTGCCCGCCCGCGAGACCGAGGAGCTCTCCTGGTGATCGACTTCGACGTGTTGACCGGCCTCGCCTTTCGCGAGGGCGCCGAACGGATCGGCGTCGGCGTGGTGGTCCGTGACACCGCCGGTCGGATCCTGATGATCCGCCGGGCCGCGCACGACGTCCTGCCTGGCCTGTGGGAGTACCCGGGCGGCGGCCACGAGGACGGCGAGCCCGTGGCGGTGGGAGCCGCGCGGGAGTTGGCGGAGGAGACCGGCCTCACCGGTCTGACGCTGGAGTACGCGCGGCACCTGGACTTCACCAACCAGCGTGGCCTGCGGGTGCGGCAGTTCGTCTTCACTACCGTCGTTCCAGGGGGCACCCCGATCGTTCTCTCCGGGGACCACGACGATCACCAGTGGGCTCCAGCGAACCGGCTGCCCACCACCAGCGATGGTCAACGCGAGGTGACCGAGTGGCTGACCGGCCGCCTGGCGATCCCGGGCTGGCGGCCGGTCGGCGGCTACCTGACCACCATCGCCCGGCCCAGCTCCTACGGCTGTCTCCTCGTCACCGACCCGCAAGGCCGTGTCCTCGGGATGCGCTCGACCATCGACCCGAACGTATGGAACATGCCCGGCGGTAACGTCGAGCACGGCGAGAGCCCCTTCGACGCCGCGCTGCGCGAGGCCAGGGAGGAACTGGGCCTGGACCTGGCCGCGGAGAACCCGCAGGTGCTCCGGCGGCGCCTGGTCGCCGTGATCCACACGCAGGCCGACGCCGACTACCCGGTCCCGGTCGCCGGCTACGTGTTCGACGGCGGCACGCTGACCGCGGAGCAGCAGGCCCGGATCCGGCTCGATCCGGCCGAGCACACCGAGTTCCGGTTCGAGACGGCCCACGACTGGCGCTCCCGGATGACCCCTGCCCACTACCAGCGGCTCCGGCAGGTGCTGCGCGCCCACCGCTGCGGTGTCCCGCTCTACCTGGAGCGCCCCGCCCCGGATAGCGACGACTTCGAGGGCGTCCTGGTCTTCGTCACCGACCGTGCGGGTCGACTGCTGATGCACCTGCGCGAAGACAGGCCGAGCATGGCCTGGCCCGGCTACTGGACCCCGACCGGCGGCTGGCGGGAGGCCGACGAGAGCGCCCGGGAGAGCGCGGTGCGCGAGGTCCGCGAGGAGGCCGGCATCGAGATCACCGGGCTGCGGACCCTCCCCGACCCGCACCACGACCTCGGCCTCCCGCTCACCCGCGTCCTGCACGCCGTCTGGGACGGCCCCGAGAGCGACCTTCGGCTCGGCGACGAGGGCCAGGCCGTGCGCATGGTCCCCCTGGACGAGGTCCTCGAGCTCAAGGTCCCGCCCTACATGCGGCACTACCTGCCGCTGCTCGCCGCGGCGCCCGATCAGCCCACCAGGAGCACCTCATGACCCGGCTCGACGACGGCCGCCCGGCCTCCCTGGCACACCGCACGTCCGGAACGGACCCACTGACGCTGGTCGTCGGCGTCCACCTCGTCCTGGTGGACGAGGGCGCGGTACTGCTCGGCCGCCGACGCAACACCACCTACGCCGCCGGCCTGTGGCACCTCCCGGCCGGGCACATGGAGCCGGGCGAGCCCATCACCCGCTCCATGACGCGCGAGGCCGCCGAGGAACTCGCCATCACCATCGCCGAGGACGACCTCGAACTCGTCCACACACTTCACCATCTCGACGCCGACGACGGCCGCAGCCGCCTCCAGCTCTTCTTCCGCCCCGCCCGCTACCAGGGCCGGGTGCACAACGCGGAGCCGCACAAGTGCGAGGCACTGCACTGGTGGCCGCTCGGCCAACTGCCCGCGGACATCCTGCCCTATACCGCACACGCCCTCGGCGAGATCACCCGCGGCAACTCGCTGTCCACCGTCGGCTGGCCCGCATGACCACACCCGCCCTGCCAAACGACGCCGACCGGCTGCTGCGAGAAACGGCCGGTCCGTACGAGTGACCCGACCCACGTCCGCCCACCAGTAGGGAGACCGCGTGAAACGACGTCCGCCCAAGCCCGTCCCCGAGGACTCCATCTCCGCGAGCGAGCAGTTCCTGTTCGGCGGCCCGCTGCGCTACGACTACAACTTCAGCGACCACGAGCAGACGATGAAGCGGATCAGCTTCCTTTCCGTGGCCCGGCAGGTCCCGCGCATGCTGCGCATCGCCGTTCGCCTCGCCTGGCAGGCCGATCGCGCCGCGCTGGTGGCCGTCGCCGTCGCCGAACTCGGCCGAGGCGTGGCCACCGCCTTCGGCCTCCTCGCGACGAACCGGGCTCTGGCGTCACTGCTCGCCGCCGGACGTACCGACCAGATGCTGCGCCGGGCGTTTCCCGCCGCGGCCGTGGTCGGCGGCGCCGCCGCGTTCGCGGCCGTGATGATCGTGCTCTCGGGCTGGGCGACCGGCCGGCTGGAGCCGAAGACCGAGCGAGCCGCGACCGTCGCCTACCTGCGGCGCGCCGCGCGGGTGGAGCTGTCCGCGGTGGAGGATCCGGAGTTCAGCCGGTTGCTGGAGTCGGCCCGCTTCGGCACCGCCTCGGTACGACGGCTCATCAGTCAGAGCGTCCAGGTCCTGACCTCGCTGCTGAGCCTGGTCGCGGCCGGCGGCGTGCTGCTCGGTCTGGATCCGCTGCTGCTGCCAGGACTCGCGCTGGTCGCGGCGCCGAAGGGCTGGGGAGCGGTGCGCTCCGCCCGCCGCAAGTACAGCTCCGTGATGGCCTGGATCCAACACCACCGGGCCGCGTCACTGCTCGCCCAGCTGATCACCCAGCCGCACTCCGCACCCGAGGTCCGCGTCCACGCCATCGGACCGTTCATCCTGACCCACTACACGGCGATGGCCGAGGCATCCGAGCGGGAGCAGAACCGGCTGGCCCGCGCCGGCGCCGGGACCTCGATGCTGTCCGCCGCCCTGTCCGGCACCGCCTACACCGCGACCTTCGCCCTCCTCGGATTGCTCGTCTACAACGGGCACATGGCTCTCGCCGTCGCCGGGACCGCCATCGTCGGAGTGCGCACCGGAGCCGCCAACATCACCTCCCTGGTGAGCAGCTTCAACAGCCTTTACGAAGAAGCCCTCTACGTGCGGGACCTGGACCGTCTCCAGGAGGAGGCCGAGCGACGGGCCATCCCCGTCGGCGGCACCAACCTGCCCGAACGCCCAGAGATCCTCAGGGTGGAGAACGTCTCCTTCACCTACCCCGGGCGCACCTCACCCGCGCTGAGCAAGGTGACGCTGGAGATCCCGCGCGGCAAGGTCGTGGCCCTGGTCGGCGACAACGGCTCCGGGAAGTCGACCCTCACCAAACTCCTGTGCGGCCTGCACCTGCCCGACGAAGGGCGAATCCTGTGGGACGGCGTCGATGCCGCCACCGCCGACCGGGATCAGCTCTTCGCCTCCGTCGCCATGCTCGAACAAGGCTTCCAGCAGTGGCCCTTCACGCTGCGCGCCAACGTCCTGATCGGCCGGCCCGAGTACGGGGATGACCCCGACCAGCTCAAGAAGGCCGCCGACTACGCCGACCTGCACACCCTGGTCGAACAGCAGGACCGAGGATGGGACACCCTGGCCGCGCGCGGCTTCCAAGGCGGCGTGCAGCTGTCCGGCGGCCAGTGGCAGCGCATCGGCACAGGCCGCACCTTCCACCGGGCGACCACCAGCAGCGCCGCCGGCCGGCCGCCCTACCTCGTCATCGCCGATGAACCGACCTCCGCCCTCGACGCCCAGTCGGAGATCGACGCATTCGCGCGCATCCGTGAACTGGCAGCCCAGGGACTCACGGTCGTACTCATCACCCACCGCCTCGCCGCGACTGCCAACGCCGACCTGATCTATGTCCTCCACGACGGCCGGCTCACCGAACAGGGCACCCACGCCGAACTGATGGCCCAACCGAACAGCCGCTACCGAACGTCCTACCTCCTGCAGGCCCGCCAATACTCGACAGCACAACCAGCCACAGGGACCGCGATCCCGCGAGCGGCGACGAGCGACCGCGAGCCCAACCCGAGCACGTCCACGTGACCAGGAGCACTGGCTCCAACCGGCTCCGGATTCATGGGAGTCTAGCTCCAACCCTCGTTCCCAGCAGCCTGTGGGACAGCTTCTGGCCGGGAGCCGGTGGGGACGGCGCGCCCGAGTCAGACCGCGTGCACTGGACCCAGTACCCGCACCATGGCCCCGGGGCGGAGTACCTGGGGGCGCCCAAGACCGCGCTGGAGCTGGGCGGCGCCACCTGCGGCGCCTCGGTGGCACTCACCAGGACCGGGGTGCAGGTGACCGCGGTGGACTTCTCCGCAGTGCAGATGGAACGGGCACCGCAGTGGTGGGCCGGCGAGCCGAATCTCACGCTCGTGGAGGCCGACCTCACCGACTACCTGGCGCACACCGAGGAGCGGTTCGACGCGGTGTTCTCGAACTGTGCCCGCACTCACGGATGAACGGGGGCCAGGGGGTGGGCGGCGAAGAACGCCGTGATCACCTGCGCGGCGTCGATCGAGTGGGTCGTGCCACCGGGACCGCTGGGTGCGGTGGCACCGGGCCAGGTGTGACCACCGTCGGCGATGCGGTAATTGGTGACCTCGGTTCCATCGGAACAGTTCGACCAGGTGGTCCGGGTGACGTCTGGCGCGATGGCCTGGTCGGTGCCCTGCTCGGCGCATCGATCACGCTGCTGCCACAGCCGCAGCCACGCCTGCGTCGAGTACAGCCCTCGGGAGGGGTCCCCGTCGTAGGGGACGACCGGGTCGTCAGCCCCGTGCATGTTGAGGATCGGGATGGGGCGCCCGTCGGCGGTGCAGTGGTTCTGCTCCTGGTAGAACGCTCCGGAAATGGTCGCCACCGCCGCGACACCGGTGATGCCGCACGCGGCCGACGCCGCGAAGCCGGCGCCGTCGGACTTGCCGGTCAGGTCTACACGGCCGGCATCGACGCACGACGATCCGGCGAGCCACTGGACCAGGTCGGTGGCGAACGCGTAGTCGTGGGCGGAATCGCCGGCGTAGGGGGTGGCCTCCCAAGTCGGCTTGCCGCCTTCCCCGTTCAGGCCCTGGGCGTACAGCACGATCGCGTCGACCCCGTCGAGTTGCGCATACGACTCCAGCAGGGAGTCGGACTCACCGCGGCCGGGAAAGGCGATGATCGCGGGGTACCTCCGGCCGGCGTCGAAGCCGGCCGGCAGGTGCTCGATGAACGCTCGCTGCTTCCCGGCGACGTCCATGGTCATGGCGGCGGCGGAGTTCGGGGCGCCCACGCACGCCGCCCCACCGCTCACCGCGGCTGCCAACGCCGGCCGGGCGGACTGGGCGGAACGCGCGGCGGCGTCCGTCGGACCGGCACCGGAGCACGCCGCCAGCGTGGCGACGACCAGCCCGGCGACCACGCCGGTCGCCCGCCGGCGCAGCAGGTGCCGGCTTCCGTGGTTCCGCATGTGCTGGCGCATGAACGTCCGCCCCTTCAGGTCGTTTGCCGTGCCGGATGCGTGCCACGCCGCACGGCGTGGCACGCGTGATCGATCGGGCATCAAAGGCCTCGCCCACCCGCCGCGAGGAGCGCGGCGGTACTCGCCCGCAGCTCGTGCAGATGCTGCCGGGTCAGTTCCTCGGCCGCGCCGGGCTCCTGCTCGCGCACGGCGGCGAGGATCTCCCGGTGCTGGTCGAGGTCGCGGGCCCGGTCCTGGACGAGACGGCGCACGGCCCGCTGTTCCGCGCTCCGCGCCGACAGGAGCGAGTCGACCACCTCGAACAGCACCGGATTGCCGCAGGCACCGGCCAGCTCGCGGTGGAAGTTGCCCCGCCCGCCCCGGGGGACCTGGGCGCGCGGCGCGGGCTCAACGGTGAACTCCAGCCTGGCAAGCTGCTCGTCGGTGCGGTGCCGGGCGGCGAGCGCGGCGATGCCCGGCTCGACGGCCAGTCGCGCCTGGATCAGCTGGAGGATCCGCACGCCGCTCACGGGCACCGGGTTCGGATTGGGTATCAGGGTCCGTAGCACGCCGGGGCCCACGTAGATACCGGAGCCGTGTCGCAGCCGGACCGCGTCGGTCGCCTGCAACCTGCGCAGCGCCTCGCGCATCGTCGGCGCGGTCACGCCGAACCGCCCCGCCAGCTCGCGCACCGTGGGCAGGGCGTCCCCGGGCCCGAGCCGCCGCTCGGCGATCAGGCCGAGCAACCCGGCCGCAAGACGCTCCGAGAGGCTGTCCGGGCGCTCTTCCGCCTCCTCGCCGTCCGTGCAGTCAACAGAGAACACCACACCCCCCATTCATGAGTGACCAAGTGACTATATCAATCTGGTGCGTAGTCAGCGACTGCCGCGCTGCCTCGGTCGACGGACGGGGCGCAGCTGGTCCCGTCGCCGGGAGCGAGCCCTCGAGGACGTTCGCGCCATTGATGCGCAGATCCAGGCGGTTACGGTGTCCTCGACCACCCCTCGCGGCCGTCTGCCGGACCGGGCCGCCGACTCACACGGTGACGCCCAGGGCGTTGCTGCCCGCCGTAGTACCGGTACGGAGCCGTACTCGCGGAGCGGGCGGGAGGGCTTCGTAGCCGCGGGCCAGAGGCCGTGGCGGTGGTCCATCGGGACCACCTTCGCCGGGGCCCGCACGCTGCTCGGCGTCGGACAGGCCCGTAACCGCTCCGAGAACGCGGTCCGCCGCACCGTCCCGTTCGGCCTGTACTGCTACTCGATCACCGTCGTCCGGTACGCGTTGCACGGCCATCACCCCGGCGACGCCGCCGACCACCGCGCACGGGCCCCCTGGTACACCACCAAGACCGGCCCGTCCTTCGCCGACATGCCCGCCGAGCTTCGCCGCGTGATCACCGCCGCCCGACTTCTCCCCGTCGCCCCAACCCAGCCGACAGGCGCCGAAGTCCAGGACGTCCGCCAAGCCTTGGCCCGAGCAGGTCTCCAACACTCAGCCTGATCACACCAGCCCCACGAGAACAGCGAAAGTCGAGGAGCCCTACGCAACGGTGTTGCCGTCAACCAACGTGGCAGCGGTCTCCGTCAGCAACATCACCCGCTCCGCGGCCGCGCGTGCCACCGCAAGCGCCCTCGCCGGTTCCGCGTGCACGGCACGACAGTAGAGCACCCGCGACTCCGAGTCGGCAAGCTCGGCGCTCACCGGCTCACCGATGCCCTTGGTGAGCTGTACATCGACCACCCCGTCTTGCTCCCTGGCCAGTTCAAGCCCGTTGACACCGGTCAGCACGCCATCGTCGTCGGCTCCGACGAACCAGATGGCCGCGCTGGCCTTCGGCGTGCGGGCGAGAGTGTGTCGTAGTTCCGCCAGGACCCGACGGCCGCCGGCCTGACGCGCGGTGAAGTCGAAGAGGTCCACCCCGGTGGCGTCCGCGACAAGTTCGGGGATCGAGTCGCCGCCGAGCCGCAGGTGTGTCTCGACGGTCCGGGGTCCCGCCGCGGTGAGGATCACTTCGGTGTGCGTGGGCCCGTTGCGCACCCCCAGGGCGTCGAGCACGGCGGCCACATGCCGGGCGACGGCACGCTCGCTCTCGTCGGGCAGCCCGGCCGGCACCTGGTGGCCGGTTTCGACGAGGTGCCGGTCGTCCTTGAACTTCCGCGTGATGGCCACGATCTCGTGGTCGCCGTCCTCCGAGAACGCCTCGACGCTGAACTCCTGCCCGTCCAGGTACTGTTCGGCGGTGATCGGCGACCGGCCGTCGCCTGCCGACCAGCGCCAGGCCGACTGCACGTCGGCGGCGGTACGCACGATGGACACCCCACGGCTTCCCGTGCCACCCGTGGGTTTGAGTACGAGTGTGCCCCACCGTTGCAGCAGGGCGGTCACCTCGTCCGGGCCGAACACCTCGGCGCAGCAGACCTGTTCGACGGCGGCCTCGGCCAGGGCGCGACGCATGGCGAGCTTGTCCGTCACGTTCCGCACGGTCCGCGCCGAGTGGAACGGCAGCCCCAGCAGGTCCGCGATCGCCGCGGCCTTGTCCTGGTCGAGCTCGCTGAACGCCGCCACCCGGTCGACCGGATCACAGGAGTGCACGAACCCGGCATGGGCGAGCCATTCCCCGGGCGCGTCGGCGGGCAGCGCGATGATCCGCTCGTTGTCGGCGGGCCGCGCCACCTTGGCCAGCCGGGTGATCCGAACCAGCGTGGTGGTCCGGACATCGGTGCGCGCTCGCATCCGGGCGGCGAGGTCTCGTCCCGCGCCGATGACCAGCACATGTTCACGTGCCGTCCTGGCCATGGTGTCTCCGTTCCAAGAGGTGGTCGTTCAGGTCGTGATGAGCGCGACGGGGGCGCCCGGTCGCGTCGGCTGTCCCGGTGTCGAAGCCGCTGCGCAGGCGAGGCCCGCGAGGAGGAACACCACGGCGAGCACCAGCCAGCCGCCCGCGCCGGCCAGGGTCATCAGGCCCAGGCCGAGTGTCGGGCCGACGATGTCCTTCCCCGACGACCCCAACCAGAAGAAGGCGAGGAACCGCCCTTGCTGCTCCTCGGGGGCTGCCGCGAACGAGACGGTCCAACTCGCCGCTGTCTGCAGCAGTTCTCCCGCTGTGTGAAGCACCATGCCCAGCACGAGGGCCGCAACGGCCAGCGCGACGTGGTCGAGGAAGGTCGCCGCGGCGAAGCAGAGACATCCACCGGCCAGGACCAGCCCGCACCGCCGGAACGCCCCGACGGCGGCGGGCACGGTGTCGGCCCGCTTGGTGACCCGCAGCTGGAACAGGATGGCCAGGACGGTGTTGAGCATGAGCAGCATGCTCACGATCCAGGTCGGCGTCGCGGTGTGGTTGCTCACCCACAGAGGGAGGAGCAGCGTCAGCACGGTGTCGTGCAGCATGAGGACGCCGTTGGCGACGGTGAGCACGACGAACGCCGGGTGGCGCCACGGCGCTCTGGTCGGTGGCTCCTTCGGGTCGGCCCGCCGCAGGTGCGGGTCGGCCGCCGGCAGCACCCGAAGGCGGGCCAGCAGCACGACCGTGCACAGGAACGACAGCGCGTTGAGGCCCACCAGCCAGCGGAACGCGGTGGCGGTGCCGGTGGCCAGCGCCAGTCCGCTGAGTCCGATGCCCATCGTGTACCCGAGGTTGCGGATGCCGCGCACGACGGCCGCGACCTTCGTGCGCTCGCCTCCGGAGAAGAGCTGTCCCACCATGGCCTGGTTGACCGGGGGTGCCGTGCGGTCGGCGGTCAGCAGTACGCAGGCGACGCACATGAACTGGGCGAACCCGTGCACGAACAGGTAGCTGAAGTACCCGGCTCCACGCAGCGCGTTGAGAACCAGGAAGACCCTCCGGGCACCGAACCGGTCGGCCAGGCGTCCGACCGGGACGGTGGCGGCGAACCCCAGGGCACCGCCGACGGACAGGCCGAGCCCGACTTCGGCGGGGGTCAGACCGACGACACGGGTGAAGAACAGGGCCGAACTCGCCAGGAAGAGGCCCGTTCCGGTGGAGCCGACGAAGGTGCTGACGGCCAGCACGCGGGCGTTGGGCGAGGTACCGCGGAGCCGGTCGATCACGGCTCGTGGGCTGAACATGAGGTCTCCATCGTGCGATCCCATGGGTGGACAGGTACCGCCGGTGCCACCCGGGACGGGCTCTGGTGCTGCGTCAGGCCGCCAGGGCGGTGAGCTCGGCGCGAATCCGCTCGGCAACCACCGCCACCTGGTCCTCGGCGAGGCTGACCGGGTTGACGGTGAGTTCGTCCCGCGAGTCGTCTGCGGGCACGAAGATTCGCGGCACCCCGGCCAGCAGCGCGGCGGCCACCTCACTCGGACGGCGTCCGAACACCTCCCGGATCCGGCCGAGCACCAGTGTGGGGACGTGGTGGCGGTACTCGTCGTGCAGCACCGCCAGGTCGGCTCCGGGCAGATGCGACAGCGTGTCGTGTACTGGTGCGAGCAGCTCGCGCCAGTACGCCAGTTCGGCGTCCTCGTCCGCGCCGAGGTACCGCTTCAGCGCCACGTAGAGGCCCAGCATGTCCTCCCTGGTGACCTTGTGCGCCCGACCGATCGCCTGGTTGGGGCCGTTGTTGGCGCGCGCCGCCTCGATCAGATCGCGCCGACCGTAGAGCAGGCCGGTGTTCTGCGGGCCACGGATGACTTTCCCGCCACTGATGGCGACCAGATCCGCCCCCTGGTCGAGGTACCGGCGCAGGTTCGCGCGGGGCGGGAGCATGGCGGCAGCGTCGACGATCACCGGGATCCCGAGCTCGTGCGCCTCTCTGCACACCGTGGCGAAGTCCGGGCCAACCTGCCGGATGCCCGGACCCTCCAACCAACCGATGGCCGCGGTGCGTTCGTTCACCGCGGAGAGGATCTCCCAGAGGTGGCACTCGTTCATGGTCCCGACCTCGACCACCCGGGCGCCGGTCTGGCGGTACATGTGCGTGTAGCGGCCGACGTGCGTGCGCATGAGCACCATCTCGTCGCGCATGCCCACCGGGTTGGGCAGTGCCGCGACCCGCGCGGGGTCGGTGCCGGTCATGCAGGCGGCCAGGGACAGCACGCACCCGCTGGCGGCACCGCTGGTCACCATCGCGGCCTCGGCGCCCGTCGCCCCGGCGATGAACCGGCCGACGGCGGCGTTCAGTTCGGCGACCGGGACGAACACGTCCGACGCGGCCCACATCACGTCCCGGACCTCTGGGTCCGTCCGGGAGCCGCCCATGGTGGTCTTCGTTCCGCCGCAGTGGATCAGCGGTTCGACACCGAGCTCCGCGAGCAGCGAGTGCACGGCACCGGTGCCTGCGGCGCGGTCAGTCGACCGTGGTTCGAGCAGCACTGGGCTTCCTCCTCTGTGAGTACGGACGTAGCGGTACGGATCACGCCTTGTTCAGGTCCTGCATGGCGCCGACGATCAGCGATGCCTGCCGACAGGTGAGGTCGAGGAACTCCTCGCCGACCACCACCTCCGGGTCGGTCGGCGGCGGTGTCTGGCCCGAGATGGTGCGCTTCCCGTTGAACTGGCTGCGGTAGAAGTGCGAGAGCTCCTCGCCGTGCCGGGCGTACCAGTCCTCGACGACCCGCTGAACCGCCTCAGCGGCCCGGTCGGCGTTGGTGACCTCCTTGGTCGCGTCCCGCACCTGGCCGCACAGCTGCGCCACGAGTTCGACGTCGGTGCCCTGCGACCGCCGGGGCAGCAAGGTGAAGACGACCGAGGGTGCCACGATGAACAGCGTCGCCGCGGTGCCCGCGTGCGCGGCCGCGTGGTCGAAGAACGGCCGCAGCCTGCGCGGGTACTCGCCGCCCTCGAAGTATCCCCGCTTGCGCGGCGGGAACCCGGCCATGCCGATGGCTCCCCAGTGCAGGTGCGCGTCGATCCCGTCGACGGCGACCGTCGGGTCTGCGACATGGGTCCGCAGCTGCGCCATCAGCATGGTCAGGAACAGGTTGGACAGCATCGGCACCACGGTCGGTGTCGGGCCGTCCAGATGCCGCTGCCGGGCCTGCTCGTCGTTGATCACGACGAACGGCAGCAGCAGCCGCTCCACCAGCTCCTGCCGGGTGAGGAGTTCGGCTCCGACGCGGTACCCGGGCCCGTCGAACAGCACCTCGCCGTCCCGCGGCGCTCCGTCGGTGCCGACCAGTCCGGCGAACAGCGAGCCGAGCAGCACCTTGCCCCGGGAGTTGCCCTCGGTGGCCAGCAGGGCCGTGTCGAGGAGCGTCCGCAGCCTGTCGGCGCCGGCCACCATCCGGCTGGACACGTAGTCCGGCGCCAGCCCCAGCCGCGCGTTGCGCTCGCGGTGGTACTGGCTGAGCAGCTTGCGGTCGCCGTCCGCGTCGACCATGACGAAGGGGCTGAACCAGGACTTGGTACGGTCCGCCGACCGCAGCCCGTCGGCCGTGTGCACCAGCAGCGGCAGCTGGTGCGCGACGCCCCTGTCCACGACGGAGCCCGGCAGGTAGATGGTGTCGCCGGCGTCCAGGGCCGTGGTCTCGGTACTGGTGGTGTCGAACAGCAGCGGGCTGCCGACCCCGAGGACGCCGCAGATCGTCCGGTTGTAGTCCAGCAGGCCGGACCGGCCGGCGTCGATGTCGCTCCAGTCACCGAGGTGACCGGTGCGCGGCGGGGTGAGCCCGCTGTCGCGCACGATGGCGATCAGATCGCGCATGGCGATGTCGCACTTGCCGAGGTGGATCCAGTCGAGCTGCCGCCCACCCGACTCCAACCGGGCCAGGGCCTGGCGGAGTTCGCGACCTCCGCTGCCGGTTCCGATCGCGTCGGCCAACGCGTGACCGATGCCGGCCGCAGCGGTCGTGGTGCTCTCAGTCATGCGTCCTGCAAACCCTTCACTAGGTCGAGACGAACGGCGACCCTGGAGCCGAATCCGGCCTTGAAGTCGCTGATCGCGTGGAACTTCTCCGTCAACTCGGGATGTTCGGCCGGGTAGACGCGCTCTCCGACCTCGAACCACCGGCATCCCAGTGTCCTGGCGTGCCGGATCCCCTCCCAGACCACGAGGTGGCTGAGTCCGGCTCCGTAGTACTCCCGGTCGTGCGCGGCGATGCCGTAGTAGCAGTACCGGTCGGACACCGCGAAGTACGCCGCCGCCACGGTCGCCCCGGACTCCTCACCGAAGACGAAGAACCCGTTGCCGCCGGTGACGCTGTCCAGGACCCGCTGCCAGCCCTCGGACGTCCGCACCTCGCGGTCGCGCAGCTGCCGGTGCAGTTCGTGCAGCTTGTCCCGGTGCCAGGGGCCGGCGTCGGTGCCGCTCACCGTGTGCAGGGTCAACTGCGGCCTTGGGCGGTCCACGATGCGCCGGTGGTTGCGGCGGAGGTCCTTGCGGAGCACCTCGTCGGACAACTGGAGATCGATCTCCTGCGTGTAGTACGCCCGGCTGCGGCCGCCCGCCCGCAGGACGAGTTCGGACAGCCAGCTCAGCCGGCCGTGCACCAGGAAGTCGCGCACCTGGTAGCCCCGCGCGCCGGTGCGCTCCTCCAGCTGGTCGAGGTGGTTCATGATCAGCGCCGCGGCCGACTTGCGCCTGGCGCCGTCGGACGCCGCGGCGGTGGCGACGTAGAGCGGTCGGCCGTACGACGACAAGTGCGTCTCGCCGTCCCGCCGTTCGACCGTGAGCGGCAGACCCATCACCGGGCCGTCGCGGTCCACCGCTACCACGTGGGCCGGCTCGAACCGGCTGTCGGCGGCGTACGCCTGCGCGGCACGCAGCTCGGGGACGTGGTAGCGCGGGTACTGGTGGAAGTCGGAGTTCCAGAGCTCACGCCAGTGCTCGGAGCCATCCAGTTCGGCGATCTGAACGAGTTTCATGAGTGCGCTCCGCCCTCGGCACGGACAACGAACAAATCGGGGATCCTGCGGTCGAGGTCGTCGAGTTCGGCAGGGGTCGGCGCGTCGAACAGCACCGAAGCCACGCGGTCGGACGAGGAGCGCACCACGGCCAGGCGATGGCCGCGGGGCTTCTCGACGAAGACCAGCCGGTAGTCGGCCGGCGCTTCGGACGGCGGAGCGTCCAGGCGGATGCCCCGCCGCTCCTCCTGGTACCGGCGGACCGGCACCCGCTCCGGCCGCTGGACGGTGGTGAACGTCCCGTCGGCGTGGTCCAGGTACCGCTGGCGGGCGAACCGCCCCAGCACCGGGGCCTCGGTCGGCTCACCGGTCAGCGCGGCGACCAGACTGCGCTCCAGCGGGTGGCTCCCGGCCAGGGTGTACAGGCTCATGATGCCGCCGCCGCCGGGCCGCGCCGCGATCTCCATCAGGACGATGCGCCCGTCGGGAGCGATCCGGTACTCGGCATGGGCCATGCCCGTGTCGAACCGCAGCGCCTCGATGACCCGCGCGTGCAGGGCGAGCAGCCGCTCCTGCGGGACGTCGTCGTGCAAGGGGCCGACGGTGTGGGCCCGTTCGACGAACTGCCCGTCCTGCGACACCTCCTTGCGGGTGATGCCGGCGAACACGATCCCTCCGTCCACGACGAGGGTCTCCACCGAGACCTCCCGCCCGGCGACGAACTCCTCGACCAGCACCGCCTCGCCCGAGGCGACCCGGGTCAGCGCCCGGTCCGGCGACTCGGAGAGCTCGACCCCGACCGATCCGGAGCCGGTCAGTGCCTTGACCACGACCGGACCGGGCGGCAACCGCCGCAGTCGTTCCCTGGCGGCGAGGGGGGCGTCGTTCGGGCACAGAGCCACCCACGCGGGTGCGGCGAACGGGATCAGTCGGCGCTGCGCGAGCTTGTTGCGGCAGACGGTGGCCGCGCGAAGTCCCGGGCCCGGCAGGCCCAGCACCTCGGCGATCAGCCCGCCGGTGGTCACGTACTGCTCCCGCAGGAGCAGGACGCCCCGGACCCGGAACTCCTCCTGCCAGGCCACCACGGCCGCCAGCGCCCCCGCGTCGTCCTGCGGGTCCACCCCCGCGATCCGGGCGCCGAACAGCGGATGACCCGGCTGCGCGGCGGCCCGCACGAGCCCCGGCACCCGGCCGACCTCGTCGATGACGAGCAACGCCAGCCCGGCGTCCAACGGCTCCTGGAGGAACCGCTCCTGCTTGAAGGTGCCCCCACCGAGCACGACCAACGCGTCACCGCGGGTCGGTCCGGTCCTGGCTCCCGTCGCTCCGGTGTGCGGGATCACCGCTTCACCCCGCTCTCCAACCGGTCCAGGAGGTACCTGAGGGTCCCCCCGGACAACAGCACGTCCCATTCCCCGGCCGACTGCACGTCGGCCCGCGCGGTGAAGGCGATGCCGCCCGCCGTGACCGCGGCCTGACCGGTCTCCCGCACCCGGTCCAGATCCAGCGCGAACTCCTCGTGCCCGGTGAGGCCGAGCGAGGTCCACGACTCCCCCGGCGGGAACAACAGCGGCAGGATTCCCATCGCGCAGAGGTTCGCCCGGTGGATGCGTTCGAAGCTCCGCGCGAGGACCACCCGGACGCCCAGCAGCCGCGGGCCCTTCGCCGCCCAGTCGCGCGACGAGCCCATCCCGTAGTTGGCCCCGGCCAGGACGATCAGCGGGGTGGCGCTGCGCGCGTACCGCTCGGCGGCCTCGAAGACCGCGAGGCGCTCACCGGACGGGAGGTGGAGCGTTTCGCCCCCGCTGTCCCCGGGCGGCAGCAGCCCGTTGCGCAGCCGCGGGCTGCTGAAGGTGCCGCGGGCCATCACCTCGTGGTTGCCGCGCCGTGAGCCGTACGAGTTGAAGACCGTGACCCCGCGCCGGCCGAGGTACTCCCCGGCCGGCGACGCCCGCCTGATCGCGCCCACCGGGGAGATGTGGTCGGTGCTGACGTCGTCGCCCAGGGCGAGCAGCGCGTGGGCGCCGTGGAGCGAGGCGAGCGTCGGCGCCCCGTCCAGGTAGGCGGGTGGACGGAGGTAGGTCGACTCCTCGTCCCACGCGTAGACCGGTCCGCTCTGCGCCGGGATGTCCTGCCAACCCACGGGCGGTTCGACGGCGGTGGTGAACACCTCGGGGGTGAGGAACTCGGCCTCGAGCGCGGCCAGTTCGGCGCTGTCCGGCCAGAGGTCGCGCAGATGGACGGGCTTGCCGTCGCTGCCGACACCCAGCGGGTCGCGCTCCGGGTCGAGCCGGACGTGACCGGCCAGCGCGAGCGCGACGACCAGCGCGGGAGAGGCCAGGTATCCCGCCCTGACCTGGGAGTGCACCCGGGATTCGAAGTTCCGGTTGCCGCTCAGGACCGCGCAGACGGCCAGGTCGTGGTCCTCGACGGCGGCGACGACGTCGGCCGGCAGCGGCCCGCTGCCGCCGTTGCAGGTCATGCAGCCGTGCCCCGTGATGTGGAAGCCCAGCTGCTCCAGGGCCGGGAGCAGACCGGCCGCCTCCAGGTAGCGGGCCACCGCCCGCGACCCCGGCGACAGGCTCGTCCTGACGTGCCCGGGGACCGTCAGCCCCCGTTCGACGGCCTTGCGGGCCACCAGCCCCGCGGCCAGCATCGCCGTCGGGTTGGAGGTGCTGGTGCAGGACGTGATCGCCGCGATGACGATGTCCCCGTCGCGCAGCCCGGTGTCCGCCACCCGCGGCTCCGGCCGGAGTTCGGCGAAGGAGCCCGGCAGACCGCTCAACGGTATCCGCTGGTGCGGGAAGCTCGGCCCGGCCAGGCTCGGCTCGACCTCGCCCAGGTCGAAGGGGACGATCCTGGCGAAGACCGGCTCGGGGCCCTGCCGGAACAACCGCTGCTGCCTGCAGTACTCCTCGACCAGGCGCAGGGCCTCGTCCGACCGCCCGGTGGCTCCCAGGTACCGCACGGTCTCCTCGTCCACCGGGAAGAACGCGCACATCGCGCCGTACTCCGGGGCCATGTTCGCGATGGTGCAGCGGTCGGGCGCGGACAGCTCGCCGACGCCGGGGCCGGTGAACTCCAGGATCACCCCGAGCACGTTCTCCTCGCGCAGCCGCCGGGTCAGGGTGAGGGCGAGATCGGTCGGCAGGACGCCGGGCCGCAGCGCGCCGGTCAGCCGGACCCCGACGACGGACGGCACCCGCATCGGCTGGGCCATCCCCAGCAGGACGGCCTCGGCCTCCAACCCGCCGACGCCCCAGCCCAGCACGCCGAGTCCGTTGACCATGGTCGTGTGGCTGTCGGTGCCCAACACGGTGTCCGGGAAGGCCACACCGCCCGGTCCCAGCGACACCACCGTGGCCAGGCGCTCCAGGTTGATCTGGTGGACGATTCCCTGGCCGGGCGGAATCACCCGCAGTCCGTTGAACGCCCGCTCGGCCCACTTGAGGAAGCCGTAACGCTCCCGGTTTCGGTCCAGCTCCCGGGCCTCGTTCAGGGCCGCCGCGTCGGGCCGGCCCGCGAAGTCCACCTGGACGGAATGATCGACCACAACATCGATCGGTACGACGGGATCGACCGAGCCGGGATCCGCCACCCGGCTCCGCATCGCGGCGAGGTCGACGAGCAGCGGGATCCCGGTGTAGTCCTGGACCAGCAGCCTCGCCGGGCGGAACTCGATCTCCACGTCGGGGGTTTCACCGCGCGCCAGGCGCTGGCCCAGCACCGCCGCGGTGTCCTCCTGACCGGCTCGCAGCAACCCCTCCAGGAGGACCCGGCCGCTGTACGGCACGGCGTGGAGGTCGAGGCCCCGGTCCTCGGCGAAGGTCGGCAGAGAGTGCACATCGGCCAGGTCGGTACGGGCGATCACGCAGCGGCTCCCGGGTAGCGCAGACCGCGTGGGCCCACGTACGAAAGGAGCGGCCGGATCAGCACGTTGTGGAGGTGCTGCTCCAACGCCTGGGCCACCCAACCGGCCATCCGGCCGGCCACGAACATCGGCACGGCGAGGTCGTCCGGCAGTCCCATCAGCCGGTACGCGAGCCCGGCGTAGAGGTCGACGTTGGGCGCGACCCCGTGCCGCGCATACGACTCCATGGCGACCCGCACCGCCTCGATGATCTCCAGGCCACGGAAGTCGCCGCGTTCCCGGCTGAGTTCCTCAACGGTGGCGCGCAGGTGGCGCACGCGCGGGTCCTCGGCCCGGTACACCCGGTGGCCGAACCCCATGACCGGCTGGTTGCGACGGTGCAGCCCGCTGACGTAGGCGTCGGCACGGTCCGGGCTGCCCACCTGGTCGATGAGGTCGACCACGCGTTCGGCCGCGCCGCCGTGCACCGGGCCTGCGAAGGTCGCGATGGCCGCGGTGATCGCGGCGTTCATGCCCGACCTGCAGCCCACCGCGATCCGCGCGGAGAACGCGGAGGCGTTCGCGCTGTGGTCGGCGTGCACGATGAGGCCCTTGTTGACGAACCGCACCGCAGCCGGGCTGGGCCGGCTGCCGAGCAGCATGGTGAGGAAGGCCTCCGCGTGCGAGGCGTCCTCGGTCGGCACGCCCGGTTCACGACCGCTGCGGTAGGCGTGGTGCGCGGCGATCAGCATGGGCACCTGGGCCACCAGCGCGACGCCGGCCTCACGCGCCTGGTCGTAGGTCTCGTCGCCCTGTCCCCGGTCCTGACCGGTGAACGCGCCGAGCGCGGAGACGCAGGTGCGCAGCGCGTCCATGGGATGCGCGTGGGCGAGCGAGCGGGCCAGGTCCAAGACCGGTGCGGGTAGCCGACGGTGGGCGCGGAGCTCCTTCGCGAAGGCTTCGAGTTCGGCGGCGCCGGGCAGCTCACCGGTCAACAGCAGGTAGGCGACCTCCTCGAAGGCGGCCTGCTCGGCAAGGTCGTGGATGCTGTACCCACGATATTCGAGGACGCCATCGGTCGCCCCGATGTAGGTGATCGAGCTGCGGTCGACGTGGATACCGTCCAGGCCCCGGTGAACGGCAGGTGCGATCGTCGGCGCCGTCGGCATGACGGCCGGATCGACCGGCGCGGCACCGGTCCTGGCGAACTCCCGGATCGCGCGGACGCTGCGGAGCTCGAGCAGCAGCTCGTCGTCGACCGTCAGGCCGAACTCCGTTTCGAGCGCGACCATCAGACTCACGTGCCCCAAGGAGTCCCACTGCCCGATCGACTGGTACTCGAGGCCGTCGACGACATCGTCGAGCCCGATTCCCAGGGTCCTGGCGATGAGTTGGTCAACGTTCTTCATGATTCTCCCCCCTGTGGTCAACGAACGGATCACCTGGCACGGGCTGGCTCTCCAGCCACTGCCGCAGGGCGTTCCGGTCGACCTTTCCGTTGCTGTTCAGTGGCATTTCGTCGATGAGGTGCACCGACTTGGGCACCATGTATGCCGGAAGCTGCTTTCCCATCGCCTTCGCGAGCGTCGCGGGGTCGTCCGCCCCCGAGACGACGGCGACGATGGAGTCCCCATCCGGTCCGACCATGGAGATGGCCTCGACACATCCCGCGCCCCGCAACGCCGCCTCGATCTCGCCGAGCTCGATGCGATAGCCGCCGAGCTTCACCTGTTGGTCGTTGCGGCCCGCGTAGACGTAGTGGTCGCCCCGGAGCCGCACCAGGTCACCGGTGCGGTAGTACGTCTCGCCCTCATGCTCGAATTGGCGTTCGATGGTCAGCTGGGGAGCACCCCAGTAGCCCGAGAATCGCTGCGGGCCCGCGAGGCAGAGTTCACCTGTGCGGCCCGCCGGTACAGGCCGCAGGTCCTCATCGACCACGAGAGGGGACATGCCCCGGTAGGGACGGCCGATCGGCACCAGATCGCGCTCGCACTCCGCCGGACTCGTGGCCTGATCCCAGCGATAGGCCGTACAGGCGATGGTGAGCTCGGTCGGACCGTACAGGTTCTCCACGATCGAGTTCGGCGCGGCCGCCTGCCAGGTCTCGGCGATCGAGCGCGGCAGGGCCTCGCCGCAGAACAGGCTCCAGCGGAGCGTCGGCATCCGGCCTGGAGACAGGGTGCCACGCTTGGACAGCACCGAGGCCACCGAGGGGACCGAGAACCAGACGGTGACTTCGTTCTGCTCCAGGAACCGGTACGGCGCGAGCAGCTCGATCGGTTGCATCGAGCAGACCCTCGCGCCGGACTCCCAGGCCATGAACAAGTCGAAGACGGACAGATCGAAGGTCTGGTCGAAGGTCTGCGTGAGCCGATCCTCCGAAGTCAAGTGGTAGCGCGCCGAGTTGACGTCGAGGAAAGCTCGTGCGTTTCCGTGCGTGATCGGCACGCCCTTGGGCGTTCCGGTGCTCCCCGAGGTGAACAGCAGGTAAGCCAGGTCATCAGCATCGATCGGTGGGAGGTCGGCGTAGGCCATCGGCTCTGCGCAGGCCAGGTCAGTCGCTCCGAAGAGCGAGCCCGGCACGCTGCCGACCAAACTGCCGACGTCGGCGCCAGGCAGAAGGACGGTGAGCGGACGCCGCCGCCCGCGCAACAACTCGGGCAGGTCCGGCAACGAATCCTCGTCCACAATCAGTGCGTCGAGGTCTGCTTGCTCCATCATGGCGCGAGTGCGTTGCAGGGGGAAACGGCGGTTCAGCGGGACGAAGGCGGCCCCCGCGAACAGCGCTGCCAGCACACCCAGGTAGGACGACTCGCTGCGGTAGGCGAAGACACCCACCCGCCGGGGGCGTCCTCCGATGCCCTCGGTCAGCCGGGTGGCCCAGCGCCTGGCTGTATCGGCTCCCTCTGCATAGGTGTATGCACGCCTGCCGATGGTCAAAGCAATGTGGTCGGGACGGACATCTGCGTGATGCAGGAATCCTGCCCGCAGGCTCCGTTCAGAGGAGATGCGCATGATGCTTTTCTACTCGGAGGGTGAATGGGCAATCCGCGAGGACTGCCGTGTGGTGCTCGGTCCGGCGGCGACCTAGCGGCCCCAGGCGAGGTCCGGCGGCGTCACGCTGTGGCTCGCGTCCGCCACGATCGTGGTCGGCATCGTGGCGGTGGCGGGAGAGCCACTGGAGCCGAGAAGCAGGGCGAAGGCCCCGAAGGAGAGGCAAGCCACTGCGGCGGCTCGAAGGATACGAGTGCGAAGACGGAGCATGGCTGTGATTCCTATGGTCAGAGGTGGAGAGGTGAAGTGATTTGCCCCGGTCCAGGCGCCCCGCATGGACGCCCTTCCCGGCTTCGGCAGGAGCTGCCCCGGCCGGTGATCAACAGCCTCTCCCGTCGCTCGAGTTGCGCCCGACTGCGGACGTCGAGGGTTCGCGGGTAGTTCTGCAGCAGTACGACCCGCAAGGTCGCCCGTAGGTCAGGGCGAGCCGGCGGCGCTTGGTCCTGGAGGAAGACATGCGCCAGGTGTCGATCCGGGTTTGGTGTTGATCGGATCCACCCCTTGCTGACCTCCACTCTCCCTGTCCCCGGGCCCGCGTGCCATCGTGGGCGACCACGATTTCGGTCGTACGTGGTACCCGCCGATCGGCGGGGGTGGAGGCGGCTCGACGGAGAGCCTGCGGCGTTCGCGGCCCGGTGACCCACCAGGTTCGGCGCGACGCTCCGTGCCCCGCGGCACCGACTTGACCGGATACTCCCGGCCCCGGAAGTCGCCCGTCCGCGCTCGTCCCCAGGCCCACGCCGATGCCGGTCGGCCCTTCTGTCCGCCCCCGCGCTTGGTTCCTCAAGTTGCGCGCGCATCAGGGGTGTTGTGGATGGGTCGTCCAGGGGGTGGGTGTGCCGGCGCTGTTGTGGGCGCGGGAGGCTTCCGGGCCGGATGAGGAGAGGGTGCTCGCGAGGCTGCTGGAGGCGCGGAAGGCTCCGGTGGATCTGGTGCCGCGGGCGAGGATGGTGGCTCTGAGCTGGGCGGGCCACCGGGTGCCGGAGATCGCGGACGAGCTGGGGTGCGCCGCGAAGACGGTGCGGTTGTGGCTGCACCGGTTCAACGAAACGGATCTGACGCGTCATCATGTCACTGACCGACGGCAACGGCTTGGTGATCTGCAAGCCTCAAGTCGACAGCGTTGCTCTGATGCCAGCCGCCCCTACGACACCTCCTCGAGCGCGGATGCCAGATCCACACGGCGGCGTATGCCGAGCTTGCGGTAGGAGTGCGTCAGATGGGTCTCCACCGTGCGCACGGCGATGTGGAGCAGCGCGGAGATCTCCCCGTTGCCGTGCCCGGCCGCAGCCATCTGTGCGACGCGCAGTTCGCTAGGGGTGAGCGCGCTGACCCCGCTGTGCTCCGTCCGCTGCGGCCTGGCGCCGCACTCCTGCAGGGTCTGGGTCACCGTCCCGCGTGGCCTCGTGGCTCCCAGCCGCTCGGCCGCCTGCGCCGCCTCCCGCAGCACCGCGCGGGCTCGCTGGCACTGGCCGGCACCGCGCAGTGCCTGCCCCAGCGAGACAAGTGCGGGAACCAACTCGGGCAGCGGCTGTGCAGAGCCGCGCAGCACTTCCACCGCCTGCTCGGCGAGTTCCAGACCGCGCAGGCCGCCGAGGGACACCGCCAGGGCCCGCATGGCCCTGCCCGTGGTCCGGGGAGTTCCCCACACCTGGGCGAGTCGGAGCTCCTCGGCCGCGAGCGGCACGGCCAGTTGTGGGGAACCCAGAGCCACGTGGCAGTCGGCGGCGGCGGACCGCCACGGCGTCACCACCGGGCTCTCCACCTCGCGCGCGGACTGTCGCTGTCCGCACTCCAGAAGGCTGCGCAGGGCTCCGCGCGGGTCACCCGAGGCCGCGAGTAGCAGTCCATGCGCGTAGAGGAACTCGTTCCACTCCCAGGACCCGTGCGGTCCGCCGGCGGCGAGCACGTCGGCGAGGCACCGGGCCTCGGTCAACCGCCCGGTCTCGGTCAGCGCGATGAGAGCCTGGGTCTGCAGGTGGACGGTGCCCAGCCGCGGCCGGGGGTCGTCCGTGTGGGGCACCCGGAGCAGTGCGGCGTCTGTGAGCAGGGCGCTGTACCGACCGCGCAGCACTTGACCCCGCGCCTGGAGGCCCGCCAGGCGTTGGTGGCCGGGGTGCAGTAGCTGCGGCTGCCCAACGGCGAGCCCCCGGGTCACCAGCCGGTCGGCCTCCTGCCACTGGTCCGCGCGCTGGGCCAAGCCCGCGGCGGACGCCAGGAGATAGGGTTCGAGCAGCGGATCCAGCGGGACGGCTGTCCATGACCGGACCCGTTCCATGACCTGGTCGGCCGACAACAGCCCGGCCGCGGCGGCGTGTTCGGTGAGCAGGGCGTGCGCCGTCGGGGCCATGCCGTCCGGCGCTCGCTCCTCGAGGCGCTTGAGCTCCGCCACCACCCGTAGCCAGCTGTCGCCGTCGTGCGAGGCGATCACGGCCGTGGCCGCGTGCAGAGCGTGCGCCAGGTCCGTCGAGTCCGAGCAGCTACCGGAGAGCTCCCGCAGCACGTCCAGGGCGGCGTGCACCTCGCCGCGGGCGGTCAGTGCCGCGCCGAGGGCCGTGGCGGCCCGCACCTTCCCACCGGGGCTTCGCTCCATGCGCAGCGCCTGAGCCAGGTGCCGGACGCCGCAGGCCCGTTCGGCCTGTGCTTCCAGGCCGCCGAGTTCGCTGAGCACCGCGCTGCGGCGGTCGGCGGGCAGTGGTTCCTGAAGTGCCCGCCGCAGGCGGTCCATGGCCTCCTCCGGTCGCGCGGTTCGGATCGCACGGCCGGCCGAGGCGATCAGCGCATCGGCGGCCCAGGTCGCGCCCACGGTGGGGATCGTCAGCAGATGGCGCGCCACCGCGTCCTGGGGATCGCCGCGGTGGTGCAGGAGTTCCGCGGTGCGGCGGCGCAGCGCCGCGCCCTGGTGCTGGCCACAGGACGCTCGGACCGCGTCGCGCAGCAGGGGATGGGAGAAGACCCACCGGCCGTCCGACCCGTCGTGCCCGAGCATGCCGTGGCGGGCCAGCTCGGCGGCCCAGCCCGGGAGCCGAGCGGGGTCCGCGCCCGTCACCTCCGCCAGGAGTGCCAAGGCGTCCTCCTCGTCCTGCAGTTCGGCGAGGGCCCGGGCCACGGCGGCGGTCCGCGGACCGGCGCTCTGCAGCCACCGGGCCACCGCGCCGGCGTAGCTGCCCGGGTACAGCTCCGCGCACGTCGATGGCAGCTGGGTGAGGCCGGCACCGGCGGCGGTCTCCCGCAGGTCGGCGAGCAGCGCGCTCAGCAACAGCGGATTGCCGCCGGTCGCCCGCAGGCAGTCCTGGGTCAAGGAGTGCGGTGCGCCGTCCCCGAGGGCCGCGCGAACCATCGCGGCGCAGGCCGGCACGCTGAGCGGCCGCAGCGTGCACACCTGGGCCGCGGGCTGCCCCAGGACATCAGCGAAGCCGGGAGCCGGTGGGGACAGGTCGTACTGCCACCGCTCGGTGACCACCAGCAGGACGGGAAGCCGGTCCAGCCGGCGCGCTATCTGGGCGAGCCAGCGGCGCGAGGGCGGGTCCGCGAGGTGGACGTCGTCAACGGCCAGCAGGACCGGACCGGTCGCGGCCTTCGAGCGCAGCAGCCGCCACAGGCGTGACGGCAGGTCGATGCCGTGCAGTGAGCCGTCCCACCGCTCGATGCCAGTCACGGGTGCGAGCGGGGCCGGCCGCCCCTGGAGTTCGGTCTCGAAGAGCTGGAGCACCACGCCGAACGGGACGTCCGACTCCTGGTCGGAACACCGGGCGTTGAGCACGGCCGTCCCGTGCGACCGCTCCTCGCGGACCACCGCGTCCAGCAGCGCGGTGCGGCCGGAGCCGGTCCAGCCCCGGAGCACCGCTGTGCCTCCGGCTCCCCCGCTGGCCCGGACGAGCAGCTCCCGCAGGCGGGCCAGCGAGTCCTCGCGCTCGCGCAGACCGTCGGGTCGCCCGGGGCGGGCGAGGGCGAGGTTGTGGAGGGCGGCTCTGGTCATCTCGGTTCTCCTGGGCGGTCGAGCGCGGCAGGTGCCGCACCGCGGGGTGGTGGACGTGGCCCTCGGCGGTCCGGTCGGGCATCGTGAACGGCGACGGACCGTCAACTCGGCTCGTCGACGGCGGGGAGAGTGTTGGTGCGGGCGACCCGGGCGTACCAGTGGGCGCTGGCCTTGGGGATCCGGCGCTGCGTGGGGTAGTCGACGTACACCGCGCCGAAGCGCTTGGAGTATCCGTGTGCCCACTCGAAGTTGTCCAGCAGCGACCAGAGGAAGTAGCCGCGGACGTCGGCGCCGTCGGTGATCGCCCGGTGCACGGCCGTCAGGTGGGCGTGCAGGTAGGCGATCCGCTCCGGGTCGGCCACCTCGCCCTCGGGATCGAGGGTGTCCTCGAAGGCGGCGCCGTTCTCGGTGATCAGCAGCGGCAGGTCGGGGTTGGCCCGGGAGACGTCGGTGATCAGGTCGTAGAGGCCGCTCGGGTCGATCGCCCAACCCATGGCGGTGGTGTCGCCGGGCGGCAGCGGGAAGCGGACGTGTTCGGAGCCGGGCCAGGGCGAGTGGTCGCCGGTGCCGTGGGCGTCGCCGGGAGAGGGCCGCCCGCCGTCGGTGGTCAGGGCGGTGACCAGCGTCGGGGTGTAGTAGTTGATGCCCAGCAGGTCGATCGGGGCGCCGATGGCCGGCACGTCCCCCGGACGCACCAGCTCGTCCCAGTCCAGCAGATGGGCGGTGTCGGCCCGCAGGTCGGCGGGGTAGCCGCCGGCCAGGATCGGGCCGGTGAAGATCCGGTTGCCGACGGCGTCGATCCGCCGCGCCGCATCCAGGTCGGCGGGGTCCGCGGACCGCGCCCGGACCTGGTGGAGGTTGAGCGTGATGGCCAGCCGGGCGTCGGCCGGCAGTGCGGAGCGCAGGGCGGACACCGCCCGACCGTGGCCGAGGTTGAGGTGGTGGGCGGCTCGCAGCGCGTCGGCCGGGTCGGTGCGGCCGGGCGCGTGGACCCCGGAGCCGTAGCCGAGGAAGGCACTGCACCAAGGCTCGTTGAGCGTGGTCCACAGGCGCACCCGGTCCCCGAGGGCGTCGGCGGCCAGCGCGGCGTACTCGCCGAACCGTTCGGCGGTGTCGCGCCGCGGCCAGCCGCCCTGGTCCTCCAACTCCTGGGGCAGGTCCCAGTGGTAGAGGGTCACGACGGGCTCGATGCCAGCGGTCAGCAGCTCGTCCACCAACCGGCGGTAGAAGTCCAGGCCGCGCTCCAGGGCCGGGCCACGGCCGGTTGGCTGGATCCGTGACCAGGAGAGCGAGAACCGGTAGGCCTGGAGCCCGAGGCGGGACATCAGTGCGACGTCGTCGCGGTACCGGTGGTAGTGGTCGGCGGCCGTGTCGCCGGTGTCACCGGCCCGCACCTTGCCCGGGGTGTGGCTGAAGGTGTCCCAGACGGAGGGGGTGCGGCCGTCCTCGGCCGCCGCTCCTTCGATCTGGTACGCGGCGGTCGCGGCCCCCCACAGGAAGCCCTGGGGGAACGCGGGCCGGCCGTCCCCACCGTCGGTGGCGGGGACGGTGCGGGCGGTGGCGGAGAACACGGTGGTCAAGACGGGACACTCCCACGGTGAGGCGGTCGTTGGTCGGGGACGGCGCGGGGCCGGGGGCGCCACCCGTCGTACGTGGTGCTGCTCGGCGGGCGGTGAACGGGTGGGGACGGGGGCAGGTGGTGCTGGGGAGGGACCGGGGGCGCGAGGGCGCCGGATCCGGTGGGCGGGTCAGCCCTTGAGGGCGCCCTGGGTGATGCCGCCGACGATGTGCCGGCCGAACAGGACGAAGACCGCCAGCAGGG
This sequence comes from Kitasatospora sp. NPDC052896, assembly GCF_044547075.1. Classification (NCBI taxonomy): domain Bacteria; kingdom Bacillati; phylum Actinomycetota; class Actinomycetes; order Kitasatosporales; family Streptomycetaceae; genus Kitasatospora; species Kitasatospora sp. NPDC052896. The sequence goes on from NZ_JBITZU010000009.1 coordinate 281,498, forward strand.
GCAGCGTGCTGATCAGGGCTCCGGCCGTGATCACGGACCAGTCGGTGGACCAGCCGGTGCCGAGTCCGGCGAGGGCGACCTGGACGGTTGGGTTGGTGGTGCCGTTCAGGGCGATGATCGGCCACAGGAAGTCGTTCCAGGACTGCACGAACGTGAGCATGCCGAGGACCGCCATGGCGGGCCGGGCGATCGGCACCACGACGTGCCACACGGTGCGCAGCGAGTTGGCGCCGTCCATCCGGGCGGCTTCGAGGAGTTCGGTGGGCAGCGCCTGGAGCAGGAACTGGCGCATGAAGAAGACCCCGAACGCGGTGACGAGGGTGGGCAGGACGAGCGCGCCGAGGTGGTTGCCCAGGCCCAGGCGCCTGGTCAGGATGAACAGCGGCACCACGCTCAGCTGGGCGGGCACCGCGAGGGTGGCGACCACCAGGGCCAGCAGGACGGCCTTCCCGCGGAAGCGGAGCTTGGCGAAGGCGAAGCCGGCGAGCAGGGAGAAGACCACGGTGCTGAGCGTGACCGACCCGGCGACCAGGGTGGAATTGAGCAGCGCGACGCCCATGCCGCGGCCCCCGGCGTTGTGCCAGACGTAGTCGAGGTTCTTGAAGAGGTTGCCGCCCGGAACCAGCGGCGGCGGCTCGGACACCACCCGGTGGGTGTCGGTGGAGGCGGCGACCAGGGCCCAGTACAGCGGGAACAGCGAGGCGAGCGCCACCAGCACCAGGACGGCGTGGGCGAACGGGCCGGCCTGCTGAGTGCGGCCGGGCCCGGTCCGGGCGGTGCGGACGGTCGGCCGGGCGGCGGCGTTCCCGGTGCGGGCCGGTGCGGAGGGGTGTGCGGTGGTCATGGTTCTCCTCCCCGTCACCGCGAGGCGCGCAGGCGGCGGGCGATCAGGGCGTTGACGAGTCCGACCAGCAGGAGCAGCGCGAACATCGTCCAGGCGACGGCGCAGGCGCGGCCGAGCATGCTGTCGCGGAAGCCCTGGTCGTACATCAGCACCCCGAGCGTCTCGTACTGGTTGTCGACGCCGCCCTGGTGGCCGCTGTGACCACCGAACAGGAAGGGCTCGCCGAAGAGTTGGGTGGCGCCGATGGTGGAGACGACGGCGGTGAACAGGATGGTCGGCCGCAGCGACGGCACGGTGACGTGCCAGAACTGCCGCCACCGCGACGCGCCGTCGATGGTCGCCGCCTCGTACAGTTCACCGGGCACCGCCTGCATGGCGGCGAGGTAGATCAGCGCGTTGTAGCCGGTCCACCGCCAGGTGACGATCACGGCGATGGCGAACTGCGAACTCCAGCGCCCGGCTTCCCAGTCCACGGGCCCCACGCCGACCAGGCCGAGCAGCCAGTTGGCCAGGCCGGCCTCCGGGCTGAAGATCAGCGCGAAGACCAGGGTGGCGGCGGCGACGGAGGTCGCGTACGGGGCCAGCAGCGCGGTGCGGAAGAACGAGCGTGCGCGCAGCTGGTGGTTGAGCAGGTGGGCCAGGCCGAGGGCGGCCGCCAGCTGCGGCACGGTGGAGAGCAGACCGAGTGTGACGGTGTTCCCCAGGGCGTTCCAGAAGAAGTGGCCGAGCGGCCCGGTGAACAGGTCGGTGTAGTTCCGCAGCCCCACCCACCGGGAGCGGTCGACGTCGTAGAGGCTCACCTGGTGGAGCGAGAGCCAGCCGGTGTAGAGGAGCGGGAACAGGCCGAAGACGGCGAAGACGAGGAAGAACGGGGCGACGAAGGCGTACGGGGAGCCCTTGGTGTCCCAGCGGTGCAGGCGGGCCCGCCAAGTGGGGTGCGGTGCGCGAGCGGGCACCGGGCCGGATCGAGCCGGCGGCGGGGAGCCGGCGCAGCCGCTTCCGGGCCGGTCGGTCATGGTGGACACGCGTGGCCTTCCTTCCGTGGAGCTGTTGGCGGGGCTGCCGGTGGGGCCGGCGACCCGCTGCCGGCCGGTCGGCTACTGGATGCTGCTGTCGATCTGCCGGATGGTGGCGGTCCAGGCGTCGGCCGCGCTCTTGTGGTTCTGTTCGACCAGGAGAACGCCGTTGCTGAAGTCGTCCTGCAGAACGCCCGCGTAGGGGCCGGTCTCGGCGGGGCGGATGGCCTTCGCCGCGGCGGAGAAGATCTGGCCGGTGGCAGCGTCGGGACCGATGTAGGGGTTCTTGAAGTCCGCGGCGCCGGGCAGCGCGTAGGCCCCCAGGTTGGAGGGGATGTTGCCCACCTTCTCGAAGACCTTGGCCTCCTGCGCGGGCGCGGTGAGCCAGGCCACCAGGGCTTCGGCGGCGGCGACGTGCCGGCCCGAGGACGGCACGGCGAGGAAGGATCCGCCCCAGTTCCCGGCGGCCGGGGCCTGGGCGATGTTCCACTTGCCGGCGTTGGAGGGGCCGGCGTACTTCTCGATGTTGGCCTGCTGCCAGGACGGACAGATGGTGGTGGCGAAGGTGGACTGCGAGAACGCGGTCTGCCAGGGGGTGTCGAACTCCTTGAGACCCTCGGAGGTGCCCGCCGCGTCCGCCCGCATCGCCAGGCTCCAGGCGGACTTGACGCCGGGTGAGTCCTGGTAGTCGAGCTTGCCGCCCTTGTAGTACTGCTGGGTGTCGCTGGAGACCACGGCGTTGAACAGGCCGGTGGCGGAGTCCATGAAGTAGGTGCCCTTGGGGGCCTTGGCCTGGTATTCCTCGCCCATCTGGACGTACTTCGACCAGTCACCGGCCCACAGGGCACTCACCGCGTCGGGTGTCGAGGGCAGCCCGGCCTGCTGGAACAGGTCCTGGCGGTAGCAGACGGCCATCGGGCCGACGTCCGTACCGAGGCCGATGGTCCGGCCGCTCGCGGTGGTTGCCTGCTGCCACTTCCACGGCAGGTAGTCGCTGGCGCGCACCCCCGGGACCTTGCCGAGGTCCGCGAAGCTGTCGCTCAGCGCGTCCGAGGTGGCCAGGGAGATCCGGCCCACCTCCAGGGCCTGCACGTCGTCCAGCCCGCCGCCGGACAGGTGGGTCTGCAACGCGGTCCAGTAGTCCGCCTCGGTGGTGGTGGTGTCCTCCTTGATGGTGATGTTCGGGTGCGCCGCCGTGTAGGAGTCGAACAGACCGGCCTCTTTGTACCCGAAGGTGCCGAAGTCGCCGACGGTGAGCGTGATCTTCGCGTTCGGGTCGGCGTCGGCATCGCCCGGGCCGCCGCTGCCGCCGGAGGAGCAGCCGGCGACCAGCAGGGCGCCGACGGTCAGCGCCGTCGTTGTCAGGAGGGACGCTCTGCGGGAGCGGGAGGCGTGACCGAGGGAGGGCGTGTGCAAGGCAGCTCCTTGATCCGGTGTGCGGGTGGACTGGTGGGTGCGGCGCTTCGGCCCGAGGCCGGGAGATCCTGGCGGTCCACGGGGTCGGGCGCGTTGTCGCCCGAGGGGCGACCATGAGAGTATGGGAGCGCTCCCAAAAACCAGACGAAAGATTCCCGCTTCGAAGGGGAACGTGTCAAGCGGAATCAAACACGTTGCCACGGTGAACCCTTCCGGAGACGGAGACGAAGACGAAGCCCGACCTCGGGACTCCAGGACCCCCACGTGATCGAACGAGGAGAGCGATGAAACCGACCGCGGAGCGTTCCGACGGATCACACCGCGAGGCGGCCGCCGGCAGGGGCTCGGCCCGGCCGACGCTGGAGGAGGTGGCGGCGCTCGCCGGAGTCGGCCGGGGGACGGTCTCCCGGGTGATCAACGGTTCGCCGAAGGTGAGCGAGAAGGCCCGGGCGGCCGTGCAGCGCGCGGTGGCCGAGCTGGGCTACGTGCCCAACCGGGCAGCCCGCGCGCTGGTGACCTCGCGGACCGACTCGATCGCCCTGGTCGTCCCCGAGGCGGAGACCAGACTGTTCTCCGAACCGTATTTCGCCGACATCATCACCGGCGTGTCCGCGGAGCTGTCCGACACCGACTTCCAGCTGCTCCTGGTCCTGGTCCGCGACCAGCGCGAACGGGACCGCCTCACAACCTATCTGTCGGCTCGACGGGTGGACGGCGTACTCGTCGTCGCCGTCCGCCAGGACGACCCACTGCTGGCGCTGCTGGACAGCCTGGAGATCCCGGCCGTCCTGGCCGGGAGGCGCGGCGATACGGAGCCGCTCAGCTACGTAGTCGCGGACAACGCCGGTGGCGCCCGGACCGCCGTGCGCCACCTGCTGGCCCGCGGCCGCACCACGATCGCCACCGTCACCGGCCCGCTGGACATGGAGGTGGCCCAGGCCCGGCTCGGCGGCTACCGCGCCGCCTTGGAGGAGGCCGGCCTCAGCTACCAGGAGGAGCTGGTGGGCGTGGCCGACTTCACCACGGACGGCGGGTGTGCCGCGATGCGAGCCCTGCTGGAGCGACGGCCGGACCTCGACGCGGTCTTCTGCGCCTCCGACGTGATGGCCGCCGGCGCCCTCCAGGTGCTGCGTGCCGCCGGGCGCCGGGTCCCGGACCAGGTCGCCCTGGTCGGCTTCGACGACTCCATCGTGGCCCGCCACACCGATCCGCCGATGACCAGCGTGCGGCAGCCCATCGAGGAGATGGGACGCACAATGGCGCAGCTGCTCATCGAGGAGATCAGGGAGCCCGGGCGGCCCCGCCGACAGGTCATCCTGGCGACCGAACTCGTCGTCCGCACATCCGCCTGACCAGCGTGGGCGCCCCTGATCAGACCGGCGCGAGGAGACGCGTGCCGCCTGGCACTCCGGCCGGAAGAGGACGCCGATCAGCCAGGGCGGGCAGCCGCCGAGGGGCCCGGTGACGACGGCGAGCGCCTTGGGCCAGGTCACCCGTGCGCTCCAGGCGACGGTGAACGCGCCGATCACGGCCGCGATCACCGCGTGGCCGGCGTGGAGACCGGGCAAGGCGAGGATCAGCACGGTCAGCGGGAACCGGCGGCGGGCCACCAGAACCTCGTGGACCGGATGCTCACGAGTGGCCGCCGCGACGCCGACTCCAACCGCATCCCGGCCGGCAGTGGGCAGCTGACGTGGTCGACCGCTCCGTCCCCGTCAGGGGCCGCGCGGCGTAGACCCGACGTAAACCCGGCGTAGATCACGGGTAGAGGGCCGCCCTGAACACTGGACCGGACGCGCCGTGATCATGGAGGTACCAAAATGCTCTCAGAGGAAAAGAACCAGCTCCTGACGCAGGTGGGTGCGGGGACCCCCATGGGTGAACTGCTGCGCCGATACTGGCATCCGATCGCCCCGGCCATGGAGCTGCGCGAGAAGCGGGTCAAGCCGGTCAGGCTGCTCGGGGAGGACCTGGTCCTGTTCCGCAAGCCCGGCGGGGACCACGGTCTGATCTCCCGGCACTGCCCCCATCGGCGCACCGACCTCAGCCGCGGCTGGGTGGACGGCGAACTGATGCGGTGCGCCTACCACGGGTGGGCCTTCGACTCCGACGGCCGCTGCGTCGAGCAGCCGTTCGAAGAGGCGGGTCCGGCAGGGGGCTTCCACGACAAGGTCGGCGTCACCTCGTACCCCACCGCCACGTTGGGCGGCCTGGTCTGGGCCTACCTGGGTCCGGGACCCGCGCCGCTGGTGCCGGACTTCGAGACGTTCAGCTGGGAGCACGGCTTCGTCGAGCTCATCATCACCGAACTGCCATGCAACTGGTTCCAGTGCCATGAGAACGGAATGGACCCGGTCCATTTCGAGTGGCTGCACTCGAACGGGAACGCGGTCAGGCTCGACCCCGAGGACCCCGAGTACGCCCCTCGGCACACGGCGATCGACTTCCTGGAATTCGAGCACGGCTTCGTCAACGGCCGCGAGGTCGAGACCGAGAATGCGCCGGAGGGGGCGTTCGCCCGTACCACCAGCACCGCCGAGGGTGGGATCCTCTGCCTGTGGCCCTACACGCTCGCCTCGGGCAACACGGTCGAGTTCCGGGTGCCGATGGACGACCACCGCACCCTCAACATCACCTGGCAGTACTCCGTGCTCCCCGACGATGTCACGGTCGGCGTGCCGGAGTCCGAGGCGATCCCGTACTGGTCCGGACCGCTGACCGACCCCACGACCCATGAGCTGATCATGTCGCACACCGGCAACCAGGACTTCGCGATCTGGACCGGACAGGGAACGGTCACCGACCGGACCAGTGAGCACCTGGGGCGCAGCGACAAGGGGATCACCCTGCTCCGACGCCGCTACCTCGAAGCCATCGAGCAGGTCGCGAAGGGCGAGGACCCGCCCGGCACCGTGCGCGACCCGGAGGCGAACGTAGCGATCCAGCTGCCGCTGCCACGCAAGTTCATCTACACCGACGGCATTCCGCGCGGCGTCTTCGAGGAGAAGCTCGCCGCCCGGAAGGCGAGCGGACTGTTCGGCATCGGAGGTTTCCTGGCCGTCCAGGCCGGACGCCCTGAGCACCTCCAGGCGGCGTACGAGGCGATGGCCGGCATCACTGGCGTGACGACAGAGGCGTCGCCGGACGCGTAGGCACCAGCCCTGTCACGGGCGAAGGCCGCCAGCAGTTCCTGGAGGACGTAGTTGCCGGGCGTCGGAGAGCCGAGCATGGCGGCCTCGACCAGAGCCTCCAACAGCTCCTCGGCCTTCTCCTCGGGAAGGCCGAGGACGGTCGCCGCGGCGGGCAGCGTCCACTCGCGCCGGTCCGGGACCGCCAGCGTCATCAGGGTCCTGGCCTGCGTAGGGTCGAGTTCTTCGAAGGACCGCTCGAAGGAGCCGGCGATCCCGGGATCGGTGCTGCGCAGTTCGCGGAGCAGGCGCGTCCCGTCCGAAAGCCGTGTCGCCAAGGATGCGACGGTCCAGGCCGGGCGTCGGGCCAGCCTGGTCGCCGCGCTGTGCAGGGCGAGCGGCAGATGGCCGCAGGCGGCCGCGAGCGCGGCCACCGCGGCGGGTTCCGCACCGGCCCGGGCCGGTCCGATGATCGCGGTGATGAGCTCGGCGGAGCCGGCGGCGGACAGGCGGGTGAGCTGCGTCCAGGCGGTGACGCCGAGCGCGGGGCGACTTCGTGCGCAGATCAGCACCGCGCTGCCGGGCGTACCGGGAAGCAGCGGGGCGATGCGGGCGGCGCCGTCGGCGCCATCGGCGTCGTCGAGCACCACCAGCACCCGGCGCCCGGCCAGCACGGTCCGGTAGAGCGCGGCGCGTTCGGCCGCCCCGTGCGGTATGCGCTCGTCGGGCACGCCGAGCGCGCTCAGAAAACCGGCGAGAACGGCGCCCGCACCCGCCGGCGCGCGGGACACGCCGCTCAGCGAGGCCCACAGCTGGCCGTCGGGATAGCTCGCGGCGACCGCGTGCGCGGCGGCGACCGCCACCGTGCTCTTCCCGACGCCACTCATCCCGGTGACCAGTACCAGCGGCCTGCTGTGACCGGTGAGGGCCGCGGACAGCGCGGCGAGCTCGGTCGACCGTCCGGTCAGATCGGCGGTCGGGGCGGGCAGTTGCCGGGGGACATGCCGCGCACCGGTGGCCGCACCCGGCCGCACGCCGGCGAGTCGGGCCGTGGACCGCACGGGGGCCGGGTCCCGTCCGGTCAGGATGGCGTCGTGGACCCGGGTGAGGTGGGCCCCCGGGGCGATGCCCAGCTCCACGGCCAGTTGGTGGCGGATCTGTTGGTAGGCCTGCAAGGCGTCGGCTGGTCGGCCGCAGCGGAACAGCGCGATCATCCGCGCCGCGTGCAGGCGCTCGGCGAACGGCGCCGCCTGGCAGGCGGCCGAGAGCTCGCCCACCAGCATGCTGTGCCGTCCCAGCGCCAACTCGTGCTCGAACCAGGATGACTGGGCGCTCTCCCGGTGCTGGGCCAGGGATTCGCGCTGCCGATGACACAGCGGACCGGGCAGTCCGGCGAGCGCGCTGCCGCCCCGCCACAGGTCCAACGCGGTCTTGAGCCGTTCGGCGTCGCGATGCTCGTCGCCCGTGGGCCGGGCCGAGACCAGCTCGACGAAGGTGAGCGCATCGACCGACGAGGCGGGGACGTCCAGCAGATAGCCGCTGCCCGAGCGCACGATCAGCGAGGGCGTCAGGCTCTTGCGCAGCCGCAGGACATAGTTGGCGATCATCGACGTGGCGCTGGCCGGAGGGCGCTCGCCGAACAGGCCGTCGATCAGTTCGGCCACCCCGACCGGCAGGCCGGCCCGCAGCGCGAGCGCCGCGAGCAGGGCGGTCTGCTGCGGCGGCATCCGCTCCAGCTCCACCGGCCCGCCCTGGCCGCCCTGCTCGTCCGGCCGGTCCGGGTCGCGTAGCACTGAGGGCACGCCGAGAAGCTTGAACCAGAACACTTTGCCACCTCGGGATCCTCGGTCAGGCCTGCTGCCGGAGCACCGCGGGCCGGGCGGCGGTCGGGGCAGGGCGGGCCGCGGGGCGGCCCAGCAACAGGTTGAGGACCGGTCCTGTGGAGATCGTGGTCAGCACGGCCATGGCGACCAGCAGGCTGTAGAAGGCGCCGTTCAGCAGGCCCGCCTGGCGCCCGGCCGTGAGCACGATCAGCTCGGTGAGGCCGCGGGTGTTCATCAGGACGCCGAGGACAGCGGATTCACGGGGCTGCAGGCCGGACAGCCGGGCCGCCCCCGCGGCTCCGAGGACCTTGCCGCCCACCGCCGCCGCGAGCAGCACCGCCAGCTGCAGCACCTGGACGGGGCGCAGCGTGGAGAGGTCGGCCTGCCAGCCCGCGACCACGAAGTACACCGGCATCAGCAGGCTGAGGCCGATGCCCCGGACGTTGTCGGTGATCGGCTTCAGCGCCGCTTCCCCGTGCGAGCGCCGCACGCAGGCGACCGTGACACCGAAGGCGAAGGCGCCGGAAATGAAGTGCAGGCCCATCCACTCGGTCGCGGCGCAGGAGGCCAGCAGACCGGCCAGCACGGCGACCGGGTCCAGCCGACCGGAACGGGCGCTCGCCAGGCGGCGCAGCAGCGGCACGCCCGCGGCCAGGGCCAGGAGGTACGGGGGCAGCCAGAGCAGGTGTCCCAGAGCCTGCGCGCCGGCGCCGAGCAGCAGCACCACGGCCAGCAGCAGCCAGGCCACCAGGTCGCAGAGCGCGGCGCTCGCCAGCGCCAGTCGGCCCAGCGGCTGCCGGGCCGTTCCGCGGTCGTCCAGGATCCTGGCCAGCACCGGGAAGGCGGTCACCGAGAGAGCCAGACCCATGAAGAGGTCGGCGCTCAGCGGAGTGACGGCCGCCGTCCCGGTGACCCACCAGAGGCCGAGCGCGCTGCCCAGGGCGAACGGCAGGACGATCGAGCCGAGCCCGATGCCAGCCGAGATCCGGCGCAGCGAGCGATCGGCACTCCAGTCGAACTCCATCCCGGTCACGAACATGAACAGGGCGATCCCGAGGTTGGCGAAGGCACTGAGGAAGCCGCGCACCTCCACCGGGAAGAGGGCTCGGGTGATCGCCCCGTGCAGCAGGGTGGGCCCGAGCAGGATGCCCATGACCACCTCGCCGATGACCGGGGGCTGGCCCAGCTTCCGGGCCACGGTACCCGCCGCGCGGGCCAGCGACGCGGCCAGGGCCAGGTCGAGCAGGAGAACGACTGTCAGATGGCTGGGCATGCCTGCTGGGCCCTTTCACGGCTCGTCGACATGCCGCGTCCGTGGCGCACCGAGGGTTGTGCGCCGCGGACGCGGCTGCTTGGTGTGGGCCGCGCGGTTGACCGCGGCCCCCTGGGGCTGGAGCGGGCGTCAGGCCTGCTCGACCGCGGAGGCGGCCTGGACCTCGGGGTTGTCCCACCAGCGGTCGTCGCCGACCAGGGTCTTCTCCAGGTCGCGCTTGGCGGCCCAGGTCATGTTCAGGATGGTGCGCACGGAGTCCTCGCTCAGCGGCACGGTGCGGTGCAGGGTGGTGTCGGTGCGCAGCAGGTAGAGGTCTCCGGACTCCAGCCCGTGGGTGTCGATCCGACGCTCGCACAGGGTCTCGTTGATGCGCGGGTTGCTCTTGTCCCAGTGGGTGTGCGGGACGGCCTGGAGCATGCCGCCGTGCGCGAGCGGAGGCATCCGCAGCGCCCAGATGAGCGCGAAGCTGTAGTCGCCCCAGTGCCAGCCGTGGGTGTCGGACTTGTGCTCCTGATGGGTGATCAGGTAGCGCTCGTCGTCGGAGACCTGCGGGATGATCTGCTCGCGGGTGATGCCGGCCAGGAAGCCGAGCAGCACCTCGGAGCGGGCGAGCGTGCTGATGAGCTCGCTCTTCTCGATCTCCTCGCTCTTCACCACGCTCATCTTGCGCGGCGTGTTGCCGGTGGTGGCGAGCAGGAGGTCGCGGCGCTCCTTGTGCTCGGCTATCAGCCGGTCGGTCTCGCCGCGGACCTCGTCCATCAGTTCCTGCGGTACCAGCCGGGCGGTGGAGTCGAACTTCACGAAGCCGTGGCGGTGGAAGGAGTCGGCGAGCCGCTCGACCCGCTCGGGCGTGTAGGTCTCGGCCAGGAACTTGGCCAGGGTCTCGTCCATCTGCTGCAGGGTCATGCGAGTGGTCTCCTCAGAGGTGGTGAATGGGACCGGACCACGGTCAGGCCACGCGGGTCCGGACGTTCCAGGTGAAGCCCGCGGTCAGGACCGCGAGCAGGGAAATGGCGCAGAGTACGGTCGGACTGCCGGAGCTCGCCGCGAACCAGGCGGCGGCCGCGGCACCGGCTGCCGAGCCGCCCTGGGTGAGGCTGCTGAGCCAGGCCTGGGTCTCGGCGGCGGCGCCCTCGGGGGCGAGGTCCCCGCCGGTGGTGAACAGCGCCCCGAAGGTGGAGCCGTAGCTGATGCCTGCGATCGGACAGGCCAACAGCAAGGCGAACGGGGGTAGTTGGGAGGCTGCGGCCAGGACGGCCACACCCGCCGCGAACGTCCCGAGCAGGACCGTGAGCTTGGGGCCCCGAGCCAGCAGGCCCGGCACGGCCCCCAGCGCGAGGCTGCCGACGATGCTGCCGACCGAGAGCGCACCGATGTCGATGCCGGTGTACATCGCCGTGTGCCGCTCCGCGTTGAGCACCGAGATGACCACGTCGACCGCGGTGATCATCGCGCTGAACCCGGCGTGCACCAGCAGCAGCCGGCGCAGTGCGGCGGAGCGCAGCGGGCCCGCCCAGTGCCCGCCGCCGGTGCGCCGAGGGGGCGGCGAGACCGTCGGCAGGCTGAGCACCAGCACGATGGCGACGACCGTCAGCACCCCGCACAGAGCGAACGCGACGATGCTCGACACGCTCAGGCAGAGCCAGGCGGCCAGTGCCGGGCCGGAGATCTGCGCGATGTCGCTCATCGCCGAGTCCAGCGCCATCGCGGTGACCAGCTGGCGCTGGCCGCCGACCTCCCGCCACAGCGTGCGCATCATGATCCCGACCGGCGGTACGGTGATCCCGCCGAGCGAAGCCAGGACCAGCAGCAGCGGCACCGGCCCGTGCGACCGGGCCACCGCCACCAGCGCGGCGAGCGCCACCAGGTAGCCCGCCAGGGTGCCGAGCACGATCGGCCGGTAGGCACGACGGTCGATCAGACGGCCGCGGACCGGGGCGGACAGGCCCTGGCCGATCGCCATGGCGGCGACCGCGAGTCCTGCCACCGCATAGGAGTAGTGCGGGCCCGTGTACAGCAGCAGGGACAGCGAGATCATGGTCGGCGGAAGCTTGGACGCCACACTGGCGACCAGCATCCGTCGCACACCGGGGACCGCCAGCAGCTCGCGGTAGCTGGACAGCAGGCCTCGGGGTGGCTTCCGGCGGGCCGGGCTCGCTACGTCAGCTGGTGCCATCGAGGGCGATCTCCAATGAGACCAGCTCCCGGATCTCGCGCAGCGCGCGCACCACGGAGTCCTGGTCGGGCCCGGAGACCCAGGCGCCGACCGGGATGGTCTTGGTGTTCTGGGTGAGCGGGATACGGTCGCCCGGCTGAAAGTCGACCAGGACCTTGCTGACGCTCGGGTGGCGCTTCATCGCGTCCAGCCCGTGGATGGCGACCAGGGTGCCGGGGCCCTCGTCGTTGCGGATCGCGATCGCCCCGAACATCGCCCGGAAGCCGAGGTCCCCGTCCATGATGGCCGGGCGCCGGCCGAGGTAGCAGGTGAGCGCGTCGTGGAACGGGCGGATCGCGGTGTGGTCGGTCCACTGGTCGGCGGCAGGGCCGCCGGCCAGCCGGGCACCGATCTCGATCAGGTGGACGCCTTCGGGGGTGACCTTGACCTCGGTGTGGCTGGGACCGCGGTGCACGCCGAAGGCCGTCAGGACCTCGAACACGTACTCCTCGACCCGGGCCCAGTCACGGTCGTCCCTGGTCGCCTGGACGTTGTCCCACAGCGGGAAGTCGTAGTCCCGGTCGTCCGGCTGCCGGTACTCCCACATGTCCATCACCCGGTGATCGCCGTCGCTGCTGAAGCAGTTGACGGCGAACTCGCGGCCGCGGATGTACTGCTCGACCAGCCACTCGGTGACCGGCCAGCCGAACAGGTCGGTCGCGGCGATCCTGAGGTCCTTCGCCGCCTCGGCGTCGCGGACCAGCGTGACGCCGAACGAGCCCGAGCTCATGGTGGGCTTCACGATGACCGGGTAGCCGATCTCCTCGGCCACCGCAGCCACCTCGGAGAGTTCCTTCACCAGCCGGAAGGCCGGAATCCGCAGGCCCACCGCGGCCGCGTGCTCCCGCATCGCCGACTTGTTGCGCCGTGCCCAGGCCAGGGTCACGTCGTTGCCCGCCAGGCCGAGCTCGTGGGCGAGCAGGTCGGTCAGGTAGACGGCCGGCTCGTAGGCCGGTACGACGGCCTTGATGTCGAAGTCGATCGCCTCGAGCGCCCTCAACACCTCGGGCACCTCGGATGCGTACAGCGAGGCGTCATCACCGCTGGTGTGCTCGGGCCACCGGGAGTGCAGTTCGCCGGGCTCCACTGTGTAGAGGGAGACCACGTGCAGTCCGAGGTCACGGGCCGCGTTCTTGTACCCTTCGCCGGTCTTGACCGGGTCGATGAGGAGTACGGCTGGCTTGCGGGTGCTCAAGGAGGATTCCTTCGGTGCGGGGTGTGGGTGGTGGGACGGCTGGGCGGCGCTACCGGGCGGGCATCAGCTCGGGGTGGTGCCGCGCGATGACCTCGGGGAAGGCCCGGAGCATCCCCTTCATGACGTTTGCCCCGTAGCCGGCGAAGAGCGGGTTCGCGGGGTCGTGGACGACGCCTTCTGCCGCGCTGACGAAGGGGCTGGGCAGCGGCTGCATCGCCGCGTCCAGGCGCGGGTTGTAGAAGAACGGCGCGGAGTAGCGGTCCACCCCGGGAGCGGGCCGCACCACCCGGTGCGTGGTGGCGCGCAGATAGCCGCGGGTGGCGACCTCCAACAGCTCGCCGAGGTTCACCACGAACGCTCCGGGCACCACGGGGACGTCGAGGAAGACGCCGTCCTCCACCGCGACCTGGAGCCCGCCCTTGTCGTCCTGGAGGAGCAGGGTGAGCAGACCGTAGTCCTTGTGGATGCCCACGCCCTGGCCACTGCCGTCGTCGTCGCCCTCGTCCGCGGCCTGTGGCGGACCCGGGTAGTGCAGCAGCTTGAAGTGCACGTGCGGGTCCGGTGCCACGACCTCGTCCAGGAAGTGCGCCGGAGTGTCCAGCGCTTCGAGGATCAGGCCGAGCAGCCGGTGGGCCACCCCGGTGAGGTCGGCCGTCCACCGTTGCACCGCGGGAGCCAGCTCGGGCAGCCCGGCCGGCCACTGGTTGGGGCCGGCCAGCCAGCGGTAGGAGGGATCGTCAGCGCCGGGCGGCGCGAACGGCTGCTCGGGACCGATGTCGAGCTGCCGCCGCTGGTCCGGAACGCCCTGGGTGAGTTCCCGACCCACCTCCGAATAGCCGCGGAAGTGGGGCGAGTTGAGAATGCTCAGGGCCGCGCGCTGCGGCTCGGGCAGGGCGAAGAACCGCCGCGCCAGATCGAGCAGTTCGTCGGCTCCGGTCACACCGTGGCCGACCAGCTGGAAGAAGCCGATGTCGTGCACGGCGGCACGCAGTCGGTCGAGGAAGGCGGCTCGGGCCTGCGGACCGCGCTCGGCGTCCCGCAGGTCGAGGACGGGAAACAGCTCGGACAAGGGAGTTCATCCGTTCCGGGGTTGAGAGGTCGGGCATGGGACCGTGCTGCGGTTCGGACCGTTCAGGCGGCGCGCAGGTGGGCGAACAGCTCCGACCGCAGGGTGCCCTCCTCCGCGAACGCGCCGTGCAGCGCGCTGGAGGTCATTCGGGCACTGGTCCTGATCCCACGCATGGTCATGCACAGGTGCTCTCCCTGGCCGACCACGGCCACGTCCTCGGCGCCGGTGATCCGCATGATGTCCGAGCTGATGTCGGCCACCAGCCGCTCCTGCACCTGGAGCTGGTGCGCGTGCTGGTGGGCGATCCGGGCGAACTTCGAGAGCCCCAGCAGCTGCTTCGCGGACCGGTAGGCGATGGTCAGCGAGCAGTTGAACGGGAGCAGGTGGTGCTCGCAGAGCGACCAGACCTCGATCCCCGAGACCACGACCAGCTGTCCGGCCGAGCTGGTCTCGAAGAGGGTGGCGACGGTGCCCGGGTCGTAGTTGGTGAACTCGCGCCACCACCGCGCGTAGCGGGCGGGCGTGTCCTTCAGACCGTCGCGCTCCGGGTCCTCGCCGATCTCCTCCAGGAGCCGGCGGGCCAGAGCCTCCAGTGGGTCCTTGCCGGCCTCGTCCACCATGGCCCGCAGCTCCGGCCCATCCAGGTTGACGCTCATTCAGACTCCTCGTTTGTGTCCCCAGATCAGCGTGTGCAGTCTGGTCGTGATGTTCCACCCACGGTCGATGACCTCGTCGGCCAACTGCCGCTGGTGCCGTTCGATGTCCACGCTCCTCTGGCCCTCGGGCATCACCCAGACCGAGGTGATGCCCGAGGCTTCGACCACGGCGGAGACCTCGTCGAGATCGGCACTGTCCCGGCAGACGAACTTGAACGTGCTGGTCTCAAGGGCGGCCAGGCTCTTCAGAGCGGCGGGTACGATCCGCTTCCCGGCCGGGTCGCCGGCGTGCGAGAGCTTGGGCGAGACGTTGAAGCGCACCCCCGCTTCGACCAGCTTCCGGTCCGGGACGCGGGTCCCGTTGGTCTCGATCTCGATCTCGATGCCGCGACCGGTCAGTGCCTCCACCAGCGGCACCAGGCGCTTCTGCTGGTTCAGCGGCTCGCCGCCGGAGATGACCACCAGGTCGACTCCGTAGCCGAGCAGCCGGTCCCGGACGGTGGAGAGGGGAAGGCGGTGGAGTTCCACCTTGGGGTCGTACGTGACGCCGGCATCGCTCTCCCCGTTCCAGTCCCAGGTGTACGGGGTGTCGCACCAGCGGCACGACAGATTGCAGCCACCAAGCCGCAGAAAGGCGCAGCGGCGGCCGAGTGATCGTCCTTCACCTTGGAAGGACTCAGGTGGGGCCGAAGATCTCGTTGACGACGAGTTCCGGTTCCACAGGGCACCACCTCCTCGTTCGTGCGGTGGGCCCCGTCATGGGGCCACCAGTGGGTGACCGTCGTTCAGGGCCGGTACTCGGCCCAGGTCTTCGGAGTTTCGGAAACGCGCACGGCGGTCAGTTCCGGGTAGACCGTGATCCAGCTCTCGTAGATCCAGACCGCCAGGTTCTCCGCGGTCGGGCTCTCCTTGGTCGCGTCGTTGAGGTGGCGGTGGTCCAGCCACTCGTCGAGCCACCCCTTGAAGCCGGAGAGATCGCCGTAGTCGCGGACGAAGCCCGGACCGGTCAGCTGGTCGCGCCCAGCGCTCAACTCGATCTCCACGACGTAGTTGTGGCCGTGCAGCCGGCCGCACTGGTGGCCCTCGGGCAGGCCGTCCAGCTGGTGGCTGGCCGAGAAGGCGAACTGCTTCGAAATTCGCAGGGTCATTGCTTGCGCTCCTGGTAGATGGTGGGGTCGGGCACGCCGGCCGCGGTGAACGCCTCCTGACGCTCCCAGCAGGCCGCGCAGCGGGCGCAGTGATCGTCCTCGCCGCGCAGGCAGGTCCAGGTCTCGGTCCACGGCACGCCGAGCCGCTCGCCCAGCGTGACGACTCCGCTCTTGGCCAGGCCGGACAGCGGGGCCAGCAGGTCGAGACCGGGGTGCGCGTAGCCGGCGGTGGCGAGCCGCTCCATCGCGATGAAGGACCCGAGGAACTCCGGCGTGCTGTCCGGGACCGAGGCGGTGTCGTCAGCCATGATCCCGATGGCGACCGCCTCGGCCTTCTCGGCCACCGCGACCGCGAACGCCACCGACAGCAGCAGGGCGTTGCGGTTGGGCACGATGTTCGGACTCTCGCCGTAGCCGTTCCAGGTCTGCTCCGGAACGTCCACGGTCGGGTCGGTCAGCGAGGAGCCGCGTAGTAGCGCGCCCACCGCGCTCAGGTCGGCGACCTGGTGCACGGCGCCGAGGCGCTCGGCGGCGATGGCCGCGTACTTGTGCTCCTTGCGGTGCCGCTGGCCGTAGTCCACCGAGAGCAGGTGCACATCGTGGCCCTGCTCCTTGAACTGGTAGGCCATGGTCACGGAGTCCATACCGCCCGAGACAATGGCGATGATCTTTGGCACTGGTACTTCTCCCTTCGGGACGTGCTCAGGTGAGCGGAGTGCCGTGCACGGTGACCGCGGCTGCGGCCCGGCCGAGGACTGCCTCGCACTCCTGCTCGTTGCTTCCGACAGCCACGACCAGCGCGTACCGGCAGCGGACGTGGTCCTTCGGTGGCAGCCGGAGCTCCCTGCCCGGGCCCACCAGCAGCTGCACGTCGTCCACCTCGGCGGGCAACGCGCTCCGGTCGACGTCGATCGAGTCGACCGTCAGGTCGTGCTCGGGGTAGAGGAAGCGGACGGCTGCGGCCCGCTCCCAGCTGGCGGTGGTCTCCGGCACCGCGCCGGCCGCCAGGTCGGCCGCGACCAACCCGATCTCGACACCAGTGGCCAGCCCGCCCAGGTAGGGGATGCGGTCGCCGCCGACCCGGGCGTTGATCTCGACGATCCGGGGACCGGTCGAGGTGAGCCGAAGCTCGGTGTGGGTCACCGTGTCGGTGAGGCCCAGCGCCGTGTGCGAGTCCTGCAGCACCTTCAGCAGCTCGGGGTCGCTCAGCAGCGGGTCGGCGGCCTCGACCAGGTGGCCGACCTCCTCGAACCCCGGCGCGTATCCCAGCCGCTTGCGGGCCACGAAGAGCGCGGTGACCACTCCGTCGCGGCAGACGGCCTCCACGCTGATCTCCGGCCCGTCCAGGTACTCCTCGACCAGGATCGACCGCTCGTAGGTGGGCACCTCGTCGAACCAGATGCTGCCGGCGTCCTGGTAGGCGGCCTCCAGTGAGTCGGCGTCCGGCGCCAGCATCACGCCGTTGCTCGCCGACAGCGCGCGGGGCTTGACCACCACGGGGTAGCCGATCCGCTCAGCGGCCTGCCGCGCCTCGGCGAAGTCGGCGACCGCGATCGACTCGGCCTGCGGCACACCGGCCGCCTTCATCAGCTCGCGCCCGGCGAACTTGTCACGGCAGGCCCGCACCGCCTCCACCGGGCTTGTCCGCAGCCCGAGAGCGGTTGCCAGAGCCGCGGCCGACTCGACGCGGGTCTCCTCGTAGGTGAGCGCGCCGGCGAAGCTCTCCGCACTGCCCTTCGCAACCTGGATCATCGCCTCGACGTCCAGGGTGTTCACCGAGCTGTGGGCCACGATGTACGGCGCCTGCCAGGTCGGCGGTTCCGGGGCCAGCAGGTGCAGGCGGTACCGGGTGGCCATGGCGCGCAGCATGTACTCACGCCAGACCTGCCCGCCGCTGCCGACAAGGAGGAGTAGCGGCTTCTGGGCGTCCGAGGGTGCGGCGTCCAGGTGGTCCTTGGTCATGGTTTCACCATTCAGGTGTGCGCGGATGTCATGGATGAAGCGGGAAAAAAGGGGGGCGCCTTGCCGACTGGCGGGTACAACAGGCGCGGGGTTCAGAACGCTGGGGCAGACGGTGGCTCGACCTCGACCGTGAACCGGCCGACGCCTTGCCGAGCCCGCTGCAGCGCGGTGTCCGGGTCGTCGCCGATCGCGATCACATCGCCCTGGCGGGCCCACGAGTTGTGCAGCGGCGGGACGAGGTCGCCGACTGCGGCGGTGAGGACGGCGGTCACCACACCCTCGGCGGCGGAGGCCTCGGCCAGCCCGCCGACCGCCGTCACCTTGCCCTCCGGCACGGTGAGGAACCAGATCGCGGCCGCGCCGGCCACCGGCTCCGGGGTCAGATCCACCGGCTCGCCCGCCAGCCAGCTGAAGGTGAGCTGCTGGATGTCGAAGCCGGAGGCCAGCCGTACGAGTTCGACGATCGCGTCGCCGCCGGGCCTGGTGTGCGTCTCGATGATCCGCGGACCGCGGGCGGTCAGCATCACCTCGGTGTGCGCAGGGCCCTCCTGCACGCCCAGTGCCGTCAGCAGGGTGATCACCTCGGCGACGATTCGGTCCTGCTGCTCGGCGGGTGTCCGAGCCGGCACCAGGTGGCCGATCTCGACGAAGTTCGCGGTTTTGAACTTCTCGGTCACGGCGAGCAGATGGTGCCGGCCGGCCATGCTGAAGGTCTCGACGCTGAACTCCGCGCCGTCCAGGAACTCCTCCGCCAGCCACGGCGGCGTCGTGTCCTCAGCGGGCACGGAGAAGTCCAGCTCGCGGGCCAGGGCATCCAACTGCTCCGTGTCATGGATGACATGGATGGACTGACTGGCCGTCCCCCGCGTCGGCTTCAGGATCACCGGAAGCGGGATGGTCCGCGGGAGCATGCGCAGGTCGTACGCGGAGCGTACGGAGGCCGCCGCGACCTGGCCGACCTCGCTGTCGCGCAGGAGTTCACGCATGAACGCCTTGTCGGTCACGGCGGTGACGGCTTCCAACGGATTGGCCAGCAGGCCGAGTTCATGGTTGATCCGGGCCGCCGCCTGAAGGAAGTCGTCGTTCATCGTCATGGCCAGATCGAACGGCTGAACGCTGTGCAGCGCGATCGCGGCCTTCACGATGTGGTCCGCCGACATGTCGGGTACGAGGAGTGCGGAGGCGACCAGCTCACGGCGCCGCTCGGACAGCCCACTCTTCGGCCCCAGATAGCTGATCGTCATCCCGGCCCGGTGCGCCGCTTCCATCGCCTCCGTGCGCCTGCCCCCGACGAACAGCACGCTGCGGACAGCCAATGCCCTGGTCACTCTGGTTCCTCAACCCTTCGATCGAATATGGACGCCGGGCCTGACCTGCCTCCCCCGGGGAGCAGAGCCGAACCGGCCCTCGATCCCCAAGGCGTTCGCAAGGTGGAAGAGGTCGTACTCACCGACGTCACACAGCTGGATCCGGCCCCCGTCGAACACCTCGAGGCTCCGACCGCCGGACGGAAGCGTGGTCAGCACGTCCCGCGCCACGTCGAAGGCGTCGGGCGCCCTCGCGGACGAGTGCGCGGAGCGTGCCGCGGCGTTCCGCGATGCCGGGCGAGGTGTGCAGGGCGACGGCCCGCCAGACCTGGTCGGCGTCGGCCGTGGACGTCCCCCTGTTGCATGAGGAATTCGGCGGCCCGGTCGGCGCCTTCGACCTCGAAACGCTGACGGTGCGGGCCGTCGGACGCGACGCCGAGGTCGTGCATCACGCAGGCGGCGAAGAGCAGGTCGTCGTCGTAGTCCTGGCCGGCGGCCAAGTCGAGGCGGCCGGCTACCGGTCTGGCGAACAGGTAGCCGCGGGCGCTGTGGTTGAACACGGAGGGCGTGAGCACCGGCCGAATGAGGTTCACGACGGCGTCGGCAAGTGGTGTGCCGGGCAGGGTGATCAGGTCGGTGGCCGCCTCGCGGGGAGGAGGTCCGGTCATGACTTCATCGTCGCCGCGTCCCCACCCACCCGACGAGTGGCAAAAGCGAATAACTTCGTTAGGATTTTGCCATGTTGCGTCCTGAAAGCTGGTCCAGAAGTTCCGGGTCCGGTTGGTCGAGCACGGCATGGAGCGCCTGCTCTTCGACCGGTTGGTCGAGCACTGCCGGGGGGAGGGGCTGATCGCGGCCGGGGGCAAGCAGCGCACCGACTCCACCCATGTCATCAGCGCGGTGCGGGACTTGAACCGGCTGGAGCTGGCCGGTGAGAGCGTGCGCGCGGCACTGGAGGCACTGGCCGTCGCGGCGCCGACCTGGCTCGGGCAGGCGATGCCGGTGGTGGAGCTGGAGCTGCGCCACGCGGCACGGATCGACTCATGGCGGCTGCCCACCTCGAAGACGAAGCGGGACCGGCTGGCCGAGGTCTACGGCCAGGACGCGCTCGCGCTGCCGCACGCGGTCCACGCGCCCGCGACGCCGGTGTGGCTGCGGGAGATCGAGGCGGTTCAGCTGCTGCGGCGGATCTTCACGCGGACCTACTACGTGCACACCGACGCGCGGGGGCGGGAGGTGGCCAGGAAGCGGGAGGCCCAAGTGGACGGCGTCCCGCCCCCGCAACGCCTCCACCAGGACGACCGGTCTACATTGCTCTAGACCCTTTGACTGACAGATCATCAGGGAAGTCGGCAGTTGGTCAGTAGTGGTCTGACCAAAGCCTGTCACAGAAGGCCATACTCGCGACTCCCGCGTTACTGGCAGGTCGACGCCCAGAGGGCCGCCAGGCCCTCGCGGTGGAGAATCCTGAGGAGCCCCCACCCGCACCAAGCAGCACTCCACGGAGCGCACCACGGGCCGCGACTCCAGGCATATGAGCCCAGCTCAGCCAGCCCTCCCCCGTGGCTTCATCGGCGCTGAGGGCAGCGTAGGCGCCGACAGCCGCGAGCCGTCGTAGCCGTGCACCTCGCCGAACCTGGACCCTTCCATCCAGTCCGTACGCGCCTGCACGATCTCCTCCGTCGAGCGTCCGATGAAGTTCCACCACTTACCACGGGTTTGACGTTTTCGCCCAGGCCAGGGGCCTGATCGACCATCCAGGGTCAGCAAATTACGCCGTTTGGTGACCCCTATGTGATGGATTGATCACAGGAAGCCTCTGAAGGGCGACGCCTCCGGGCGCGTGGCGCAGGGGGAACGCCCAGCAGAAACCTTGCGGTCGGCCGGCGCCACCTCCCGGGAAGGCGCACTGGGGGCATTGCCTCGCCGATGTGCAGCTGAGCGCGCATCGATCTGGCGATGTGCCCTCGATGTGCCCTCCCGGGATCTTGGTGGCTACTGACTTCGGCGCTTCGGGGTGATGGGTCGGCGCGCTCTACCGATGGACCGTCGCGGCGACGGGCGCGGCGGTTCCCCAGACTTACCGCCGTCGCCTTCAAGCCACAGCCCTGCGCATCACGTGACCAACCCACCCGAACCAGCCGACCGCACAACCCGGCCGCTACGGGACCCACCGCGAGAACGAAGCGACCCTGGTCACGGTGTTGTGGGGGTCCAGACGGTTCCGCGGGCTTCGTACTCGAGCATGCTCTCGATGGCGACTGCGGTCTCCGCGCCGAGTTCACGCCTGACCAGCCAGAGTCCCAGATCCAGCCCCGAGGAGACCCCGCCCGCGGTGACGAGGTCGCCGTCGTCGACGACCCTCGCGGTCTTGACCAGGCCGCCCTGCGCCCGCAGGTCGGCCTGTGCCAGGTGGTGGGTGGTACAGGGGCGGCCCCTGGTCAGCCCAGCCGCCGAGAGGATCATCGCGCCAGTGCACACCGAAGCGATCGTCAGCCCGTTACGGACAGCGGCAGCCAGCGCTCGGGGCAGCACGCCGCGGTCGATCTCCGACCAGACACCAGGACCGTCACGGTGTACGAAGCCGCCGCCGGGTACCAGGATCACGTCCCTGCCCGCAGGCGACCACGCGTGGTCCACCTGGATCCGACTGCCGTACTGCGTGCGCACCAAGCCCGGGCCGTCCAAGGTGACATAACGCACGTCCACCGCACCCGGGCTGACCGAACCGGCCTGGGAGAACGTCTCGAACGGCGCGGTGAAGTCCAGGTCCTCCGCACCATCGAACAGCACGATGTCCACCCGCAGCGGACGGCCGGACCGCATCTCACCCGTGGCCGCCGCGACCTGCGGCGTCAAGCCCACGGCCGCCGCCCCCACCGTGAGCACCGCTGCCCCCGTTCCCGTGTGGCGAAGGAAGTTTCTGCGCTCCATCTCTGCACCCTTCACTGTTACGTTCCATGCCTCGTCGCACCAGGCCTGAACATGTCGGTCATGTCTGGCACGTTCACTCTGGCAAGCCGCCACAGGTCGCGACAGTGGTGTCCGTGACGAGAAGCGATAGATTCGCGCCATGCGAACCGTTGCCGTTCTCGCGCCCCGTGGTGCGGTGGGATTCGACCTGGCCGCCGCCTGCCAGGCCTTCAACTCGCGGACGGTTCCTGTCCCTACGAGGTGCGGGTATGCGGCCCCGCCCGGATCACAGCCACCGCGGTGGACTCACGGTGTTTCGACATCATCCCCTCATATCCACTGCGGGCCGCCCTGAGCGCGGACACGATCATCGTGCCCGGCGTGAGCACAGACACGGTGATCGACGACGACGTCACGGCACTGCTACGTGCTATGCGAGGCCGTGGCAAGGAAGATCACCGTCGCCTCGCTGCATACAGGCGCTTTCCTCCTCGCCAAGGCCGGCCTGCTGGAGGGAACCATCTCCACAACCCACTGGAGGGAAGCCGAGCGACTCACGAGTCAGTACCCAGGCATCGACATCGACCCGCACATCCTCTTCACCGACCACGGCCAGGTCCTGACCTCCGCCGGCGCCACAGCCGGACTCGACCTGTGCCTCCACCTCGTCAGCCGAGACCACGGCGCGACAGCAGCCGCCGCAGCCGCGCGACTCCTGGTACTGCCACAACGCCGCTCCGGACAGGCCGCACAGATCCTCACCTACCCAACGACAGAGGACCGCTACGAGGAAGACCCGTTCCAACGAACACTGGAATGGCTCCACCGCAACCTCCACCGCCGCCTCACCCTGCCGGACATCGCCAAGCACGCCAGAATGAGCGTGCGCCAGCTACACCGCCGATTCAAAGAAGGAACCGGGACCACCCCACTGCAGTGGCTGCTGTGGGCCAGGATCGAACGAGCCCGCCAACTCCTGGAGACCACTGACCCGCCCATCGAGCAGGTCGCCACCATCAGCGGCTTCGGCTCCGCCATCTCACTGAGATCACAGTTCCGACAACGGCTAGACACCAACCCAACCGCCTATCGACGCACCTACCGACACCACCCCCACCCCCAAGGCTGATGCAGAGTCGTGGTAATCACGCAGTGGGGACGGACGGTGAGTTAGGCGAGTGACAACCCCGGGTGATGCGCATCAACCCGCCGATGTTCAGGCCCTCGGATTGCAGGGGCAAGGACAAGCGACTGCCGCCCGGGGGAAAGCAATTCGACGCGTTGTGATCAGATCACCACGTCTTACACCGATGAACAACCCTGGAGCATCCGTGGCTTTACGAATAGCGATCACCGCTGAGCCGATACCTTCGCATGTGTCCGCGCTGGATTTCGTCACCTGCCCGGCCCTTGAGCAGGGCCACCATGTCGCGCTCCACGCCCCCCTCATGTTCCGCCACGAAGCCCGGCGGCGCGGAGTGGAGTTCCACAGCGCCGGAACGAACTGGACCTGCGATCCCGTCGTTCAGCAGACGGCGAGCGAGATCTGGAAGGAGTCCGGAAACGCACCCTTCAACCGGTACGTCTTCGGTCACCTCTGGCCCGAACAGGCCGAGGCGAAGGCCCATGACCTGCTCACCGCGTGGACACGGGCGCGGCCCGATCTGGTGATCGCCGAGTGCAGCGATCTCGGCGCGCACCTCGCGGCCAAGGTCTTGGGGCTGCCCCTGCTCGCAGCGGACAACGGCCTCGGCCCTATGCTCCTGGATCTCTGGGACACCGACATCGCACCCGCGCTGTTTCCCCTCTACAAACAGCACGAGCAGGACACACCCACGCTCCCCCCGATGCTCACCCCCGCGCCGGTCCAGTGGTTCTACGGACCGCCCCCACCCCAGGCGCGCGCGGTCCGACGCACCGTCGCGCAATTCCGGGCCACCCTCCCCGAGTGGCTGGACCGCTCCCCCTCCTCCCGCCCGCTCATCTACGTGAGCCTGGGCACCTTGACCACCGCGATGTCCGGTCTGCGCACCGTCGTTGGGAGCGCATACCGGGAGATCATGGCCGCACTCTCCGGAACCGGCTGCGACGCGATCGTGTCCGCGGGCGACCTCGCGGAGCACCTTCGGAGCGCGGACCCTCGCATCAAGGTCGTCGAGCACGTCCCGCAGCCCGCGCTCCTGCGCCGTGCCGACCTGTTCGTGACGCACGGAGGCCGGGCATCCCTGCTCGACGCGGTGCAGGGCGCAACGCCCGTCCTGGGCATGGGCGTTCTCGCCGACCAGCCCGACAACGCCGCCGCGTTCGCCCGGCACGGCCTCGGCCGCGCACTGCACCTCACGGCGACGCGCGGCGAGATCGCCGACGCCATGACGGCCATCCTCGGCACCTCGCGCTACGACGCTGCCATGAGCGCCGCCGAGGCCGAGCTGTCACAACTGCCACCGCTCGACCTCAAGGAACTGCGGGACAGCCTCTACTGATCTTTATGCGTGAGACGGGAGACATCGGTGTCGACAGCGTTCTGCAGCTGCGGGACTTCACCGCCCAGGTCGCGGTAGGTGGTCTCGGGGTCGGCGTCCGACAGCTGCCGGACGTCGGCGTCCTGCGGACCGTCCAGGGCGACGGACGTGAGCGCCGCGTTCTGGACGCGCCCCGCAGTGGCGACCGGGTGGGTGTCGGCAACCCGGTGGGCCAGGCGGCCGGCGTCCACTTCCGCGGCGAGCTTGCTGGGGAGCTTCCCGTCCGGGGTGTGCTGGACGGCGGTGACCGTGATGCCGCGTTCCTCCCGAGATCCGTCACCGCGACGCCTCCCAGCAGGAGGACTACGACCCACCCGCACGGACATCGCCGCCCTCCTGCGCCTGGCTCGCGCCCTAACCCAGCTGTCGGAAGCCGCCTGGTACACCTACACCCACCCCGCCAGCGCCGCCGACTCCCCGGAACCCAACAGTCGTCTCGAAGACCCTGCGCCACTCCACCCTCGCCACCACCATCAACCTCTACGGCCACCTGTTCAAGGACTCCGCCGACGAAGCCGTGAAAGCGCTCTCCACCGCCCTTGGCGAGACAGACGTACAGCAGCATGTGACGCGCACAGGGCCTGAGAGCGCTGGGCCCATGCCACGTGCGGCGTAGCCTGCCGGGTTGCCGTCGACCGCCAATCCACCTCTGCCCACCCGCGCGCGATCCTCTTCGCTGGACGGCGTGACTTGTTCAGGGATCCCTGATGGCCAATGATAATGATCAACCTTTGCCGTTACCCGGTCCTGTTGCATGTGCCTCGGACCCGACACCGGAGTTGCGTTATGAAGAGTCTGCACCGCAAGGTCGCCGTCGTCACTGGGGCAACAAGCGGCATCGGAGCCCGAATTGCGGAGGTGTTCGCCGGCGAGGGCGCCCACGTCGTCCTCGCCGGCCGCCGCGAACGGGAAGGACACCAGCGGGCCGCGGCACTGGGCGAGTCGGCGACCTTCGTGCGCTGCGACGTGTCGGTGGAGGCAGACGTCGAGGCACTGGTCGGCCACACCGTCGAACGCTACGGGCGGCTCGACATCATGGTCAACAACGCAGGCGGACCTGGGAACATGGCGTCGGTCACCGACTTCGACTCGGACGTGTTCGCCCGGACACTGGCGGTACACGTCGCGGGCGTCATGCTGGGCATCAAGCACGCCGGACGGCAGATGGTCGCCCAGCGCTCGGGAAGCATCATCAATGTGGCGAGCCTGGCGGGAAAGATAGCCGGCTGGTCCGGCCTGGACTATTCGACCGCCAAGGCCGCGGTGCTCCACCTCACTCGGTGCGCGGCGGTGGACCTGGGTGAACACGAGGTCCGCGTGAACAGCGTGTCCCCAGGCTTCGTGCCAACGGGCATCTTCGCCAAAGGCGCCGGAGCCGACGCATCAGCTGCTGACGCGACGGCGACTTCGGTGGCCGCGGCCTTCAAGCCGCTGCTGGAGTGCAGCCAGCCGTTCCCCGGCACCGTCGGCACCGACGACGTGGCCGCGGCGGCACTGTGGCTCGCCGGCGACGCCAGCCGCCTGGTCACCGGACAGGATCTCGCAGTCGACGGTGGTATGACGGCCGGACGCCCCGCCGCGGCTTCCCGAGCCGAACGGACCCGCATGCGCGACCTTCTCTCCCCCTGACCTTGAGGGAGCGCACCCGACCAGCCCCGATCGTCCGGCACACGCCGCCACCGTTGGCACCACGATCTGCTTCGGCCGGCTTGTCCGTACTCTCGCGGCTAGGGTGATCGGAGCACGCCGACGACCCACCGAGCTCGTTGCGTGGTGGCGGTTGACGGTGCGCCAGAAGAGCAGACGTGGGGTTCCTGCCGGTCGAGGCAGTCCCGGAAGGCCGTCGGCGGCCGCGGGGTGTCGGTTCGTGGATGTCGAGGGTGGCCTCGCGGGTGCCCGGGGGCCGGTCCTCCGGGTGGGGGTGATCGGCCCGGCGGCCACGGCCAGTACGGGGACCGGGACGGTGCCGGTGCGCGGGTGGCGGCGGCCCGCTCGCCGGGCGTGGCCGCCTGGCGAGCGGTGGAAATCAGGGAGCACGGACCGCAGGGCCGGGCGCAGTCACCCGGCTTTTCTCCAGGGCCCGGTGCGGCCCTGGCGCCCTGTCGGGCATCACTGGCGGCGGCCATGCCGGCTGCGACGGCATCGTCCGTCACCTGGACGAGATGCGGCAGGGCCCTTCGTCGTTGATGGATAGCACGACCCCTGGCATGGGCTGTGCGAGGTCCATACCGGGGGCGGCGAGCAACTATGAGCGCAGATTGAAGTCGTCTGCCTCGTACCTGTCGACGGCGAGGAAGGCCGGCGCCCCGTGCCATGGATTCGGTGCCGACACTGGGGCGGACGCCGGGGCGGACACCGGGTCGGGCGTGTGGAGGTACGCTACGCCGTTCTGCCAGGCGAATCGGGCCGTGTATGCCGCGCCAGAACTGTTCACAACGGGGAGCTCGGACGGGACGTACTTCCCACCGCTCACGACGACCACGGCCTGACCATCGCGGTACTCAATCGACAGGGTCGCGATGTCCTCGGGCTTGACCTCGGATGCCGGGATCAGCGCGGGTTCTTTGGACACCGTTGCCTCGGGGGGATGGGAGTCAGCCCGAGGTTTGCCATCTGCTCGGGTGACATCTGCACCTTGGCGGGGCCCTTCGAGTTGGGCGTCATCTCGGGCATGGCTCTCTCTCCTCACTGGTCGGCTCGCTGCCGACGTGCCCGGATCTTCCCATGACGAAGCGTCATCGCATCATCACCCTTGTCAGATCGGAGGCGTGTCCTGTCAATGCCGACTAGCTAGCGGGGCGGGCCCACGATGATGCTGCCGTACTTCTCGGAGATTGCGGGGTCGGCTTGCACCTCGAAGCCGGGTGGGCGCGGCGTGTTCTTGTCGCGTCCGATTTCCCGGAACATCCCCTCGATTCCGGCCGGCGTGTTGATCATCAGCAGGTCAGCCTTCTTCGATGTGATGCGGTATCCGTGTGGGATCAACTTGGGCAGGAAGACCACGCCGCCCTCGGCCAGTTCGTACTCCTGGTCGTCGCACCAGACCAGGGCGGTGCCCTTGAGCAGGAGGAAGATCTCGTCCTCGTGGGTGTGCTTGTGATAGGGCGGCGCTTCGCCCTCGGCGACGTCGAAACGCCCGATCATGAGTTGCCCGTTGGTGGCCTTGCCATCGAGCAGCAGCGCGAGGGTCGCGCCGCCGAGCCATTCGAGCTGCTGTTGCTGTTCGGGCTGGCCGAGATAGAGCATGCTCATGGAAGGCTCCGTTCAGGTGTGGGGATGCTCGTGTCGGCCTAGCGTCGAAGGTGGCTGCGGTCGCGGCGCGGCCGTCGGTGCCTCTCGTCATCTAACGGGTGGGAGAGGAGGACGTCGTGTATGTACTCATGCCCTGGTACATCCGGTCCCGGTGTATGTCCGTCGCCCGGCCATAGGCCACGAGCGACGTCAGGTGCGGCGATGGGTTCGCGCCGCGTTTCACTCACTCCAACGGTAGTGCGAGATGCTGATCACGCCAACGCGGGGTGACGGGGTTCGGTGGGAGGGTGGGGGGACATCGACTCGCGCTGCTGTGGTCTTCTCGTGGTCTTCCGGGACGATCGAGCGTTGCCGAAGAAGCCGTGGAGAGAGGAAGTGGGCGCCGTGCGGAGCCGGGCGCGGGCTCTTCTCCACAGGTCGGGCCCCTTGCCTATGGGGCGGGCCGTGCCGGTGCTGGGGGACTCCAAAGGGGACCTGCCGCAGCGGGGCTCACGCGCGGTCGGCGCCGTCGATCAGACCCTTCTCCAGGGCCTGGCGGAATCGTCGGCAGTCGCGCGCGATGGTGGCAGCCAGGACAAGCGAGCGGCCCGTGATCGGGGATATCGGCCCTGTGCGGCCGAGTGAACTGGTCCGAGGCGTGAGGCGTCCCGTCCGTGCGGCTTCTGGCGCAGGACGGTGTCCACGTCGCCGGTTTCAGTCCGTCAGATGTTGGCTTGCGCTACCAGCTCGCGGTCGGCGGGCTGGGAGGACTGACGGGGTGCACGCATGAGCGTGGCGACGGCGACGGCGGCCAGGGCTGCTGCCGCGGCTGCGCCGAGCAGTGCGGTGTGCATGCCGTCGGTGAAGGCGCCGCGCGCCTGTTCGGCGACGGGCCCGCCGATGGCGTGGGCGGCAGCGAGCGAGGACCGGGCGGCCTGGGCAACGGGTTGCGGGACATGAGCAAGGTGGAGGTGGCTGCGGTAGGAAGCGCTGAGCATGCTGCCGAGGACGGCGATGCCCAGGGCGCCGCCGAGTTCGCGGGAGAGGTCGTTCACAGCCGACCCCACGCTTTGCAGGGAGCGTGGCAGAGCGTCCGTGATCGCCGTGGTCGCCGGCGTCATGGCCAGCCCCATTCCGGCACCGAGCAGGAACAGTCCGGCAGCGATCAGCCGGTAGGAGCTTGCCGCGTCGACCTGGGCCAGCACGCCCATCGCGGCGGCGACAGCCGCCAGGCCCAGGGTCCAGGGGGCGCGGTAGCCGAAGCGTGTCACCAGCCGCGGCGTCAGCCGGGAGGTCGGCATCATGGCCAGGGCCATGGGGATCATCGACGTGGCGGCCACGAGCGCGCTGTCGGCCCGCACCAGTTGCAGATACTGCATCGTCACGAAGATGAAGCCGAAGAACACGAAGAACTGCAGCGTGATCGACAGCGAGCCCGCGGCGAAGTGACGGTTGCGGAACAGGCGTGGGTCCAGCAGCGGGTGCTGCCGGCGCAGCTCGAAGAGCACGAATCCGGCCAGCACCACGAGGCCGAGACCGAGGCCGCCCAACGTGGCCGGGTCGCTCCAGCCGCGCGTCGGCGCCTCGATCACCGAGTAGACCACAGCGACCAGCCCGGCTACGGACAGTAGTGCCCCCGCCGCATCCAGCCGCGGTTGACCCGCATCGGCCGACTCCGGCACGCACCGCAGCGTTCCTACGAGCGTCACGGCGGCCAGAACCACATTCAGCCAGAACACCGAGCGCCACGACCACTGTTCCAGCAGCGCCCCAGTGGCGAGGACGCCGAGCAGTGCGCTTGCGCCGGCCACCGCGGCCCAGACGCTCACAGCACGTGCGCGCTGGGCGGATGGGAACGTGCTGGTGATGGTGGACAGGGTGGCCGGCATGACCAGTGCGGCGCCCACGCCGAGCACACCGCGCAGGCCGATCAGCACCGAGGGGCTGGTGGTGAAGACGGCCGCCGCGGAACCGCCGCCGAAGACGGCAAGTCCGGCCAGCAGTGCCTTGCGCCGGCCGAACCGGTCGCCGAGAGCACTGGCCGGCAGCAGCAGCGAGGCGAAGACGAGGCTGTAGGCGTCGATGATCCAGGACAGGTCGGTCTGACTGGCGTGGGTGTCGCGGGCGAGGCCGGGGAGAGCGACGTTGAGTGAGGCCATGGCCGCGACCACGGTGCCCAGGGCGAGACAGGTGACGACCAGCACCAGATTGTGGCGTATCGCCGGCGGCGACCCGGCGGCAGTGGGCGAGGGCATGGTGTGTCCTTCTTTCAACGGCCCGAACCCGGCAGCTCGGGCAACCGCTGACAGACTCGCCGGGCACAACGCCGGTGACCACTCTGATGAAATAAGGAAGCGCCGACGTCACCGCCCTTGGCACACCGTTGCCCGGCCCCCGGCCAGCCAAGACACGATAAACGAGCAGGACAGTGACCGCATGCCCGGATGGCCCCGCCAGGGATGGGGCTCGGAAGAGCCGGCCATGGCGCCTGGCGATGAATTACTCTCGGTAGTGCCCAGCAGAGAACGGGGCACCGCCCGACATCGCCGGTGCGGTGAGGAAGCGCCGAGCACCGGACGCCCGACCTCAGCCACTCGGCATCGCCACCATGAGCAGCCAGCAACTCTTTTCAACAGAAAGGAACGAAGTGTCGCAACGCGGACGGAGGCCCGGAAAGCCGGACACCCGCCAGGTGATCCTGACCGTCGCTCGCCGGCGGTTCCTGGAACACGGCTACCACGCGGTGACGATGCGCTCGATAGCCGCCGAGGCCGATGTCGACCTGGCTCTGCTCGGCTACTACTTCGGCTCCAAGAAGGGCCTCTTCGGCGCTGCCCTCGCCTTGTCCGCCAATCCCGCGGAGCTGGCAGCACAACTGCTGAGCGAAGGCGATCTGGACACATTCCCCGAGCGCGCCCTCAGGCAACTGATCGCAGCATGGGAGGCGCCCGAATCCAGCGGTCCGCTCCTGGCCATGTTCAAGAACGCGGCCCAGGACGACGCTGTCGCCGCCCTGGTCAAAGAGGCCCTCGAAGGCGAGATCGTGGGCCGACTCGCAGAAGTCCTGGGCGGGCGCCATGCACGCAAGCGCGCTGGAACCTTCGCGGCCGTGCTGGCAGGACTGATCTCCACACGCTACCTCTTCAGGCTGGAGCCGATCAGCTCCATGGACCCCGAGGAACTGATCCGCCTTTTCAGTCCGCAGCTTCGGCTGGCCATGGGAATGCCGGTACGCAGACCACTCCCGCCACCTCACCACCTTTAGCTTTACTGCGCCGGGGTCCCCGCCGTCCGCGAGCAGGCAGCCTCCGTACTCGGCCTGAACGGAGCCCTCATCCTGCTCGGCATCACTCCCCAGCCGCTCACCATCACCGAGGGCCTGACCTTCAACTACCTGTCCAAGCAGGTGCGCGGACACTACGGCTGCCTCCCCGAGTCCGTCTCCCAGCTCGTGCAGCTGGCCTCCAACGGCCGCCTCGACCTGGCCCCCTCGATCACCGACCACATCCCGCTGGCCGACGCACGCAGCCGACGCGGTCCACCGGCTGGCGAACAAGATCGGGGACCCGATCCGTCTCATCCTCATCCCCTGACGAGGGCCCAACGGGACGGCACAGCCACCTCGAGCAAGGGGCGAGTGGGGGCCGGCGCTTGACAGAGCACCGGCGCCCACGGCTCTCCGCCAGCCGGGCCTGCCCCGACTCCGAGTCCGGCGAGGTCGGCAAGAAGCAACCGGGTGACGCCCTTTCGGAACGAGACATGCCGACACAGACCATAGGACCCGCGCGTGATCCGGAACCGGAGAGTGGAGTTAATCGGAACGTGTTCCGTTTATCTCGGGCCTAGACTACCCCCAGGACCGACTCAAATAGAACGTGATCCGCTTAGACATGGCCACCGAACCCTCCCCGGCAGCCCACCAGCAGCTGCGCGCCGACGCCGCGCGCAACCGCGAGACCGTGCTCGCGGCGGCCACCCGCGCCTTCGCCACCTCCGACACCGAGCCATCGATGCGCGCTATCGCTCGACAGGCGGGCGTCGGCGTCGCCACCCTCTTCCGCCACTTCCCGACCCGGGAAGCGCTCGTCGACGCCGTCTATCAAGACCAGGTCGTCCGACTGACGGCCGGGGCACGCGAGTTGCTCGCCAGCCACCCGCCCGCGCAGGCGCTGCGCCTGTGGATGGACCTGTTCGCGGAATGGCAGGCCACCAAGCACGGCATGACCGACACCCTGCTCGCCATGATCGATTCCGGCGAAATCTCCCTCGCTCACACTCGACAGGAGCTCCTGTCGGCCATCACCACGATCCTCGACGCCGGCGCCACCGCTGGGGACATCCGCGCCGATGCTCGCGCCGACGACGTCTCCGCAAGCATCCTCGGTATGCTCGCCGTCGCCGCCAAGTCCGGAGAACCCGCCCAGGCCCGACGCCTGCTCGACCTGCTCATGGACGGCCTCAGACCGCGCTGAGGTGGCGCCAGGCGCCCCACCACCCACCGCCTCAAGTGAGCCATTTGCCGATCGGTCTTATATTCGGCGGCACCGACGGCGCCCCACTGCGACCCCAGTGGGTCCTGGACCAGCTCCGCAAGCGCACGAAGGAAGCCGGCCTGCCGAAGATCAGCCTTCACGACCTACGCCATACCGCGGCCACCATCATGATCAGCCAGAACATCCCCCTCGCGATCGTCTCCAAGACGGTGCGGCACCCGAACCTGGCCACCACCGTCAACCTCTACGGCCACCTCCTCAAATCCGCCGCCCAAGACGCAGTCCTCGCGCTGGCCACCGCCCTCGACCTCGCCGACGCCAACCACATCCCCGGCCGCCCCACCAGCGCCCTACGCTTCGCCGCATAGGAGGCGGAACGGTCAATGGGGCGTCTACCCGCAGGTGCTCGCGGGCGCCGGCCGAGTTCTGCGGCTCCGGGGGTGTCTGGGCTGGCTGCCCGCCCGGTGCGCTGGACCGTTGGGCCGCACATGCGTTGGTCCACGAAGGTGAGCCGACCCAGCGGGAATGGGCAGCCTCGACCGGCCCCGGAGAGCCCAGTGTTACGTTCCGGCCATGACTGCTGTCGATGCGATGGAGCTACTCGAACGGATCCGCAAGGCCCGGGACTGGGCCGAAAGCGAACACAAGCGGTTCGACACCATGGCCAACGACGGCAGCGTCGAGGGGGGACTGCCCCCACTGTTTCTTGCAGCGGCACACCTGGTGGTCCGGTGCGCGCTGGACGAGATCCTGGAACCCGGATCGAACTCGGCGGCCGAGCCCGACGGCGGCTGAGTCGCCACCGAAGAGGCACACCGTGGACGACACGTACGCGCGCTGGGCCATGCGAGCGGCTGCCACCTTCGGGGTCGTTGCCGCCGCGGCGGGGGCGTGGGCCGCGATCGCCGG
This sequence comes from Kitasatospora sp. NPDC052896, assembly GCF_044547075.1. NCBI lineage: Bacteria > Bacillati > Actinomycetota > Actinomycetes > Kitasatosporales > Streptomycetaceae > Kitasatospora > Kitasatospora sp. NPDC052896. Next base: position 314,618 of record NZ_JBITZU010000009.1, read on the forward strand.
CGCCGTCGCAGCAACAGCCGGTGCGAGAGCCGCCCGGGCCGGGATGAGGCACGCCCTGGGTCCGCGCCGCTGACAGCCCCTGCCTTCGAGGTGCGGGCCCATCAGCCGCTACCTGCACCGGCCGCACGTAACCGTGATCAGGGCCGACAAAGCCGTCGATGAGCTCGGAGCCAACACCGCCCCAACATGTCAATCGCGGGCCCCCTGCCGGTGGCCCAGCTGGTCGCCGACACAGTTGCCCAGTCGTTCAGGCTGGCCTCCGTCCCGGGGCCTGGAACAGCCAGAGACTACGTCCCCCCGTCGACTGAGACGACCCGCACATGATGGCAGATCGACACGTCAGCGCCAGTCCCAGGCGCAGCCAAGCAGCTGGCCCGCGCGGGGCTGGGCACAGGCTCGGTGAAGGTCGAGCTGGGAGGGGATCCTGGCGCGGTGGTGAAGGTCGCGGCGTTGATCCGCAGCCGTTTCAGAGCCGGCCGACCGGTCGGGCCGACGGGCGCCTTCGAGGTCTGGCCGGAGGATCCACCGAACGGCGCCTGATCGCCCGCCGGGCTACCGCAATCGGAGTACGGCGACGCCAGCTTGCCCGTAGACGACCCGGTAGGTCGAGCCGGGGCGGCCGAACGACAAGGCGCCCCGCACATGGTTCCGTGCAGGGCGCCCGCTTCTGAGGTTTGCAGGTGGGGGTGACGGCTAGTCATGTCGGTTCGATGGATGGGAGATGAGGTATCCCGATGGGGGTGGCCTGACTGCGCGGGAGCGTGCTCAGCGTGAGCGGGTGCGGTTGGAGGCCGGTGAGATGTTCGAGAGGGGTATGGCCCCGCCGGTGGTGGCCAGGCGGCTGAGAGTGTCGCGGAAGTCCGCCTACGCATGACACGCGGCCTGGCGGGAGGGCGGGCCTAGGCGCAATGCCGGTGACTTTAGGTCGTTCCTGGCTGGGTGATGGTGACCGTCGTCGGTTGTGGTGGTGGCCAGTTCCGGTGATGGGGGCGTTTGAGGGACCGGGTGAACACGGTCCAGCGGCCGGCTCTGCCATTCGGCCATGCCGTCCACGACCTTGTCGGTGATGGTGGAGATGGTCTGCTTCGACACCTCGGCACCGTAGACCCCGGCCAGACGCACGGCGATCTCGCCGTGCGTGAGCCCCTTGGCCGACAGCGACAGGACCATCTCGTCCACCCCGGTCAGCCGCCGCTGCCGCTTGCGCACGATCTGCGGCTCGAACGTCCTGGCGACGTCGCGGGGCACCTTCACCTCGACCGGCCCGACGTCCGTCAGTACGGTCTTGTTCCGGGTGCCGTTGCGGCTGCTTCCGCTGTTCTTCCCGGCCGGGTCGTGCTTGTCATAGCCGAGGTGTTCGGTGATCTCGCCTTCGAGGGCGGACTCCAGCACGCGCTTGGTCAGCTGTTGCAACAGCCCGCCCTCGCCGGTGAGCTGAAGCCCCTCGGACCGGGCCCGGCTCACCAGCATCGCGATCAACTGGTTATCTGACACCGCATCCGTCACCGGACCAGCCGCGCCGTTGATCGACTCCAACTCGGTTTCCTAGTTCGACACTTGACGTATCTCCCTTGATCGGTAGATCCGCCGTTAGTTTTTCTACAGTCCCGTATCCGCCGTTGCCTCGATCGAGTGACCAGGGGTTGAAGGGGCGGGAGCGCGTCAAGAATGCCCGCGCGGTCATGGTGGCGTCGCTGGGGAAGGGGCCGGTGGTGGCGGAACGGCGTATGGGAGTTCTGGTGTCCTCGGCGGCCTTCGCCGTCCGGCTCGCCTGGCTGGCCGATCGGCGGGCCCTGGTCCAGGTCGTGTTGGTGCAGGTCCTGCTGGCGATCGGGGTGGCAGGCGGGCTGGTCGCGGTGCAGGGGCTGTTCGGGTCAGTGCTGGCGAACGGGCCCGCGGCGGCCGGGCGGTCGCCCGTGCTGGCACCGGCGGTGATGCTGCTCCTGGTCGCGGGTGCCACCGCCGGTGCCGTGCGGGTGCTGGGGGCGGCACGGATGGCGGTGCTGACCGCGAAGGTGGACCGCCTGGTGGCGGGGATGGTGCTGGAGGCTGCAGTGGCGGCCGAACTCCCGCGGTTCGAGCACCCGGATTTCCACGACCGCCTGCAGCGGGCGGTCTTCGCCTCGCGCCGGCAACCCGCCATGGCCGTCGTCCTCCTCGTCACGGCCTTCCAGGCCGTCCTGACCGTGGTGGCCGTGGGAGGCGCGTTCGCCCTCATGGCGTGGTGGCTGCTCCCGCTTGTGCTGCTCAGTGCCCTTCCAGCGATCAGGGCTGCAGGCAAGGAGCGCAGCGCACACCACAAGTTGCACCACGGGCTCTCGGAGAACCGGCGGCTGAGGGAGTATCTGGAACAGCTGCTCACGGGCCGGAACGAGGCCCGGGAGATCCGGGCCCTGGACCTCGGCGGAGTGCTGACCGGGCGCTGGCAGGAGCAGTACGAGCGCGAGATCGAGCAGACCGAGGGCCTGCTGAGGGCGCACGCCCGGCGTCGTATGGCGGCCCAGGCCGCGGGTGGGACGTTGACCTGCCTGGCCGTCGGCGGTCTGTGGTGGATGGCCGGCAGTCACCTGCTGCCGCTCTCCGTGGCGGGCGCGGCCGTGGCCGGGGTGTGGCTGCTCTCGGTGCGGCTCAACGCGTTCGCGGGCATGCTCACCGGCATCGGCGAGAACCTGCTTCGCCTCACCGACCTGAGGAGCTTCACCACTCCAGCAGCTCCCAGCGGTTCACCGGCGAGCAGTCAGGAAGTCTCGAGAAACGATGGTTTCGGTGCGCTGCGAGCCGAGCGGCTCAGCTACACCTACCCCGGTGCGGAGACCCCGGCGGTGCGCGAGGTGAGCCTGGAGCTGCGACCGGGCCAGGTCGTGGCCCTGGTGGGCGTGAACGGTTCGGGCAAGACAACGCTCGCCAATCTGCTGGCCGGGCTCTACCCGCCGGACAGCGGGTGCCTGTTGCACGACGGGGTCCCGGTCACTGACCTCGCGGCGCACCGGGCGAGGACCGCCGTGGTCTTCCAGGACTTCACCCGTTACAAGCTCCCGGCGCTGGACAACATCGCCTTCGGCCGCCCGCACGTCGCCGCGGACCCCGAGCGGGCGCGCGAGGCGGCCCGGCAGGCCGGAGCACTGGATTTCCTCGCGGGGCTTCCGGACAGCCTGCGGACCCCGCTGGGCAAGGAGTTCACCGGAGGAGCGGATCTGTCCGGTGGACAGTGGCAACGCCTGGCGCTGGCCCGCGCGTTCTACCGGGACGCACCCCTGGTCATTCTCGACGAACCCACCGCAGCCCTCGATGCCCAGGCCGAGGACCAATTGTTCACCCGCCTGCGCCGACTTTTCGTCGGCCGTACGGTGGTATTGATTTCGCATCGACTTCGCAGTGTCCGCCATGCCGACCGCATTTTCGTCCTGCGGGGCGGCCGCGTCGTCGAGGAGGGCAGCCACCAGGCCCTGCTGCGAGCGGAGGGCCACTACGCGACCCTCTTCCGGACCCAGGCCGGCGCCTACCAGGACAGCAGCGCCCCGTGATCACTCCCCCAATCGCCGATACTCCCGTGCAGCAGGGGAGTTGACTTTTCATTATTTGAGTTCATCCGTGTGAGTGATAGACACCGCGTCGAATGATCCCGCATTCTGTTCGCATGCTCACCTACCTGCAAGAGACGCGCCCCCTCGCCCCCGACATGGAGACCGTCGCGGAGATCGAGGAGATCTTCACCGACTCCTTCATCGCGCCGACCGCCTGCCGAATCCAAGGAGAAGGCTGCACCGGGTCCGTCGGCTGCTGCCCCGGACTCGTGTGCGTGTCCGAGAACGGCTTCAGTGGCTTCTGTCAGCAGCCGTAGCGAAGTCACAGTGATGTTGCTACCGGGAGTGATCGTAGCTGAGCTGGGCAGCGCCGGAGTCCTGCTGGACACTGGCAGGCCCGCTGCGGCCTACCTCAACTCGACCGCCCTCGGTTGGCTCCGGGGCCGGCCGCCCGCCGCCGAACACCAGGCACAGCATGCGCAGTGCTTCGCCCGGTGGCGGGCTGCTGGCTTCATCACGCCCGGCGACCAGGCCTCCGCGCCCACGGGGCACGGCGATGTGGCGGTAGAGGGCGCCGCGTGCGCAGGGTTGGCGCCGCATCCGGTGCTCGTCCTGGCGATGGCCGCCGACTGTGGCTTCTGCACCCAACTGTCCGCCGACCTCGCAGCGAACACGCGCCGCCTGACCCGCCTCGACGCCTCCGTGCTCCTGGTCGACGCCGACGGGACCAGCCTGCTCGGCCGGCCCCTGTCCGTACTGTGCCGCCAGCAGTTGGCCGGTCTCGGCCAATGCGCGGCGAAACTGGGCACTCCCAGCGGCGTGTTGCTCACCCCTGGTCAACCGACCCAAGTGCTCGTCGGATTCACCGAGGTGAGCGGCGCTCTCGTCGCACTCAGCGGTGCGGATCCGCGAACCACGATCGTCGAGGCGCCCACCAGCTGTTCGGTGAACGTCGCGGCCCAGCCCGTCGACGCGGTCCTCACCGCCCGGGTCAATGGGACCCGCCTGGGCATCGCGGTCCGCGGCCACGATGCCCGCGAAATCGCCGAGGCCTCCGGCGCCGTCCTGGACGACGGCTACACACCCGTCACCCTCACCATCGAACGCCCCGGCACCTTCCACCTCCTCTTCCGCGGCGGCGAACTCCTCACCCGAGCCCGCACCCCGCACGCCCTGCGGCAGACCCTCGACGGCGTCCTGGCCGGCTACGCGCGCTATGCCTCCCCGGAGCGGGGCAACATCCCGCTGCTGTGCGGAGTCGCTGTACACGGCGAGGAGCATGCGGTCCTCTTTCCCCGGACCTGGATGTCCGACCTCGTGAAGCACGCCCGGCGGCTGGAACAGACTGGCTGGCAGCTACGACCCGAGCCCTACACTCTGCTGCGTCCGGCTCCCGGCACCGGCGTGCTCCACCTTCCCGCCGCCTCGCGGCCGAGGCAACCCGGGCCGGCGGTCACCGCGATCCTCACCCAGGCACCACAGACGGGCACCCCGCCAACCCGGGCCTGGCTACTGGCCTCCATCGTCAACTGGCTCGCCCGCCCCGCCGCGATCGACACCGTCCACAGCCTGGTGGCTTCCCTGGAACCCCTGCCCATTCACATCGGCACCTGGCAGGAAGCCCTCGCCCACCTCACCCGCCCCACTGCTCCCGAGGACGACTCGGCAAGTACCTCTTCGGGCAGCCTGACCACGTAGTCGGGTCCCGCCGGCGGCCGGAATGCGCGGATAAAAGGGGCGCGCTGCCCGCGAGCTGGTGGACGAACTGATCGTGAACAGCGGCCAGGAGGCGTAGAAGGTCCGGCAGGCCGCCATCCAGGAACTGCGTGAGGGGCTCACCCTGCGTGAGGTCGGCGAGCTGCTCAGCGGGATCTCCCCCGCCAAGGTGGACCAGATTCTCAAAGGCAAGTAGCTGGCCTCGGCTGGCTTGGCATCAACCGGTTCCTCTTCCACGGCTATCGCGTGGAAGGTCGTCGTGGCCGGAGGCTTGCCCATAGGCCCTGATGGCAATGCCAGTGACTTGGCTCGCCTGTCCCGTTGGTTGTGGTGTGGCGAGGGTGGGGCAGGTCAAGAAGTCACCTGCGGGTGAGCGGTTGTCGGATCGGATCGCGATCGGGGTGTTGACCCGGGCGTTTCCGCCGGCTCTGGTCAATGAGGTGATCGCCGAGACCGGGCGGGCCGAGCAGCGTAGTCGGCTGTTGCCGGCGCGGGTGGTCGTGTACTTCGTGCTGGCGATGTGCCTGTTCTTCGGGCAGGGCTACGAGGAGGTCGCGCGGCTGCTGGGTGAGGGGCTCGGGGAGGGGCGGCGGTCGTGGCGGGTGCCGACGACCGCCGCGATCGGCCGGGCCCTGCCCCTGCCGAAAACCTCATCCAGGGCTTGTGACCTGCGCGTTCCCATGAATAGCCACGGGTTTCGGATGAACGTGTCAGGCTGATGGATCGTGCTGCTGAGACTGGCGTACCTGGGCATGGCCAACGCGTTCGCGATGCTGCGTTTGCTGCCGATGAGCGACCACGACAGGGACATGGAGATCCTGACCCTGCGCCATCAGATCGCGGTACTTGAACGGCAGCTGGGCGGGCAGCGAGTCCGATTTGAAGCGAGCGACCGGACGTTGCTGGCGGCTCTGCTCGGCGGCCTGCCACGCGACGTGCTGCACCGAATACGGCTGCTGGTGCAGCCGGACACCGTGCTGCGGTGGCACCGCGACCTGGTCGCCCGCCGCCACGCCACTCGGTCCCGGCCCAAGCGCGGAGGCCGACCGCGGACCGTACGCTCCATCCGCGCCCTGGTCCTGCGCCTGGCCGCCGAGAACCCGGCATGGGGCTACCGTCGTCTGCACGGCGAACTGCTCATCCTCGGCGTGAAGGTGGCCCCGTCCACAGTCTGGGAGATCCTCAAGGACTCCGGCATCGACCCGGCGCCCGAGCGCACGTCCACGACTGGGCGGGCTTCCTGCGCTCCCAGACCGACGCGCTCCTCGCGTGCGACTTCTTCGAGACCATCACCCTGTCCGGAGCCCGCATGTACGTGTTCGCGGTCACCGAGCACGCCAACCGGCGGACCCGGATCCTGGGCGCAACCGCGCACCCGACCGCCTCCTGGGTGACGCAGACAGCGAAGAACCTCGTCATGGACCTCGAGGACGCCCCCTGCCGGGCCCGCTACCTGATCCGGGATCGGGACGGGAAGTTCCCCGAGCCGTTCGACCAGGTACTCAAGGACGCGGGCATCAAGGTCGTCCTCAGCGGCATCCGGATGCCCAGAATGAACTCCATCATGGAACGCCGGGTGCAAACCTGCCGCCGCGAGCTGCTGGACCGCACCCTGATCTGGGACCAGCGCCACCTACTCCACGCCCTGCGCGAGTTCGAGCACTTCTACAACGGGCACAGACCACACCAGGGCATCGCGAACGCCCACCCGCTCCACCCACTCCCCCAACCGATCACCGATCCAGGACAGATCACCCGCCTCGACATACGCAGGCGCGACCGCCTCGGCGGCCTACTCCACGAATACCAACACGCCGCTTGACCAGGCCGGACGAGGTTTCCGGCAAGGGCAGGGTCGACGCCCAGAAGGTCGATAGGTCCCCGCGGTGGAGGCCCGAAGAGCCCCCACCCGCACCAAGCAGCGCCCCACGAAGCGCACCTCGGGCCGCAGCTCCAGGCATATAAGCCCAGGTCAGCCTGCCCTTCCCCGTGGCTTCATCGGCACCGAGGGCAGCATAGGCGCCGACAGCCGCGAGCCGTCGTAGCCGTGCACCTCGCCGAACCTGGACCCTTCCATCCAGTCCGTACGCGCCTGCACGATCTCCTCCGTCGAGCGTCCGATGAAGTTCCACCACATATCACTGATTCGGTGTTCTCACCCAGGTCAGAGGCCCCGTGGATCATCTCCCGTCAGCAAACTGTCAGCATTGGTACGCGGGGAGTCGAGCAGCATGGTCACCAAGGCACATGGTCACCAAGGCATTGGCCCACGGCATGGGCACCTTCTTCAAGGAGTGCGAGCACCCTCAGGCGAGGTGGTCCAAGTGCCCGCACGAGTACAAGATCCGCTACCGCGACGTTACCGGTAGGCAGATCGAGGAGTCCGGCTTCGCCGCTCAGGACAAGGCCCCAGGACGGGCACCGTCTCCTGGACCTGCACAAGATCACCGTCACGCCGTTGCCTGGAGCGCCCGCCCGCACCTTGGAGCAGCTGAAGGCCGGTGGGATGCGGCGCTGGAGGCCGTCAGGGGTGGCGTGGCCGGCGTATTCGGCCAGCTGCCAGCCATTCTTCCGGCCGACCGGGCCGAGTAGGCCGCGGACGTAGTCGCGCATTCGACGGCGCGGCTCCACACGGCCAAAGTGCACACCGACAAGGAGGAGAAGCTGCTCGAGTTCACGGTCCCACGGCTCGGGCTCTGACGTGTTGATCACGACTGGAGGCTGCCCCGCCGCTGCCACTACCAACGACGGCTACACACGATCGACGGGCAGTCCCATGAAGACCACCCCTGACCTATCGCCCGCCGCTACACTCCCCACTTCCCGGCCATTGACCAGCGGGAATGGAAAAGTCCTGCTGGAGTACTTAGTGGTCTGCGTCGTAAGTCCTTCGGGGGTTGATCACGCTGCCGGGGCGGCGGAGGATTCTTCTGGGTGATCGGCGGTGTGCCGGTCGAGTCTGGCCAGCAGATCGTCCAGGTCGGAGGTGGTGAACTTCCACTGGAACGGCTGTGCCGTGGCGTTGTAGCGGTCTTCGAAGGCTCGGAGCCGGTCCGCGACCTCGTTGAGGTCGGTGAAGTCGTTGGGTATCACGACCTTGCGCTGCACGACGGAGAAGTAGATCTCCACCTGGTTCAGCCAGGAGGCGTGGACCGGGGTGTGGAGGAGGACCGCGTTCGGGTAGGCGGTGGTCAGCCGGTCGGCGGCCTTCTTGCCGCGGTGGGAGGAGCCGTTGTCCACGACCCAGAACACGCGTTTCGCGCTAGCGTAGGGCTCCTGGGTCATGACCTGGTCGACCAGGGCCATGAACGGGGCGATGCCGGTTCTCGGCTCGCAGCGGCCGAAGGTCTTCGCGTGGTGGACGTCGTAGGCGGCCAGGTAGGCCAGGGCGCCACCGCGGCCGTAGGTGTGGTTCACCCGCATCGCCCTGGCCTGCCCGGGGGCCAGGGTGGGGTGGCAGCGGCAGCGGGCCTGGATGGAGGTCTTCTCATCCGCGCTGATCACGCACTCGTCCGCGCCGAGCGCTTCGCCGTTCCAGATGTGGGCATAGAGGTCGAGCACGCGCTCGGCCCTGGACCGGAAGGCAGGGGTCGGTGATGAAGATCCAGGACTGGTACTGCCAGGGCTTGAGCGCGTCCTGCCTGAGCCAGCGCCGCACGGTGGAGGCGGAGATCGCGCCGGCGATGGCGCGGCCGACGACCTCGCGGGCCAGCTCCGGAGCCGACCAGCGTGAGAGCGGTGTGCCGCTCTCGGCGGGCAGTTGGCAGGCCAGGGCCTTGACCTGGGCGGTCTGCAGCGGTGTGAAGGAGGCGGGACGCCCGGAGCGCTTGCGGTCGGACAGGGCGGGCAGCCGGTGCTCGGCAAATCGGCCGCGCCAGGTGCGGACGGTGTCCAGGTGCAGCCCCATCTCGCGGGCGATGCGGGCGTTGGGGCGGCCCCGGGCCGCGTGCAGGACGACGTGGGCGCGCTGACGGAGCCGGTGCTCGGTCTTGTGGCCGTAGGCCATCGTCTTGAGCCGCTTGCGCTCGGAGGCGGTCAGGGTTATCGGGCGGGCAGGGGCAACGGGCAAGGCGGGCACGCCGATCATGAGAAGTGGATCACGACAGGTTTTCCGCCAGGGTGGACCGGCCGTGCAGCGGTTTCACAAACTGGCGGGGCGGGTGGCGACCCCCGTCCGCCACCCGCCCCTGGCAACCGCCCACCCCGAGGCGTCACTCGTTGTGGAGCACCTCGGCGATCGGCAGCCGGGCCGCCGTACGGGAGGGGAGCAGTGCGCCGAGGACGGCGATGACGACGCCCGCCAGCGCGACGGCGATCAGTAGCGGGGCGCGCCACACGTTGATCATCGAGTCCGTGAACATCAGAATGGTGATGTTCTCGACGATCAGCCGGTGCGCGGCCATCCCGAGCGGGACGCCGATGATCCCGCTGACCAGACCCAGCCCGGCGACCGAGGTCACCGTCATCGCGACCACCTGGCGCGGCGTCATGCCGATCGACTTGAGCATGCCGAGGTCCCGGCGGCGCTCGCGGATGTTCAGCAGCACGGTGTTGAAGACTCCGAGGGCGGCGACCACGCACAGCAGCACGGTGAAGATCGTCGCGAAGCTGATCACCGAGGCGATCGGGCCGTTCACGTCGTTCGTCACCACGTTCGAGTAGAGGCCGGGGTCGGCGTCCTTGATTGCCTTGACGTAGGCGTCGGCGTCCGCGCCGGGGGCGAGCCGCACGACGTACTCGACCACGTGCAGTTTCACTCCGGTTCCGGCCAGCGTCGCCGCGTTGGACGCCACCGCCCGGGCGTTGCCCTCGACGGGCTCGCCGACGATGGTCACGGGCAGGAGCCGGCCACTGACGTCCAGGGTGATCCGGTCGCCGAGCTTGAGTCCGTGCTGGTCCAGGAACGCCGGTCCGGCAACCACCTCGCCCAGCCTGGTCGCCGGGCGCCCCTTGACCACGTGCAGTGGCCGCTCGAGGGCGTCGCCGCCGTAGAAGTCGGCGAACACCGGCTGGGTGTAGCCGACCAGGCCGACCTGTTCGAACGCGCGCGAGGTCACCTGGTCGGAACCGGGCGTGGCGCGCAGCACGGCCTCGATCTGGGCGTCGGTCAGCTTCGGCACGGTCTGGTGGGCGTCGGCGGCGCCGACCTGCACGTGGACGAAGGTGCGGCCGTTGTCCCCATTCAGTGGCTGCATGGAGGCGAGCAGCGTGCCGGTCAGGCCGGTGGCGAAGGTTACCGTGACCACGCCCAGCACGATGGACGCCATGGTGAGCGCCGTCCGGGCGGGACGGGCGAAGGGCTGGCCGAGGCCGAGGCTGACCGAGCGCGGCAGCCGCGTGCCACTGAGCCAGCGCTGGACCTGTAGGCCGCGCCCGGTGCGCGGCGCGCTGCCTGCGGTGATTGCCTCTGCCGCGGAGATCCGATGGGCGCGCGAGGCCGGCAGGAACGCGGCGAGGACGACCAGCAGGGGCACGGCGACCAGGCAGGCGACCGGCAGCCAGGCCGGGGGCGCGAGCGCGGCGGTGCCGGTGTCGATCCCGTTGAAGGTCATGTCGACGATCGGGCGGGCCAGCGCCCAGCCGGCGACCGTGCCGAGGGCGGCACCAGCGATCGCGGGCACTGAGACCATGGCGATGTAGACCGCGACCACCTGGCGCGGGGTGAAGCCGAGCGCCTTGAGCACGCCGATGTGGCGGTAGCCGGACACCACCGCACCGCTGACCACGTTTCCGACGATCAATACCGCGACCACCAGGCCGAGCGCGCCGAAGACCGACATGAACGGCAGGTAGGCATCGGCCGAGGCGGAGAACGCCTGCTTGAGAGTGAGATAGGACTGCGCGCTGGTCAACGCGTCCCCGGGCAGGCCCTCGGTGGCCTTCGCCAAGCCTGCCTTCAGCGCGTCGTCGGTTGAGGCGTCGGTGAAACGGTAGAGCATCTGCTCGGCGGTGGGATGGAGGGCGGCCATCTGCTCGGGGGTGACCCAGCCGCCCGCCGAGTTGCTCATGCTGTCGGCGATGCCGACCACGGTGAGTGGCGGAGCGCCGGTGGGCGCGATGGTCTGGCCCAGCAGGTTGTCGAAGGTTCCCCGGCCCATGTAGACGACGACCTCGCCCGGCCTGGTGGCCCAGCGGCCTGCTGTCAGCTTCACACGGTCCACCGGGCCCGCCGGGTCGGCCCGGCCCACCAGGGTGATCGCCCCGGGCGCGTTGCCCAACCAGTCGGTCGGGATGTTCAGAGTGACCTGGGCGAACGGCCCGGCGGCCGCCTCGACGCCCGGCCGGTGGGCGTCGGCGGCCAGTTGCTCCGCCGGGGCCTTGGCGGCGTCGAAGGTCGCGACCACGTGGGCGCCGCGCTGCGCGTCGAAGGCCGCGTCGAACGGCGCCCGGGCGGCGCTCATCACGGCGAGCGCGAGCAGGATGGTGGTGGTCGAGCAGAAGACGACAAGGCCAATCACGATCGTCTGGACCTTGCGCCGTCTGACGGCCGCGCGTGAGGCCCGCCACACCGCCCCGGTCATGCCGTGTGCTCCAAGGACCGCTCGCGGGCCACCCGGCCGTCCGCGACCTCGACCAGCCGGCTGGCGCAGCGGGTGGCCAGGTGCGGGTCATGGGTGACGATCAGCAGAGTCTGCCCGATCTGGTTGAGGTCGATCAGCAGGTCCATCACCTGCTCGCCGGAGCGGCTGTCCAGGGCGCCGGTCGGCTCGTCCGCGAGCAGCAGCGCCGGACGGTTCATCAGCGCCCGGGCGACGGCCACGCGCTGGCGCTCGCCGCCGCTCAGCGCGGCCGGGTAGGTGTCCTTGCGGTGGGCGACGCCGAGTTCGTCGAGCAGCTCCAGCGCCCGGCGGCGCGCCTGGCGGGCGGAGGTGCCGGTTAGCTGGGCGGCCAGCGCCACGTTGTCCAGGGCGGGCAGGTCGTCGATGAGGTTGAAGAACTGGAAGATCATGCCGATGTGCCGGCGGCGGAACAGCGTCAGCCCGGTCTCGTTCAGCTGCCCGAGGTCCTGGCCGTGTACGCGGACCGTGCCGGAGGTGGGCCGGTCCAGGCCGGCGACCATGTTCAGCAGGGTGGACTTGCCGCAGCCCGAGGGGCCCATCACGGCGACCGCCTCGCCCGCCCCGATCCGTAGATCGATTCCGTCCAGGGCCTTGGCGTCCCCGAACTTCTTGTGGACACCGGACAGCTCGACAACGACCTGCGCGCCGTCCTGCCGGGTGCTTCCGTCGTGATCATTGCTCATGGCACCCGACGGTAGGAGCAGCGGCCCCGGCGGGGCATCCCACCCCGGGTGTAACCGTCCGGGGCCGTAGTACCGGGGAGGTACGCGAGCGGTACTCCCGGATGATGTGGATCACGGCGTGAGCTGGGAAGCTGGCGGAGTGTGGGGTTTGGAGACGGGGTGGATCGCCGCCCTGGTAGCGGCAGGGGCGGCCGGCTGGCTGGGGGTCGCTCTCGGCAGGGCGCGGCGGGCCCATCGGGCGGCCATCGGCGCGCGCGGCTGGCTGCTGGAGCGGGAACGGGAGAGCGCGGCGCGCACAGCCATCAACGCCGAGCGAGCGAGGATCGCGGCCGAGTTACACGACATCGTGAGCCACAACGTGAGCCTGATGGTGGTGCAGGCCGGAGCGGCCCGCGAGGTGCTCGCCACCATGCCAGAGGAGGCGGCCGCCGCGATGGCCGCCGTCGAGTCCGCCGGCCGAGACGCGATGACCGAACTACGACATCTGCTCGGCCTGCTGGCCCCGGCGGCGGACGGCCGTGACGAGCCGGAGGAGGCCGACTTCGCGCCGCAGCCGAGCCTGAGCCGGCTCAGCCCACTGATCGACCGGTTCGCCTTCGCCGGCCTGCCGGTGGAGGTACGGATCTCCGGCGAGCCACAGCAGCTGCCCGCTGGCATCGACGTGACGGCGTACCGAATCATCCAGGAGGCGCTGACCAACGCGCTCAAGCACGGGGACGGGATGAAGGCGGAGCTGACGGTGCGCTACACGGACCGCTACCTGCGGGTGGAGGTGCTGAACAGCGGGCCGAGCGTGCTGTCCGGCGATCCGGCGGGCACCCCGCAGCGCACCGACGGGGCCGGGCGCGGGCTGGTCGGGCTGCGCGAGCGGGTCGCGGTGTACGGCGGTGACCTCGACGCCCGGCGCCGGCTCGGCGGTGGCTTTCGGGTCCGCGCACGCATCCCGCTGGACCGGCCGTGACGGGCGCGCCGCCGGACGGCCGGCGCGGGCCCCGGGTGGTGATCGCCGACGACCAGGAGCTGGTGCGCACCGGCTTCCGGATGATCCTCACCGCGCGCGGGATCGATGTAGTAGCCGAGGCCGCCGACGGCGCCGAGGCGGTCGCGGCAGCGGTCACGCACCAGCCCGACGTCGCGCTGCTGGACATCCGGATGCCGGGCATGGACGGCCTGGAGGCGGCCCGGCGTATCCTCGCCCAGGTCCCGCGCTGCCGGGTGATCATGCTGACCACCTTCGACCTGGACCACTACGTGTACGCGGCCCTCGCCGCTGGCGCCAGCGGCTTTCTGCTCAAGGACGTCACGTCGGCCCACCTCGCCGCCGCCGTACGGCTGGTGGACACCGGCGACGCGCTGCTCGCGCCGTCGATCACGCGCCGCCTGGTCGAGCGTTTCGCGGCCGGCACCCCACGGCCGTCCTCCGCCGACAGCCCGGCGCCACACCGCGACCTTGCCCCACTGACGCCGCGCGAGGCGGAGGTGCTCACCCTGCTGGGGCGCGGGCTGTCCAACGCCGAGCTGGCGGACGAGCTGACGCTCAGCGAGTCGACGGTGAAGACTCACGTGACCCGGATCTTCGCCAAATTGAACCTCCGGGACCGGGCCCAGGCCGTCGTCCTCGCGTACGAGACCGGGCTAGTCACGCCGGGCGGCCCGGGACGGGGGCCCGAGAAGCCACGGAACCGGAGTCCCCGACTCCCTTGATTCGCAGCCCTCAACGTCGCATCGCCCCGCTCGCGCGCGCTGCTGCGGCGCGAGGGCGGCGACACGCCCGGCACTAGCTGACAGCGCACACACCCACGACCGGCTCCGAAGTCAACCCCCGAAGGACTTACGACGCGGACCACTTAGGGCATCGCAGAGTCTCACAAGGTCAACGTGCCCGGGCGGGGAAGGAGTTACCAAAGGGTAAAGATCACGTGTAGCTCAGGGCCGATGGCGCACGGGCCAGGAGGAGCGGCCAGAGGCGACGGCGGCGGTGCCTGGTGGAAGGTGTCGTCATGCCGCTGCCTCGGACCGTCGCCCCGCTCCACCGCGAGAGCACGGACTCCTACATCGAGCGCCTAACACTCGTGAACAGGCTCTTCCCGGACGAGCCGCCCGACCGGCTCACCAGCCTGCGGCCGTTCCGCACCGACTGGCCCGAAGCCCCTGATCAGGAGTGTCCGTCAAAGCGAATCAAGCCCAATTGGCCGGCTGTTCCGTGTGGCGTACACCGTCGAGGGGACGTGGGTGTTGCTGCGGCGCCACGGCTGGTCCTGCCAGGAGCCGGTTCGCCTCTTCTGTCATCGGATCCCGGCCGCTCCACATCGGCCCGAGGCTTCGTGAATCGCCCAGGTCGAACCTCGATGCCCGGCAAGTGGTGCCCTTCGGCCGCCGTGCACACGCATATCGACTGCCGCGGAGGTTGGCAGCGGGCGCGGAACGGCTGATATGTTCACGCAGCGTGCGCCGGGCCAGCTCTGGCCTGTCAAGGATCGACTCCCCGACCCGATCTGACGAAGAGTTGAGGAACTGCCATGTGGGGCCAGGGCACCGTACTGAACGGCCGTTACCGGCTGATCGAGCTGATCGGTGTCGGTTCGACGGGCCACGTGTGGCGTGCCGTGGACGACGTGCTCGGCCGCTCGGTCGCGGTGAAGATCCTCCTGCCCGAGCTGTTGGAGGACCCGGCGTTCGCCGAGCGCTTCCGCACCGAGGTCGGGATCCTGGCCTGGGTGAGCCACCCCGGAGTCGTCTCGGTGTACGACTACGGCGAGACGACCGACCCACGCGCCGCGTTCCTGGTGACGGAGCTGCTCGACGGCCGCCCGCTCAGCGAGGTGCTGGCCGAGGCCGGGCGGCTCGACCCCGTCCGCGCCCTCACCATCGCGGCGCAGACCCTCGACGCGTTGCAGGCCGCGCACGACGGGGGCATCGTGCACCGGGACGTCAGGCCCGCGAACCTGCTGCTGCGCGGTGAGACGGTGGTGGTCACCGACTTCGGCGTGGCGCGCACCGCGGGCACCCGGCGGCCCACGGCCGGTGGCACCGAACCGGGGACAGCCGTCCACGGTGCACCCGGGCAGTCGCGCCAGGGCGCGCTGACGGCCGCCGCCGACGTGTACGCGGTCGGGGTGATCGCGTACGAGTGCCTGACGGGTGCGTCCCCGTTCGACGACGGGAGCTCACCAGCCGTCATACGGCAACACGTCCGGGAGCCGGTGCCACCGCTGCCGGAGGAGATCCCAGCGGCGGTACGAAAGTTGGTCCAGCGGGCCCTGGCGAAGGACCCGGCCGACCGGTTCCGCAGTGCCGCCGCGATGGCGAGGGCCATCCGGGTGGTGCTGCCAGGGCTGACGTCCGCCTCGCAGGCCCCGGCGGGTGAGGGAGTCGGGGCGGCGGTCGACTGGGTGTCGTTCGAGGCCAGCGTGGGCCTGATCGCCAAGGCGGGAGCAGAGCTCGGTCAGCAGGCGGCGGAGCCGGACATCGACGCCGAGCCAGAACTGCCCGCCCAGCCCGAGCCCGTAGCCGAGTTCGCCACCGGGCAGGAGCCCCTCGCCGGGACGACGCCCGAGCCTGCGCCCGCGACCGGGACCGTCCTTGAGACCGAACCGAGGCGCGAGACGGAGGATCGGCAGGGCGAGGCCGAGCAGAAGGCCCCCCGGGCCGGTGACCACCCGGCCGGGGCCTCCCCCGGGGTGCTGGGCGAGGCTCCGGACGCAGACCAGCCGGACCGGCCGTCCTTCGCGATCGCGCTCACCCACCTTCGAACGGAGCGCGAGCCGGAGCGGGAAGCGGAAGTGGAGAGCGAGCACGGTGCCGCCGCCACCTCCGAGGCCCATGACCGCCCCGACGCACCCGCCGACGGGGCCCCGGCCGACCCCCTGGACCTCGGGCCGGCCCTGTCCTCCAAGCTGCGGAGTCTGGTCGATCCGGTGCTGACGCCCGCGCTCGCCCGCCGGCGCCGCAGCGCCGGGGTGCTCGGCGCGGTCACGGTCGCCCTGATCCTGGGCACGGCCATCGCCCGGCCGACCTTCAGCCAGCATCCTCACGCCGGCAGTGCGAGCGGCGGCCAGCCCACACTCTCGGGCAGCCAGGCCCCGGCGACGCCGCCCGCCGTCCTGGCCGACGCTTCGGTGAGCCCATCCGCAGGCTCACCCACGGCCACGGCCAGCGCGTCTGCGTCGCCCAGCGCGACGGACGGCACAACGACGACCGGCCGCCCCTCCACCGCGCCATCCGGCGCCGGCTCGAACGAACACTCCTCCGGGCCGACCGGCCAGCCTGCCACTACTCCGCCACGGCCCACGCAGGCGCCGACCATACCCGCGCAGCAGCCGGCCACGCCCGCGCAGCCTCCCTCGACGGCCAGTACTCCGCCGCCCCCGCCCCGCCAGCCGGGCGAGATCACCAACTACGGCGACAACACCGCGATCGACGTGGCCTCGGGAGCGACCAGCAACGGCACCCAGCTCATCGAGTGGCACATCTACCCCACGCTCACCGGCCAGCACTGGACGATGCAGCCCACCACGGTCAACGGCACCAGCGGCTACTACCTCCTGAACGGCCTGAACTCCAACGCGGTCATGAGCCTCGGGTTGAGCAGCAAGGTCGACCTCTGGCAGGCGGGCAGCTGGCTGTGGCAGCTCTGGCTTCCGGAGGACTCCTCCGTCGGGGGCTTCTCCTACCTCCACAACGCTCTGACGGGCCAGTGCCTCACCGACAACGGCCTGCAGACCCAGGTGACGCTGGCGCCGTGCAGTGCGAACAACCCCGCGCAGATGTGGTCCCTGCCCTCCTAGGGTCTGTGTGATGTCGTGATCAATATTGCGGTTTCGTGCTCACCTGAAAGCGGAATCCGGTAGGACGTTGTGTGTGACGCGTAGGCAACTCACCGACGAGCAGTGGGCGTTCATCGAGCCGTACTTGCCGATCGGCGAGTACGGCCCATACCCCGAAAGGCTGCGGGACCAGTTCGAGGGCGTGATCTGGCGGTTCCGCTCCGGCGCCCAGTGGCGGGAGATGCCCGCCGAGTTCGGCCCCTGGCCGACGGTCTACGGTCGCTTCCGGGTCTGGAGGGACGCCGGCGTCTTCGAAGCCCTGCTGGAGAGGCTGATCGCGGAGGCCGCGAAGCGGGGTGAGGTGGACTTGTCCCTGGTCAGCGTGGACTCCACCACTGTGCGGGCCCACCACGACGCCGCCGGAATGCACCTCGACTCCGACACCATGAACGCCCTGGAGAAGGCCGCCGACGAGGCGGAGAAGGCCCGGCAAAAGGGGGAGGCCCGCAGGGACAAGACGGGCAGGCCGCCGCAGACGACCCGGAAAGGGAACAACGGCGAATCCGGCGTCGGCGCAAGCTCCGGCTGAAAGCCGCCCTGCTCGGACGCGCCGGGGGCGGACAGACCAGCAAGATCCATTGCGCCGGCGACCGGAAATGCCGCCCGCTGGCGTTCGTCCTGACCGAGGGACAGGCCGCCGATAGCCCGCAGTTCATCCCCGTACTGAAGAAGGTCCGGGTCCCAGGGCCGGTCGGCCGTCCCCGCACCAGGCCCGACGCGGTCGCCGGAGACAAGGCCTACTCGTCCCGAGGCAATCGCTTCTACCTTCGCGAACGGCGCATCAAGGCGGTCATCCCGGAGAAGAAGGACCAAGCCGCCAACCGGAAGAAGAAGGGCGGCAAGGGCGGCAGGCCCGTCAGCCACGACGTCGACCTCTACAAGGAACGGAACACCGTCGAGCGCCTGATCAACAAGCTGAAGGCCTGGCGAGGCATCGCCACCCGGTTCGACAAGACCCCCGAGAGCTACCTCGCCGGCCTCCACCTCCGCGCCTCGATGATCTGGATCGATGATCTCCTA
>NZ_JBITZU010000010.1:0-271337 GCF_044547075.1 Kitasatospora sp. NPDC052896
GTCGGGGGAGGAGGGCGCCGGGGCGGGCGGTCACGCGCGTGCCGCTGCCCCGTAGGTGTTGCCGGGTGGGTGGCCCGTCGTGGGGGGTGTGACGGGTCCTGCTCGGGCGCGTTGGCCCCTTGGTGCTGTCTCCTTGGCGCTGGCCTGGGGGAGGTGTGGCGGGTGAGGGGGTGTTCGCCTGCTCTATGCGATCCAGTGGTGGTTGTTTGCCGCGCTCGTGCCGGCGGGTTGGGTGGTTCTGCTGCGCCGTGACGTGCGCGAGGCGCGGGAGGCTGCCGTCGGGGCCGAGGCGCGGGAGGCCGCCGCGGCTGCCGCCGGGGCTGGGGCTGGGGCTGGGGTGGATGGTGGTGCGTCGGGGGAGGAGGGCGCGGGGGGCGGGCGGTCACGCGCGTGCCGCTGCCCCGTAGGTGTTGCCGGGTGGGTGGCCCGTCGTGGGGGGTGTGACGGGTCCTGCTCGGGCGCGTTGGCCCCCTGGTGCTGTCTCCTTGGCGCTGGCCTGGGGGGAGGTGTGGCCGGTGAGGGGGTGTCGCGCTGTTCGTGGGGTGGCATTGGTGCCCGCTGGAGGTGGGGGTGCCGGGTTGTGGTGGTCGGGTGGGGGTGCTGGGTTGTGGTGGTCGGGTGCCGGGTTCTTCGTGGTGCTGGTCGGGGTGTGGTTGTGTGGTGGTGGCCTGTGTGGGGAGGTTGGTGGGAACTCATTGTGTTCCGGGGGCTGGGCGGCGTTCTTGCCGGGTGGCCTGGGTGGTGGGGCCGGCGTTCGTGGGGGGACTCGCTGTTGTGGTGGTGTGGGGGGTGGCGGGCGGGGCCGGCTTGCTGCTCGCCGTCGTTGGGCCTGTTGGTGTTCGGCCGGGTGGTGGGGGGCGTTGGGTGTGTGGGTTCTCGGTTCGTGTCTTGTGCCTGTCTTCGCCGCGGGGTGTTTGGCCGCGCCTGGTGCTCGGGGTGTCGACGACCTGGAGTCGACCGGGGGCAACCGGGCTGGGTGCAGTTCGTTTCGAGGGGAGGTAGTGGTCCGCTGCGGTGTCGTGGTCACGTGGGCTTGCGGGCCGGTTCGGAAGCGAAGCCGACCGTTTCGGTGGGGCGGCCGTTGGCCCTCAATAAGTTCCGCTGACGGATCCCTCTGCGGGTCTCTGGTATTTGATCGCGCTCAGGCGCGGAGGGCGGCGTCGAGATCGCGGATGAACTCTCCCACGCGGCCGCCTCCGGGAGGTGCGGCGGGTAGACGGCTGAGCACCGCGGTGACCGCTGGTGGTGCGTGATGATGCGCCCATTCGAGGGTGCCCGCTCTGGCGCGAGGGTCTTCTCCGGATACCAACTCTTCTGCTCGTGCCGCATGCGCTGCCGCGCCGAGAATGTGTTTCACCTGATGTGCATTTGCCAGGGGATGTAGGTAGGCGGCGCCGGCCGCATGGCTGGCCGCTCGTGCCGCGTCAGCCGCAGCGGGTGAGGTGGCTTCTTGTGCCGCTTTGAACGCCGCCCACGCGCTCTGCCGCAGAGCGGCCGTGCGCCGGCCGCCCCCGGCGAAGGCGTGTGCCGCATCGATGGCGTCGCGAGGGCGCGTGTCAGCGGGGAGATCCTTTTCGAAGATCGACAGCGCTCTGCGCGCGCAATCAGCCGCGTAGCCCGTGATTTCACGGAGTTCGTGTTCGCTCAGCTCGATCTTGTCTGACTCGGTCGGCACGGCTCAATCTTGCCGCGGGTCGTCAATCGGCGTGGAGACTTCTCGCGCGCTCGTCTCCGTCACCGTCGACCACCGGCCGCAAGCCGGTCCCCGGTCAAGCCGTGAGGCTGTAGGCCTGCTGGTCAGGGGTGGGGTAGGGCCGCTGGTGCTCGTGGGCGGCGTGGAAGCGCCGGTAGGAGTCGAGGTCGGCGTTGGAGACGACGGTGCGAAGTCGTAGGACGGCTTCGGCTCCGTGAAGGCCCCAGCGGGCGCCGGTGATCTCGAGGCGGTCGGCGATCAGGTGACGGCTGGCGTCCTCGACGGCGCCGGTGGCGATCGGCCAGCCGTTGTTGAGGGCGGTGTCGTAAGCGAGCTGGTCGAGGTGGCCGGTCAGGTAGCGGTGGCAGGCGTCGACGGCCTCGCGTCGGGAGGCCGTTAGGTGCTCGCGGTTGGCCTGGGCGGTCATCTTGTGGGCGGTGTGGGCGGTGTGGGCGGTGCGGGCGGCGTGGCCTGCGAGGATCGCGGTCAGGTGGTCGGCGGCCCGGGCTTCGGCCTTGGGGGTGCCGGGTTTGTGGAAGGCGTGGGCGGCGGCCCGGACGTACTCGGAGGACGTGCACGAAGTCCAGCAGGATGTGGACCGTGACGCCGCGTCGGGCGGTCTCGGTGGTGATCAGGTCGAGCTGGTGGCGGGCGCCGTCGACCAGGACGTCCCAGGGTCGCAGGTGCTTCGGGTCGCGGGCTTCGGTCTGGTCGAAGGCGTCGGCGATGACCTGTTCGGGCGGGCGGATGGGGGAGGCGGTGCACCACTTGTTCTCCGCCCTCGGCCCCGGGCGGACCAGGCTGCCGTCGCTGCGGCCGCCGGGCGGGTGGATCACGTCGTGGGGGAGTGTGGGGCCGGGCGGGTGTCGAAGACGCAGGCCACGGTGGGTTTGCGTTGTCTGATCGTGATGGTTTGGTGTGGTGTGCGGCGGCGTCGGGTCATGTCGTGGGTGGCTGAGTTGCCGAAGGCGTCGCCGTGCTTCCGGACAGTGGGCTGGTCTCCAGTTCTCGACCGGCCACCGCGATGTCGATCGACTGGCTGGCTGAGGTGTGGGCGCGATGGTGGTGTTGGGTGGGTGGACATCACTCCAACGCCGCCGCCTTGCGCAGTAGTACGGACCGTTCGCGGGTGTTACGGCACAGCCGGGCGGCGAGTTCCAGCTCGGCTCGGGCCTCGGTGGTGCGACCGAGGCGAACCAGTAGTTCACCGCGCACGCTCGGGAGCAGGTACGAGTCCGACAGGTGGCCGGAGGCGACCAATGCGTCCACCATGGACAGTGCTTGTCGTGGTCCGCTCGCCATCGCGAGGGCCACGGCCCGGTTGAGTTCGACGACAGGGGAGGGAGCCACGCGGCCGAGGGCTTCGTACAGGAGCACGATACGCTCCCAGTCGGTCTCCTCCACCGAGGGTGCCGTCGCGTGGCAGGCGGCGATCGCAGCCTGTAGACCGTATGGTCCAAGGCCCCGCCCGATGGCTGCGGCCCGGCCGAGTGCCGCCAGAGCGCGACGGATCGCTGGCCGGTCCCACAGGCGCCGGTCCTGGTCCTCCAGGAGTACCGCCTCCCCATCGGGTCCGGTACGCGCGGCAAAGCGCGCGGCGGTGAGCTCGAACAGCGCGAGTAGCCCGTACGCCTCCGGCTCACCGGGCAGCAGCGCGGCCAGCGTCCGGGTCAGCCGGATCGCCTCGTACGCGAGTTCAGGTCGCAGCAGGCGGTCACCGGTCGTCGCCGTCGAGCCCTCCGTGAAGATCACGTACAGAACGCTCAGGACCCCGCCGAGCCGTCCTGGCCGTTCCTGGGACGGTGGCAGCTCGAACGGCACGTGCGCCGCGGCAAGCGTCTTCTTCGCCCGGGTGATCCGGGCCTGGATGGTCGGCACTGGCACGAGGAACGCCCGGGCGATCTCCTCGGTGGACAGGCCGCCCACCACGCGCAGCGTGAGCGCCACCCGAGCTTGGGGGGCGAGCACCGGATGGCAGGCCGTGAACATCAGCGCGAGGACATCGTCATCGACCCGGTCGGGGTCCCACGGCAGATCGTCCGACCGGCCGGGCGCGACCACCGTGCCCGAGCTGAACTCGCCATCGGCCAGCTGGCCCGCCAGCATGGCGTACCGCTCCTCGAGCGCGGACTTGCGACGGAAGCTGTCAATGGCCCGCCGCCGCGCGGTCGTTAGCAACCAGCCCACCGGGCTGGCCGGCGCACCGTCGCGCGACCAGGCGACCAGTGCCTGTGCCAGCGCCTCCTGAGCGACATCCTCGGCGAGCGCGAAGTCCCCGGTATAGCGGGCCAGCGCGCCGACGATCCGCGCCGACTCGATCCGCCAGACCGCCTCGACGGCCCGCCGCGCCGACTCGGCGCTCGGCGGGCCGTCGGCGGCCGCGGGCGTCAGATCTGGCCGGTCCGCTCGCGCCACGCCCGCTCCTTGATGATCCACTCGTTGTCCTGCGGGAACTCCTCGATGCCCGGCACACGACGGACCTCGCACTTCGAGCCGGGGAAGGCCGGGAGGCGCTTGGCCCACTCGACCGCTTCCTCCTTCGAAGCGACATCGATCACGTAGAAGCCGCCGAACAGCTCCTTCGTCTCGCCGTACGGACCGTCGGTGACCACCGGGGTCTCCCCGCCGAAGTCCACCACCACGCCCTGGGACGGGTCGTCCAGGCCCTCCGCGGCGACGAGCACGCCCGCCCGGATCAGCTCCTCGTTGAACCGGCCCACTGTCTCGAGCATCTCCTCGAAAGGCGTCTCCATCATCTTCGCGACGGACTCGTCCGTGCCTCGCATGATCAGCATGTACTTCGCCATCTTTCGTCTCCTTGATCGGGGGTCGCCTATCGACCCTCTCCACCCCAGGTCGAACAGCGCGGCCGCAGATCGACACGACAGACGAACACGGGCCATTTTCCTTTCGACGAACGCCTTCGTCTCACGCCCGTGCGAACACGTCCTCGATCGCAGCCCGAAGCTCCGCGGCCTCGGGGCCGGCCTCACTGATCTCGGCACACCGTCGACGACTACTGGCGCTCACGCCCGACCCAGCTCTACGGCCCGGGCCGACTCACCCGCCCCCTGGCGGGCCGCACCGGATCAACCCGCGGATCGCCTTCAAGGGCTCCCAGCAGGAGTGGGCCGGGGCCTTGGACGAGGTGCCGGCCGACGTCCCCGAGGTGGGCCTGCCCGACTGTCGCCGGCGGCCACCGCGCAACAACAGGTCTGGGCCGGCCGCCACCGGCTGAAGCCGAGTACGGGTGACACCCCCCAAGAGTTATCTCCTCGAAGAACCTTTGGGCAGCGAACAACGCTCTGACCGTGACCGTGAACAGGCGGGCCCACGTCGAACAGGCGGGCCCGCGTCAGCAGGAGGTCGTGGTGGCGCCGCGGATGCTGGAGACCTCGATCAGGAAGCCCGTGATCGGCTGGTCGTCCAGAGCGACGGCCCGGGAAGGCGCGGCCGAAGAGGGACTCCTCGATCCGCGGGGTGCCCGGGTGGACGTCGATCCACCCGGTCTTCAGCAGTAGTGCCAGTGCCCCGTCGGCGGGGCTGCCCCACAAGGCGTGGTCGTCCATGACCGCCAGCCTGGCAGTCGCCTCTGACAGCCGGTCGGCCGCCGGGTCCGGTGTGTTCCCGCCGGCCGGGGAGGTACCGGCTGGGGTGGCGCCGCTGCTGGAGGATGCAGCGGTGGCGCTGGAGCGGCTCCAGGCTCCGCTCGGATCGGTCGGGGGCCGGTGGCTGGTGGCTGGTCCGTCCGGTGGACACCGCCGTGGTCGCGCGGGCCGTCGCGCAGGAGGTTGCCGCGTCGAGTGGTGTGGTCACGGTGGTGAACAAGAGCGGGTTCCGTCCGGTCGAGCCGGGGCCTGTGCCGCGTCTGCACGACGTGGTGCGTCGTGCGCCCTACGGCAACGAGTTGGTGCTGGTCGACGCCGACCAAGTCGAGGCCCAGCGGTTGGGTTTGGATCCTGTTCGGGGTTGTGGGTGAACGTCGTCTGGGGCCGGGTGTTGGCCTGTCTTTCGTTTGCGCCGTGAGGCGCTGTTGGTTCGAGTGGAGGTGGAAGACCTGCACCAATCCCCTGTCGCAGCAGTGGGGTTGAAGCTGAGGGCAGCCTGATCCGGGTGGTGCCGGGGAGGGTGGGAGCGGCCCTGACAAAGCCGGGACGAGGCCAGTACTGCCAGATGGCGCGGGTCCGGCGAGCGTGATGGAGAGGAGTACGAGAGGAACCGGTGTTTACGTCTCTTAATGGGACACCGGCTCGAACCTGGTGGATCAGGGCCGGGAGCGGTGCGCACGCGGGTCATCCGTTTGGGTGAACTGCTAACTCCTGGGGCGGTATACGAAAGCTGCCCGGGAGGCCACGAGGAATGTCTGCGGCGTACTCGTGGCGATGCCGCAGGGACACAGCCGGGCTCCTACTCCGTCGAGCGAACCACAGTGAACACGGGAACCGTCCCGGATCTTGCCCTGACTGCCTGACGCCAGCGGGTAGTTGGGGCTGGGTGCACCGACCACCGATCGGTCTGGGACGGGGCGGAGCCGCCGTAGTACTCCGAGGCCGGGAAAGCCGGCCGCATGGGGAAGGGCGGCAGCGGTATCGAGAAGGGAAGGACGCTGCAATGCCGGAAGACGCCCTGCCGAACGGCGGAGCTCCGGGCCCTCGGGTCCGGGTACTGGAGATGCAGGCCAAGCTTCACCATTGGGCGGTGGCCGATTCCGGCCGCCGGTTCGATGACCTGTTCAACCTTGTGCACGACCCGGCGACGCCGATCGCGGCGTTCGACCGGGTCGCGGGCAACCGGGGCGCCCGGTCATCTGGCGTCGACGGCCTGACAGCTGCCGACGTCGAGGAGAGCATCGGTGTTCCCGGGTTCCTGAACGACCTGCGGACCGCCCTCAAGGAGGGCTCGTTCCGACCGTTGCCGGTGCGGGAACGCGGCATCCCCAAGCCGGGCGGCTCGGGGAAGGTCCGCAAGCTCGGGATTCCGACGATTGCGGACCGGGTCGTTCAGGCGGCGCTGAAGCTGGTGCTGGAACCGATCTTCGAGGCCGACTTCAAGCCGGTCTCCTACGGGTTCCGGCCCCGACGGCGGGCCCAGGACGCGATCGCCGAGATCCACTACTTCACCACCCGGGGATACTCCTGGGTGCTGGACGCGGACATCGAGGCGTGCTTCGACTCGATCGACCACACGGCCCTCATGGACCGGGTGCGAAAGCGGGTGAGAGACAAGCGCGTCCTGACGCTGGTCAAGGCGTTCCTCAAGGCCGGGATTCTTACCGAACTCGGCGAGAGCAAGGCGACTTTGACCGGTACTCCGCAAGGCGGCATCTTGTCCCCGCTGCTGGCGAACATCGCTCTGTCGGTGCTCGATGAGCATCTCCACGAGCCGTGGGAGCCGGGCGGGGCCATGGCCACCGAAGGCAAACGCGCCTACCGGCGCCGCAAGGGTCGACCGACGTGGCGGGTCGTCCGCTACGCGGACGACTTCGTCGTCCTGGTGCACGGCACCGAGGCCGACACCGCGGCACTGCACGAGGAAGTCGCAGGTGTGCTCGAACCGTTGGGGTTGAGGCTGTCACCAGCCAAGACCCGAATCGTGCACATCAGCGAAGGATTCGACTTCCTGGGCTTCCGCATCCTGCGGAGGCGCAAGAGAGGGACGAACACCTGGCACGTCTACACCTTCGTCGCCGACCGGCCCATCCGGTCGTTGAAGGAGAAGATCCGTGCTCTGACACGCAGGACATCGCAGCAGGACCTTGCTGCCGTGCTGATCAGACTCACTCAGATCATGCGCGGTTGGGCCAACTACTTCAAGCACGCGGTCGCCAAGCATGTCTTCGACATGCTCGACGGCTTCGTATGGTGGCGTCTGATCCGCATGCTGCGGGAACGCCACCACTGGAGTTGGGGCGATGTCCGCCGCCGGTTCACCACCCCTGACGGGAAGTGGCGACCGATCGCGGCGAACGGGATCGAGCTCCTCCGGATCGCATCGGTCACGGTCAGCCGTTACCGATACCGGGCGAGCGCAATCCCCAGCCCATGGCAGCCTGCGAACCCCCGCCTGACGGCAGAGACCGTGGAGAGCCCGTTGCGTTGAGAGGCGCACGGCGGGTTCGGCGAGAGGTCCGGAGAAACGGACCGGGAGCAATCTCGGCACCGCGCTCCGGGCCTACTCAGCGGTTGGTGGTGGTTGGTTGGGTGGTCTGTGTTTGGTGGGGCTTCACTGGTGGTTGTACAACTGTCGGGTGTCGTCGAATGTCCTGTGCCGCCGTTACCTCGCTGCCTGTGCCGCCGTGCTCAGCTATCGGGAGGTCGGTGCCACCGGGTTGGCGGCGTTGCCGTCGGGCTACCGCTGGCTTCGTCGCCGGGTCCATCTCGGTCACGGGCCCGTGGTGCTGGAGCGTGCGGGTGCGTATGTGCTCGGCTGGGGAGCCCAGTTGGGTTCGGGTTTCGCGCTCTACCCGCCGCCGGCGCGGATCGCGGCTGGTGTCACGGTGCTGCTGCGGGTCGGTCTGCCCGGGTTGCGGCTGCCGCGGTTGGTGATTCCGTGTCGGGTGGTGTGGACCGTGGAGGAGTGTGACCGGGTCGGTTTCGCGTACGGCACGCTGCCTGGGCATCCGGAGTGCGGCGAGGAGTCCTTCGTGGTGAGCATGGACGCCGGTGGCGAGGTGTGGTTCGAGGTGACCGCGTTCTCACGGCTGGCGGCCTGGTACGCGCGGCTCGGTCGGCCGGTGGCGGTGGTGCTGCAGCATCTGGCGATCGAACGGTACCTGCGGGTGGTGGCGCGCGCGGCCACGGCGGGCTGAGGAGCGGGGGCCGCGGTGAGTTGAACGCCGGGGACCATGGTGAGCTGAACACGGGGGACAGGGCCGGTGGTTCGGGACAGGGCCGGTGGTTCGGGGCGGGGCGTGCCGGGGCGGTCCGCGGCCGGTACCGGTGGTGCGTGGCCGGTCAGCGCTGACCGTGTGCGGCCCACGGAGGTCGGGCTGGAACTTGAACTCGTGAACACGGTCCCATGGGGGTGGTCCCGTGACGCGCGGCGGCCGGGCGGCCGGGGGCACCGCCGTCGCCCGGCTCTGGTGGCCGGGGGGGGGGATGGCTCCGTCCCCGGGGCTGGTGGTTGGAGGGGGTTGGAGGGCGGGGTGGGGGGCTGGTCCGGTTGCCGGTTGCCGGTTGCCGGTTGCCGGTTGCCGGTTGCCGGTTGCCGGTTGCCGGCGGCTGGCCGCTGGCCGGCGGTTGGGGGTTGGGGGTTGGGGGTGGGTTTCAGGTGTGTGTGTCGAGGCGGGTTTGGCAGGCGGTCACGATGGCGGGGGTGACCTTGGTCATGCGTTCACGCCAGCCGACGTTGACGTTGACCTCGCAGATCGTGAAGCTTCCGTCTTGTTCGAACAGGAGGTCGATGCCGGCTACGCCCAGTCCGAGGGCTTTGGCGGCCTGGATGGCCAGTGTTTCGCCGGCGGGGTAGCGGCCCAGGCAGAGGTCGGCGGTGCCGCCTTGGGCGAGGTTGGAGCGCATGTCGCCGTTGTGGGCGGTGCGGATCTGTGCGGCCACCGCTTGGCCGTCGACGACGACCACGCGCAGGTCGCGGCCGTGTGAGTGTGCCACGTACCGTTGGAACAGGTAGGGGGTGTCGGGGCGTAGGTTGCCGTGGATGGCGTGGAGGAGGGCGGCGTCGGGGGCGAGGAAGACCTGTTGGCCGCGTTGGCCGCGGACGGCTTTGACGACGCAGGGTTCGGGGACGCCGGCGCGTAGGACTTCGCTCAGGGGGGCGTCGGCGTAGCTGCGGGTGTCGGGGACGGGTAGCCCGGCGACGGCGAGTTGTTGTAGCTGCCAGAACTTGTTCACGCAGGCCAGTACCGCTTCGACGGGGTTGAGGAGGTCGGTGCCCATGGCGCGTAGGTGGCGTAGCACGGTGATTTCCCGGTCGGTGCTCACGCGTGGGCTGGAGAGCCGGGCGTAGGCGACTTTCGGCGCGTTCAGTGGACGTCCGGTGAGGTCGTGCAGGGTCAGGCGGCCGCCCTGCACGCCCAGTAGGAGGTCTTCGGTGCTCACGACGGTGTAGCGGTGGCCGAAGGCCTGGTCGAAGGCGGCGGTCAGCTCGCCGAAGATCCGCCGGCCGCTCAGCCCGGTTCCCAGGAGGAGCCATAGTTCGGCGTCGCTGCGTGGGGCGTGTGGGTGATCGGCGGTGACGTCGGCTGGGGCCACTGCGCGTCTCCTTGCTCTGTGTGGGTGAGGGCCTGTCCGGGCCGGGGCCGGCGGTCGTGGGCGGGGGCGGGCCCCGGAGCCTGCCGGTACCCGACGTCGATCGGCCCCGGGCTGGGCCGGTCGACGTCGGGTGCCCGCCGCCGTGCCGGGGTGGTGGCCAGGGGCGCGCCCCGATCGGGTGAGTGTCACGTCGGGTGATCTGACGTCAGACACGTTACAACCGTGGAATGGCTCTGATCCCCGCTGCCGACACCTTGCGCCCGGCCCCGTCACCGGCGCCCGCCGCACCCACCGGCCCGGTTGCCCCGCACCCCCCGGCGGATCGCCGGGTACGGCCGCCGGATCGCCGGGTGCGGTCGTCGGGCCGGTGGGTGCGGTCGTCGGGCCGGTGGGTGTGGCCGTTGGGCCGGTGGGGGCGGTCGTCGGGCCGGTGGGGGCGGTCGTCGGGGGCTGGTCTGCTCGCTCTGGCCACGGCCTGCGCGACCGTCTGCGTGGGTGCCTTGGCCGTGCCCGCCGCGCGGGCCCGGCCTGACGACGGCATCACCGCGCGCGGTGTCCCGGCCGGCGCGCGGGTCCTGCAAGGCCAGTTCGCGGCGGCCGCTGACGAGTTCGGTGTCCCGCGTGGCCTGCTGCTGGCCCTGGCCTACCAGGAGTCCCGCTGGGAGTCCCACCAGGGCGCGCCCAGTACCACCGGTAACTACGGTGTGCTGGGACTGACCCAGGTCGACGTCGCCGCTGAGAACGCCGCCCGTCACGCCGCCGGGCAGGGTGCCAGCGGTGGCCTGGCGGGCGGGCCGCGCGGTGAGGACCGGCCCCACCCCGCCCATCTCGCCGATCCCGTTCACGTGGCTGTTTCCCGGCCGCGGGTCGTCGACTCCCCGGCCTTGCACACCCTGCAGGTCGCCGCGGACCTGATCCACCGTCCGGCCGCCCAGCTGCGTGTCGACAGCGAGCAGAACATCCGTGGCGGTGCGGCTCTGCTGGCTTCCTACCAGCGGCAGAGCGGTGCGGTGGGTGCCGGTGACCCCGCTCGCTGGTACGCGGCCGTCGCCCGTTTTGGCCAGGCGGGCGCGACCGGCGCGTCGGGTGCGTCGGGTGCGGCCGGTGCGGCTGGTCGTCTCTTCGCTGATCGTGTCTATGCCACCTTGCGTGCGGGGGTCTCGCGGTGGACCGGGGAGGGGCAGTGGCTGACCCTGCCGAAGGTGGCGGGTCTCGTCGTGCCCGAGCCGTTCCCGCTCGTGTCGTCGTCGGCCGAGGTCCCGGAGTGTCCGGCTGATCTGGGCTGTGACTTCGTCCCTGCCGCGTATGCGCTGACCGATCCTGACGATCCGACGTCCTATGGCAACTACAACCCGGCTCATCGTCCCGAGGACGGTCAGCGGATCCGTTACCTGGTCATTCATGACACCGAGAGTGATTACGCGGGTGCGATCGCGTCCTTCCAGGATCCGCACGAGCAGGCGACCGCGCACTACCTGGTGCGTGCCGGGGATGGTCACGTCACGCAGTTGGTGCACACCCGGGACATCGCCTGGCACGCCGGTAACAAGAGCATCAACATGCACAGCATCGGTATCGAGCACGAGGGTTTCGCCGTGCCCACCGATCGCCCGACCTGGTACTCCGAGCAGTTGTACGAGTCCTCGGCGGCGCTGGTGCGCTACCTCGCCGGCCGGTTCGCGATCCCGTTGGACCGTCAGCACATCATCGGGCACGACGATGTTCCCGGCCCGACCCAGGACGCCGTGGCCGGTATGCACTGGGATCCCGGTACCTTCTGGGACTGGGCCCACTACCTGGAGTTGCTGCGGGCCCCGTTGGGTGCCGGCACCACCGCGCCGCCGCGGCCCGGTGACACCGTGACCATCGCTCCGCCCTTCGACGCCGGTAACGAACCTCCCGTCAGCGAGGTGGCCTCCCGTCCCGAGAACTTCGTCTACCTGCGCACCCGGCCCGCCCCGGACGCCCCGCTGATCAACAACGCCACGACGGCCGCCGACGACTGGAGTGACAAGGCCGTCACCGGTGCCCGTTACGTCGTGGCCGACCAGCAGGGTGACTGGACGGCGATCTGGTACGACGGTCAGAAGTGTTGGTTCGCCAACCCGAACGGCTCGGCGGCGCGCAGCGACGGGCGCGTCACCGGCTCGCCGCTGGCGGCCGCCACCGGTGTCCTCGCTGGCGCCGGTGTCGCGGCTGGCGCCGGTGTCCTGGCCGGCGCCGGTGAGGTGGCGCCCACGACGGTGTTGACCCCGCGCTCGGGCCTGGCCACGATCCCGGTGTACGGGCGCGCCTATCCCGAGGCCGCCGCCTACGCCCCCTACCCGGCCATCACACCGTTGCCGGTGGTGTCCCTGCGGGCGACCGTGTCGGCCGGGCAGGGGTATCTCGCCGTCGATGACACCCCCGAGCCGGCCGACTACTTCTACGACCAGAACATCAACGGGGACGCGCCGAATGACCGCACCCTGGTGGTGGGCAAGGACACCTACTACCCGATCCGCTTCAACCACCGCCTGGCGTTCCTCAAGTCCACCGACGTGCGGGCGGCCACCCGGTAGCGCGGCCCGGCCGAAGTGGCCGGAGCAGTGGCAGCGGGTGCGGTGGTTGACGTTGGAGCGGTTGGCCCGGCAGGACCTCGACGAGCAGGACAGGACGGGAACAGAGCATGCCTTTGAACGGTGAGTACGAGCCCAGCCCGCAGCAGTGGGTGCGTGACCAGGTCGAACTGTACGAGTCCTCCGGTGGCAAGGAGGGAACGACCATGCGGGGCCTGCCGGTCGTCCTGCTCACCACCCGGGGCGCGAAGACCGGCAAGATCCGCAAGACGCCGCTCATGCGGGTGGAGCACGAGGGCACCTACGCCGTCATCGCCTCCCTCGGCGGTGCCCCCACCCACCCGGTCTGGTACCACAACGTGCTCGCCGATCCCCGTGTCGAGCTCCAGGACGGGCCGGTGCGCCGGGACATGAGGGCCCGTGAGGTGGCGGGGGAGGAGAAGGAGCTGTGGTGGGCGCGCGCCATCGAGGCGTTCCCCGACTACGCGGAGTACCAGAAGAAGACCCAACGGCAGATCCCCGTCCTGGTCCTGGAACGGTCCGCCACCGCGCACTGAACCGCCGGCCCCGCCGGCCCGTCCGTTCCGCTCCGCGTGTCCGCTCCGCGTGTCCGCTCCGCGTGTCCGCTCCGTGCGTGCGTTGCGCGCGTGTGTTGTGCCCGTTCGTGAGGAGCTCCGTGTGAACAGTGCCGCCGATCTGCTGGCCGACGCCTTCGGCCGGATCCGGGAGGGCGTCCATGAGGTTGTCGACGGCCTGGGCGTGGAGGAGCTGGCCGCGCGGGTGGATGCCAGGGCCAACACCATCGCCTGGCTGGTGTGGCACCTGACCCGGGTCCAGGACGATCACGTGGCGGACCTGGCCGGCGGCGAGCAGGTCTGGACCGCGAAGGGCTGGGCGGAGCGCTTCGCGTTGCCCTTCGCCGTCCACGCCACCGGCTACGGGCACGGCGCCAGGCAGGTCGCCGCCGTGCGCGCGCCGGCCGAGCTTTTGACGGGTTACCACGACGCGGTCCACGAGGCGACCGTGGGCTTCCTGCGCCGGCTGCGCGTCGCCGATCTGGCGCGGATCGTCGACGAGAGGTGGAGCCCGCCGGTGACGATGGGGGTGCGGCTGGTCAGCGTCATCTCGGACGATCTCCAGCACGCCGGTCAGGCCGCCTTCGTCCGCGGTCTGCTCCACCACCGTTGAGCCGGCACTGTCCGGGGTCTGCTCCACTACCGGTGGAGCGGACCGCGGGTGGGGTCTGTGCTGGCGGTGCGGGGACGACTCCTGGCGCACCCCCGGCTTCCTGGTGAAGCGGGGTGTGAGGTGTTCCTTAGGGGATCTTGAAGTTGTGGCCTGTCCGGCCCGTCGGGCTGGTGGCAGGCCGTAGGTTCGTGCTCGGCGGCCCGCACGCCGGGGGGCGGCGGGCCGCCGTCCAACTGCCCTGTCCCCAGCCGCCCGTGGGAGAACGACCATGACCCAGCACCGCCGGATCAAGCGCAGGTCCACCAAGATAGCCATCGCGGCCGCCACCACCGTGCTGGCGGCGACCGTGACGCCGCTGCTCATCGGGCAGGCCAGCGCGAGCGAGGACGGTGTTCGGGCGCCGGCCGCGGCCGGGACCACGTGGGTCAACTCCTGTGGCACACCGGCTCCCGGGGACACCATGGTCTGTAACGCGCTGCGGGTGACCAACACCGTCGAGCACGTCGGTGCGCTCGGTGTCGCCCGAGGTGCGGCACCCGCCGGTTATGGCCCCGGCGACCTGCGCAGTGCCTACGAGTTGCCCGCGGATGGCGGCGCGGGCCAGACGGTGGCGATCGTGGACGCCTACAACGATCCCAGTGCCGAGTCCGATCTGGCCGTCTACCGCTCGCAGTTCGGCCTGCCGGCCTGCACCAGCGCCGATGGTTGTTTCACCAAGGTCGGCCAGCGTGGCAGCGGCGGCGCGTTGCCCGCCGACAACCCGGGCTGGGCGGGGGAGATCTCCCTCGATCTCGACATGGTCTCGGCGATCGCTCCGAAGGCGCACATCCTGCTGGTCGAGGCGGACAGCGCCAGCACGGACAACCTGGGCAGTTCGGTGAACGAGGCGGTCAGGTCGGGTGCGAAGTTCGTCTCCAACAGCTACGGCGGTCCCGAGTCCGCCGGGGACACCACGTTCGACGAGAGGTACTACAACCACCCGGGTGTCGCGATCACCGCCAGTTCCGGTGACTCCGGTTTCGGTGTCGAGTACCCGGCGGCTTCGCGTTATGTCACCGCGGTCGGTGGTACCGCTCTCAAGAAGGCTTCCGGTGGGCGTGGTTGGAGTGAGAAGGCGTGGTCCACGGACGCCACCGACGGTGCCGGGTCCGGCTGTTCGACCATCGAGGCCAAGCCCGGCTGGCAGAAGGACGCCGGTTGTGCGGGGCGTACCGTCGCCGATGTCGCGGCGGTCGCCGATCCGGCCACCGGGGTCGCGGTCTACCAGACGTTCGGCGGCTCCGGGTGGAACGTGTACGGCGGCACGAGTGTCGCCGCCCCGATCATCGCGGGTGTCTACGCGGACGCCGGTACCCCCACCGCCGCCTATCCGGCCGCCGACCCGTACGCGCGTCCCGGTGCTCTCAACGACGTGACCAGCGGTGCCACCGCGACCTGCACGCCGGCCTACCTCTGCACCGCCGGCAAGGGCTACGACGGCCCGACGGGCCTGGGCACCCCCAACGGCCTGGCCGCCTTCACCGGCTGACCTTCACCAGCTGACCCGGCCCGGGCGGTCCCGGGCGGCCTCGGGTGGCCTCGGGTGGTCCTGGTCGGTCTCGGTCGGTGTCGGGTGGTCCCGGGTGGTGGGTGGAGTTCGTCGTGGGGGCGTGGGCGATTACCTCGCCGGTCATCGACGTCGCTGTCGTGGGTGCGGCATCGTCGGGGTGTCGCAGGCCGGTGCCCGGTGCGCGGGCCCGCGGCGCCAAGGGCCGTGCCGTGTGCGCCCCCGCTCCTCGCGCGGCACGGGCGGGCGCGTGGACGCACCGTCCACGCGTCACGAGAACGCACCGAAGACGACGAGAGGAACCCGCCTTGTCCCGCTACGAGATCGCCGTCCAGCGCTACTTCGCCGCCTGGAACGCCCGGACGCACACGGACCGGGTGAAGGCCGTGGCCGCCGCCTTCACCGAGGACGCCACCTACACCGACCCGCTGGCCGAGGTGGCGGGGCACGAGGGCCTGGTCGCCGTGATCAGCGGTGCCCAGCAGCGTTTCCAGGGCTTCGAGTTCACGCCCACCGGCACCCCCGACGGCCACCACGACCTGCTGCGCTTCACCTGGGACCTGACCAGCGGGGCGGACGGCTCGGCGCCGGCGGCCGGCTTCGACGTGGTCACCCTGGCCGAGGACGGCCGCATCCGCTCCGTCGCCGGCTTCCTGGACCGCGTCCCCGGGGCCTGACAGCCCGGCCCCCCGGGCCCCTTGACCAGCCACGCCCACGCCCACGCTCACACCCACGTTCGCGTTCGTGTTCAGGTGCGTGCGAGGGTCCGAAGGGCCCGGGCGGTCCGCGTGTCGGCGGGCAGGAACGTCTCGATCGCCAGCTCGCTGACGGTCACGTCCGTCGGGGTGTTGAAGGTGGTCGCCGCGGAGAGGAAGGACAGGACCTGTCCGTTCACCTCGATCCTGAGCGGCAGCGCGTAGCGGTAGGCCTCGGCCGCGGTCGGCGCCTGGTCCGGCCGTGGGTGCCCGTGGCCGGCGCCGTCCGGGGTGCTGTCGGGCATCGGGTAGGCCGCGACCTCCTCGTACAGCGCACGCAGCGCGGGCAGGGGGCGCATCGTGAGCTGGTCCTGGATCCGTTCCAGCAGGTGACCGCGCCACTGGGCCAGGTTGCGGATGCGTGGTGCCAGGCCCTGGGGGTGCAGGGTGAGCCGCATGGCGTTCATCGTGGGCCGCAGCAGGTGCCCGGGCACCTCGTCCAGCAGCAGTTGGATCCCGCGGTTGGCGCTGACGATGTCGTAGCCGGCGTCCATGACCAGGGCGGGATTGGGCTCGTGGGCCGCCAGCAGGCTCTCCAGCGCGGTGCGCGGCGCGCGCATCGCCGGGTCCCCCAGCGGGGTCTGCCGGAAGGCGGGTGCGTAACCCGCCGCGAGGAGCAGGGTGTTGCGCTCGCGTACCGGGACCTTGAGGTGCTCGGCCAGCCGCAGCACCATGGCCTGGCTGGGCTTGGCGCGCCCGGTCTCGATGAAGCTGATGTGCCGGGCCGAACTGTCGGCCTTGAGGGCCAGTTCGAGCTGGCTGATGCCTCGGCGCTGCCGCCAGCCGCGCAGCAGCGTTCCCACCGTGACGTCGTCGGTGCTGTGGGCGATGGCGGCCGTCATGGCGTCGACGATATCCGATGCCGCGCAACCGCCTTGGCGCGCCGCCTCGCTGGGCGTGCGGCGGTGGCACCGGCGGCGGGTCACCTCAGGTCGATGCTCCAGTGGTTGGCGCGCAGCGCCCGGCCGGCGAAGGGCACCGTGAGGGTCTCGTGGCGGGTGAAACCGAGCGCGCGGCAGATCCCGTTGGAGGGGCCGTTGGTCACCGCGGGGTAGGCGTGCACCAGGCCCCAGCGGCCGTCGGCGCGGGCGAGGTCGAGCAGCGCGCCGGCGGCCAGTGTGGCCAGATGGCGGCCCTGGAAGGCGGGCAGCACCATCCAGCCGATCTCGCTGAACGGCCCGCCCCCGCCCGCGTCGCCCCCGTCCGCGCCGCCGCCGCGACCCGCGTCGGCGCCCGTGTCCGTGCCGTGGTTCTCGTGGGTCCACAGGACGACCGTGCCGGCCACCACCTCGGGGCGGGTCTCGTCCGGGATGATCATCTTGATCCACGCGCGGTCGGCCGCCGCGTCGCGCGCGTCACGCTCGACCTTGGCGGCGATGCCCGCGCGCGGCAGCGGGCCGCCGAGTTCGGCCATCATCACCGGGTCGCACCGCAGGCGCAGGTAGACCTCGACGTCCGCGGGGGTGAACCCGACATCGCGCAGCCGCATCCGATCCTCCGCCCGTCCCTCGACGCCGAGCACCGGGATCGTCAACCCGCGCTCCTGGCGGGCCAGTTTACGACCGGCGTGCCAAGGCGCGGGCTGGGCCCGTCGCCCGGGGGCGACCACCTCACCCACTCCGATCCGTGTGACGTGGATCACTCTAGAATTATTCCTTCGCGAAGGTATTGTTTTGCCTCGGCTTCCGCCGTACGGCGACCTCTGGAAGGACACAGGGTGGACGAGGACATGGCGCGACACGGGTTCGACCACGTGATGGCGGCGGTGGCCGTCTATCTGCACCGCCACACCCAGGGCGGTGAAGTCACGGTCGGAGCGCCGGCGTTGACGCTGCGGCTGGATCCGGCGCTGACCTTCGAGGACGTCGTGGCGCGGGTGCGCGAGCGGTTCACGGCCCCGCGCTACGGGCACGAGGACCTGTGCCGGGACCTGGCGCCGGTGCTCGCGCAGCCGCGGGCCGCGGAACTGCCCGACCACCTGGCCCGCCTGACGCTCCTGCTCGATCGGCTGACCGCCCACCCCACCGCCCCGATCGGCCGCTTCGACCTGCTGCTGCCCGCCGAGGCCGCCCTGCTGGAGGAGCAGCACGCCACCGCGCACCCGGTGCCCGCGTGCACGCTCGCCGACCTGATCGAGGCGCAGGTGGCGCGCACCCCGCACGTGGAGGCGGTGCGCACGGCCGAGGCCACCCTCGACTTCGAGGAGCTGAACCGGCGGGCCAACCGGCTGGCCCGGTTGCTCGCGGCGCGCGGCGCGGGCCCGCGCCGCACGGTGGCGATCGCCCTGCCGCGCTCGGCGCAGTGGGTGGTGGCGATGGTGGCGGTCCTCAAGTGCGGTGCGGCGTACGTGCCGTTGGACCTCGACCACCCGGTGGGCCGGCTGGCGGCGGTACTGGCGGACACCGAGCCCGTCGTCGTGCTCACCGACCACGCGGGCCAGGACACCGTCACGCACGCCCACCAAGGCCTCACCACGCTGGTGCTGGAGGACCACGGCGCCGAACTGCGGCACCTGGCCGACACCGACCCCACCGACGGCGAGCTGCCCGGCGGCCGGGCGCGCCCCGGTGACGCGGCGTACGTCATCCACACCTCCGGCACCACCGGCCGGCCCAAGGGCGTGGTCGTCTCGCACGCCGCGATCTGCAACCGGCTGCTGTGGATGCGTCAGGCCTACGGGATCGAGGTGGGCGAGGCGATCCTGCACAAGACCCCGTGCGGGTTCGACGTGTCCGTGTGGGAGCTGCTGCTGCCGCTGATCAGCGGCGCGACGCTGGTCGCCGCCCGCCCGGGCGGGCACCAGGACCCGGCCTACCTGGCCACGCTGATCCGCCGGGAACAGGTCACCACCGCCCACTTCGTGCCCGCCGTGCTCCAGGCCTGCCTCGAGGACCCCAAGCGCTGGCAGGACACGCGACTGCGCCGGATCATCTGCAGCGGCGAGGCACTGCCCACCGAACTGGCCGCCCGCGCCGCCCAGATCACCGGCGCCGACGTCCACAACCTGTACGGGCCCACCGAGGCCGCCGTGGACGTGACCGCCTGGCAGTACTCGCCGGCGGACACCACACCGACCGTCCCGATCGGCCGCCCGGTGTGGAACACCCGCACCCACGTGCTGGACACGGCGCTGCGCCCGGTGGCGCCGGGGGTGGTGGGCGAGCTCTACCTGGCCGGGGACCAGCTCGCAAACGGCTACCTGAACCAGGAAGCCATCACCGCCCAGCGGTTCGTCGCCGACCCGTTCGGCGCGCCCGGCGAGCGGATGTACCGCACCGGCGACCTGGTGCGTCGACTGCCCGGCGGCGAGCTGGAGTTCGTCGGCCGCACGGACGCGCAGATCAAGCTGCGCGGGGTACGGATCGAGCCGGCCGGGATCGAGGCGGCCCTGCTCGCCCACCCGGGCGTCGGCGCCGCGGTGGTGCTGCTGCGCGAGGACCGCCCCGGCCACCCGTACCTGGCCGCCTACGTCGTCCCCCACCCCCACACCGACCCCCACACCGGCCCCGCCCCCGACGCCGACTCCGACTCCGATGCCGGGGCCGGCCGGGGTGGTGGGCCCCAGGCGTGGCGGGCGCATCTGGAGCGGCTGCTGCCCGCCGCGATGGTGCCGGGCGTCTTCGTCACCCTGGAGCGGCTGCCGACCACCGTCAACGGCAAGCTGGACCGCTCGGCCCTGCCCGCCCCCCAGAGCCCCGCCGGCCCCACACCGCCCCACACCCCCCGACAGCGCACCCTGTGCACCCTGTTCGCCCAGGTACTGGACATGCCACAGATCGGCCCCGAGGACAACTTCCTCACCCTGGGCGGGCATTCGCTGACCGCGGCACGCCTGGCCACCTTGGTGCGCGCCGAACTCGGCGTGGAACTGTCCATCCGCGACCTGTACGCCAACCCCACCCCCGCCGCCCTCGCCGAGCGCCTCACCCACGCGCCCGCCGCCCTGCCACCGCTGCTCGCGCTGCCCCGCCCCGCCCGTATCCCGCTCTCCGCGACCCAGGCCAGCCTGTGGTTCCTGGAGCAACTGGACGCCACCACCCCCACCTACAACATGCCGCTGGTCCTGCGCCCCCACCACGCGCTGGACACCGCCGCGCTGCGCGCCGCCCTCGCCGACCTCACCGACCGGCACGAGATCCTGCGCACCCGCCTGACCGTCCAGGACGCCACCCCCTACCAGGACATCGCCGCCCCGGGCACACTCCACCCCGAACTGCGGGTCGTCGACTGCCCGAGCACCGAGATCGCCCACCACGTCGCCGCCGCCACCCACCACCGCTTCGACCTGCGGAGCGACGCCCCCCTGTGGGCCGCCCTCTACGGCAGCACCGCGGGTGAGCAGGTACTGGTGATCGTGCTGCACCACATCGCCGGTGACGGCTGGTCACTGCGCCCCCTGGCACACGACCTGTCCACCGCCTACGCCGCCCGCCTGGCCGGCCACGCCCCCACCTGGCCACCACTGCCCGTCCAGTACGCCGACTACGCCCTGTGGCAGCGCGAGAACCTCACCGAACTGACCAGGCGCCAACTCGACTTCTGGAAGCGGACCCTGCACGACCTGCCCCAGCAGATCCCGCTCCCCACCGGCCACCCCCACACCCCCCACGCCACCGACAGTGCCGCCGGCGGCCCGGGCGGCCAGCACACCATGACGCTGGAGGCGGACCTGCACCACGCGTTGCTGCGCCTGGCCCGTGAGCACCAGGCCAGCTTGTTCATGGTCCTGCACGGCGCGCTGGCGGCCCTGCTCACGCTCGCCGGCGCCGGCACCGACATCCCCATCGGCACCCCCGTCGCCGCCCGCCCGATGAGCGCACTGGACGAACTCATCGGCCACTTCGCCAACACCCTGGTGCTGCGCCTGGACACCGGCGGCAACCCGCGCTTCGAGGAACTGCTGGACCGCGTCAAGGCGGTGGACCTGGCCGCCTACGACCACCAGTACCTGCCCTTCGAGCAGCTGGTCGCCGAGCTGAACCCGCCGCGCGTGGCCGGCCGCCACCCGCTGTTCCAGGTGATGCTCGCCCTGCAGAACAACGCGAACGCCGAACTGCGCCTGGGCCAGGAGACGTTGCCCCTCGAGGTGGGGCACACCGCGACCGCGAAGTTCGACCTGTTCGTCAACGCCGTCGAACGCCACGACGCCGACGGCACCCCCGGCGGCATCGAAGTACGGATCGACTACCGCGCCGAACTGTTCGAACCGGCCGCCGTCGCCCGCCTGGGCCGGCTGTGGCAGGCCCTGCTGGACGCGATCGCCGCCGACCCCACCCACCGCCTGACCGACCTGACCGACCTGACCGACCCGGCCGGTCTGTCCGCCGCGCCGCGGTCGCAGGGCCCGAGCACCGCCTCGAACACCGCGCCCCCCGTGCTCGACCAGCTGCTCGCCCACGACGGCATCCGCGACGGCGCGCACCTGGCACCTGCCGCCGGCGGCCAGAGCGTCGTGGTGGCCGTCCCCACCCACGCCGGCGCCCTGCGCGGCGCCACCCAGGCCCTCGCCGGCCACCGCGTCGTCGCCGTCACGGACCTGCCCCGCACCCCGCAAGGCGCCGTCGACGAGGCCGCGCTGCGCCGGCTGCCACTGATCGACGAACAACTGGCCGACACCTGGCAACACCACCTCGCCCAACTGCCCGGCGTGCTGTCCGCCCAGGTCACCCTGGAGGTGGACACCCCCGAGATCGCCCCGCTGGCGTTCACCACCAGCACCGCCCACCCCACCACCGCCACCGAGCCGCCCCCCACCGCGCCACCGGCCCGGGCGGGCCGCGCCCCGGCCTCGCTCAGCGCGGGCCCCCACCTGCCCGAACCCGACGTGCACGTCCTGGCCGAGGTGCTGCGCAGGGCCGCCCACAGCGGGCCGCAGGCCGAGGTGGTGCACGTCCTCACCGACGGCACCACGGTCCGCGACAGCTACGCGAGCCTGCTCACCCAGGCCCACCACGTGCTCGGCGGCCTACGCCAGCGCGGCCTTAAGCCCGGGGACGCGGTCATCCTGCAGTGCGACGACAACCGGGACTTCCTGGCCGCCCTGTGGGGCTGCGTGCTGGGCGGCTTCGTCGCCGTCCCCCTGACCGTGCCCACCTCCTACCACACCCCCTCCGCCGCCCGCGCCAAACTGGCGGGCGTCCACCGGATGCTCCACCACCCCTGGGTGATCACCTCACCCGACCACCAGGACGCCCTCGCCCACCTCCTGGCCCCCCAGGACGCGGGCGACCCGCGGCCGCGCCTGGCCACCGTGCGGGAACTGCGCACCGCCGAACCCGACCCCCACATCCACCCCGCCCGCGGCGAGGACACCGTGCTGATGCTGCTGACCTCCGGCAGCACCGGCCTGCCCAAGGCGGTACGCCTGAGCCACCGCAACATCGTGACCCGCTGCGCCGCCACCGCCGCCGTCAACGCCCTCACCCCCACCGAGACGACGCTGAACTGGATCCCCCTGGACCACGTCACCGGCGTGGTCATGTTCCACCTGCGCGACGTCTACCTCACCTGCCGCCAGATCCACGCCCCCACCGCCTGGGTGCTCGCCGACCCGCTGCGCTGGCTCGACCTGGCCCACCAACACGCCGTCACCGTCAGCTGGGCCCCCAACTTCGCCTTCGGCCTGGTCGCCGAACACGCCCACCGCATGACCGATCGCACCTGGGACCTGTCACGACTGCGGCTGCTCACCAACGCCGGCGAGGTCGTCGTCCCCACCACCGCCCGCCGCTTCCTGACCCTGCTGGCCCCCCACGGACTGCCGCAGAGCGCGATGCACCCCGGCTGGGGCATGTCCGAGACCTCCTCGGTCGTCACGGACGCCGAACTGCCCGCCACCCCCGCCCCGGACGAAGGCGCCGTGGTCAGCTGCGGCCGCCCCTACCCCGGCTTCGCGATGCGCGTCGTCGACGAGAACGACCACATCGTCGACGAAGGCACCCCCGGCCGCCTCCAGGTCCGCGGCACCACGGTGACCCGCGGCTACCACGACAACCCCGAACAGAACGCCGAGGCCTTCACCACCGAGGGCTGGTTCGAGACCGGCGACCTCGCCTACCTGCGCGACGGGGAACTGTATCTGACCGGCCGCGCCAAGGACGTCATCATCATCAACGGCGTCAACCACTACAGCCACGAGATCGAGGCCATCGCCGAGGAACTCCCCTTCGTCGAACGCTCCTTCACCGCCGCCTGCGCCGTGCGCACCGACCCCGCCGCCAGCACGGACGAACTCGCCCTGTTCGTCCACCTCACCCCCGGCCACGACGAGGCCACCGCCCTGGCCGAACTACGCGCCAAGATCACCCGCGAGAGCGGCATCAGCCCCGCCCACCTCATCCCCGTCACCGCCGACGACATCCCCAAGACCGAGATCGGCAAGATCCAACGCACCCTGCTCCGCCGCCGCTTCGAAGCGGGCCAGTACGACCAGACGATCCAGCGCGTCCAACACCTGCTGGGCGACGCCACCACCGTGCCCGACTGGTTCCTGCACCCCGTCTGGCAACACGCCCACCTCACCCCCACCACCACCCGCCCCACCGGCCCCGTCCTGCTGCTCACCCCCACCCCGCACACCTGGGCCGACCAACTGGCCGAACACCTGCGGGCAGCGGGCCGACTGTGCACCGTGGTCTCCTTCGACGACCACCCCCACCGCCACGACGCCGCCACCTACCGGCTGCGCCCCGACGCCGTCGAGGACTGGTCCGCCCTGCTGGACCAACTCGCCGCCGACGACCGCACCCCCCAGGCCGTCCTGCACCTGACCACCCCCCACCTGCCGGACAGCCCCACCACCCTCCACCAGGCCCAACAGGGCGGCGCCGAAGCCCTGCTGTGCCTGACCAAAGCCCTGGCCGCGCACCGCGAGGACCCCGCACCCATCGCCATCCACCTGGTCACCCAGGGCGCCTTCGCCCTCCAGGACGGCGAACAGCCCAGCTACCCGCACGCCACCGCCGGCGCCCTGCTCAAGAGCCTGCGAGCCGAACTGCCCTGGCTGACCGGCCGCCACATCGACCTCGACACCCCCGACACCCAAGCGCTGCTCGCCGAAATCCACACCCCCACCACCGACCCCGACATCGCCTACCGCGCGGGGCAACGCCGGGTACGCCGCCTGGCCCCCCTGCCCGGCCCGCTGCCACCCGCCCCCGCCCACCTGCCCGGCACCCCGGGCGGATTCCACGTCATCAGCGGCGGACTGGGCGCCCTGGCCCGCGAGATCGCCGACCACCTGCTCACCCACCCCCACACCCACCTCCTGCTCCTGGGCCGCACCCCCCTGCCCCCCGAAGCCGACTGGCCCGCACACATCGCCACCGGCTCCGACCTCGGCCAACGCCTGGCCGCCCTGCGCGCCCTGCGCGAGAAGGGCACGGTGCGCTACACCGCCACCGACGTCACCGACCAGCACCAGGTCCACGCCGCCATCACCCAAGC
The DNA here is from genome assembly GCF_044547075.1 of Kitasatospora sp. NPDC052896. Classification (NCBI taxonomy): domain Bacteria; kingdom Bacillati; phylum Actinomycetota; class Actinomycetes; order Kitasatosporales; family Streptomycetaceae; genus Kitasatospora; species Kitasatospora sp. NPDC052896. The sequence goes on from NZ_JBITZU010000010.1 coordinate 24,393, forward strand.
CGGCCAGGACTGGGACCGCCCACTCGCCGCGATCTTCCACCTGGCCGGCCACTTCGAACAGAAACCCGCCCTGGAGTACGACCTGGACCAGTGGCGCCACGCCCTGGCCGCCAAGGTCACCGGCGGCTGGATCCTCGCCCGCCTGGCCGCCGAACAGCCCGGCGCCGCGTTCATCGCCCTCTCCTCCGTCAACGGATTCTTCGGCGGCGCCCTCAGCAGCGCCTACGCCGCCGCCAACGCCTTCCTCGACGCCCTGGCCACCCACCACCGCCACACCACGAACACCGACGCCCACAGCCTGGCCTTCAGCCGCTTCGACGCCCTCGGCATGAGCCGCACCCACACCCTGACCGCCCTCACCGAAGCCCGCGGCTACCGCACCGTGGACCTCACAGGCGGACTGCGCAGCCTGCGCGCGGCCCTCGCCCTGCCCCAGGCCCACCTGCTGATCGGCGCCGACCGCGCCGCCACCTGGGTGGGCAGCCACGTCCTGGCCCCCGCCCGCCCCCTGCACCGCCTCACCGCCCGCCTCGCCCTGGCCGACGACACCGACCTCACCGCCCTGACCCACGCCGCCACCCACAGCGCCCAACAGATCGGCGCCGGCCACCACTGGACCCTGCGCACCGCCGGCACCCCCCACACCGACACCACCCCCGCCAACGACCAGGCCACCTTGCAGCACCGCCACGAACTGGAACAGCGACTGACCGCGATCTGGAGCGAGGTCCTGGGCAAACACGTCGAACCCGGCGACAACTTCTTCGACCTCGGCGGCAACTCCCTGCTCCTGCTGCGCGCCCACACCCTGCTCAACGAACGCCTGGGCAGCGACCTGACCGTGGTCGACCTGTTCGCCCACCCCACCATCCGCTCCCTCGCCACCCACCTGGCCCCCACCCAGCCACCCACCCCCCAACCGGGCGCCACCACACCACCGCCCACCACCCGCCGCCCCCAAGGGCGCGCCACACCACGCCGCCCCCGCCCCCCGCGCCGCCCGGACACCGAAGGGACCACCCACCATGTCTGACGCCACCACCAGCGGTCCCGGCACCGACGACGGCGACCAGGCCTACGACATCGCCGTCATCGGCCTGGCCGCCCGCCTGCCCGGCGCCAGCGACGCCACCGAGTTCTGGGACCTGCTCGCCACCGGCCGCGACGCGAGCCGACCCATCAGCGACCAGGAGTTCCTGGCCGCCGGCGGCGACCCGGCGGACCTGAAGGACCCCTCGCTGGTACGGCGGATCTCGACCGTCGAGGGCATCGAGGAGTTCGACGCCGCGTTCTTCAACCTCAGCCCGGCCGACGCCGAACTCCTCGACCCACAACAGCGCCTGCTCCTCGAATGCGCCTACCACGCCCTCGAGGACGCCGGCCACGCCAGCACGCCCGAGGACCCCCAGGACCCCCGGGCACCGATCGTGGGCGTCTACGCGGGCGCGGACGACAGCCACTACTACCCGGCCCACGTCCACCCCCGCTTCGCCCACCGCCCCTCCTCGGTCGCCGCCACCCACGCCGCCATCAGCAACTCCCTGGGCGCCCTCGCCACCCGCCTCTCCTACCACCTCGGCCTGACCGGACCCAGCCTGACCGTCCAGACCACCTGCTCCACCGCCCTGGTCGCCCTGCACACCGCCTGCCAGGAACTCCTCGCCTACCACTGCGACATCGCCCTGACCGCCGCCGCCAGCATCAACACCTCCGCCCCCCTGGGCTACCACCACACCCCCGACGGCCCCTTCTCCCCGGACGGCCGCGTCCGCGCCTTCGACGCGAACGCCCAGGGCACCGCGGACGGCAACGGCGTGGGCGTGGTCGTCCTCAAACGCCTGGAAGACGCCCTCGCCGACGGCGACCGCATCCGGGCCGTCATCAAGGGCAGCGCCGTCAACAACGACGGCCGCCGCAAGGTCGGCTTCACCGCACCCAGCCTCCAAGGCCAGCACGAGGTGATCCTGCAGGCCCAACAGGCCGCCGGCATCGACGCCGACACGATCGGCTACGTCGAGGCCCACGGCACCGGCACCCGACTCGGCGACCCGATCGAAGTAGCCGCCCTGACCACCGCGTTCCGCACCACCACCACGCGCCACCAGTACTGCGCGCTCGGCTCGGTGAAGACCAACATCGGCCACCTGGGCGCCGCCGCCGGCATGGCCGGCCTCCTCAAGGCGGTCCTGGCCCTGGAACACCAGGCCATCCCACCCAACCTGCACTTCGAGAACCCCAACCCACTGATCGACTTCACCACCAGCCCCTTCTACGTCCCCACCACCCTCACCCCCTGGCCCCACACCGGCAGCCCACGCCGGGCCGCGGTGAGCGCGTTCGGCGTGGGCGGCACCAACGCCCACGTCATCCTCGAAGAAGCCCCCCACCACCCCACCCCACCCGCACCGCCCGCACCGCAGGACCGCCCAAGGATCCTCCCGCTGTCCGCCCACACCCCAACCGCCCTGCGCCAAGCGGCCACCGACCTGGCCGAGCACCTCACCACCCACCCCCACCAGACCCTCGCCGACACCGCCCACAGCCTGCGCGTCCAACGCCCACCGATGCCACACCGCACCGCCGTGGTCGCCACCACCACCCTCGAGGCCACCCACCTCCTGACCGCCCCGCCGCCCACCCACACCGCGACCAGCACACCGCCACCCGTGGCCTTCCTCCTGCCCGGCGGCGGCACCCAGTACGTCGGCATGGGCGCCGGCCTCTACCGCGACATCCCCCTCTACCGCGAGACCATCGACGACTGCGCCCGCATCCTCACCCCCCACCTGGCCCGCGACCTGCGCACCGACCTGTTCCAGCACACCGAACCCGCCAGCATCGAGGCGTTCCTTTCCCTGGTCGCCACCCAGTACGCGCTGGCCCGCACCCTGATCGCACACGGCGTGCGACCCGCCGCCCTGATCGGACACTCCCTGGGCGAATACACCGCCGCGTGCCTGGCCGGCGTGCTCTCCCTGGACCAGATGCTGCCCCTGGTCGCCACCCGCCTGCGCCTGATCATCGCCGCCGGCGGCGCCACCACCAGCGTCGCACTGGGCGAGGCGGACCTGGCCGGCTACCTCACCGACGACCTGTCACTGGCCGCCGTCAACGGCCCCACCGCCTGCACGGTCGCCGGACCCGAGCGCGCGATCGCCGCCCTGGAAGCCAAACTCACCGCCAACGACATCACCCACCGCCGACTGCGGATGCCCGCCGCCGCGCACTCACTGATGCTCGACCCCGTCCTGGACACCTTCGCCACCGCCCTCGAGGCCGTCGACCTCCACCCCCCGCGCATCCCCTACATCACCAACGTCACCGGCACCTGGACCACCGACACCCAGGCACGCGACACCGGACACTGGCTCGCCCACACCCGCCACACCGTCCGCTTCGCCGACGGCATCACCACCCTGTGCCAGGCCCCAACCCCCCTGCTGCTGGAAGTCGGCCCCGGCACCGTCCTGACCACCCTGGCCCGAACCACCCCGGCCGCCACCGACGCCACCACGCTGACGACCATGCGACACGCCAAGGCCGAGCGCCCCGACACCCAGGTCCTCGGCGAAGCCCTCGCCCGACTGTGGAGCACCGGGCTGCCCATCGACCTGACCACCTTCAACGGCGACCACACCCCCAACCGCCGGGTACCGCTGCCCCCCTACCCCTTCGACCGCCACCGCCACTGGATCCCCGCCCCCCACACCACCCAGGCCCCCACCACCCAGGCCCCCAGCACCCCCAACGCCCAGGCCCCCAACGCCCAGGCACCCGCCCCCACCGAACCGCCCCGCCCGCGGACCCGGGCACCGCGCCCCCACCTCGCCGCCCCCTACACCCCACCGACCACCACCCTGGAACGCCTGGTCACCGACCACTGGGAACAGGTCCTGGCCATCTCCGGGATCGGCACCAGGGACAACTTCTTCGACCTCGGCGGCGACTCGATGCGCGCCGTCCTGCTCACCAGCCAACTGCGCACCGCCGGCGTCCTCGACATCCCCGTCACCCGCCTGCTCGCCACCCCCACCATCGCCGCCCTGACCGCCGACACCACGGACCACGACGGCGCGCTGGCCCCCGTACTGGCCCTACGCGCCGAAGGCACCAGACGCCCGCTGTTCTGCGTGCACCCCAGCATCGGCACCGCCTGGTGCTACACCGCCCTGCTCCCCGGGCTCGGCCCCGACCAGCCCCTCTACGGACTCCAGGCCCACGGACTCGACGGCCACCATGCGCCCGCCGAACACGCCGACCAGATGGTGCGCGACTACCTCACCCACCTGCGCGCCATCCAGCCACACGGCCCCTACCGGCTGCTCGGCGGCTCCTACGGCGGCATGGTGGCGCACGCGATGGCCACCGAACTGCGCCGCCAGGGCGAGCAGGTGGAACTACTGGCGATGATGGACAGCCCGCTGCCCGCACACCTCGCCCAACTCCCCGTCCCCACAGCCGAGGAGGCCCAGCGGCAGGTGCAGGCCATCCTCACCGGCGACGGCTCCACACTGCCGCTGGCACCCGAGGACGTGCGGGCGATGGCCCGCGTCTTCGCCAACAACCTCCGCATCAGCCCCGGCTTCACCCCCTCCCTCCTCGACGGCGACCTGCTCTTCTTCACCGCCACCGACCACGGCACCATCCCCCAGGGCCTGCCCGCCCCCACCCGCGCAACCGCCACCCAGCCGCTGGCCACCGCCTGGCAACAGCACCTCACCGGCACCGTGCACAACCACCAACTCACCTGCGGCCACTACGAGATGACCCGCCCCGAGCACATCGCCCAGGTCGGCCGGACACTCGCCCACGCCCTTGCCGCACTCGACCGGAAGGACTGACCGTGCCCAGCCCCTTCGACCCCACCGACAGGGACGACCGCGCCTCACACCTGGTGCTGGTCAACGCCAGCGGCCAGTCGAGCCTGTGGCCCGCCTTCGCCCGGACACCGGCCGGCTGGACGATCGCCCTGCCCGCCACCACCCACCACGACTGCCTCGCCTACCTGCAGGGAGAAGCGCGATGACGAAGGAACTGTACGAGCTCGGCGACGCCCCGCCCCTGGGCGAGTACCCGAAGCTGATGTACGCCTCGGTGATCCGCCCCGAGCGCTACGGCCGCCCCGCCGACGCCTTCCAGACCGAGGTGGTCGACACCCCCGAGCCCGGCCGCGGCCAGGTCCTGATCAAGATGATGGCCGCCGGCGTCAACTACAACAACGTCTGGGCCGCGCTCGGCCACCCGGTCGACGTCATCGCCGCCCGCCAGCGCCGCGGCGAGCAGGAGGCCTTCCACATCGGCGGCTCGGACGGCGCCGGCGTGGTGTGGGCGGTCGGCGAGGACGTACGCACGATCAAACCGGGCGACGAGGTGGTCATCCTCGGCAACCAGTGGGACGAACACGCCGAGGACATCCGGCTCGGCGCCGACCCGTGCACCTCCTCCACCCAGACCGTGTGGGGCTACGAGGAGAACTACGGCTCCTTCGCGCAGTTCGCCGTCGTGGACGAGTACCAGTGCCACCCCAAGCCCCGCCGACTGTCCTGGGCCCAGGCCGCCTGCTACATGGTCACCGCCGCCACCGCCTACCGCCAGCTCTTCGGCTGGGACCCCCACACGGTGCGCCCGGGCGACCCGGTGCTGATCTGGGGCGGCGCCGGGGGACTGGGCTGCATCGCCATCCAACTGGTCCGCTGGGCCGGCGGCATCCCCATCGCCGTGGTCTCCAACACCGAGCGGGGCGAGGAGTGCGTGCGCCTGGGCGCGAAGGGCTACCTCAACCGCCGCGACTTCGACCACTGGGGACGACTGCCCCACACCAACGACCAGGAGGCGATGAGCCGCTGGCTGGCCGGCGCCCGCGCCTTCGGCCGCCGCTTCTGGGAGGTCCTCGGCGAGCGCCGCGCCCCGCGCATCGTCCTGGAACACTCCGGCGCCGACACCATCCCCACCTCCATGTACCTGTGCGACAACGCCGGCATGGTGGTCATCTGCGGCGGCAGCACCGGCTACAACGGGGACGTGGACCTGCGCTTCCTGTGGATGCGGCAAAAGCGCCTGCAGGGCTCACACGCCGCCAACGCCCGCCAGGCCCGCGAGGTCACCGCACTCATCGACCGCGGCATCGTGGACCCCTGCCTGTCACTGACCTTCGACTTCGAGGAGCTCGGCGACGCCCACCAACTCCTGCACGACAACCGCCACCCGATGGGCAACCTCGCCGTCCTCATCGGCGCCACCAGCCCCACCGACGGCGCCCACGAATAACCCCCGCCGCCCAACCCGAGCCCGCCGCCGGCCCCTTCCCCCGACCCGGGGCAGGGGCCGGCCGTTGCCGGACCCCGCCGTGGGCCGCGGCCCACACGATCAACGGCGGATGCTCCGACGATGGGTTCGACCCTGACGCGCGGGAATTTTGACGGTCCTACCATGGACCGCATGGGGGAGCGCGAACCGCGCGCCGATACCCAACGGGATTACCCGCACCTTCGTGATCACCCGGGGCGAGTCGGTCTTCCACTGCACAGTGACCTGCGAGGCGCTGTCGGATGGTCAGCGCCGGGCGGCCCGCTACGACCAGGAGATCCACACCCGCGCAGGGCCCCCACTGACCACCGCCCTGACGAGGGCCCAGGAGCCTGCGTCCCGTGCTTCCCGCACTACCGGCCGGGCACCGGCGCCACGCGGTGTTGACCGTGGACAGGTCGATGGTTGTCAAGGCGCCGCATGCGCCACCGACTACCAGGCCCGTGCCAGCCCAACACGTCGCGTGTGACGAACGGTTGACGTTGAGCCGGCATATCTTGTGCGTTCAGTTGTCGGTCGACACCTCGGTACGGCACCGGATGTCCGGTGGCCGTGTGCCGGGCATCGCGATTGTTGCGAAGACAAACTTGCCCTTCCCGTCGGGCCGCCATCCCCATGCGATGGTCTCGGTGGCGATCACCGTCAGGCCGCGACCGCGGGTGTCGTCGTCGTACGGCCGGCGCGGGCTGGGCGGGGTCGGGGAGCCGTCGGCGACTTGGACGGCGAGGTTCCCGCGCGGGGTCAGCCAGAGGTCAACAGTGACCGGTCCGCTGCCCGCGGCGTGCGTGACAGCATTGGTGACCAGCTCGGATACGACCAACGCGGCGGTGTCCGCGTAACTGTCAGGCAGATCGACCAGCCAGGAGCGCAGCGTGGCGACGGCCCACCTGCGCGTGGTGGGGACGGCGCCACAGTCCATCGGTACGGTCCATGAAGTGCTACAAGGCGGCTCGGCGGAGGCAGAGGGGGTGTTGAGCGTTGCGGGCATGTCGGTCCTTCGAGGTGCGGTACGCGTGGCTGGCCAGTGCGCAGGCCAGCCGGAGGGGTCATCAGGGAGGACGGCTCGTTGACGGCCGCCTGGGCTCGGATCAGCCGCGCCGAGACGGACGCCCCGGCCTGCGGTCATGTCGTGGCAGGCGGCTGGCGCCGGAAGGGGAACCGGGGCGAGAGGCTCGAACGGGCATGGAGAGGCTCCAAGTCATCACAGTGATCGCGATGTGACGGAGTGTCATTACCTGCGCCTACAGAGTGCCCCTTGAAACCTCAACTGGCAAGCTTGTAACCCATACTGGCAATGTTGAAAACAGGTGTTCTATCGACCGTTGCACCCGACGGGTGCCAAACTGCACCCGTCGGCACGACAGCCGCACCTGGAGAGGATCGGATCGCACCTATGCCCAACATGCGCGCTGTTCCGACGGTCCGTCGCCGTCGCCTCGGCAAGGCGCTACGCCAGTACCGCACCGACGCTCAGTTGAGCGGAGAGCAGGTGGCGGAGCTGATGGGCGAGCGGTGGGACGGCCCCAAGATCAGCCGGATCGAGCATGCCACGGCCAAGATCAGTGCCCCCGAGGTCGCCAAATTCCTCGATCTCTGCGGTGTGACCGATCCGGAGGTCATCACTGCGCTGGAGGAGTTGGCCCGCAATGCCGGCAAGACCGGTTGGTGGAGTAACTACGGCACGACGGCGGTCCCACAGCACGTCGAAGACCTCATCGCGGCGGAGACCGAGGCGAAGAGTGTTCGGTGCTACCACCCGAACGTGATCCCGGGGTGGCTGCAGACCGCCGCGTACGCTCGGGAGATCACCACCGCCACCGCTTTCCGCATCCCGCCGGAGGAGCATCCCGCCATCGTGGACGTCAGGATGGCCCGGCAGGCCGTCCTGACTCAGCCCAGTGGTCTACCCAAGTGGCGATTCGTCCTGCACGAGTCGCTGATGATGCAGCGCTTCGTCTCCCATCCGTCCCTGATGCGCGACCAACTGCAGCGCCTGCTGGACGTGGCCGAGCTGCCGAACATCGAACTCCAGATCATGCCGCTGACTGCCGGACCGCACCCGGGGGCCTCAGGTACCTTTACGATCTTCCGATTCCCCAGGCCGTGGCCACCCATCGCCATGACCGAAGATCGGCACGACATGCGCTACTTCGAGGGAGAAGAACTCGCGGGCGAGTATGAAGAGGCGTTCGAGCGGATCCTGGCCGCCGCACTTCCCGCCGACCAGTCGCGGGAGACCATCAAGAAGCACATGGAAGGACATAACCGTTGAGCACCGCCCCTGACCCCAAGGTCGATCTCTATGCACTCGACCTGACCGGCCTGCCCCGCCACAAGTCGCCCTACAGCCAGAACAACAACAACTGCGTGGAGGTCACCTACCTGCCGGGGGGCGGCGTCGCTCTCACGGACAGCAAACGCCCGGACCGCGACGACCAGCGCTTCACCGAAGCTGAGTGGGATGCCTTCACGAAGGCCATCCGCGAGGGTCTGCTGTAGCCTCCAGGCTCACCGTCGAGGGCCGTCGGCCGGCGGTCACGCAGGATGACCTGCTTGGGCCCCGGCCTGGCGGCGGGCGGCCCGGTCCGGGGAGGAGCCACGCACCGCGCAGTGTTCTGGCGGCCACCGTACTGAACCAGGGACACGGTGCCCGCCCCCTGTTGCCCGCACTGCCGGCCGGGAACCGACACTCAGTGGACGTGCACCCCGCCCCAGCAGTCCTCGGCGTGGTCCCCGCCGAGAGCGCTCGGGTGGCGGCAGGCCAGCGCCCGGACCGGCCCGAGGGCGGTTCCACACCCGTACTCGGTGTCCGGCCTCCAACAGCCGCCCGGTCATCTCCCGGCCCCTGGCGCCAAGCCGGTGAATTCGACCCGCACGACGGCTCCCGCTCCTCGGCGCGAGCGGCGAGTATCCGCTGATCCTGGGTCCGCCAGCGATCCCGCCCGGCCTGTGACGCCCGCCGGACCACCGCACCGGCCACCCACCCACTCGACCCGCCCCGGCCCTCAAGTCACCACCGGGGCAGCGGATTTCCCCTCCCTCGCGACGAACAACGCCCTATCCTCGGCGGTACCTTGATGGACGGACGAACCCGTGTTCGGCCCACCCGGTCGGACAGGTGAGGGGCGAACCAGTGGCAGTGCAGATCCACCTTCGGTTACGGGCGGCGGACGACGACATGGAGCGCCTGGAGCGCTCCACCGGCCAGCTCCGCGGCGAACTGCTCGAACTCGACGTCCAGGACGTCACCCCCGTCAGCGCCGGCCAGGCCCCGCCCGGCACCCGGGCGGTGGACGTCGCCCAGGTCGGCAGCCTGCTGGTGACCATCGCCCAGGCGCCGCAGACCCTGCGTCAGGTGGTCCAGACGATCCGCGGCTGGCTGACCCGGGACCCGGGCGCCCACAGCGTGGAGATCACCCTCGGCGGCGACCGGCTGGTCGTCAGCGGAGCCGGCGCCCAGACCGAACAGCGCCTGGTCGAGGCCTGGCTGAAAGCACACGGCCTGGAAACCGCCCAGCAGCCCGGCCCCCAGCAGGCCGGCAGCGGACAGGCGGGCTGATCACCGTGGCCGACCGCTACGCCCTGATCGTGGCCAACGACCTCTACGAACACGAGGGGTTGAGCAGACTCACCGCCCCCGCGCACGACGCCGAGGCCCTGCAGGCCGTCCTCGGCGACCCGCAGATCGGGCGGTTCCAGGTACGGGTGATCCACAACCAGCCGTCCCACGTCATCCGGCGGGAGATCTCCGACTTCTTCGCCGACCGCAGGCCCGACGACTTCCTGCTGCTGCACTTCTCCTGCCACGGCCTCAAGGGCCCGGACGGCGCCCTGTACTTCGCCGGTTCGGACACCGTGCCGACCCGGCTGCCCGCGACCGGCGTGGCCGCGCACTTCGTCAACGCCGAGATGTTCGACAGCCGCGCCCGCCGCGTCGCGCTCTTCCTGGACTGCTGCTACGGCGGCGCGTTCTCCAGGGGCGTGCGGGCCCGCGCGGACGACACGGTGGACGTGGTGACCTCGTTCCTGCCACCCCCCACCACCGGCCCCGGCGCGTCGGTGGACGGGCGCGGCAGAGTGGTGATCACCGCTTCCAGCGCCACCGAGTACGCCTTCGAGGACGACCGGTTGACCCGGACCAGTCGGCGCACGCCGTCGGTGTTCACCGGCGCGCTGGTGGAGGGCCTGCGCACCGGTGCGGCCGACACCGACGGGGACGGCCTGGTGGACGTCGACGAACTCTACGAGTACGTCTACGCCCGGGTGCGTGCCACCACCAGCCACCAGACCCCGCAGAAGTGGGTGGACCTGCAGGGCAGGCTCGTCATCGGCTGGGCGCCGCCGGCCGCGCGTCTGGTGGCGGCCGAACTCCCGCCGGAGCTGGTCTCCCGCACCGGCCAGGAGAGGGCCGCCGACCGGCTGGCCGGTGTCCGTGAGCTGCGGCGGATCCTGCTGGACGAGGATCACGGGCGGGCGGTGGGCGCACTGGACCTGCTGCAGCGGCTGACCGACGACGACAGCAAGGAGGTCTCCGCGGCGGCCACCGCCGCGCTGGAGGAGGCCCAGCTCAAGGCGGTCCCCGACCGGATCGACCTCACCGAGACGCGCCCGGGCGAGCCCGCGCCCGCGCGGACCGTCAAGCTGGTGGGCTCGCCACTGGCCCGGGTCTTCCAGGCCACCACCACCTCGCGCTGGTTCACGGTGACCCAGAGCGAGGCCTCCGATCCGGCCGGCGCCTGGGTGAAGGTCACCGTCGATGCGGCCGCACTGCCGGAACAGGCGGCGGCGGCGCGCGGGAGCGTCAGCGTCCTCAACCGCCTGGGCGAGTTCGAGATCCCGGTGACCGCCCCGGGCACCGGACGACTGTGGGCCCGCGGCAGCGTCCCCACCCCGCCCGAGGCCTGGAGGGACCGGGCCACCTGGAGCACCTGGGCCGCCGACCAGCGCGTGGTCATCGCCCTGGGCGCGGTGATCCTCACGGCGTGGCCGTTCGCCAGGGCCTCCACCCTGCACCACTCGAGCGTCATCGGCGCCGGGTACTTCGTGCTGCGCGCGGTCCTGCTCCTGGCCGGCCTGCTCGCCCTGGAGCGCTCGGACGCGCGACGCACCACGGGCCTGGGCCTGGTCTTCGCCTGCGCCGTCTACTACCTCACCGACGCGGTCGAGCTGCTGCACGACGACGCGGACGTCTTCGCCTGGCTGGAGTTCACGGCCGTCCTCGCCCTGATCGGCGCCCTGGTGATCCGGCTGTGGCCGTTGCCCGCCGTTCCCCGCCGGCTCGATGCGCGCCCACCGGGGGGCCGCCGGCCGCTCGTCTGGCTGCCGCTCGGCGCGGTCGCGCTCCAACTCGTGCTGCTGTTCATCGCGGTGCCGAACACGAACGGGACGCTGTCGGACGCGGCCGGACCGATCGGGGCCCTGCTCGCGGTGCTCCCGATGGGCGCGCTGTGCGTCGCCGCCGCCCTGACCGAGCCGCGCGACCTCGAGCGGCGGCGCTTCGTCACCGCCGCCGCCTGGGCCTACTTCGGGCCCGAGGTGTACTTCCTGCTGGGGTCCCTGCTGCTGGCCCCGCGCTACGTCTACCTGGGCGCCGACGTCGCCCTCTTCCAGTTGTCGGCGCCCTGGTTCGTGCTGGTGCAGGCCGCGGCGGCCACCGTGCTCGCGCTGTCCACGACCGTGCTGCTGCGCGGCCCGGTGGGGTGAGGACCCGCGGCCGCGCCGGCCCCGCACGTCCGGCCCCGACCGCGTCACCGAGGGCCGCCTGCCCGGCCCGGGCCGGGGCAGGCGGCCCTCGCTGGTGCCCGCGCTCGCGCCCGCCCCGGGACCCGGGGAGCTGGCATGAACGCACTCGTTCATTTCTTGATGACAACACCGGCCTTGGCCGGGCAAGAGTTCGGGTTTATGCTCAACTTCTCAAGCTGGACGGGACAAAGGCGTGCCGGGTCAATTCACTATCTGAACACCTGACCATCATGCCTGCCCTGCCCGTTCCGTCAGGCACGTCAGGCACTAGGAGCTCAGGTGACCAGCACCGCCCCGGCGCGGCAAGCCCGCAGACCCGCCACCTCGGACCATCTCGGGCACGTCATCTTCATCACAGCCGCCGCCGCGATGGGCGGTTTCCTCTTCGGTTACGACAGCTCGGTCATCAACGGCGCGGTCTCCGCGATCCGGGACAAGTACCAGGTCGGCTCGGGTGAGCTGGCCCAGGTGGTCGCGGTCGCGCTGATCGGCAGCGCGATCGGCGCGGCGCTGGCCGGCCGGATGGCCGACCGGCTGGGCCGGATCCGGGTGATGCAGATCGCCGCCGCGCTGTTCACGGTGAGCGCGGTCGGCTCGGCGCTCCCGTTCTCGCTCTGGGACCTGGCGCTGTGGCGGGTGCTGGGCGGCATCGGCATCGGCATGGCCTCGGTGATCGGCCCGGCCTACATCGCCGAGGTCGCGCCGCCCGCCTACCGCGGCCGTCTGGGCTCCTTCCAGCAGGCCGCGATCGTGATCGGCATCGCGGTCTCCCAGCTGGCCAACTACGGCATCCTGCAGGCCGCCGGCGGCAACCAGCGCGGCCACGTGCTGGGCCTGGAGGCCTGGCAGCTGATGCTGGGCGTGATGGTGGTCCCCGCCGCGCTGTACGGGCTGCTGTCCTTCGCGATCCCCGAGTCGCCGCGCTTCCTGATCTCCACCGGCCGGATCGACCGTGCCAAGGCCGTGATCGCCGAGGTCGAGGGCGAGCAGGCGGACCTGGACGCCCGGGTCACCGAGATCGAGCACGCCATGCGCAGCGAGCACCGTTCCACCTTCAAGGACCTGCTGGGCGGCCGGTTCGGCCTGCTGCCGATCGTCTGGGTCGGCATCGGACTGTCGGTCTTCCAGCAGCTGGTCGGCATCAACGTCGCGTTCTACTACTCCTCGACGCTGTGGCAGTCGGTGGGCATCGACCCGAGCTCCTCGTTCCTCTACTCGTTCACCACCTCGATCATCAACATCATCGGCACGGTGGTCGCGATGGTCTTCGTCGACCGGGTGGGCCGCAAGCCGCTGGCCATCGTCGGCTCGGCCGGTATGGCCGTCTCGCTGGCCCTGGAGGCCTGGGCGTTCTCCGCCCGCCACGGCGCCGACTCCGCGCTCCCGCACGGCCACGGCCTGCTGGCGCTGATCGCCGCGCACGCCTTCGTCTTCTTCTTCGCGCTCTCCTGGGGCGTGGTGGTCTGGGTCATGCTGGGCGAGATGTTCCCCAACCGGATCCGCGCCGCGGCGCTCGGTGTCGCCGCCGCCGCGCAGTGGGTCGCCAACTGGCTGATCACGGTGACCTTCCCGACGCTGTCGGACTGGAACCTGTCCGGCACCTACGTCATCTACGCCGTCTTCGCGGCGCTGTCCATCCCGTTCGTGGTGAAGTTCGTCCGCGAGACCAAGGGCAAGTCCCTGGAGGAGATGGGCTGATCGCCCCGAACCCGGTACCACGACGGGCCCGGTCCGCAGCACCCGCGGACCGGGCCCGTCGCCGTCAGGCCAGGGCCCGGCGCCGGTGGCGGATCTGTCGCAGGCACCCGACGGCGACGGCGGCCAGCAGCAGCACCTGCCCGTAGGGCACCAGGCGGTAGGCGATCTGCAGCACCAGCGCGTACAGCCAGTGCGGGGTGAGGACGTGGGCCAGACCGGGGTCGTACACCAGGGTCAGCAGCGTGGTGTGCGCGAGGACCACCACGTCGAACCAGGAACGCGGCAGCATCGCCAGCAGCAGCCAGGCGATCGCCTCGTACCAGGGCCGCACGTAGGCGGTGCCGAGCAGGTAGGCCAGCACGAACGCCAGCGCCGGGCGGGCGGCCAGCTGCGCCGCCCCGGCGTCCTCGACGTCCTGCGGCAGCGCGGCCGACACCAGCACCACCAGCAGCGCGACGGTGACCAACTCCAGCGCGGTGGTGGCCAGGTTGGAGCCGGCGGTGCCGAACAGCGGGATGAGCAGGTTGCGTTGCAGCAGCTGCCACGGCGTGCCGTCGGCGGCCTGGTTGCTGACGGCCCGCGCGTTGCCGATCGCCTGCGGGGTGAGCCCGTAGCCGACCGCGAGCGCCGCGGTCCCGGCCAGCGCGGCGAGGGCCAGCCGCCGCCGATCGTGCCGCAGTTGCCAGGCGAAGGGCAGCGCGAAGACGCCCATGGTCAGCTTGATCGCACTCGCCGCGGCCAGGGCCAGGGCGGCGGCGACGGGCGAGCGGCGCAGCGCCCAGAACGCGGCGACCACGCACAGCGCTCCCAGGGTGTCGACATGCGGGCCGGCCACCAGGTTCCACCACAGCACCGGGTTGAGGGTCCACAGCAGCTGGGAGCGCACCCGCCGCGCCGGGTCCGCTCCGGCCAGGCGCAGCAGCAGCGCGCCGGTCAGCAGGAACGCCGCGCCGCCGAGCACGGACAGCAGCCACACCGTGCGCAGCATCGAGGCGCCGCCGAGCAGGGAGGCGGTCCACTGCGTGGCGGTCGCCACCGGGCCGTAGACCGAAGGGGTGTGCAGCCAGGGCTCGGCGAGCGACAGCCGGCCCACCGGGTCGCCGCTCTGGGCCAGGCCGGCGGGGGTGACCCGGTACGGGTTCAGGCCCAGCGCCGCGATCCGCCCGTAGGCGGCGTAGTTGAGCGGGTCGGTGGTCCCCAGCGGCGGCACCAGCAGCAGGGCGGCCACCGCCACCGCCCCGCCCGCCAGCAGCCGCTTTGGACGCGGCGCCCAGCCACGCCGCACGGCGACCAGGCCGCCGGCCACCGCCGCGGTACCGGCCGCCAGCACCACGGCCACCAGCACCCAGACCAGCAGGTCGCTCGGGTGGGCGTGGGCGAACCACGGCGGAAGCACGCCGGCGGCGCCGAAGACCGGCTCGACCGCGGAGGGCCCGAGCAGGCCCAGGGCGACCATCAGGACCAGGCAGACGGCGCAGGCCGCCAGCACCGCGCCGCCCAGCCCACCGCCACCACGGCGGTGGCGGCCTCTCGCGCCACCCCCGGCACCCGCCGCGGGGGGCGCCGGACGGCGCGGTGCTGACAGGGATCTCGCTGACACGCCGGTGACCTCGATCTTCGGGGGAGTGGGATGCGCCGCACGAGGGTCCCACACCAAGATCGAACACCTGTGCCACATCGGGGCTCCGGCCGGGCGTGAGCGGCGCGGCACGCGGCGACATGCGACGGTTTCCCCCCTTTTCGCGAGTCGCCGCGCTACCGGGCCGCTACATCGCCGCTACCCGCCCGGGCGCCCGCCGCCGGGCGAGGACGAACCCGCTGGCGGATGGCGTGGGTGTGGGAGCGAGAGGGGCGGCTGTGGTGCCTGGTCTCCGCCCGCAACGGCGCCTCACTCGACCTGCACCGCGCGCTCGGCTTCACGGTGCAGCGCACGGGCGACGCCTTCCAGGGCGTGACCTTCGCCGGCGGCCAGGGGCTGCTGCTGGGCGCCCGACGCCCCGACGACGGGCGACCCCCCGGTAGGCCCCCAACGGGCCGCCCGGGATGCACGCCGCCCGCGCCTGCCACACCCTGGCGGCATGAACCGCAACGCCAGCGCCACGCCCGGTGAACCGCTGATCGAAGTCGCCGAGTTCCGCACCGACAGCCGCTACCGCCTGGCCCACTTCAAGGGCCACGGCTGGGAGCCGGTCGACCCGCAGGAGTTCAAGGCCGAGGCGATGCGACTGTTCCCCGGCATCGACCTGGAGGACCCGCGGCAGGTGCACTGGGAGGACCGCCCCTGGGAGTGGCCGGCCTGGCACCCCGGCGAGGCCTGAGCCACCGTCCCCGCACCCGACCGGGGCGCGCCCGCCGCTCCCCTGAACGGACGTCACCCGCCCGGCCGCACGGCTCCAACCCGCCCGGGGCCCTGCGCCACGCCCCGGGCCCGCCGCCGGCCGAGCGGTACACCGAACGCCGCGTCCCCCCGCCAGCGGATCGGGCGGGTCGGCGCCGGCCGCGGCCAGTGGCCCCGGGCCCGCCGGCCTGCCCCGGGCGCTGGGGCTGCCCTTCGCGCGGGGCGGGGGAGACGATGGAAAGGCGCGGCCGGGCGCACGCGAGGAAGGGACACCGAGCGCGCCCGCACCCGTGCTGTCCGCGTGCCGCGACGCGCCGGGAGGAGTGGCTGGCATGAGCGGTAGCGGCGGTAGCGATCCGTCCGGGCCCGACCCCAGGCCCGCGCCGCAGTCCACGCCCGTCCCCGTCCCCGGGATCGGCCCGCTCGCCCCCGGCAGCCTGCTGGACACCCTGGCGGTCGCCGCGATCGTGCTCGGCGACGACGGACGGATCGTGCTGTGGAGCCCGCAGGCCGAGGACCTGTTCGGCTACACCGCCCAGGAGGCCCTGGGCCGCCCCGCCGCCAAACTGCTCGTCGACGAGCAGGACCTGAACCTGGTGCTCACCCTGTTCGCCAAGGTGATGGCCGGCGAGGGCCCCTGGGCCGGCGCCTTCCCGGTGCGCCACAAGGACGGCCGCCGCCTGCTCGCCGAGTTCCGCAACATGCGCCTGCAGGACGAGCGGGGCCGCGGCTACGCCCTGGGCATCGCCTCGGAGCGGGCCACCGTCCGCCGGGTCGAGCGCGGTCTGGCCCTGTCCGAGCGCCTGGTCACGCAGTCCCCGATCGGCCTGGCCGTCCTGGACACCGAGCTGCGCTACCAACTGGTCAACCCGGCCCTGGAACGCATCAACGGCGTCCGCGCCGAGCAGCACCTGGGCCGCACCCCCAGCGAGGCCCTGCCGCTCCTGGACACCCGGGAGATCGAGTCCTCGATGCGCCGGGTGCTGGCCGAGGGAACGCCACTGGTCAACAAGACGGTGCTCGGCCGCACCCCGGCCGACCCGGACAACGACCACGCCTGGCGGGCCTCGTACTTCCGCCTGGAGGACGCCGCCGGGCGGCCGCTGGGCCTGGCGATCTCCGTCCTGGACGTCACCGAGCAGCACCACGCGGCCCTCCAGGCCGCCGCCGTCCGCCGCCAGCTGGCCCTGATCGCGGACGCCTCGGTGCGCATCGGCACCACGCTCGACCTGGACACCACCGCCCGCGAGCTGGCCGACGTCGCCGTCCCGGAGCTGGCCGACGTGGCCGCCGTCGACGTCCTGGAGTCCGTCCTGGACGTGCTGGAGGACCGGCGCTCCGGCGACGTCGCCCCCGGCGAGCTGGCCTTCCGGGCGCTGGCGGTCAAGACCGCCCGCCCCACCCCCGCCGCCCAGGCCGCCGACCCGGTCGGCGAGCCGTGCCGCTACGGCGCGGACCGGCTGGTCACCCGCTGCGCGAACACCGGCCGCCCGGTCCTGGTCTCCCACATCGGCGCCCACGACCTGCCCGCCATCGCCCGCGACCTGCCCGCCGCCCGCCTGCTGGCCCAAGCCGGCGTCCACTCCTACCTCGCGGTGCCGCTGATCGCCCGCAGCGAGGTCCTGGGCGTCCTCGACCTCAAACGCACCCGCCCCTCGCGCCCCTTCGACCACGACGACGTCCTGCTGGCCGGCGAACTGGCCGCCCGCGCGGCGGTCTGCATCGACAACGCCCGCTGGTACCAGCGCCAACGCCGCGCCGCCCTGACCCTGCAACGCCACCTGCTGCCCCGGCGCCCACCGCGCCAGCCGGGCCTGGAGGTCGCCTACCGCTACCAGCCCGCCGGGGCCGCCGGAGAGGCCGGCGGCGACTGGTTCGACGTCATCGCGCTCAGCGGCGACCGCACCGCCCTGGTCGTCGGCGACGTCATGGGCCGGGGCATCAACGCCGCCGCCACCATGGGCCAACTACGCACCGCCGCCCGCACCCTGGCCGGCCTGGAACTCGGCTGCGCCGACGTCCTGCACCACCTGGACCGCATCACCACCGGCCTGGACGAGTCGATCGCCACCTGCGTCTACGCCGTCTACGACCCCCACCGGCTGCGCTGCCACATCGCCAGCGCCGGCCACCTGCCACCCGCCCTCGTCCACGCGAAGGGCCCGGCCGAACTCCTCGACCTGCCCACCGGCGCCCTGCTCGGCGTCGGCGGCGTCCCCTTCGAGGCCGTCACCCTCGACCTGGCGCTCGGCGACCAACTCGTCCTCTACACCGACGGCCTGGTCGAGACCCGCGGCCAGGACATCGACGTACGCCTGCACGAACTCCTCGACCTGCTCACCGACCGCCACGGCCCGCTGGAGGCCACCTGCGACCTGCTCCTGGACGCGCTGCGCAACCCGGAGGAGACCGACGACGTCGCCCTGCTCATCGCCCGCACCCGCCCCACCGACCCCTCCTGAGGCCACCGTGGCAGGAGCCCGTCGTCCAGGCCGACCCCAGGAGCGGACACGGGCCTCGAGGACACCCGCCGGGCCTGTCGAACGCGGCCCCGCGCCCGCCCACGGCATGCCCGCAACAGCCAGACGGTGAGACGATCGGACATGAAATCGAGAGGGCAGGCCATTCAGGCGCTCCGCCCGGCTCCCTACGGTTGAGGACATCACCTGAAGCGGTCGGGTGCGACACAGTGGGGAGACCACCATGCGTGCGGTCAGCCAGAACTCCTTCGGCGGTCCCGAGGTCCTTGAGGTCGTGGAGCGCGAGAAGCCGGTGCCGGCAGCCGGTGAGGTGCTGGTGCGGGTGGGCGCCAGCGCCCTCAACCCGGTGGACGCGATGGTCCGCTCCGGGGCCCTGCCGCTGCTCGGCGAGCCGCCCTTCGTGCTGGGCTGGGACATCAGCGGTGTCGTCGAGCAGACCGCACCGGGCACCGGCTTCGCGGTCGGCGACGCGGTCTACGGGATGCCCCGCTTCCCGGGCGAAGCCGGCGGCTACGCCCAGTACGTGACCGCCCCCGCCACCCAGCTGGCCCACCGCCCCGCCACACTGGACGACGCGCACGCCGCCGCGCTGCCGCTGGCCGCCCTCACCGCCTGGCAGGGCCTGGTGGGCGCGGCCCAGCTGGCCGCCGGGCAACGGGTGCTGATCCAGCGCGCGGCCGGCGGAGTGGGCCACCTCGCGGTGCAGATCGCCAAGGCACGCGGCGCCCACGTCATCGCGCTGGCCAGTACGCCCAGGCACGCCTTCGTGCGCGATCTGGGCGCCGACGAGGTGATCGACTACCGGCACACCGACGTCACCCGGACACTGCGCGAGGTGGACGTGGTCCTCGACTCCACCGGCCAGGGCGAGCGCTCACTGCGCGTGCTGCGCGAGGGCGGGGTGCTGGTCACCATCCTCGAGCACCGCGACGAGCGGCTCGCGGCCACGGTGACGGCCGCCGGGCGGCGCTTCGCCGGGATCTCCGTGGTGCCCGACGGCGCGGCCCTGGCCGAGATCGCCGCCCTCGTCGACGCCGGCCGCCTGCGCCCGCACCTCGCCGCGACCTTCCCACTCGCCGAGATCGACAAGGCCCACCGGCTGCTGGACGAGGGCACCGCCCAGGGCAAGATCGTCCTGACCCTCTGAGACACACGAACGACGAAACACACACCCGACCAGGCAGCGGAGGCACGGCGATGGACATCCTCACCGAGGTGCTGGCCTCGATGCGCACCGGCTGCCCGGTCTCGGTGCGCACCGAGGGCCGCGCACCGTGGGGGCTGCGGCTACCGGCGGTGGCCGGAGCGGGCTTCCACGTGGTGCTGTACGGCACCTGCTGGCTCCTCCCGCTGGAGAACACCGCCCACACCCGCCGCCCGATCGCGCTGAGCCCGGGCGACGTGATCTTCCTGCGCGACGGCCGCGGCCACCTGCTGGCGGACGACCCCACCACCCACGCCACCGTGCCCCAGCCCGCGCGCTTCGCCCCCGGCTCGCCGATCGGCCACCTCACACTGGGCGGCGACGGCGCGCGCACCAGCCTGCTCTGCGGCGCCTACCACCTGGACCAGGGCCGCCCGCACCCGCTGCTCGGCCAACTGCCCGAGGTGGTGCACCTGGAGACCCGCCACGGCCGCCACCCCGAGCTGACCGCGGCCGTCCAACTGCTCGGCGCCGAGCTGGAGGCCCCGCGGATCGGCTCGGACGGCATCGTGCCGGCCCTGATCGACGCACTGCTGCTGTACGTGCTGCGGGCCTGGCTGCAGGACCAGCCCGCCACCGCGGTCGCCGGCTGGGCCGCGGCCCTGCGCGACCCACTGGTCGCGCCGGCCCTGGCCGCCATCCACCAGGACCCGGCGGCCCCGTGGAGCGTGGAGTCACTGGCCGATCGGGCCGGCACCTCCCGGGCGACCTTCGCCCGCCGCTTCACCACCCTCGTCGGCGAGCCGCCACTGGCCTACCTGACCCGCTGGCGGATGACCACCGCCGCCAGGCTGCTGCGCGAGGCGGACCTCTCGCTCAGCGCGATCGCCACCCAGACCGGCTACGGCTCGGAGTTCGCCTTCGCCAAGGCCTTCAAACGCGCCCACGGCCTGCCACCCGGCGGCTACCGCCGCCAGGCACAAGCCACCTGACGAACCATCAGACAATGACGCGGTCGAAACCGACAGGCAGGTGACGCGGCCCGCGCAGCACCGCGCTGGCACGGTAGGGGGCGGGTCGGCCAGCAACCGGAGACCCTCCAGACGACGCACCAGTTCGCTCAGCGCGAGCTGCGCCTCCAACCGGGCCAGCGGCGCGCCGGTGAACCCACCACCGATCACCAGCACCCGCCGCACCCCCTGCTCCAGACGCCGGTGCAACCGCTCGGCGTCCTCCACCGTCCGCAGCGTGAACACCCCCTCCAGGGCCGCCTCCTCGGCCACCCGCCAGGGCCGCGCCCGCACCCCGGTGGCGATCAGCACCCGGTCGAAACCCACCGACGAACCATCCGCCAGAGCCACCCGACGCTCCGTCAAGTCCAACCGCACGGCGGGAACACCCAGACGCCACTCGGCATCCAGATCCCGACGCCGGGGCAGCACCGTCCGCCCCGGCGGCACCCGGCCCATCAGGACCTGCTTGGACAACGGCGGCCGATCATACGGCTCACACACCTCGTCACCGACCATCGTCGGCGTCCCCGCGAAACCCTCCGCCCGCAACGCCTCGGCAGCCCGCAACCCCGCCAGCGACGCCCCGACGACGATCCGCCCACCCGGCGCCGGCCGCCCCTCAACCCCGCCCACGGCCACCCACCCCGCCAGAGGCGAACACGACCGGAGCCCGCCCGGCCGCCTCCACCGTGATCGCCTGCACCGGACAGGCCGCCGCCGCCTGCACCACCCGCGCACGCCACGCCTCCTGCGGACCCGGGTGGTACATCAGCGCCTCCTCACCGTGCAGGGCGAAGACCTCGGGCGCCAGGAACACGCACTGCGCATAGCCCTGACACCGGTTCAGATCGACGACCAGCCGCATCCGGGCCACGTCCCTTCACCACAGATCCGCGCGGGCCCGACCGCGCCACGCCCGCCAGGAGGGAAGCTACCCGAGCCGGACAAACACCGCATGACGGACACCAGGCCGGTGACTGGGCCGGCGGAGTGAACGTCCACCGCCCAGGTGCGCCCGCACGACACGAACCCCCCACCAACCGCCACCATGGGCCCCGCCCCGCACACCACCCAGGAGGACCCATGCAGGCCACCCCGCCGGCCACCGACGACACCCCCGCACAAGCCCTGCGCACCCCACGCGCCGCCGGCGTGGCCGGCATCCTCTTCGCGCTGCTCCTGGCCCTCGCCCTCGCCCTGGTCAGGATCGCCATCCCGACCCACCCCGGCGGCGCCGGCGCCTGGCTCGCCACCACCTCCCACCGCTCCCTGCTGCGCACCGCCCTCGCCCTGGTGCCCTTCGCCGGCGTCTTCTTCCTCTGGTTCATGGGCGCGGTGCGCGACCACGTCGGCCACCCGCACGACCGCTTCTTCGACACCCTCTTCCTCGGCAGCGGCCTGGTCCTGCTCGCGATGCTCTTCGTGCTGACCGCCGCCGTCGACGGCCTGATCGAGGTGGCCTCCGGACCCACCTCCGGCCAGCTCCAGGAGTGGGTGTTCGGACGCCACCTCAGCTTCGTCCTGCTCTCCGGCTACCTGGCGCGGATGGCCGCGGTGTTCACCCTCAGCACCACCACCATCGGCCACCAGCTCGGCGTCTTCCCCCGCCGGCTCACCTGGTTCGGCTACCTGGTCGGCCTGGCAATGCTGTTCGTGGTCAGCATCCTGCCCTGGTCAGAACTCCTCTTCCCCGCCTGGGCCCTGGCGGTCAGCTGCCACGTCCTGCGCGCCGACCTGCGCACCCCACGCCCGGCCCGCTAACCCATGCCGCTGACGCTCTCCGGCTCGATCACGAAGATCACCCGGACCTGGTCCCGCCCGCCGTACCACGGGTACGCGGTGCCCAGGTAACGCCTGGACAACGCCTCGATGTGCTCCACCGCGCCCTCGGTCCGCACCTCCACCACCCGCCCGCGCACCTGGAAGTACCGCGACGGGTTCGCCGGGTCCGAGACCGCGACGGCCACCCGCGGATCACGCCCGATGTTCCTGGTCTTGACGTGACTCTGCACGCTGTTGATCAGCACGTGCTCACCATCGGTGTCCACCCAGGTCTGCGTCACCTGCGGCGAACCGTCGGCCATCGAGGTGGCCAGGTAGCAGATGCCGCGCGAGCGCAGCAGCGTGAGCAGTTCCTCGGACAGTCCCAAGACAGTCTCCCGGTCATCGGATGCGGACGCCGTCCCCGCCACGGCGAACACGGCATGATCACGGCGCAGCATACGCACCCCCACCGGGGAGCGAACGACCGCCAGGGCTTTCGCCCGACCCCGCCACCGGATAGAACACCACGGTGAAGATACGCACCGGCGGCCCCGACGACACCACCGACATCCTCCACCTGGTCGACGACGCGGTCACCTGGCTGACCTCCCTCGGCCGCACCGGCCAGTGGGGCGAACAGCCCTGGAGCACCCGACCCGCCGCCGTCGAACGCGTCCGCGCCTACACCCACGACCGCGACACCTTCTGGACCCGCATCGCCGAGGACGCCCAAGGCACCACCGTGGGCAGCTGCGTCCTGTCCGAACACGCCCCCGACCACGCCACCCCGCCCGGCCGCCGCGAACCCTACGTCCGCAACCTGGTCACCTCCCGCGCCCGTTCGGGCTCCGGCATCGGCGCGGCCCTGATCGCCGACGCCCTCCAGGAGACCCGCCGCCGCGGCCTGACCCTGCTGCGCGTCGACTGCTACCGGGGCTAATCGCAGTCAACCGGGCTTCAGCTTGGTGGTGAAGCGATTCTGAGGCCGTTCTGACCGTGACCGTGGGCTCCCTTCCACGCTGTGGATGGTGCTCGTGTGGGTGGTCGGGTGGGCTGGTTCTGCTGTTCGATGTAGTGCCGTAGCGCGGTGATCGGTGCGTCGCCGAGGGATTCGGCGAAGTACGAGCTGGACCGCAGGCGCTGTGCGTGCCAGTGGTGCTGGACCCGGTCGGGGAACTCCTGACGCGTCCGGCGAGTGGAGACGCCCTTGAGGGAGTTGACCAGCTTGGACAGGGCGGCCTTCGGGGGAAGGTCACAAGCGGGTGGACGTGGTTGTTCTCGCCGTTGAACTCGACGAGCTCGCACTCGAAGTCGGCGCACACCGCCCGCGTGATCTCTTCCATGCGCGTCAGGTGCGCGTCGGCGAACATCTTGTGTCGGAACTTGGTCACGAAGACCAAGTGCGCGTGTAGCGCGAAGGGGCAGTGCTTTCCAGGTGCGGATTTCCATGATGGCCAGTCATAAACCCAAGTATGCTGGGCTGGTGCAGCTCCGCTATGGCTTCCGCTTGGACCCGACGGCTGGTCAGCGTGCTTCGCTGGCCCGGCCGACGGTCTGCCCGCGGTCGGCCTGGACCTGGGGCTGACGCACTTCGCGGTCCTCTCGGACGGCACGAAGATCGACAGTCCGAAGTTCCTGCGCCGGGCCGAGAAGAAGCTGAAGAAGGCTCAGCAAAACCTGTCCCGGAAGGAAAAGGGCAGTAAGAACCGACAGAAGGCCCGTGTCAAGGTCGCCCGGGCACATGCGAAGGTCGCGGACGCGCGGTGCGAGTTCCACCACCAGCTCTCCACCCGGTTGATCCGCGAGAACCAAGCGGTGGCCGTGGAGGACCTGGCGGTCAAGGGGCTCGCCCGTACCCGTCTGGCGAAGTCCGTGCACGACGCGGGCTGGTCGGCCTTCGGGGCGATGCTGGAGTACAAGGCCGCCCGGTATGGGCGCACGTTGGTGCATATCGGCCGGTTCGAGCCCACATCGCAGCTCTGCTCGGCCTGCGGAGTCAAGGACGGCCCCAAGCCCCTCGCGGTCCGGGAGTGGACCTGCGCCGGGTGCGGCGCGTCCCATGACCGGGACGTCAACGCCGCGATCAACATCAAGACGGCCGCCGGACTGGCGGCATCAGCCTGTGGAGCGAAGGTAGGACGGGCACCCGTGCCCGCACAGCGCGAAGAAGCAGGAACCCACCCAGGCGCAGCGCGGAGGGAATCGCCGCCTTTTAGGGCGGCGAGGATGTCAAGCCGGAGGCGACCGCCAACTGGTCGCCCAGTAGCGGCGGTTGGGCTTCACCCCCACCGACACCTGCCAGGTCGAGCAGCCCAACGGCCCCTGGCCCGGCCAGATCCTGGCGATCGAACTGTGAACCTCCACCAACCACCACCGCTGCGACACACGAGAACAGCCCTCCTCCGCGGCCCCCGCCGACCCACCCGGCCGGCGCCGGCCGCGCGACGGGCCCGGGCCGGTCAACGGACATACGATTCGAGCGTGCCGCGCCGGCGGATGTCGAGCGTCGCGCAGTGGAACGAGCCACCGAACGGCGCGTAGTGCAGCAGGTCGCACGGAATCGGCTCGAACCCCCACTTCTCGAGCGCGCGCAGCATGCCGGTGTGGTGCCGTTCCGCGATCACCCGTTTCTCGTCGATCATGAGAACGTTCATGTTGAGCCACTTGCCGCACAACGAGGTCATCTTGAGGAACCGCTCGTCGATCGGGTCGGGCTCCGGGGCGATCAGGACGTCCCACGAGCTCAGGACGTCGGGCAACCGGTCGACGTCGACGTACTCGGGATTGACCAGCACCTTGCCGGGCGCGAGCGGGAGGAACGTCGTGTCGATGTGCATCGGCGTGCGGCAGCGGCTCTCGATCTCGTGGATCCGGTAACCGGGACCGAGATGGCGACGCAACCAGTCGATGCCCATGCGGTTGGTGACGTTGCTCCGCGTGACGAACAGGTCGCGTCCCGCGCGCACGAAATCCGCCGCGTCGAACACCGGCTCGAACTCGGTGAGGATGTAGCGCATGGGCTCCCCGGCCTCGGGGATCCGGAAGTCCGCCTCGAACAGTGCGTCGGTGAGCTGCGGCTTCGGCGCCGCCGTCCAGCGCGCGCCGCGCCGGAAGTAGTCCTTGAGGACCCTGCGATAGGAGTGGGTCTCGAAATACCGGCACGGCCACGCCATCGGGGTCTCGATGATCTCGTCACCGATCACGAGCATGCTGTCACGCGGACAGGTGCTGCAGAAACCGCGCGACGACCAGTCGGGGGTACCGAAGCGCTGCCCGTGGTCGATCGCGTCCGGACGCGTGACCGTGATGCCGAGGGACTGTAGGAGGGCGACGAACTGATCGAGCTCACGCCGCGCCGGCCCGATCAGCGTGCGCGGGTACTTGAAGCCGGCGGCGAGCCCCTGCAACCGCGCCGCCCACGGTGGGATGTTGCAGGCCACGACCGGATGGCTGGAGGGGATCGTCGCGGCATCGAGACGCCCGACGAGGACCTCCTCCAGCGGGTCCCACTCGTTGTGTGAGCTGACCGGCGAAATGAGAGGTTCCGCGGCGTCATCAGTCGTGGCCGACGGCGCCGACCTCACGCGCGGTCCACGGCCCACGTACGGGCATCACGGCCTGCCGCCGCCAGACGGCCGGGCCTGCGCACTACCGCCATGCTCAGTCGCTTTCGATCAGAAGCTGGTGACTTAAAGTATGCAATATATCACTTAAAGTACATGGCTGGGTTGTCGGCGTCAACGAGCGAACCCCATCCATCTGACGCCCGACGGGACCCCGACCGGTCCGGCTGTGCCCGCGTGGTGGTTCCGGGGATGGCCGAAGGGGCCCGGGACGCGGTGGCGTTCCGGGCCCCTTCGGGCGCTCCGAGAGTCCCTGTCCGACGCGTGGAGCGCTGCGGGGGTGGCTCGGGGTGTGATCAGCGGCTGGTCAGCGGGTGATCACTGCTACTGGATCTGCGTGGGATTCGCGGGGATCAGTAGTTGTGGTGGGTCTGCCAGTAGGCCCAGGCGGCGTTGGGGCTGCCGTAGCGGGAGTTCATGTAGTCGTAGGCCCACTTGATCTGGGTGGTGGGGTTGGTCTTCCAGTCGGCGCCGGCGGAGGCCATCTTGCTGGCGGGCAGGGCCTGGCCGAGGCCGTAGGCGCCGGAGGAGGGGTTGGTGGCGCTGACGTTCCAGCCGCTCTCGTGGGAGACGATCTGGCTGAAGGAGGCCAGCTGGTTGGCCGGGACGATGCTGGCGGCGATCTGCTGGGGGGTGGCCGCGGAGGCGGCGGTGGGGGCCAGGGTGGCGCCGAGGGTGGCGATGCCGGTGGCGGTGAGGAGCAGGGCGGCGGACTTGCGCATGCGGGTGGTGATCACGGGCATGTGGGAGTTCGACCTCAATCGGTTGGGCGCTGGCTTGTCGACGTGGGTTCCGCGGGCCGGACAGGGGCTTCGCGGGTCGGGGCCGTGCGCCGGGCACGTCGCGTGGTGCGGGTGCCGTTCGGGAGGTGCGACTGCGGGGTGTGGTTCCCGCTGCCGCATCTGGCGACCTGGCCATTGTTAGCGGGCCTTGGGGTGGGCTCCAAGGGGTGCTGAAACGATGGCCGGTCGTAGGTCGCGGGGTGTGCGGGCGTCGGCCGGGCATGCCGCTACCCGGGACAAAACGGACCAAACCACCCAGCTCGAAATGTCGCCCGAACGCCGAAACCTGCCACCTGACCTGCGCGAACACCCAAGGCGGTGGCGCCGGGCGCGAGGAGCACCGTCCGCACGGTACGAAGAGCTGACGGGGTGCCGGGAGAAGTCCACTATCGCCGGTAGTGGGCTCGAAACGGCTGTGGGCACCGTCACTGGACACCCCACCCCGATGTCCGCTTTCTGTGCTTTTGGGGTCGTTTGTGTGTGGTGTTGCGTGGGATCTTGAAGGGTCCCGCCGCCCGCTCAGCCGCCCGCTTCGGAACGGCCAACGGCGCGCCCGGGGCCTGCCCGGTTCAAAGGGGGAGGCGCAGAAGGGGGAGGTTCAGAACGGGGAGCCGGCGGAGCGGGTGCCGCACAGCCGATGCGTGGCCACAGCACGCCGCTTCATGAGCCTGGTGCGCAGCGGTGCCGCCAGAACGGCGCCCACCATCGGAGCGAGCAGGTAGACCCAGAGGAAGTCGAGCCGACCCGAGACGATCGCCGGCCCGAACTGGCGGGCCGGATTGACCGAACCGCCCGTCGTCGTCCCCAGCAACGCGATCGCCATGCCGATCAGCAGCCCGACGAGCCAGGGAACCAGCGGCGCCAGCCTCTCCACCGACAGGAAGAGCCCGACCAGGAGCACGATGACGGCCATGGAAGCGGTCTCCGCCGCGAAGAGGGCCCCGGCCGACCAACCGAGACCCGGTTGCAACGCGGCGTCGCTCACCGGCGCCCGCCCCGCCGCAGGCCCCCACACGGCTCGGGCCGCGAGCGCACCGAGCAGGGACCCGAGCAGCTGCGCCACGACATACGGCACGACCGCGACCCCGGCGAAGACCCCGAAGCGCCACATGGCGAGGGAGATGGCCGGATTGATGTGCCCGCCCGACACCTTCCCCACCGGGCTGAGGATCAGCCCGGCGAGGATCAGCCCGACGCCCACGCCGATGATCAACAGTTCCGCATGGAGCTGAGGGACCGCCGCGGACACGGGCGAGGGCCCCGCGACCCATCGCACGATCGTGACGACGCAGAAGAGCAACACGAACGCCAGGAGGCACTCCGAAGCGCTGCCCCGGGCCACCACCGGCCAGGTCGCCGCGCCGGCCGGGACCCGGGGGGACGGCCCACCGTGCGCCTCAACGGCTCGCATGGCAGTGGTCTCCTCGAGGCGGCGGGGCTTGGTCTTCGGGGTTCAAGGACAGATGACCACTCGGCCGCGTGTACGGTTCGCCACCGCCCGGTAGGCGTCCACGCCGTTCTCCAGACCGTAGCGGTCGACGACAGGGAGCGGGCGGAACTGTCCGGACTCGAAATACGGTGCGAGCAGGCCGAGCCGCGCACCCGATTCGACGACGCCGAGCTTCGTGCTGTCGCACCCCAGCATCCGCGTCTCGTTGTGGTACAGGTCGACGAGGTCGATCTCCACCGTCCGCGTGCCGATCGCACTGATCACCACGAGCCGGCCGCGATGAGCGAGCGAGGCCAGCGCCGCCGGGGTCGTGACGCCGCCGACGGCGTCGTACACCACGTCCGCTCCCTTGCCGCCGCTGAGCCGCTTGACCTCGGATCCGATCTCGTCCGGGCTGCCGTCGAGCGCGACGAACTCCTCGATGACCGATGAGGCAGGGGTGCCATCGGCGGGCCGGACCCGGTCCATGCCGATCACGCGGGCACCGAGGGCGTGCGCGATCTGGGCGACCGCGCCACCCACACCACCCGAGACGCCGAACACCGCGATGGTCTCGCCCTTGCCCAGCTGGGCGACCTCGACCGCGCCGAGCCAGCCGACGACGAAGTTGACCCCCACGGTCGAAGCCTCCTCGAAGCTCAACCGCTCGGGCTTGCGGACCAGAGCCCGCGCCGGAACGGCGAGCAGCTGCGCGTGGGAGCCGTCACGGGTGAAGCCCACGTCGCCTCCCGTGCCCCAGACCTCCGCACCGATCCAGTCCCGTGGCCCCTCGAGGACGACGCCGGCGAAGTCGCGCCCCGGGGTCCGGGGCAGGGTCGTCCACTCCATCGCGCCGGCGACGTTCCTCAGATCGGAGGGGTTCACCGAGGCGGCCTTGACGGCGATGACGGCCTCACCGTCGTCCGCCACCGGATCGGGCAGGTCGGCGACGTGCAGGACGTCGGGATCGCCGAAGCGGTCAAAACGCAGAGCGCGCATGGCGGACCCCTTCCGAGAACGGGGCACTCCGCTGTTCGCCCAGCTCACCGCGCGCCGAGCGGAGATCGTGCCCGTTTCCAAGCCCACCACGACCGATGGCAGGCGGCAAACAGGAGGCGACCCCCTGTGCCTTCCGAGCCGGACCGCCACCGAAGATCCACTCAGACGGGCAGATCCCAACCCGGGCCGTCCTCACCGCCGAGCCAGACCCGCTGACCGTGCTCGGTGACCGTCAGACCGAACGCCTCCTGGTGCGGGCAACCCCGCTCCTGCCACTGGACGACCGCGCTCTCGACCTGGTCCCACAGGCGCAACGGACCGCGCTGGGTGATGGTCCAGCCGCCGTTCCCGTCCGGCTCACTGCGGGCCTGCGACCCGGTGGCCACGTCCAGCAGGATCTGCTGCCCGCCCGCCCCCATCCGCTCGGCCGAGGGCGCGCCGAGCTGCGCCACCCAGCTGCCGGTCCAGGTGCCGAGCACGGCGGGATCGATCCGGCTGGGCCGCTGGTCACCGGGGGCCAGGGTGATGCTCTGCCGGGGCGGGGGCGTGTGCGGGCGGGCCATCATGAAGCTGGTGTATCCGGGCAGGAACCGGCCACTGGCGCGTCCGGGCCCGGTCACGGTGAGCAGGACCAGGGCGAAGCCGTAGGACCACCCGGACAGCGTCGCGAGGATCTTCCCGCCCGGCTTCACCTGGTAGAGCCACGGATGCGGCAGGTACCGGATCGCGCAGGTGGCGATCAGCCGGTCGTAGGGGCCGCCCTCGGCGTGGCCGTCGAGTCCGTCGCCGACCACCAGGGCGGGCGCGTAGCCGGCCGCCTTGATCGCGGCCTCGGCACGCTCGGCGACCCCGGGATCGACCTCGACGCTGACGATGTTCTGGTCCCCGAGCCGGTGGGCACCGAGACACGTGGAGTAGCCCGTGCCGGTGCCGATCTCCAACACTCGCTGTCCGCTGCGGACTTCGAGTTGCTGCCACATGCCGAGCACCAGGGACGGCAGTGTCGAGGACGAGGACGGGGCGCCGGTGACCGTACGCCCGCGCGCATCGCCCGGACGGGTGTTTCCGCTGAGCTGGGTGATGAGGGTCTGGTTGGTGTAGATCGCTTCGAGCCAGCCGGGGGAGTCCGCGTGGACGGCCCGGTAGCCGGTCGGGTTGCTGCCGGGCACCTCCTGGAAGTACTCCGACAGGAACAGCTCCCGGGGCACCGCCTCGGCGGCCCTGCGCCAGGCGGGGTCGGTGAGTGTTCCGTCGGCGGTGAGCTGTTCGACCAGGGTGGCACGCAGCGCGGCGGAGGTGGTCACGGGTTGGGGCCTTTCTGGAGCCGGTCGTCGGCACAACACGACAACCCCCGCACCGGAACACCGGCCGAGGGCTGTCGAAGGCGAGGGTGGATCAGGAACCGGCGGGGAAGCTCCCAGTGCGCACGCCTGCCACGAACGCCTGCCACGCGTCGGCCGGGAAGATCAGCGCGGGGCCCTGAGGGTCCTTGGAGTCACGGACGGGAACGACGCCGGGAAGGCCGGGCGCAAACTCGATGCAGTTGCCGCCGTTGTTGCTATGCCTTGACTTCACCCACCGAACGCCGGTCAGGTCGATGTGCTTCATTCAAGTTCCTTCCGAGCAGCGCGGATCATGGCGAGTGAAGCCACCGTGGACCGGGACTCCACCTGCAGCCGATCGTAGTCTCTTTCCCAGGCCGCGACGGGTTCACGGCCCCGCTCCAGGTTCCCTCGAAGCTGCGATTCGGCATACCCGATGACCGAACGATCGGGCAACGTCAACAGGACCACTGGCATCGTGAACGGGACATGTTCCGCAAGGCTGTACGGGGCGACCTGAATCGTGAGGTTCGGACGATCGGCAAGCTCCTCTAGATGGTCGAACTGAGAGAGCATCACGTCACGCCCACCTACCGGGCGCATCAGACAGCTCTCATCCATGACGGCGTGTACGAGCGGTGGCTTCCTCTGCTCCAGTACCCGCTTCTGTCGGGCGGCGAGGAACGCAATCCGTTCGTCGGCCTGCTCCCGGGTGATGCTTCCACGCTTCACGGCGGCGAACGCCAGTGCCTCGGTGTAACGGGGAACCTGAAAGAGCCCGGGGATCACCCCCAGCTCAAACGTCCTCAAGCGCCGACAGCGCCCCTCGCACTCTGCGAACTCCTCGAAGCCCTCAAGTAACGCAGCACGGCTGTAACGCCGCCACAGCTCTACGAAGGCCCCATCCATCTCGAACACCATGTCGGCTTTTACAGCAAACTTCTTTGTTGGAGAACGTGTAGCTCTTTCGATGCACGACACAAGGGTGTTCGAGTAGCCCATGCGCCTGCTGGTCTCGATCTGAGACCAGCCCCTTGCTCGCCGTGACCTGCGAAGTTCTGCGCCGAACCGCGCAAGTGGAGATGACGTTGCGTCAACTTCTTGTTCAGGCAAGATCGTCACAGCCTTTTACATGCGGGAAGTGTCAAAGTCAAAACACTTCCGATCGT
Organism: Kitasatospora sp. NPDC052896; assembly: GCF_044547075.1. Lineage (NCBI taxonomy): Bacteria > Bacillati > Actinomycetota > Actinomycetes > Kitasatosporales > Streptomycetaceae > Kitasatospora > Kitasatospora sp. NPDC052896. Next base: position 56,202 of record NZ_JBITZU010000010.1, read on the forward strand.
ACGGGCTTCGGCCGATTCTCGGTAGTGGATCCACTACGGAGAGGAGCGACGGTGGGCGTGTGTAGAGAGCCCGTCGTGGAGATGGCCGGCAAGGAAGAGTGCTGGTTGCCGCGCAGTGCTAGATCCCCTGGAGTCGCACGGCAGTTACTGGTGGGCCTGCTCGCACGCGTGAGCGGTGGTGAGCGGTTCGCGACCGATGGGCTGACCGTGCTGACCGAGCTGACGGCGAACGCCGTCCAGCATGGCAGTCCCCGAGGGCGTCAGGTCTGGGTTCGCCTGGACGTGGATGCGGACCGGTTGCTGATCGAGGTGCACGACGCCAGCGGCGTCCCTCCCGAGCTGCGTGAGGTGTGCGCGGAGGATGAGGCGGGGCGGGGGCTAATCTTGGTCAAATCGCTTTCTTCACAGTGGGGTTGGCGCCCGCGTGGCGACCAGGGAATCGGCAAGATCACGTGGGCGGTGCTCGCTCCTGCGTCCGATGCATCGGGGCCACGTCAGGGTGAAAGGAACGCTGAGGGATGACCGGCGAGAAGAGCGCGGCCGCCGTCGGCCCGGTGGTCGTGGAGCTGACCGGGCTCGTCGAGCCCGCGACGTTCGATCGGGTGCCGGATGCGCTGGAGGCGCTGTGGGAGTCCATCCGGCTCCTGCCGCTGGGAAGCCTGCAACTCAACTGGTTCAAGGAGATGTTGATCGGTGAGGACGCGCTTCTCCGTGCGGAGGACGTCCTGCGGCGCGGCGAGGGTTTGGTGCTGCCGTTCACGCTGGCGGATCGCCCGCACGTGCTGACGATGCAGTCGGTCGGACGAGAGGCGCCGATGTGATGCGGCGCCGACATGGCTGTGCGGTACGGGGGGACTGTCAGGGGGTGGGGGAGGCCTGCGGTCAACCGCAGGTGGGTAGAGGTGTTACCCAGAGCCGCATCCCTTGGTCCCGTTCGCAAGGCACGAGAGGAACCGCACCCATGACCGACCCAGACCTGTCCGACGCTTCCTGGTTCAAGTCGAGCCACAGCCAGCAGGGCGGTAACTGCGTGGAGGTCGCCGCCGACTTCCCCGGTGTGGTCCCGGTGCGGGACAGCAAGGACCCCGGTGGTCCTGCCCTGGTCTTCTCGCGGGAGGCATGGGCGGCCTTCGCTCGGAGCGCTGCCGCAGGGGAGTTCGGCGAGGCGTGATCCCTCGGTAAGACTGCTCGGACGTGCAGAGACCCCGGCGAACTCGTCGCCGGGGTCTTCGTGTCGGTGTGGTTCGGTTTCCTGGGGATGGCCGAAGGGGCCCGGGACGCGGTGGCGTTCCGGGCCCCTTCGGGCGCTCCGAGAGTCCCTGTCCGACGCGTGGAGCGCTGCGGGGGTGGCTCGGGGTGTGATCAGCGGCTGGTCAGCTGTGGCTGGTTGGTCAAGCGGTGGCTGGCCGGCGGGTGATTCCCTCTACTGGTCAGTAGTTGTGGTGGGTCTGCCAGTAGGCCCAGGCGGCGTTGGGGCTGCCGTAGCGGGAGTTCATGTAGTCGTAGGCCCACTTGATCTGGGTGGTGGGGTTGGTCTTCCAGTCGGCGCCGGCGGAGGCCATCTTGCTGGCGGGCAGGGCCTGGCCGAGGCCGTAGGCGCCGGAGGAGGGGTTGGTGGCGTTGACGTTCCAGCCGCTCTCGTGGGAGACGATCTGGCTGAAGGAGGCCAGCTGGTTCGCCGGGACGATGCTGGCGGCGATCTGCTGGGGGGTGGCCGCGGAGGCGGCGGTGGGGGCCAGGGTGGCGCCGAGGGTGGCGATGCCGGTGGCGGTGAGGAGCAGGGCGGCGGACTTGCGCATGCGGGTGGTGATCACGGGCATGTGGGAGTTCGACCTCAATCGGTTGGGCGCTGGCTTGTCGACGTGGGTTCCGCGGGCCGGACAGGGGCTTCGCGGGTCGGGGCCGTGCGCCGGGCACGTCGCGTGGTGCGGGTGCCGTTCGGGAGGTGCGGTGGCGGGGTGTGGTTCCCGCTGCCGCATCTGGCGACCTGGCCATTGTTAGCGGGCCTTGGGGTGGGCTCCAAGGGGTGCTGAAACGATGGTCGGTCGTAGGTCGCGGGGCGCGCGGGTGCTGGCCGGGCATGCCGTTACCCGGGACAAAACGGACCAAACCACCCAGCTCGAAAACTCGCCCGAACGCCGAAACATGCCAGCTGACCTGCGAAGATGGCAGAAATGGGGAAAGGTGGCGGCCGGGGTGCCGCTCGCACGGTACGAAGAGCTGACGGGGCGCCGGGAGAAGTCCACTATCGCCGGTAGTGGGCTCGAAACGGCTGTGGGCACCGTCACTGGACACCCCACCCCGATGTCCGCTTTCTGTGCTTTTGGGGTCGTTTGTGTGTGGTGTTGCGTGGGATCTTGAGGGGCTCGTGGGTCAGCTCAGCGGCACGATCTCCGGCGCGCCCAGTCGGGCGGCGTCCGCGCTCGCGTCGTCGGGCTGGTTCTGGGCGGCCCACTCGGCCTCGACCCGCTTCACGTAGTGGCTCACCTCGCGCTCGGTCTGCTCCTCGTCCCAGCCGAGCGGGCCGGCCATCAGCTCGGCGACCGTGCGGGCGGCCTCCACTCCGCGGTCCCAGGACTCGATGGAGATCCGGGTGCGGCGGGCCAGCACGTCGTCCAGGTGCCGGGCGCCCTCGTGGGTGACCGCGTAAACGGCCTCGGCCCGCAGGTAGTCGTCCGCGCTGGGCAGTGGCTCGCCGAGCGTGGGGTCCTCGGCGATCAGGGCGAGCACCTCGTGCACGAGGGAGCCGTAGCGGCCCAGCAGGTGTTCCACCCGGGCCACGTGCAGGCCCGACTGCTCGGCCAGGCGGTGCCGGGCGTTCCACAGCGCCCGGTAGCCCTCGGCGCCGACCAGCGGCACGGTGTCGGTGGTGCAGCCGGGTACCTTCTCCGCCTCCAGGGCCTGCACCGCCTCGTCGACCGCGTCCTTGGCCATCACCCGGTAGGTGGTGTACTTGCCGCCGGCGACCACCACCAGGCCCGGCACGGTGTGCGCGACCAGGTGTTCGCGGGAGAGTTTGCTGGTCTCGGCGGCCTCGCCGGCCAGCAGTGGGCGCAGGCCCGCGTAGACGCCCTCGACGTCCTGTGCGGTGAGCGGGGTGACCAGCACCTTGTTGACGTGCTCCAGCAGGTACTCGACGTCCTTGGCGCTGACCGCCGGGTGGGCCTTGTCCAGGTTCCAGTCGGTGTCGGTGGTGCCGACGATCCAGTGCCGGCCCCAGGGGATCACGAAGAGCACGCTCTTCTCGGTGCGCAGGATCAGTCCGGTGCGGGAGTTGATCCGGTCGCGTGGCACCAGCAGGTGGACGCCCTTGGAGGCGCGCACGTGGAACTGGCCGCGGGCGTCCGCCATCGCCTGGGTGTCGTCCGTCCACACGCCGGTGGCGTTGATCACCTGTTTGGCGTGCACCTGCGTCTCGCGTCCGCTCTCCAGGTCCTTCACCAGCGCCCCCACCACCCGCCAGCCCTGCCGCAGGAAGCGGACCACCTGGGTGCGGTTGGCGACCAGGGCGCCGTAGCCGGCGGCGGTGCGCACCAGGGCCATGGTGTGCCGGGCGTCGTCGACCTGGGCGTCCCAGTACTGGACGGCGCCGATGAGGGCGTCGTCGCGCAGGCAGGGTGCCTCGCGCAGCGCCTGGCGCTTGAGCAGGTGGCGGTGGTGGGGCAGGCCGCGGGCGTTGCCGGAGGTGATGCCCATGGTGTCGTAGAGCAGCACGCCGGCCCCCACGTACGGGCGCTCCCACAGCCGGTGGGCGAGCGGGTAGAGGAACGGCACCGGGCGGACCAGGTGCGGGGCCAGGCGCTGGATCAGCAGGCCGCGTTCCTTGAGCGCCTCGGAGACCAGCCGGAAGTCGAGCATCTCCAGGTAGCGCAGGCCGCCGTGGATCAGCTTGCTGGAACGGCTGGAGGTGCCCGAGGCCCAGTCCCGGGCCTCGACCAGGCCCACGGTCAGGCCCCGGGTGACCGCGTCCAGCGCCGCGCCGGCGCCCACCACGCCGCCGCCGACCACCAGGACGTCCAGCTCCCTGGTGCCCATCCGTTCCAGTGCGTCCGTGCGGGCCTGGCTCGACAGCGGCATCGCCTTGACCACGATCAGCTCCTAGCTTCCCGGGGAGCGACTCCCCAACGATCATCCGATGGTCGGGTCCTACGGGACGGGCACCCAGTCGAGCGTGCGGGCGATCGCCTTCTGCCAGCCCGCGACGCCGGCCGCCCGCTGCTCCGGGCTCCACCGCGGCTGCCAGCGTTTGGACTCCTGCCAGTGCGAGCGCAGCTCGTCGGTGTCGCGCCAGAAGCCGGTGGCCAGCCCCGCGGCGTAGGCGGCGCCCAGCGCGGTGGTCTCGGCGATGACCGGCCGGCTGACCGGCACGCCCAGGACGTCGGCCTGGATCTGCATGCACAGGTCGTTGGCGGTCACCCCGCCGTCCACCTTCAGCACGTCCAGGTGGACCCCGCAGTCGCGTTCCATCGCCTCCACCACGTCCCGGCTCTGGTAGCAGATCGCCTCCAGGGTGGCCCGGGCCAGGTGGCCGCCGGTGTGGTAGCGGGCCAGGCCGACGATGGCGCCGCGCGCGTCGGAGCGCCAGTGCGGGGCGAACAGGCCGGAGAAGGCCGGCACGAAGTAGATCCCGCCGCTGTCCTGCACGGTGCCGGCCAGGCGCTCGCTCTCGTCCGCGGAGGTGATGATCTTCAGCTGGTCGCGCAGCCACTGCACGGCCGAGCCGGTCACCGCGATCGAGCCCTCCAGCGCGTAGACGGCGGGTGCGCCCGCGAACTGGTAGGCGACCGTGGTCAGCAGGCCGTGCTGGGAGCGGACCGGTTCGGTGCCGGTGTTGAGGACCAGGAAGTTGCCGGTGCCGTAGGTGTTCTTGGCCTCGCCGGGGGCGAAGCAGACCTGCCCGACGGTCGCCGCCTGCTGGTCGCCCAGCACCCCGGTGATCGGGATCGCGGCCTGCAACGGGCGCGAGGAGCGGGCCGCGCCGAACGCCTCGGGGTGCGAGGAGGGGTTGATGACCGGCAGCATCCGGCGCGGGACGTCGAACAGGGCGAGCAGCTCGTCGTCCCAGTCCAGCGTCTGCAGGTTCATCAGCATGAGCATGGTGCGGCTGGCGTTGGTCACGTCGGTGGCGTGCACGCCACCGGCCGGGCCGCCGGTCAGGTTCCACAGCACCCAGCAGTCGGTGTTGCCGAACAGCGCGTGGCCCTGCTCGGCCGCCTGCCGCACTCCCTGGACGTTCTCCAGGATCCACTGGATCTTCCCGCCGGAGAAGTAGGTGGCCGGCGGCAGCCCCGCCTTGCGGCGGATCACCTCGCCGTGGCCCGCACGCTCCAGCGCGGCGGCGATCGAGTCGGTGCGGGTGTCCTGCCAGACGATCGCGTTGTAGTACGGCCGCCCGGTGCGCGGGTCCCACACCACGGTGGTCTCCCGCTGGTTGGTGATCCCGATCGCGGCCAGGTCGGCCGGGGTCAGGTCACCGGTGCGCAGCGCGGTCTGCATCACCGAGTTGGTGCGCTCCCAGATCTCCACCGGGTCGTGCTCCACCCAGCCCGGGCGCGGCAGGATCTGGGTGTGCTCCAGCTGGTGCCGGGCGACCTCGCCGCCCTCGTGGTCGAAGACCATGAAACGGGTGCTCGTGGTGCCCTGGTCCACCGCGCCGACGAATTCCGCCATCGCGCCGCCTCCTTCCGCGGATCACTCGGGGACCGGCACGATGGCCGCCTGCTGCTCCCCGCCCATCAGCAGGAAACGGCCGACGAAGAACTTGTAGAGGAAGCCGCCGAGCACGGCCCCCACCAGCGGGCCGACGATGGGCACCCAGAAGTAGTAGTTGCCGTACTGGTCCCGCCAGGCGTGGTGGTAGCCGGTGAGGTAGGACGCCAGCCGGGGGCCGAAGTCGCGGGCCGGGTTGATGGCGTACCCGGCGTCGGTGCCGAACGCCATGCCGATCGCGACCACGATCAACCCCACGATGAGCGGGCCGAGGTTGGCCCGCGGCGGATCGTTCAGCACGTCGGTGACCGCGAAGACCAGCAGCACCAGGATCGCGGTGCCGATCACCTGGTCGCGCAGCGCGCCCCACTCGCTGATCGGCAGCACGCCGTTGCCCGGCAGGGTGGAGAAGACGATCTGGCTCTTGAGGGTGTGGCCCGGGTCGAACTTGGCCAGCACCTCGGTGTAGTTCCACCGCACGATCAGCGCCGCGACGAAGGCGCCCGCGGTCTGGGCCAGCGAGTAGGGCAGCACCTTGCGCCACGGGAAGCCCTTGAAGGTCGCCAGCGCCAGGGTGACCGCCGGGTTGAGGTGCCCGCCGCTGAGCCGGGCCGCGAGGTAGACGCCGAAGGTCACCCCCAGACCCCAGGCCCAGGCGATGCTGTCGTGGGCGCCGAGCCCGCCGGCCAGCACCTGGGCCACCACGCCCGCGCCGATCAGCAGCAGCAGCAGGGTTCCGACGAACTCCCCGGACAGCTCGCCCACCAGCCCCCAGCCCTGGCCCTCTCCCGTCGTCTCAGCCTTCCCGGCTTTCTCCGCCACCGGCGACTCGCTCTCCAGGGTGCCCGGCAGGCCGGGGGTCGGATGGGTCGCGTCCATCGTCCCCACACCCCGCCGCTTCCCGCCCGTCCCGCGCGGCTGTTCGAGGCATGACGGGTGGGCGCGCAGAAGCGGGGAAGGAGAACGACACCGGCCCGACCCATCGCCGCGCGCGCCGCGTACCCCCTGGTGAGCGCCGCAGGCCGTGAGGACGGGCCGAGGAGCCGGCCGGTCCGCGAGACCCGCGAGACCTGCGGGCGACCGTCGGGCGGCCCCACCCCCGCGGCCGGCGGCCCGTGACCCCGCCGCACGCGACCCGTCCGCCCGCCCCCCACAAGCATCCGCACCGCCCCCCGGGCGCCGCCCGGGGGAGCCCGCACGCGCCAGGAGATCCGTTGAAAGCCATGACCGGCAAGCTCCTACCCGAGCGGCTGCGCGCCTCACCCGCGCCCGTGGCCGCCGCCCCGCCACAGTCGTCGGTGTCCGCCGGCGACTGCGGCCTGCTCCTGCTCAGACTCACCGTCGGCCTGCTGATGGCCGGACACGGCGCCCAGAAACTCTTCGGGCTCTTCGGCGGCCCCGGACTCGCCGCCACCGGCAGGGCCTTCGCCGCGCTCGGCTACCACCCCGGCCCGCTCTACGCCGCCCTCGGCGGCGCCTCCGAAACCCTCGGCGGCCTGGGCCTGGCGCTCGGGCTGCTCACCCCGCTGGCCGCCGCCGCCCTGATCGGCGTGATGATCAACGCGATGGTCACCGTCACCGCCGCCCACGGACTGTGGGAGACCGACGGCGGCGTCGAGTACAACGTGTGCATCGCCGTCGTCGCGCTCGCCGTCACCGCCATCGGCCCCGGCCGCCTCGCCCTGGACCGCCCCTTCCGCTGGGGAACCGGCGGCTGGCGCGCGGCCACCGTCGCCCTCGTGCTCGGCGGCCTGGGCGCCGCCGTCGCCCTGAGCATCTGAACTGCCCGGGCGGCGGCTCAGATGCGCCGCCCGTCCTCCTCACTGGGGTCGCGCAGCGAGCCGACGAGGGCCTCACGCACCGCGCGGCCCGCCACCGCCTCCTGCTCCGCGTGGTCGCGGCCCGCCTGCCGCAACGCCTCCAGGGCCGCCCGCGCCAGCGCGCCGCCGGCGACGGGGGAGGTGCGGTACAGCACGCGGGCGATCAGGCGCCCGGCGACCGGGACGGCGGTCACCCGCGCCCGCTCCAGCTGCGCCGCGAAGTAGGCGGGCATGATCGCGGCGCCGAGCTGCCCGGCCAGCAGGGCCTGGACGGTGAGCGGGTGCTCGGCGAGGTGCTCGAGGCAGGGGACGATGTGGTGCTCGGCGGCCAGGCGGGCGAAGGCACGAGCGCGCGCGGTGTGGGCGGGCGCGCTGATCCAGGGGCGGCCGGAGAGCTCGGCGGCACCGGAGGGCGTCTGCCACCCGTCCGGGACGACGAGACGGTACTCGTCCTCGATCAGCACCCGGGCCCGCACCGAGGGCGGCAGCGGCACCGCGGTCTCCCGGTCGTCCGAGATCACCAGGACGTCCAACTCGCCCAGCCGCAACCGGCGCAGGCCCTCCACCAGCCCGGTCTCGACGATCCTCGGGGTGATGCCCGGGTGCCGGCGGGTGAGCAGCTCCACCGCCCCGACCGCGATCCGGGTCAGTACCCAGGAACTGGCACCGATCGCCACCGGCCCCCGCAGCCGCCCACCCGCCGAACTCAACTGTTCGCTGGCGGCCGCGAGTTCACGGCTGATACGGTCGCCGGTCGAGGCCAGCAGCCGGCCGGGCGCGGTCAGTTGCAGCCGGCCGCCGGAGCGGTCCACCAGGGCCAGCCCCACCTCCCGCTCCAGGCGGGCCAGTTGCTGCGAGAGCGCGGAGCGGGTCTGCCCGAGCGCGCGCGCCGCCGGCGCCAAACCGCCGTGCCGCGCGATCGCGTGCAGCACGAGCAGCCGTCTGGGATCGAGTTCCACGGCGTTGTCCTCCCGGGACGCATCCTGCCACGCGCGCCGACAGCTCCACTGTCGAGGGGGGTCAAGCGTTGCTTGCGCGGCGGGCTGCCGCGGCCTCGCGCGGCTGCCAGACTGCCGGCGTCCCCGGGTCCACGGCGTGCTCGTCCGGTCCCCGCCCCGCTCAAGAGGAGGCCGATCGTGGCCAGTTCCGCATCCGCGCGATCGACGAGGGCGGCGCTGGCCGCGTGCGTCGCCGGCGGCCTGCTCGCCCTGTCGGCCTGCGGCCCCACCGGTGGCGGCTCGAGCGGTGCCAAACAGGCGAACCCGGCCCCCGCGGCCACCAAGGGCGCGGGGGCCGGCACGGGCACCGGCCCCTCGTGGGTGCTGACCACGCCGGCGACCGCCGCCGGCTACCAGCAGGGCCAGCCCGCGGCCGACCTGATCCAGCAGTACGACACGGACATGCAGCAGAGCACCAGGAAACTCGGCATCTCCGGCACCCCCGTCCACGCCTACTACGACGACCAGGCGGATGGCGCCTGGATCTTCTACTCGGGCCTCAACGGCACCGGCTTCGACCCCGACAAGCTGCACGACGCCCTCGACCAGCTCCCCGCCACCCGCGACGACGGCGCCGGCGACCGGATGACCACCAGCGCCCTGGACACCGACCCCGGCCCCCACGGCGGCCGCGCCATCTGCGACACCACCCTCGTCCAGGCCGGCCTGCTGACCACCGCGGCCACCACCTGCTCCTGGTTCACCACCACCACGGCGGCCGGCGTGACCCTGCTGCTGAAGGGCGACGGCACCAACACCAAACTCGGCTTCACCGCCACCGACGTCGCCCCGATCATGCGCGCCGTCCGCGCCGACGTCGAGCAGCGGCACTGAGCGGCGGAGCCGACGCCGAACAGCACGGCCCGGCGGCTCAGTCGGGCGCCACCCAGGTGCCCAGCGAGATCTCGGCGGTGATGCCGGGGCCGAAACCGGCCAGCATGCCGCGATGCCCGTCCAGCGCCGACTGCTCGTCGAAGAGCCGACCCAGGGCGTCGAGCACCACCGCGCTGGCGATGTTGCCGTACTCGGTGAGGGTGGCGCGGCTGAAGCGGAACGCCTCGGGCGGCACGTCCAGGAAACGGCACAGGTCGTCCAGGATGCGCGGCCCGCCCGCGTGGATGATGTAGAAGTCCAACTTGCCGGCGTTCCACTGGTGTTGCTCGGCGACCTCCTGCAGCGCCGGGCTGAGCGGTTCCATGGTCCCCGGCACCCGCTTGTCGAGCTGGAAGTGGAAGCCGGTGGGACGGATCGCGTAGGAGATCCACTCCTCGGTGTTCGGTATGAGGTAGGAGCCGTTGCGTTCCAGGCGGATGCCGGTACCGCCCTCCCCGCGGACCACCGCCGCGGCGATCCCGTCCCCGAACAGGCCGTTGGACAGCAGCGACCCCACTCCGAGATCGGTCGGCTGGTAGCAGAGCGAGCAGAACTCGCAGGCCACGATCAGCACGTTGGCCTCGGGATAGGCGGTGCAGAAGTCGTGGGCCCGGTTGACGGCCGCACCGCCCGCCGCGCAACCGAGTTGGGCGATCGGCATCTGCCGGGTCTGTGGCCGGAAGTCCATGCTGTTGATGAGCCAGGCGGTCAGCGAGGGCATCATGAAGCCGGTGCAGGAGACGTAGATGATCAAATCGATCTGCTGGGGCTCCAGTTGCGCGTGCTCCAACGCCTGCCGCACCACCGTGGGGACGCGGGCCTTGGACTCGGCCTCGTAGACGGTGCTGCGCGCGGCCAGTCCCGGATGCTCCAACACCACGTCGATGGGCTGGATCAGATGGCGCTTGCGCACGCCCGTGTGCTCGATCAGGCGCAGGGCCAGTTCCAGCTGCGGATGGTCCCCGTGCAGCCTACGAGCCAGTTCGAGGGTTTCCTCGTTGGTGATGACGTGATCGGGGACCGCGACCGCCGGTCTGCACAGAACCGCCATTGGGATCTCCTCCTAGCGGACGGTGGTCCACCGCGGGGCGCATGGCCGAATTCCCTCAAGGGGTGCGGACGGGCGGACCGTCGAGGATCGGATTCTCTCCGTGCGGGGCAGCTGCGATTCGATTCAATGTACGGCGAACGGGTCACGGGTGCACGTCGGCGTGCACCCGGCCCGTCCGTGTGCGTGTCACCAGGTGACGGGCAGGGCGAGCGGGTAGCGCCAGATCGAGGTGGTGTTCCAGCGGATCTCCTCGGCGGCCTTGGCCAGGGTGAGCTCGGGGAAACGCGCCAACAGGGTACCGAGGGCGATCTCGAGTTCGATGGCGGCCAGCGGCGCGCCCAGGCAGTGGTGGGCACCCCAACCGAAGGTCATGTGGGAGGGGGTGGTGCGGTCCAGGTCCAGCTCGTCCGGTCGCTCGAACTTGCGGGCGTCCCGGTTGGCGGTCAGGTAGGAGACGTGCACGATGTCGCCGGCCCGGATGGTCACCCCGCTCAGCTCCACGTCCTCGGTGGCGACCCGGGGGATGCCGACCCCCTTGCGGAAGGGGATGAAACGCAGGAGCTCCTGGATGGCCTGCGGCAGCAGCCCGGGGTGCTCGCGCAGCCGGGCCAGCTCGGCGGGGCGGGTGAGCAGGGTGTAGGCGAGGTTCCCGATCTCGTACGTCGTGGTGTCCTGGCCCGTGATCAGCAGGACCATCGCCATCACGGTCAGTTCCTGAGCGTCGAGGATCTCGTCGCCGTCCCGGGCGGTGGCCAGGGCGCTGATCAGGTCCTCGCCGGGGTGCTCACGGCGCCGGGCCGTCAGCGTGGCGAAGTAGGACCGCAGTTCGGCCTTGGCCCGCACGGCGGCGGCCTTGTTGTCGAGGCCGACGTCCATCATGGTCCGGGCGTGGCCGCGCAGCTGCGCGCGGTCGGCCTCGGGGATCTCCAGGACCTCGCAGATCGTGATCAGGGGCAGCGGGTGGGCCAGGTGTTCCATCAGGTCGGCGGGGGAGCCGTGCTCCGCCATCTGGTCGAGCAGCTCGTCCACGACCAGCTGGGTGCGCGCCCGCATGCGCTCCAGGTGGTCGGCGGCGAAGCCCTTGGAGACCAGGCTGCGCAGCCGGCTGCTGGCCGGCGGGTCCATCACGTTGATCGCCTCGGCCTGCACGATCGGCTCCGGCGTCATCCGCGGGAAGTCCCGCCCGATGACGGCGTGGCGGCTGAAACGCCGGTCGGTGGTGACCGTCCGCACGTCGTCGTAGCCGGTGACCAGCCAGGCGTCCCCCTCGCCGTAGGGCAGCCGGATCCGGGCGACGGGTTCGTCGGTCATCAGGTGCCGCAGCACCGGGTCGAACTCGAGGGCCTCGGCGAAGTCGAACGGGCAGTTGCGCGCGGCAGAGCCGGTGGACATGCGGATCTCCGGAGCTGGGGCCTGACGGGGGCGGTGACTGGACCAGACACCGGTACCCGAGCAGCCGCCCCGGCATGCCACGGGGCACCCTGCCGGACCGGCAATTCATCCGTGCTGGTGAAGCGGGCCCCGCCGGACACGACGGGAGGGCCGGACCTCGCGGGGTGCGAGGGCCGGCCCTCCCGACGGACGGGTGCCGCGTGTTACCAGGGGTAGTGCCAGCCCTCGCCGGGCCCGGGCACCGGGGCCGGCGCCGGCGCGGGAGCGGGCGCGGGTGCCGGGGCCGGCGTGGGCGCGGGCGCCGGGGCGGGCGTGGTGGTGGCGCTGCCCGTGATCTTGTCGTAGCGCAGCGGCGTGTAGTAGCTGGTGGGCCAGCCGGCCAGCGAGCTGGCGTCGAGGCTGCCCTGGTACTCGCTGGTCAGCACGCTGGGGTTCTGCTCGGAGTAGTAGTCGAAGGTCCCGGCGGCCTGGTCGATCCAGTTGCCGAAGAGGATCACGTGGTCGGCCGTGTAGTCGAGCGCGTCCCCGGGCTGGAGCTGGGAGGTGGTGATCTGGGCGGAGACGCCGGGCAGGGTCTGGGTGACCAGGCTGGAACTCAGGTGCCAGGCCATGGAGACGAACCCGGAGCAGTCCTCGCGGTAACTCCCGTTGGCGTCCGTGTGGGTGGCGCCCTGGTCGTACGGCACACCCTCGCTGACCCAGCTCTTGGCCCGCTGGATGACCTCGTCGGGGGAGATGCCGCCACTGACGGCGGAGACGGCGTGCGCCGGGACGGCGGCCAGCAGGGAGGTGGCGCCGACGCCGAGCAGGCCGACGAGGCAACGACGGAGGGCAGGACCGTAGGAAGGCATGGATGTCTCCTGGGAGGGGCTGCTGGGGGGAGCGGGAGGCAGGTGGCTAGGCGAGCTGGCGGGCGATCGAGGTGAGCAGGGCCCCGTCGGAGCGGGTGTCGTAGGCGGGGGCGTGGGTCGCGTCCCATTCGTCGAAGTGGACGACGGCCAGGGCACTGCCCCGCTGGACGGCGTAGAGGTGGTCGGTCTGCGGGCCGCCCGCGGACAGGCCCTCGACACCGGTCCACCGGCGCGACCAGGCGGTGCCCCCGGCGGTGGTGGCGGTCGTGGTGACCTGGGCGTCCGCGCTGCCCAGGGACTTGGTCTGCAGGGCGCGGGAGGCGGCCTGGCAGCCGGCCATCTGCGTCAGCAGGCTCTGGTAGGCCGCCCCGGCGGCGGAACCGTCGGAGAAGGTGAACAGGTCCTGCTCGGCGGGCGTGCGGTGGACACTGACGTAGGCCTGCTGCTGCCAGTCGGCGGCGCCCTGGACGGACGCGCACTCGTTGAGCTGGATGGCGCTGGTCACGGCCTGGACGCGGGGGGCGGCGAGCGGCTGCCAGCCCTCGGCGGCGCCGTCGGGCAGCTGCGCCGCGGAGAGCTGTCCGGCCGCCCGTCCCGTCGCGGGCGCCGTCGTGGCCGCCGTCGCGTCGGTGCTCTTGGCGCCCGTGCCGGCGCAGCCGCTGACCGTGGCCAGGACCGTCACCACGCCGAGCGCGCCGAGGGCGGCCGCACGGACGGGCCGGGCAGAGGCTGCTGAGCGAGTGGAGCCGGGCATCGTGGTCTTCCTAGCGGCAGGAGCGACAGGGCGGCGGAGCAGGGTATGGGGGTGCCGGGGCAGGGGTCCTTCGGACTGTTCGTGATGCGACGGACGGCACGCGCCCACACGGGCGATCAGGCGGTCCTGGTCTTTGGACCCGGCGGTCGTTCTCCGTGGAGGCGCCGCCGGGTGACGGGATTCTTGCCCGGTAGTTCGTGAACTGTCAATGAAACGCGTATGAGACGTTTAAAGGAAGAAAGGGGCAGTTTGCCCGATTTGCCCCATTTGGTTTCGAGGCCCGCGCCGCCCACCCCGCCCACACCCGGGCCGATCCCCGCGCACCACCCCGCGCCCCCCGAAGCCCCGACGGGCCCTGCCTCCTGACGACGGCTCACCTGCCAACCCCCGGTCCCGGCGGCCCCCCGGATCGTCACGCTCGGCAATCACTCCACCGCGCACCGTGGCCGGTTGCCCCGCCGTTCGTGAGCTGCGCCTCACCCGGCACCCGCACCCCCGCGATGGCAGCGCGTATGCGTATGATCACGCAGACGGCGAAGCGAGACGCGGCGGGGGCTGAACGACCATGGCGGACAAGCGAGTTTTCCTCGTCACCGGCGGCGGAACCGGCATCGGCGCCGCGACCGCCCACCTGCTGGCCCAGGCCGGCCACCAGGTGGTCGTCTCCGGCCGCCGCCCCGAACCGCTGCGCCGCATCGCGCAGGAGACCGGCGCCCATGACCACCCCGCCGACATCGCCGACCCCGACGCCGTCCAGGCCCTGGTCCAGGCGACCGTGGCCACCCACGGACGCCTGGACGGGCTGGTCCTCAACGCGGGCGTCGGACGCGGCGGAGGGGTCGGCGAGCTGTCGGTCGAGGACTGGGAGCTGGTGATGCGCACCAACCTCACCGGCCCCTTCCTGCTGCTGCGCGCCGCGCTCCCGCACCTGCTGGAAGCCCGCGGCTCGGTGGTCGCGGTCGCCTCGGTCTCCGCGCTGCGCAACGGCGTGGGCAACGCCGCGTACGCGACGTCCAAGGCCGCCCTGCTCCAGCTCTGCCGCTCGTTGGCCGTCGACTACGGGTCCCGCGGACTGCGCGCCAACACCGTCTGCCCCAGCTGGGTGCGCACCGACATGGCCGACCGGCCGATGGCGCGCCTCGCCCAGACGGCGGGCCTGGGCGAGGGCACGGACGGCATCGAGGCCGCCTACCAGGAGGCCACCCGGCTGATCCCCACGCGCCGCCCCGGCGAGCCGCGCGAGGTCGCCGAGGCCATCACCTGGCTGCTCTCGCCCGCCGCCTCCTTCGTCAACGGCGCCGTCCTCACCGTCGACGGCGGCGTCAGCGCCCTCGACCCCGGCACCGTCGCCTTCGACTTCCACCTCGAACCCCGCTCCTCCCAGCGGTAGGCTCAACCGCCATGCGGATCCTGGTACTTGGCGGCACCTCATTCGTCGGCCGCGCCATCGTCGAGGACGCCCTGCGCACCGGCGCCGAGGTCACCCTGTTCGGCCGCGGCAGGACCGGCACCGACCTGTTCCCCGACCTGCCCCGGCTCGTCGGCGATCGCGACACCGGCGACCACGCCGCACTGCGCGACGGCAGCTGGGACGCCGTGGTGGACGTCAGCGGCTACCTGCCGCAGCAGGTCGGGCAGGCGATGGACGCGCTGGGGGAGCGGGTCGGCCGCTACCTGTTCGTCTCCAGCCACGCCGTCTACCAACGCACGGGCGTGGCACCGGGATCGGACGAGTCCACCCCGCGCCGCGCCCCCGTCCGGCACGTCCGGCACACCGCGGACCTCGACGACGACACCTACGGCCCGGCCAAGGTGGCCTGCGAGGACGACGTGCTGGCCCGCCACGGATCGCGCGCCACGATCGTGCGCCCGGGAAAGGTGGCCGGCCCGCACGACCCCTCCGACATGTTCACCTACTGGGTGCGCCGGGCCGCGCGCGGCGGGCGGGTGGCACTGCCCGCCGACCCCGAGCAGCCGGTGCAGATCATCGACTCCCGTGACCTGGCCCGCCTGGTGGTGCAACTGCTCGTCGACGACCGGGGCGGCGCGTTCCACGCGGTGGGACCGGCCGAGCCGACCACGCTCGGCGACCTGATCGAGACCTGCGCGCGGGTGGCGGGCAGCCGGGTCGAGATCGTGCCGGTCTCGCCGCCACCCGGGCAACTGCCCCCGCTGTTCCCGCTGGTGCGCACCAACTGGCCTTCCCAGCAGCGTAGTTCGGCCCGCGCCCGGGCGGCGGGCCTGCCCGCCACCTTGCTGGAGGTGACGGCGGCCGACGTGCTGGCCTGGGACCGCGCCCGCGGCGAACCGCCCCTGACCAGGGGCTTCACCCCACAGCAGGAACAGGCCCTGCTCACGCGGTGACATCCGGGCCATCCACCACCCCGCCGGCGGGATCACCGCCCACGACGAGCGGGACACCGAGGACGGCCGCCCGCCCACCGCGGGCACCAAGGCCGGGCCGCGCCGCTGACCTGGAGGGCGGGGCCTCAGGCCCGCCCGGACGCCCCCTCGCGCACCCGGATGACGAGCTTGCCGCGCACGCGGCCCTGACGCAGGTGGCGGACGGCCTCGGGGGCATCGGCCAGCGGGTAGGCGCGGTCGACGGCGGGGGTCACCGAGCCGGCCTCGATGAGCTCCGCGAGGAGCCGCAGGTCACCGTGGTGCTGCCGGGAGGCGAGCACACGCAGCCGCTGGCTGACGAACGGGGACAGCAGGAGCGCCCGCAGCTGCCGGTCGAGGCCGCCGATCCACCGGCCACCGCCCTCACCGCCGACGATGACCAGGGTCCCGCGCGGGGTGAGGACGCGGCGCAGCCGGGACAGCGGGCGGTTGCCGGCGATGTCGAGGACCAGGTCGTAGCGGCGCTGGCCGTCGGTGGGCTCCTCGCGGGTGTAATCGAGGACGCGGTCCGCGCCGAGGGAGCGGACCAGGTCCACCTTGGCGGTGCCGCAGACGCCGGTGACGTGCGCGCCATAGGCCTTGGCCAGCTGCACGGCGAAGCTGCCCACGCCGCCCGCCGCGCCGATGACCAGGACGCTCTGCCCGGCCCGCAACCGCCCGCTGTCGCGCAGGGCCTGGAGCGCGGTCACCCCGGAGACCGGGACGGCGGCCGCCTGTTCGAAACCGAGGTTGCCCGGCTTCGGGGCCAGCCGGTCCTCCCTGGCGCACGCGTACTCGGCGAACGCCCCTTCGCAGCTGCCGTACACCTCCTCGCCCGGCCGGAAGCGGGTGACCTCCGGGCCGACCGCCTCCACGACCCCCGCCACGTCCGTGCCCCGCACGCGGGCCCGGTGCCCGCGCAGGCCGTAGGGCGTGGCGCGGATCGGATACGGCAGACCCGCCGTGAGGTGCCAGACGCCCTGGTCGACGGCGGAGGCGTGGACCTGGACGAGCACCTCGCCACGGCCGGGCACCGGCTGCTCGACCTCCTCGAGGCGCAGCACCGAGGGCGGTCCGTAGCTGTCGTGGACGATGGCCTTCACGGGGTCTCTCCCTCGGACTCGGGGTACTGGAACACGTCGTCGAGCGGAACGGCGAACACGCGGGCGATCTGGAAGGCCATCTCCAGCGAGGGCGAGTAGCGGCCCTGCTCGATGGCGATGACGGTCTGACGGGTCACCCCGATCCGGCGGGCGAGTTCGGCCTGGGTCATCTCGCCGTTGGCGAACCGCAGGGCGCGGATCGTGTTGGTGACCCTGGTCGGCCTCACCACGGGCAGAAGCCCAGCCGGTAGGCGACGATCTTCGCCGCGGAGCCGAGCAGCGCGGACAGGACGAACGCCAGGTAGATCGCGTTGGCGATCCAGAACTGACCGAGGCCGGCCATCGCCAGGACGAGCCCGGCCACGCCGCCGACCACCACGAACGACTGCCCGATGTACGTGCCGAAGCGGTGGATCTCGCGGTCGCGCTGGTCCTTGGCCTCCGCCCCCTCGGGCGACCGGGCCGCCACCACGACGTGCAGCACGATCGCCGCGGCGATCGCCGCGCCGACCGTCCACACCAGCGCGGACGCGTAGGGCGTCCGGGCCAGCGGCACGCTCCCCGGCCGGCCCAGCACGACGGCCAGGTACGCCGCGTAGGACGTGATCGTGACCAGGACCGTGATCCAGGCACGCTTCTCCTCGAACGCCACTTCCACTCCCCATGTCAAGAAAACGTGACATCGGGAGTGTTGAGCAGACTCGACATGGTGTCAAGTTTTCTGTACTTCGCCAGCCTCGCACCTCATAGATGCACGCGTGCGCTCGCATGCACACAATGGTGGGGGGACCGGGCCCCGAGTCCGAGAGGCGCGACGCACCGTGAGCGAGCAGACCTACACCCACCACCGGCCCGACCACGGCGACCACACCCACCACCGGCACCGCCACGACCGGGGCCGGTGGGCGCGGCTGCGCCACCGGCTCGCGCACCTGGTCACCCCGCACGGCCACGAGGCCATGGACAAGGTCGACTCCGCGGTGGAGACCTCCCGTGAGGGCATGCGCACCCTGTGGCTGTCGCTGGGCATCCTCGGGACCACCACGGTGATCCAGGCGACGGTGGTCGCGCTGTCCGGCTCGGTCGCGCTGCTCGGCGACACCATCCACAACGCGGCCGACGCGCTGACCGCGGTGCCGCTGGGCATCGCGTTCGTCCTGGGCCGGCGGGCGGCCAACCGCCGCTACACCTACGGCTACGGCCGTGCCGAGGACCTGGCCGGCATCGCCATCGTGCTCACCATCGCCGCCTCCTGCGCGCTGGCCGCCCACCAGGCCGTTGACCGGCTGCTCGACCCGCGCGACATCACCCACCCGTGGGCGGTCGCGGTGGCCGCCGTCGCCGGGTTCGTCGGCAACGAGTGGGTGGCCCGCTACCGCATCCGCACCGGCCGCCGGATCGGCTCCGCCGCCCTGGTGGCCGACGGCCTGCACGCCCGCACCGACGGCTTCGCCTCCCTCGCCGTGCTGCTGGGCGCCGGCGGCGCGGCACTGGGCTGGCGGGCCGCCGACCCGATCGTGGGCCTGCTGATCACCGCCGCGATCCTGCGGGTGCTGGGCGGCGCCGCCCGCGAGGTCTACCGCCGGCTGATGGACTGCGTCGACCCGGTGCTGGTCGACAGGGCGGAGACCGCCCTGCGCGCCGTCGCGGGCGTCCAGCACATCGGCCAGGTGCGGATGCGCTGGATCGGCCACGTGCTGCGCGCCGAGACCGACATCGTGGTCGACCCGCGGCTGACCGTCCTGCAGGCCCACGCCATCGCCGCCGACGCCGAGCACGCCCTCATCCACGCCGTGCCCCGCCTCACCGCCGCCACCGTCCACACCGACCCGCAGACCACCACCCCCGGCAGCCCCGACCCGCACGCCGTCCTCAGCCACCACGTCCACCACTGACCGGGGAGCGCGGCGAAGGGGGTGGTGGGGAAGAACGGCACGGGTTCGCGGGGGTGCCCGCGGTCACGGGCGGGCAGGACACGCGTGGTGTACTCCCTCGCCCATCCGGCCAGCGTTTCGACGGCTGACGCCGGGCTCTCCCCGGAGGTGACCAGTTGACACCCGACACCGACCGCATCCACCGGCTCCTGGCCGACGGCGCCCGCGACCACGTCTACCCCGGTGCCGTGTGGGCCCTCGGCGACGCCGCCGGCACCCGGGCACGCGGCACCGTGGGCGTCCTCGACCCCACCGGGCCGCAGGTGCCGATGCCGGCGGACGCCGTCTTCGACGTCGCCAGCCTCACCAAGATCCTGGCCGTCTGGTCCACCGTCGGCACCCTCCGCCAGGCCGGCCGGCTCCCGCTCGACGAACCGCTCGGCGACTTCTGGCCCGAGGTGGCCGGCCACCCCCTGGGCCGGGTCACCGCACGGAACCTGCTCACCCACACCGCCGGCGTCCCACCGCGCGCCCAGCTGAAGGAGCTCTACGGCACCGACCCCGCCGCCATCCGGGCGGGTGTCCTGCGGGAGGCCCTGCACCGCCCGCCGGGTGAGGCCGTCGAGTACACCGACCGGGCCGCGCTCATCCTCGGCTACCTCGCCGAACACCTCACCGGCCGACCACTCGACCGACTCGCCACCACGCGGATCTGGTCGCCGCTCGGCATGGACGCCACCCGCTTCGGTCCGCTGCCCGCCGACCTGACCGCCCGCTGCGCGCCCACCGAACTCGACCAGGACACCGGTTGCCACCTCAAGGGCACCGTCCACGACGTCTCCGCCCGCCTCCTCGCCGGCGTCTGCGGCATCGCCGGCGTCTTCTCGACCGCCGACGACCTGGCCCGCTTCCTGCGCCACCTCCTCGCCCCCACCGCCGCGGCCACCCGAGCCGCCTTCGGCCCGGCCTGGACCGAGGAGTCCCTGACCGTCCACACCGGCCAACTGGAGCCGGCCCGTGGCCTGTTCTGGCACCCGGCACCCGGCACCGACCTCGCCGATGGCATCTGGGCGCACTACGGCTTCACCGGCACCGGCATGTGGATCTCACCCGGGCAACGCCGTTGGGCGGTCCTGCTGACCAACAAGGTCTTCCACACCCGCGACCGCCAGCCCCTCACCGGCATCCGGAACGCCTTCCGGGGGCTGGCGTTCGGCGCGGCCGCCCCGACCCGTGACCGCGGCCCGTGGGCCGGTGACGCGGGCCGGTGACGCGGATTGGTGGTCAGGGTTCGGTGGTCAGGGTTCGGTGGTGATGGTGGCCGGGATGGGGCCGTCGGGGTGGACGGTGATGGCGAAGACGGCCCTGGCGGGGACGGTGGTCCGCGGGGCCGGTGTGAAGGCGGGCAGCAGGTGGTCGAGCAGGACGGTCATCTCCCGCAGGGCGAACTGCATGCCCAGGCAGGCGCGTGGGCCGATGCCGAAGGGGTAGTAGGCGCCGGGTTGGGTGGGGCGGTGGTCGGTGCCGAGGAAGCGCCGGGGGCGGAAGTGGTCGGGGTCGGGCCACAGCAGCGGGTCGCGGTGGGTCAGGTAGGGGCAGGTGAGGATGGAGCTGCCGGCCTCGATGCGGTGGCCGGCGAGGGTGTCGTCCTCGGTGGCGTAACGGGGCATCAGCCAGGCCGCCGGGTAGAGCCGCAGGGTCTCGCTGATCAGTGCCCGCACGGCCTCGGCGCGCGCCGGTGAACCCGCCGGGCCGGCCGCCAGGGCCCAGGCGCGCTGCTCGGGGTGCTCGGCGAGCAGCAGGTACAGCCAGCTCAGGGTGGTCGCGGTGGTCTCGTAGCCGGCGACCAGCAGGGTGACCAGTTCGTCGCGGATCAGCCGCTCGGTGTACTCGGGGTGCTCGGCCGCGGCGGCCAGCAGGGTGTGCAGCAGGCCCGGGCCGTCCGGCCCCGGCGGGTTGGCACGGGCGTGGGCGATCGCACCCGCGGCGACCGCGTCGATCTCGGCCAGGCCGGCGGTCAGGTCGGGCTGCGGGCCGGCGTTCGCCGGGGGAAAGGGCGGCAGGGCGGCGAACACCGTGTCGGTGACCTGGAGCTGACGGTAGGTGTCCTCGTCCACCTGGTGCCCGGTCAGCGAGCGCCAGATGGTGTCGAGGGAGAAGAACCGCAGGTCCTCGCCGATGTCGCGGACCTGGCCGGTGCGCGCGGCGTGCGCCCAGCGCTCGGCGGTCCGCCGGGCCGCGTCCTGCATCTGCCGCTCGAAGCGGCGGATCCCCTGGCCGGTGAAGTGGGCCTGCAGGAAGCGGCGTTGCTTCTTCCAGGGCTCGCCGCTGGCGGACAGCACCCCGTCGCCGAGCAGGGCGCGCAGCCGGTGCGAGCGCTTGACGTAGCGGTCCGCGTGCTGGGCGAGGACGTGCTGGATCGCGCCCGGGTCGGTGACCAGCACGGTCGGGGTGGGGCCGAGCCGCAGGGTGCTGACCCCGCCGAGCGCCCGTGCCCGGGTGAGCAGGTCGATCAACTCGCCGCCCTCCTCGCGCCACCGCCGGATGGCGCAGGGGTCGAGCTCGGGCGGCGGGGGAGGGGTGGTGCGGGAGGTTGCCGTGGCCACGTGCGTACTCCTGGCGGAGGGTCAGTTCGCTGTCAACGGAGTGTATCGGGGGCACCCGGCGCGAGGAGGGCGTGCCGCGGATCTTGCGGTGTGCTGTCCGCGGGGCCTCTATCATGTGAACGGCAGGGACGTGGGAAGTGTGCCGAGAATGGCCGAAAACGTTCTCAAGTCCCGTGGCTTCAAGGCTTGTTGTGCCCGAGGGCGGCACTCATCCTGAAACCCCTTGGCATGGCCGGGGAAAGGCCGGGCCGAGGCTCCAACTCCCAGGAAAAGCAGGAGAGTTAGATGAGAAAGACGTCCCTCCTCAGGCGTGCTCCGATCGTGCTGGCCGGCGGGTTGGCGATCGCGGCCGGGCTGTGCGCGACTCCCGCGTCGGCGGCCGACACGGCCGTCGACTTCTCGTGCCAGGCGACGCCGCCGATCGGCTCCGCGCAGACCTTCGACCTCAACGCCGGGGTCAACGCCACCGCGCCGGACTCGGTGGCGGCCGGCAGCCAGTTCTCCATCACGCTCGCCCCCGACGCGCTCACCGTCCCCAGCACGGTGAGCGGGTACAGCATCCAGTCCATCAACGACATCCAACTCACCATCCCGATCCCCGCGAACGCCACCCTGCTCGGCGAGTCGGCCTCGGGCGGGTCCGGCATCGACCCCAGCGGCACGAGCGTCGCGGTCAACGGCAACGACGTCGTGATCACGGTGAACAGCTCGGTCGCCGGCGGCAGCACGTTCACGCTGCCCGCGCTCACCCTGAACCTGCAGGCCGGCGCGTCCGGCAGCACCGTGCAGACCACGCTCGGCGGCACCAGCTACACGGACCCCGGGCTGACCTTCACCGCGACCGTCCCCGTCGCGTTCTTCACCGTCAACGTCCCCACCACGTGCTACCCCGCCTCCAGCCAGACCCTCAGCACGACCACCGTCAGCTGACCGGGGCTTCGGCCCCCGGCGGCCCAGGGTGGTGGGCCGCCGACGTGGTCGTGGTGACGGTACGTTCGGTGACGGCGGTCAGCGCCCGAGGAGGCCGGTGAGTTCGGGGCCCAGGTAGGCGACCTTGGTCAGGTCGCCGACGTCGGTGATCGCCCCGACCGGGACGCTCTGATGGGCGGACGGCCCCGACGGGGCCGTGGAGATCGCCGGGAGCGAGGTGGTGGTGTTCGCCGCGACGGCCGCCGGGACGGCGGCCAGGGTGACCGCGCCGAGCAGGGCGCCGGTGACGGTGGGTCGGATGAGGTTGCGCATCAGGTCTCCGCAGGTAGGAACGGTTGCCGGGCCGATTCAACTGCCGGCGCGAGCCGTGGTCACGTGGGCTCGCCGCAGCGGGCCGCGGGCCGCACCCCAGGCCGCGCTTCAGGGCGCCTCCGGCGCCGTCCCGCCGGGTTCTGGCGGCCAGACACCCGGCGCGAGGACACCCGTCACGTACGCCCGTGCCACCAGGGCCGTGCGGTTCGCCGTTCCCCAGCGCCGCGACAGCCGCCCCAGGTGGTAGTTGACCCCGTCCACGGTCAGGCCCACCCCCGCCGCGATCCGCGCGGTCGTGGCGCCGCCCGCCGCCAGCGCCAGGATCCGCGCCTCCACCGCGCTCACCCGCGCCCTGGCGCCCTCCTGCGGCCCGGGCGCGGCGGGCTCCTCGTCCCGCACCCGCAGCAGCAGGAGCAGGTGGGGCAGGGCGTCCGGCGTGTCGCTGACCAGGTCGACGGTCATCTCCCCGTGCCGCTCCACGTCGCCGCCCGCCTGCCAGGACACCTCGATCGGATACCGCGACCTGCGGTGGTGCCGGACCGCGTCGGCGATCGGATCGAGCCGGGCGGCGGTCTTCGGACGGAAGAGGTCCAGCGCCCTGCGACCGGCCAGCCGCCCGGGCAGGGTGCCCCACTCGGCGGCCATCGCCGGGTTGGCCAGCAGGATCGTCCCGTGGGCGTCGCACAGCGCGGTCGGTATCGGCAACCGGTCGAACAGGAGCAGCGCCCAGTTGCGCCAGACCACCGCCTGATCACGATCCGGCGGGCCGCCGGTGGTACCGGAGGAGGCCGTGCCACCAGAGTCCATACCGTGCTCCCGTCCGCCTACACCCGCACCGTCGGCCCGCGCAAGATCGGCGCACCCGAGGCCACTACACAATCATGTAGGACAGGGCGCCCGCATGACCCGGTCGCCGCGCCAGGGTGGAGACAACCGCCCGCACCCGGGCGGCGGCACCGCCGAACCCGCCATCCGGAGGGCAACTCACCGTGACCGAGACCCTGCTCGTGCCGCAGCCCGACGCCGACCGCGTCACCCCCGCCGGCGACGTCCCCGTCATCGACCTCTCCACCGCCGGCCCGACCACCACCCCCACCCTGCGCCACATGGAGCTGGCCCGCCGCCACGGCCCGGCCTTCGTGCAGCGCACGCACGGCCACGACACCCTCTTCGTCAGCAGCCTGGACCTGGTCACCGAGCTGGCCGACGAGCAGCGGTTCACCAAGGCGGTCGGCCCGGCGCTGGAGAACGTCCGGGAGTTCACCGGCGACGGCCTGTTCACCGCCTACAACGACGAACCCAACTGGGCCAGAGCCCACGACATCCTGATGCCGGCCTTCGCGCTCGGCTCGATGCGCACCTACCACCCCGTCATGCTGCGGGTCGCCCGCCGCCTGATCACCTCCTGGGACCACCACGCCACCACCGGCACCCCCGTCGAGGTGGCCGAGGACATGACCCGGATGACCCTGGACACCATCGGGCTGGCCGGCTTCGGCTTCGACTTCGGCTCCTTCGAACGCACCGAGCCGCACCCGTTCGTCAGCGCCATGGTCCGCTGCCTGCAGTGGGCGATGACCCGGCTGTCCCGCACCCCCGGCCTCGACCACACCGAACACGACGAGGCGATGCGCGCGGACGCCGCCCACCTGGCCGCCGTGGTCGACGAGGTCATCGCCCGCCGCACCAGCGCCGGGGCCACCCGGGCCGGGCAGCCGCAGGACCTGCTCGGCCTGATGCTCACCGCCAGGCACCCGGGCGACGGCAGCACCCTGGACCTGGAGAACATCCGCAACCAGGTGATCACCTTCCTGATCGCCGGCCACGAGACCACCTCCGGCACCCTCGCCTTCGCCCTGCACCACCTGACCGAGCACCCCACCGCCCTGCGCCTGCTCCAACGCGAGGTGGACCAGCTGTGGGGGGACGCCACCGACGTCGAACCCACCTTCGAGGACGTCGGCCAACTGCGCTACACCCGCCAGGTCCTCAACGAGACCCTGCGCCTGTGGCCCACCGCCCCCGGCTTCGCCCGCCAGGCCCGCCAGGACACCCTGCTCGGCGGGCGCATCCCGCTGCGCGCCGGCCAGAGCGTCGGCGTGCTGACCACGATGCTGCACCGCGACCCGGCCTGGGGCGACAACCCCGAGCTGTTCGACCCCGCCCGGTTCGCCCCCGAGGCGGAGGCGGCCCGCTCCCCGCACGCCTTCAAACCGTTCGGCACCGGCGAACGCGCCTGCATCGGCCGCCAGTTCGCGCTGCACGAGGCAACGATGCTGCTGGCCATGCTGGTCCACCGCTACCGGCTGATCGACCACGCCGACTACCGGTTGACGCTCAAGCAGTCGCTGACCATCAAGCCGGACGGCTTCACCCTCACCCTGCTGCCGCGCACCCCCCACGACCGCGCCGCGAACCACGCCGCCCTGCCCACCACCGCCGCGCCCACCCCGGCCACCGCCGACACGACAGTCGCCGGCGTCGACGACGCCCGGCCCACCCGGGTCCACCAGGGCACCGCGGTCCTGCTGCTGCACGGCTCCAACTACGGCACCTGCCGCGCCTTCACCACCGGGCTCGCCGACGCCACGGCCGACCTGGGCTGCGAGCCGGCCACCGCCCCGCTCAACGACCACCGCGCCGCCCTGCCCACCGACCGGCCCCTCGTCATCACCGCCGCCTCCTACAACGGCCGGCCCACCGACGACGCCGCCGCCTTCGTCCAGTGGCTCCAGGACGCCGAGCCGGGTGCCGCCACCGGCGTGCGCTACGCCGTCCTCGGCGTCGGCGACCGCAACTGGTCCGCCACCTACCAGCGCGTGCCCACCCTGATCGACGAGCGCCTCGCCGCGCTCGGCGCCACCCGCCTGCTCCCGCGCGCCGAGGCGGACGCCTCCGGCGACCTGACCGGCGCCGTCAAGGACTTCACCGCCGCCCTGCGCACCGCCCTGCTGGCCCAGTACGGCGACCCCGCCAGCGCGGGAGCGCCCGCCGGGCAGGACGGCCCCGGCTACACCGTCACCGAGGTCACCGGCCAGCCGCTGGACGCCCTCGCGGCCCGGCACGGCATGACGGCCATGACCGTCACCCACACCGACACCCTCACCCGCCCCGACCACCCGCGCGTCAAGCGCCTGGTCCGTCTCGCCCTGCCCGAGGGCACCGGCTACCGCACCGGCGACCACCTCACCGTGCTCCCCGCCAACAGCCCCGCCCTGGTCGAGCGCACCGCCCGCCTGCTGCACGCCGACCTCGACACCGTCCTCAACATCGCCGCCACCCGCCCGCGCCCCGGCGCCCTCGTCATCGACCGGCCCCTGACGATACGTCAACTCCTCACCCACCACGTCGAGTTGCAGGACCGACCCACGGCCGGGCAGCTGCGCACGCTGGCCGCGCTCAACCCCTGCCCGCCCGAGCGAGCCGACCTGACCGCCCTCGCCGAGCAAGCGCGCGAGGACGACCACCGCAGCCTGCTCGACGTCATCGAGGACCACCCCGCCCTGCGCGAGACCCTCACCTGGCCGGTCCTGCTGGACCTGCTGCCCGCGATCCGCCCCCGGCACTACTCCATCTCCTCCTCCCCGGCCACCGACCCCCACCACGTCGACCTCATGGTCTCCGTGCTCCAGGCCCCCGCCCGCTCCGGACGCGGCACCTTCCACGGCACCGGCTCCACCCACCTGAGCACCCTGAAGCCCGGCGACACCGTGCTCGCCCGGATCCAGCCCTGCCGCGAGGCCTTCCGCATCGACCACACCGCCGACACCCCCGTCATCATGATCGCCGCCGGCACCGGACTGGCCCCCTTCCGCGGCGCCATCGCGGACCGCCGCGCCCACCTCGCCACCGCAGCCACCCCGCTCGCCCCCGCGCTGTGCTACTTCGGCTGCGACGCCCCCGACGCCGACTTCCTGCACGCCCACGAACTGCACGCCGCCGAGCGGGCCGGCGCCGTCTCGCTGCGCCCGGCCTTCAGTCAGGCCCCCGAAGCCGGCCGACGCTTCGTCCAGGACCGCATCACCGCCGAGGCCGACACCGTCTGGCAACTGCTGAACGCCGGCGCCCACGTCTACGTCTGCGGCGACGGCGCCCGGATGGCCCCGGGGGTGCGCGAGGCCTTCCAGGGCCTGTACCGCGAGCGCACCCCGGGCACCGACCACGCGGACGCCCAAGACTGGCTGCGGACCCTGATCGCCCAGGGCCGCTACGTCGAGGATGTCTACGGCGGCTGATCCCCCCGCAACCCCCTTCGAGAACGCACGAGGTACCTCATGGACACCATGCTCGCCGGCCGTCTCCACCTCGACCCGCGGCGCTTCGCCGTCGAGGAGGTCCCGGTACCGGTGCCCGGACCGGGGGAGGTGCTCATCGAGGTCAAGGCCGCCGGGGTGTGCCTCTCCGACGTCCACCTGATCGACTCCAGCCTCACCCCCTCCTACGCCACCGCAGCCGCCGTCACCCTCGGGCACGAGGTCGCCGGCACGATCCACACCCTGGGCCCCGACCTGGCCGGGAGCTGGACGGTGGGCACCCGGGTCGCCCTGCAGGCCGGCCAGTCCTGCGGACGCTGCGCCAACTGCCTGCGCCGCCGCGCCGGTTGCCTGCGCACCCTGACCCGCGGCGTGGACTACGACGGCGGCTGGGCCCAGTACGCGATCGCCCGCGAGGACACCCTCGCCCCGATCCCCGACCACCTGCCCTTCGACCAGGCCGCGATCATCCCCGACGCGGTCTCCACCCCGTACGCGGCCGTGGTCGCCACCGGCGAGGTGCGGCCCGCCCAGGCCGTGGGGGTCTGGGGCGCCGGCGGCCTGGGCGCCCACGGCGTGCGGATCGCCCGACTGGCCGGCGCCGCACCCGTGATCGCCGTCGACCCGCTGCCCGGCGCCCGCGAGCGGGCCCTGGCCTTCGGCGCCGACCTCGCCCTCGACCCCGCCGACCCCGGCTTCGCCGCCGCCGTCCGGGCCGCCACGGGCGGCCTGGGACTGGACGTCGCCCTCGACTTCGCCGGCGTCCCGGCGGTGCGCGAACAGGCCGCCACCGTGCTGGCCCGGCACGGGATCATGGTGCTGGCCGGGCTCACCCGCAAACCGCTCACCATCACCGACGGCACCCGCTTCAGCTACCAGGGCAACCAGGTCCGCGGCCACTACGGCTCCACCCCCGACCACGTCGACCAGCTCATCCGCCTGGCCGCCACCGGCCGCCTCGACCTCGCCCCCTCGATCACCGCCCACATCCCGCTGGCCGACGCCGCCGACGCGGTCGCCCAACTGGAACAGAAGACCGGCGACCCGATCCGCCTGATCCTCATCCCCTAGCAGTGCCGTGACGGGCGATCAGCGGCCGGCCGGATCCCGGGCGCGATAATGCCTTGCCGTCGCGACGGCGGGCCACGAAGCTTGGGCGGTGCCGGGCGGGGCGGAGGAAGCGGCGACAGGGGGACGCCGGGGGGCTTCGAGGCTCGGCAGCTACCGATCGACCAAGCGCTCGCCGGCGACGCCGTCCGCTCCGACCTGGGCATACCGCACGTGATCCGAATTTTCGTGCGCGTGATGCCCCGCCGTCAACGAACGGTCCGCGCGAGTGTATGAAAGTCGCACTACTCATCTGAGGGGGGATTACCTGACATGCGCAACCGCATGCTCAAGCGTGCCGCCGTGTTCCTGATCGGCGCCACCGCGCTGGCCACCGCCGCACCCGCGGCCGTGGCCGCGCCGGCG
Source organism: Kitasatospora sp. NPDC052896 (assembly GCF_044547075.1). Lineage (NCBI taxonomy): Bacteria > Bacillati > Actinomycetota > Actinomycetes > Kitasatosporales > Streptomycetaceae > Kitasatospora > Kitasatospora sp. NPDC052896. The sequence continues at coordinate 84,583 of NZ_JBITZU010000010.1, forward strand.
CCGGCACCGGCGGCTGTCGCGGCGAAGGCCCCGACGCGGTCGATGCCGCGCCAGCACGCGCGCTCCAACGCGGCACCGGCCGCCTCCGGCGTCGCGGCGACGCCCGTCTTCCTGACCCCGGGGCAGTCGCTGCAGCCGGGGCAGAACATGACCAGCGGTGACACCACCCTGGTCATGCAGACGGACGGCAACCTGGTGCTCTACCTGGTCGGTCCCACCGGCCAGCACGTCCTTCCGCTGTGGGGCACCAACACCTACGGCAACAACGGCGCGTACGCCGTGATGCAGAACGACGGCAACTTCGTCCTGTACCGCCAGGGCGGCGGCGCCACCACGGGCGGCGCCCTGTGGAACAGCGGGACCTGGGGCCACTCCGGCGTGTACGCGGCGCTGGTCGACGGTGACCTGATGCTCGGCAACGACTCGGCCACCCAGCCGCTCTGGCAGACCAGGACCGGCTTCGTGCCGACCCAGGTCAACGGCCAGTACACCGACAACCCGTCGGACACCCTGGCCTCCAACACCGGCCTGCCGGGCGGAACCTGGGTGGAGTCGAACACGACCTGGCTGGTCATGCAGGCCGACGGCAACCTGGTGCTCTACCGCAAGAGCGACGGCGCCGCGCTGTGGAGCACCGGCACCTGGAACCACCCGGGCATGGTCGCCGTGATGGACAGCCAAGGCGCTCTGGACATCTACGGCGACAACCAGATCATCTGGTCCACCCGCACCTGGAACAGCCCCGGTGCCTACGCCAAGGTGCAGGACGACGGCAACGTCGTCGTCTACCAGCAGAACGGCGGGCCCAGCACGGGCGGCGCCCTGTGGCAGAGCGGGACCTGGGGCAAGGCGTAACACCCCCGGGACCCCGTCCCCGTGCCCCGTCCGGGTTCGCCCGGGCGGGGCACGGTGCCGCGCCGGCACCGCGAGCGTCCCCTCACAGGTGGCGGCGCTGGGCGCGTTTGGCCCGCTGGTAGCGCTCGCGGGCGCGACGGGCGGCCTCGCGGGTGGCGACCTCGGCGACCGGGACGTCCCACCAGGCGGTGGGGGCCGGCGCGGCCGGGTCCGGCGGCGCGGTCTCCACGTGCACGGCCGTGGGGCGCCTCGCCGCGCGGGCGGCGCGCAGGGCCTGGCGCAGCTCGTCGACGGTGTCGGCGCGCAGCACGTCCAGGCCCAGGCTGGCCATGTTCGCACCGAGGTCGACGGGCAGCGGCGCACCCGTGTACCGGCCGTCGGGGGCGCGGAAGCGGTAGGCGGTGCCGTAGCCCTCGCCGCCCACGGCGGTGGACAGGCCGCCGATGGAGGCGTAGCCGTGGTTCTGCACCAGCACCACGATGATCTTGATGCCTTCCTGGACGGCGGTGACCAGTTCACTCGACATCATCAGGTAGGTGCCGTCGCCGACCAGCGCGAACACCTCCCGCCCGGGGTCGGCCAGGCGCACGCCGAGCGCGGCGGGGATCTCGTAGCCCATGCAGGAGTAGCCGTACTCGACGTGGTACTGCCGCCGGTCGCGAGCGCGCCACAGCCGGTGCAGGTCGCCGGGGAGCGAGCCGGCCGCGTTCACCAGCACGTCCCGGTCGGTGAGGGTCTCGGCCAGCACGCCGAGCAACTGGATCTGGGTCGGCCGCACCGCGCCGTCCGGTGCCCGCAGGGCCTCGTCGACGACCTGCCGCCAACGACGGGCCGCCCGCGTGTAGGCGGCGCGGTGCTCGTCCGGCACCCGGTGCCCGGCCAGTGCCGTGGTGAGCTGGTCGAGGCCGCTGCGGGCGTCGGCGACCAGAGCGCTGCCGGCGAGCTTGTGGGCGTCGGGGGCGGCGATGTTGAGGCTGACGAACCGCACGTCGGGATCGGCGAACAGGGTGGCGGAGGCGGTGGTGAAGTCGGTCCAGCGGGTGCCGACACCGATCACCAGGTCGGCGCGCTCGGCCACGGCGTTGGCGGCGCCGGTGCCGGTGTGGCCGATGGCGCCCAGCTGCGCGGGATGGTCCCAGGGCAGCGAGCCCTTGCCGGACTGGGTCTCGGCGACCGGGATGCCGCTGGCCTCGGCGAACGCGGCCAGCGCCGGCTCGGCGGCGCTGTGGTGGACGCCGCCGCCGGCCACCAGCAGCGGACGGCGCGCCGCGCGGATCAGGGCCACGGCGCGCGCCAGTTCGCCCTCGTCCGGCCCCGGCCGCCGGATCGGCCAGATCCGGTCGGCGAAGAAGGCCGTGGGCCAGTCGTACGCCTCCACCTGGACGTCCTGCGGCAGGGCGAGGGTCACGGCGCCGGTGTCCACGGGGTCGGTCAGCACCCGCACCGCCCGTAGCGCCGCGTCGATGAGCATCTCGGGTCGCCAGACCCGGTCGAAGTAGCGGCAGACCGGGCGCAGCGCGTCGTTCACCGTCAGATCGCCCGCCCACGGCGCCTCCAGCTGTTGCAGCACGGGCTCGGCGGGACGGGTCGCGAAGACGTCGCCGGGCAGCAGCAGCACGGGCAGGTGGTTGACGGTGGCCAGGGCCGCGCCGGTGACCAGGTTGGTGGCGCCGGGCCCGATCGAGGTGGTGACCGCGTGCGTGCTGAGCCGGCCGCTGTGGCGGGCGTGGCCGACGGCGGCGTGCACCATCGCCTGCTCGTTGCGGCCCTGCAGGAAGGGCATGCCGTCGGGGCCGTCCGGGCCGGCCTGCAGGAGCGCCTGGCCGAGGCCGGCGACGTTGCCGTGACCGAAGATGCCCCAGCAGGCGGTGATCAGGCGCCGGCGCTCGCCGTCGCGTTCGGTGAACTGGTGGGCCAGGAACCGCACCAGGGCCTGGGCGCAGGTCAGCCGTACGGTGGTCAACGGGAACCCTCCGAGGGGGCCGGGGCGGTGCACAACGGCACCCTGGGGTCGGGCGGTTGCCCTGCCCAGGTGTCGCGGATCCAGGCGTGGGCGGGGTCCTCGCGGACCAGCCAGGCGCGGTCGGGTCCGCGCAGCGGGCCGGCCATGGCGTTGAGGTAGTACATGTCGTAGCCGGGGGAGGCCATCGAGGGGCCGTGGTAGCCGTCGGGGACGAGCACGGCGTCCCCGGTGCGGACCTCGGCCAGCACCCGCGAGCGGGAGGCGGCGCAGGAGGGGTAACCGTGGTGGTAGCCCGAGCCGGGGGTGCCGTCCGGTGCGTCCGCGATGGTGAACCAGTAGATCTCCTCCAGCCGCACCTCCCGGCCCGCTCGCTGTCGGTCGTGCTTGTGGGGTGGGAAGGAGGACCAGTTCCCGGCCGGGGTGAGGACTTCGACCGCGATCAGCCGGTCGGTCTCGAACACGTCGGCGCCCGCGAAGTTGTTGACCTGACGGGTGGCGTGGCCCGCGCCGCGGATCTCCACCGGCACCTCGCTCGCGGGACCGTAGCGCACCGGCAGCCGGGCCCGGCAGCGGGCCCCGGCCAGGGCGAACCGGCCGCCGGCCGCACTGCGCACGGTGGCGGTGGCATCGCGCGGCAGGTAGGCGAAGTCGCTGATGGCGCCGAACACGTCGGGCCGGCCGTGCAGGGCGAGCCGCCGGCCGTCGCAGTCGAGGGTGGCGGCGCCGGCCAGCGGCAGCAGGACCCACTCGCTCTCCCCGGTGCCGAAGGTGCGCTCGCCGCCGGGCGGCAGGTCCAGGATCCGCAGCGAGGTGTACTGCCAGCCCGCGCTCTCGGGGTCGATCCAGCAGCGGTGGCCCGCACGGGCCGTACTGCCGTCGGGCAGGTGCAACCCGGCCTGGTCCGGTGCGGCGGTCAAGTCGACTCCTCGAGGTTTCGGCGGGCCAGCAGCGGGACGGCGGCATCGACGGCCGCGGCGACGGCCGCGGTGACGTCGTCGCCCGGCGGGAAGAGCAGCGTGCGGCCAGCACGAACAGCGGCCGGGCCAACCCCGCGCGGTCGAAGGGCAGGCGGCGCAGCAGTGCCCGGCGCACGACGCCGGGGTCGGTGGCCCGCGGCCCGGTGAGCCGGTCGAGATCCGGGTGTGGCCGGGAGGTGGGGCTCAATCGGGCTCCTCCCAGATCCGTGGGATGCCGGCGGTACGGCCGCGCGGGGGCACGGTGAGCGGCGGGTCCTGGGGGCGGCGGCGGAAGTGACGCCACAGCAGTTCCCTGATCTCGTGCGGTTCGGGCATGTCGTCGGCGCAGGCCAGGCGCCCGGCGACGAACGCGCCGGCGGCGTTGGCGGTCTCGACGACCTCCCGCAGCGCCCGCCCGGCCAGCAGCCCCGCCGCCAGCGCCCCGCCGAAGGCGTCGCCGGCACCCAGGCCGTTGACCACCCGGATCGGGATCGGCTCGATGACGACCTCCTCGCCCGGGCTGCGGGCGAGCACGCCGCGCGGCCCCTGTTTGATCACCGCGAGCCGCACCCCGCGCTCCAGCAGCAGGTCGGCGGCCCGGTCCGGGTCGTCGGTGCCGACCGCGACCTTGGCCTCGGCACGGTTGCCGACCGCGATGGTGGCCAGCTCCAGCGCGCGGGCGTACCAACCGGTGGCCTCCTCGGGCCGTTGCCAGAACGAGGGCCGCCAGTCCAGGTCGAGGACGGTGTCGGCGTCCGGGCCGCGCTGACCGGCGGCCAGCAGGGTGGTGGCGCGGGAGGGTTCGACGGCCAGGCCACCGCCGGTGATCCAGATCATCCGAGCCCGGGCGAACGCCGCCAGGTCCAGGTCCTGGCCGGTCAGGCACTGGTCGGGGGCGACGGGCGCGCGGTAGAAGAGGATCGGGAAGTCGTCCGGCGGGTGGATCTCACAGAACACCACGGGGGTCAGCCGCCCGGGCACGGTGACCACCTGGCTGTCGTCGACCCCGAAGCCGCGCAGCGCCGAGCGGACGTAGCTGGCGAACGGGTCGTCGCCCACGCCGGTGACCACCGCGGTGCGCAGGCCGTGCCGGGCGGCGGCGACCGCGACGTTGGTGGCCGTGCCGCCCAGCGACCTGGCGAACTCGCTGACCTCGGCGAGCGGCACCCCGCTCCGCTTGGGGTAGAGGTCGACGCCGACCCGGCCCAGGGCGATCAGGTCGTGGGGCGCGCTCACGGCCGCCCCAGGGCGCGCAGGAAGTCCAGGCCGGCCCGCACGTCGCCGATCGGCCCCTGGCCCGCGGCGGGCTCCGCGCTCAGCACGGTGTCCTGCTCCAGCACGTACCAGCCGCCGTAGCCGTGGCCCTGCAGGACGCGGACCAGGGCGGCGATGTCGACGTCACCCTGCCCCAGCGGCCGGTACAGCCCCGCCGCCACCGCCTGCGCGTACCGCAGCCGGCCGGCCCGCACCAGGGCGGCGAGGTCGGCGTCGACGTCCTTGAGGTGGACGTGGGCGATCCGCCCGGGATGCCGCCGGGCCACCTCGAGCGGATCGGTGCCGCCGGCCAGCAGGTGGCCGGTGTCCAGGCAGAGCGGGACACCGCCGCCCTCCAGCACCCGTCCCACCTCCGCGGGACCCTCGATCACGGTCCCCAGGTGCGGGTGCAGCGCCGCGGTGACGCCGTGCGCGGCGGCCAGCTCGCAGACCGCGCCGAGGTTGGCCAGCAGGGTGCGCCAGCCGGGCGCGTCCAGCTCGGGCCGCCGGTCGTAGCCGCCCCGGCCGGTGGCGGCGGCGACCACCAGGGTGTGGGCGCCGCAGGCACCCAGCGCCGCCAGCGCGGTACGCGCGGCGGGCAGCGGGTCATGGCCCGCCTCGTGCAACACCAGCGGCACGAAGGCGCCGACCGCCACCAGGCCGTGCGCGCGCAGGGTCGCCGCGCGCCCGGCCGGATCCAGGGGCAGGAAGCCGTCCGGGCCGAACTCGGTCGCGGTGAACCCGAGCTGCGCCATCTCGGCGAGCACCCGGGCAGGGGCGAGCTGGTGACCCCAGCCGGGGACCTCACACACGCCCCAGGAGATCGGCGCGGCCGCGACCCGCAGCGCGCCCCCGCTCAACAACTCGCCTCCCGACCACGGCCGCCGGGGGCGAGGGCGGCGGCGCGCACGCCCTCCACCGACACCGGACCACCGAGCGCGCGCGAGCGCTCGCAGGCCTCGGCCACCAGCAGCGCCTCCAGGGCGTCCTGCCCGGTGCACGGGCTGGGAGCGCGCCCGCGGGCGACGTCGAGGAAGGCGGCGAGCTCGGCCCGGTAGGCGTCGTGGAAACGGGCGAGGAAGTTCGGCCACGGCCGCCGCGGACCCACCCGCGCGCCGGGTTCGGCCGAGCTGAGCGGGGTGCGCTCGTCCAGGCCGACGGTGATCTGCGCCCGGCTGCCGCCGAGCTCCATCCGCACGTCGTAGCCGGCGCCGTTGTAGCGCGTGCCGGTGCAGCTGACCAGCGTGTCGTCGTCCAGGGTGAGCACCACCGCGGCGGTGTCCACGTCCCCGGCGGCGGCGAACGAGGCGTCCCCGCGGTTGGCCCCGGCCGCGTACACCCGCACGACCTCACGCCCGGTCACCCAGCGCACCGCGTCGAAGTCGTGGACCAGGCAGTCCCTGAACAGGCCACCGGAGCCGGGCAGGTAGTCGGGCGGCGGAGGCTCGGCATCGGCGGTGACGGTCCGGATGGTGTGCACGAAGCCCAGCTCACCCGAACGGTAGGCCCGCCGAGCGGCGACATGGCCGGCGTCGAAGCGCCGCTGGAAACCCACCTGGAGCACGGTGTCGCCCTTCTCGACCTCGCGCAGGGCACCCAGGGTGCCGGGCAGGTCGACGGCGATCGGCTTCTCACAGTAGGTGGGCAGACCCAACCGCGCCGCCTGGCCGATCAGTTCGGCGTGCGCGTCGGAGGCGGCCGCGATCACCACCGCGTCCGGACCGGCGGCCAGCACCTGCGCCACCGTGTCGTACGCGCGCACCGCGGCCGGCCCGTCGAGCCGCTGGGCGGCGGCGTGGGCCCGGGCCGGATCCGCGTCGGCGATCAGCAGGTCACCAACCGCCGGATGCTGGGCGAGAGTTGAGGCGTGGAAGAGGCCGATTCGGCCTGCTCCGAGGAGACCGACACGCATGGCGGGCCTTTCGTCGGGTGGCTCGGCAAAACGGGATCACGAACTTCCGGGGCCGGCATCGGTGCGTAACTCGTGCTCCAGCACGTCGAGTTCGACCCCACCGGCCATCTGACGGGAGAGCTCGGCCAGCAAGATGTCGCCCTTCGCGTGGCAGCCCAGGCTCCGCCCCCGCTTCACCAGCGGGAAACGGTCACCCACCGGGTGGGCGTGGTGCGGATCGTGGGTGATCAGCACCGCCCCCAGCCCCCGGTCCCGGGCCCGCGCGACGTGACGCGGCACCACCCCGGCCTGCTCGACCCCCAGTGCCGCCGTGGGCTCGTCCAGGATCAGCACCCGGGCCCCGAAGCGCACGGCCCGGGCGATCGCCGCGCACTGCCGCTGCCCATCCGACAACGTGCCGACCGGCGCGCCCGACCGTGCACCACCTGCGTCGCCACCCCGCGCTCGCGGCTGGGCAACCCCTTGTCCACCAGGTGCTGGATCGCCTGACGCGTCGTCGGTCGGGACGGTCCCAGCTCCCCGGCCGGTGCCACCTCGTTCTCCAGCCGCGTCCCGGCCGCCGGCTCCCCGGAGGAGATCAGCTGCTCCAGCCGCCCGGCGACCTGGAAGTACGGCGGAATCGGGCTCGACCGGTCAACTCTGATCAGCTCGGCGAGGGTCGTCATCGAGACTCCGCGGCAGCAGGAACGGGAGGGCGCCAGCCATTATCACGCATCCGAACGCGCATATGGTCCGTATGTCGGGTTGACGTGTTGACAGCGCCGGTCACCCGATCCGCCGTCACCTCACGACGACCGTGGCCCGCCAGGCGAGGACCAGGTGCGGGCAGCGGCGCCCGGGGGCGGGACGGCAGCTCCTGCCCGAGGTGAGGTCACTCGTGCCGGCGCCGACGGCGCGGAAGGACCCGAACGCGTCGCCGCCCGGCGAGGTCCCGCCGCCGGTCCGCTCCAGGACACCGGGGTCGGTGGCCCGCGGCGCGCTCCACACCCAGGTGTTCCCGTCGCCGTCGCGGACCCCGGCCAGCTCGACCCTCACCACGTCGTCGCGCGCCACGCTCACCGTCCGCCCCTCGTCCGCGCCGCTCAGCGTGACGGTCCGGCCGGACGGCAGCGCGGGAGCGGGCGCGGCACCGCACAGCGCCGTCGCGGCCAGCAGCACACCCAGCGCCGTGGAAGCGGTCTTCAACGTGCACCCTCTCGACTGGACGGACCCCCGCCGACCGTCCTACGCCCGCCCGGCACCCGGCGGGGCACCTTCCCCACCGGTTCACCCCCTCGGGGGAGTCAGCCGAACTCCTTGACGACGTGCTCGGCCGCCTGGTGCTCGGCGGTGTGCGGGTCGAGTTCGTCCAGCGACAGCAGGTCGGTGTCGTCGGTGAGGTACTTCTCCCAGGCCGCGGCCATCTTCTGCTGCGTCTCGCTCGGCAGTTGCCGCACGCCCTCCCGGCTGGCCGGAGTGAGGGCGTTGAGGAACCTCGTCAAGCTGTCGGTCTGCATGCCTCTTCCTCTTCCAACCGCACCCGGCCGTATCAACACGAAGGCAGCCCGGATCACTCGATCGATGCATTGCGTTCGGTGGACGGACGGGCGGCACCGGCGGTCCCACCACCTCCGGGCCCGCTCCGCTGACCGGTTGTCACCCACCCGGCCAGCTGCGGACACCCCGGCCGCCCTCGCCGCCGCCGTCAGCGCCGCCGGCAGCGCTCCGCTGCGGCCGGACCCGGGCCGGTCGCCGCCGACGACGACCGGCCCCACCGAGGACCGGCCGCGGGCCGCCCCCGGCCGGTCAACTCTCCTGTCAGTGGCCGGGCTTGGCCAGCAGCAGCTCGGTGTTGTGGTCCAGTGCGGTGCCGAGCTTGACGGCCGGGGTGGCGTAGGGGTCGTTGAAGGACAGCTCGCGGTAGAGCGCGGCCAGGCCGGCGTCGGAGGTGTCGGCGAAGTCGGTGGCGTAGCGGGCGGCGGACTCGATCAGGGTGGTGAACAGCGAGAGGGTGCCGTCGCCGTTGTCGACGATTTCGATGATCCTGGCGTGCTGCGGGTAGTCGATGTGCGAGGCGGTGTTGATCTCCCAGAACGCCCGCTCGGCGACGGCGTGGCCGTGCGCGGTGATCCGGTTCTGGTGGGTGTGGCCGTTCACCCAGGCCACCACGTTGGGGTAGCGCTGGAGCAGGGTGACCAGCTCGGTGCCGTTGTGCCGCTTCTCGAAGAGGTGACGCGGGTCGGGCAGCAGGTTGCCCATGGTGCTGCTGGTGTGGTGGCTGAACAGCACGATCAGGTCGTTGCCCGCCCCACCGCGCACCAGGTGCCCGTCGGTGTCGTACCAGTGGTCGCTGTGGGACTGCAACTGCTGTTCCAGCCAGCCAAGTTGGGCGGTTCCGATGGATCCGTCCGCCCAGCCGGCCGCGTTGGTGGTGTCCAGACTGACGCCGAGCACCCCGTCCGCGATCCGGAAGGTGTAGTAGAGGGTGCCGCTGGCGGCGGCGTCCGCGGTGAACCCGTGGCCGACCGGGCCCGGGCCGGTGTAGGCCGGGTTGAGGTGGGCCTTGGCGAACTCCTTGACGGTGAAGGGCCTGCGGCGTTCGTCGGGGGTGACGTGGCGCACCGCGTCGGCGTCCGAGAGCAGTCGGCCCAGCAGCAGCACGGCGGAGGCCGGGTCGTGTTGCAGCAGGGTGGCCAGCTTCGCCGCGTCCGCGTCGTCGCAGCCCTCCAGCTTGCGGTCGCCCGTGTAGACGGAGCCCAGCAGGCCGAGGTCGGGCAGGGTGCCCTCGATGCTGTCGTCGTGGTTGCCGACGGTGGTGTACCAGGGCACCCGCAGGCCCGGCGCGTCGAACGGGCGTCCGGCGCCGGTCAGGAAGCCGGGTATCTCGGGGAAGCCCACCGCCTTGTAGGAGTCCTGGTAGGACAGTTCGGGGTTCCAGTAGGCGGCGGCGCCGCTGTTCTGCACGCCCTCGTAGCGGCTCGGGTCGCCACTGTTGGGGGTCAGCTGACCGCCACTCATCACCGAGAGGTACCAGTCGAGTTCGATCTGCTCGTGGTTGTCGGTGTTGTCGCCGGTGGCCATCACCAGGCTGAACGGCAGCCCGGTGTACGGGCCGGTGGCCAGCGAGTTGACCCGCTCGACGAGCGAGGAGGCGCCGCGCACGGTGAGCGTCTCCTGCGGGCGGTACGCGCCGTCGAGCCAGCGGGCCAGGTACTCGAAGCGGGTCGGCGACTCGCTGTCGACCAGGTGCAGGTCGGTGAACTGGACGAAGCTGGCCAGCGCGGTGCGGCGGTCGTCGCGCCCGGGTGCCGCGGCGGCGAGGTCGGGGCGGACCACCAGCGGCCAGCCCGGCCCGGCCAGCAGCCGCCGGTAGCCGGTGGTGCCGGTGGGGGTGGCCACCTGCTCCAGGGTCGTCCCGCCGATCCGCACGGCACGGGCCGCGCCCGCCGCCAGGGCACGATCCCGCTCGGTCGCCGAGGCGAACGTTCCGCCGGCCAGGGACAACGCGGCCGTGGCGGCCACGGCGGAGGCGCCGCCGATGAAGCGGCGCCGGCTGATCGCGGACATCTGGGATCCCCCTCCTGACGCTCCGACCGACCCCCTGCCGGCCGAGAGCGCACGTTACCCGCAGGTAGCCGCCGGGGAACCCGCCCTGCGGGCAAACACTTCACCAACAGCGGGCGACAGTTCACCGCCGACACCGCCGCGGGGCGCGCGGGTGGGGGAGCGGGTCAGTAGCGCTGGGCCTGGACCACCTTGGCCACCAGGGCCGCGTCGGGGTCCTTCGGGGTGTAGGCGATCGCCGAGCCGCTGGCGCCGGGCCCGACGTCCCTGGAGCCGACCACGGTGCTGTCGACGGAGTGGCCCGAGGGGTCGAGGAACTCCACCTTCACGGCGTAGGAGGCAGTGGCGTTCGTGCGGTTCATGACGGTCACCACGGCCGCGTTGACGCCGCCGGAGCGGTCCTTCGACAGGCCGGTGAGGGTCACGTCCCCCACCGCGTTGCCGCTGCCGCTGGCCGAGGCCAGCGCGTGCTCGGCCTCGCTGCGGTTGGCCGAGGCCTGGGCCGACACGGACGCCTCGAAGGAGGCCGCCGCCGCCGAGGCCGAGGCCGCCGCCGCCGAGGTGGACGCCTTGGCCGCGGAGGCGAGGGAGGCGACGGGGGCCGGCGGCGAGCCGGAGAAGCTGCTGGGGTTCGGCGAGAAGCTGCTGCTGGCGGCGGGCTTCGCCGTCGTGTGGGAGGAGCCGCAGGCGGTCAGTGCCAGCATCCCGGCGGCACAGGCCACCGCGATCACCGCCACGCCGCCCGGGCGCCCGCCCGGCACCCACTCGCTGATTCGTCGCACGCCATCCGCCTGAGGTCACGGTCGGGCCCGGCCGGCCCGGCTTCGGGCACCACCTTCACCCGGCCCGGTGACCGGCGGCCACTCGTGCTGACCCGTTCGGGGCCGTACCGTCAGGGGCGGCGGGCCAGGTGCACCACGTCCGGCGCGCCGGTGGCCACCTCGACCTCGAGGGTGCGCACGTCGGCGTAGCCGGCGGCCCGCAGCGCCTGCTCGAAGGCGGCCGAGGGCCGGGCGCTCCAGATGGCCAGCACCCCGCCCGCCTTGAGCCGGCGCTGGGCGGCGGCCAACCCGGCCGGGCCGTAGAGGGCCGAGTTCGCGTCCGTGACCGTCCACTCGGGCCCGTTGTCGATGTCGAGGCAGAGCGCGTCATAGCCCTCCCCGTCGGCCTCCAGGCAGGCCAGCAGGTCGGTGTGCAGGACGGTGACCCGCGGATCGTCGAGGGCCCCGGCGGAGAAGGCGGCCAGCGGGCCGTCGCGGTGCCAGTCGATGATGGCGTCCTCGCGTTCCACCACGGCGATGTGCCCCCAGCGCGGCTCGGCGGCCGCGTACGCCAGCGAGAAGCCCACACCCAGGCCACCGATCAACACCGAGGGGCGGGGCGTGCCGAGTTCGTCGAGCGCGGCCTGGACCAGCAGCCGCTCGGAGCGGCCGTCGGCGGTGTCCATCAGGAAGCAGCCGTTGGCGATGATCTCGAAGTGTTCGCCGCGCCGGCGCAGCACCACCTCCCCGTACGGTCCCTCGCGCCGCTCCAGCGTGACGGCGCTCCCTTCCCGGTCGCGGGGTTCCTGGTCGCGGGCGAGCGGTGCGGACATGACGGGCGGATCCCCCTGGTCTGACAGGCTCGTGATGACCCGTCAGACCCTAGTCGCACACCGCCCGCCCCGGCACCCGGATAACAGCGTGCTCAGGATTCCTCGCCAGGCTCCTCCCCGGGCTCCTCGACGATGCTGATCACCGCGTTGGGGCACAGCGCCGCGGCCAACCGGGCGGCGCCGTGCCGCTCGGGCGGGGGCTGGGCGTCGAGCAGCACGACGGTGCCGTCCTCGTCGGACTGGTCGAAGAGTTCGGGCGCGTTGAGGGCGCACTGCCCAGCGCCGCGACAGCGGTCGTGGTCGATCTCGATCCGGATCCTCACCGCGGTCACCCCCAGGTGAGGGGAAGCTCGTGGACGCCGTAGATGGCCATGTCGTCGCGCATCGGGACCTGCTCGGGCGGCACGGCCAGGCGCAGCGTGGGGAAGCGCTCGAAGAGCGCGGGGAAGGCGATCGACATCTCCACCCGGGCCAGCTGCTGGCCCAGGCACTGGTGGATGCCGTGCCCGAAGGAGACGTGCTGGGAGGGTTCGCGGGTGAGGTCGAGCTCCCCGGGGCGCTCGAAGTGCTCGGGGTCCCGGTTGGCCGCGGGCAGCGAGGCGAGCACGGTCTCCCCGGCGCGGATCCGGCGCCCGGCGATCTCGACGTCCTCGCGGGCCACCCGCACGGTGCCGAACTGCACGATGGTCAGGTAGCGCAGCAGCTCCTCCACGGCCCGGTCGATGTCCTGCGGGTGCTCGAGCAGCCGGCGCAGCTGCTCGGGGTGGGTCAGCAGGGTGAAGGTGCCCAGCGCCAGCATGTTCGCCGTGGTCTCGTGGCCGGCCACCAGCAGCAACCGCCCGATCCCCGCCACCTCCTGGTCGTTCAGCCGGCCCTCCGGGCCGTCGTCGGCGATCAGGGTGCTGAGCAGGGCGTCGTCGGGGTGCCTCCGCTTGTCGGCCACCAGGCCGAGCATGTAGTCGCGCAGCTCGTCCCGGGCCACCAGCGCGGTCTCCTCCGGCACCTCCAGGTTCAGCAGGGTCGAGGTCCAGTGCTGGAACCGCTCGCGGTCGGCGTAGGGCACGCCGAGCAGCTCGCAGATGACCAGGGAGGGGATCGGCAGGGAGAACGCCTTCACCAGGTCCACCGGCGGCCCGGTGCGCTCCATCGCGTCCAGGTGCTCCGCGGTGATCTGCTCGATCCGCGGCGCCAGCGCGCGCATCCGGCGCACCGTGAAGTAACGGGTGAGCATCCGCCGGTAGTGGGTGTGATCGGGGGGATCCAGCGACAGGAGCATGCCGGAGCGGGGCCCCACGTCCTCCGGGCGCAACGGGATCCGCCGCACCGGGGAGGAGGCCCGCAGCCGGTCGGAGCTGAACCGGTCGTCCGCCAGCAGGGCGCGGACGTCCTCGTGCCGGGTCAGCAGCCAGCCGGTCTTCCCGTCGGGGAAGGCCAGCCGGGCGACCGGGTCCTGCGCGCGCAGGCGCTCGTACTCCTGCGGCGGGTCGAACGGGCAGCCGCGGTCGGTCGGCAAGGTCACCGCGGCGGGCTGGGTGGTGGTCATGGGAGGTGGTCCCTTCGTCCAGCCGTGCTCTTCCGGGCCCTCGCTTCCGGGCCCTCCAATCGCAGGGTAGTACGACATCGTTCTATCCGGGAGGTGTACGCGTCCGATCCGGTGACGTGTCCGCCCCCCGCCCCCCGCGCCCGCCACCCGACTGACCCAGCAGCGGGGCCAGCGCCCCGTCCACGATCCGGTCGATCAGCTCGGGACCGGGTTCCTCCTCCTGGACCAGCACGTGCATCAGCACGAGCGCGAACGGCATCTCCAGCAGCAGCTCCCCATCGACGCCCGCCGGGATCTCCCCCCGCCGGCGCGCCCTGGCCAGGGCCGACTCGGCGGCCGCCCGCACCGGACGGCGCAGCCGCTCGCGGCGCAGACCGGCCAGCTCGGCGTCCGTCCGGCTGCCCTCGAGCAGGGCGATCAGCAGCCCGCGGTCATACCGCGTCCAGCCGGCCAGCCACGAGCGCAGCAGCCCCCGGACGTCCTCGACCAGACAGCCCGTGTCCTGGTCGGCCAGCACCGGCTGGTGCTCCTGCAGCGCGTCCACCACCAGCTGCGCCTTGGAGGGCCAGCGCTGGTACAGGGTGGCCTTGCTGGCCCGGGCGCGCTGGGCGACCAGGTCCATGGTCAGCCGCTCGTAGCCCACCTCGGCGAGCAGCGTGAGCACCGCGTCCAGCACCTCCCGGCGCCGGTCCGGGTTGCTCAGCGGCACCTTGCGCAGCCTCCCCGCGCTCTGCCCGCCCGGACCCCCAGCTCCGCTCGCCACCCGATCCATCTCCCTCGCCCGCGCGGCCACCCGCGTCGGCCCGCGGTGTATGCACGGTACCCACCGGGCCCTCGAGGCGGCCACGACCGCCAGGCCCAGGGGCCGCCGGGGTGTCGCCGGCCCGGGCCCGCCGCGGCGTGGCAACATGACCCGAACCCCACCCCGGGGCCGGTGCCGGCCCAGGCCGCACGGACGTGCTGGAGGAGTGGATGCCCCTCGACCGCCGCCAGGTCCTGGCCGCCGTCGCCGGCGGCGTGCTGGCGGGGTGCACCACGCCCAACGGTCCACGGGCCCACTGGGCCACCCCCGGCACACCGGGCGCACCCAGCCCGTCCGCCGCGCCGAGCGCATCCGCGACGCCGACCACGCCGGGCCGCGCGGACGTGGTGGCCCGCTACGCCGACGCCGTACCGACCAGCTGGGGCACCGGCGTTCCGGGCGTGCTCGACCAACTCCCGCCGGGGCACGGGCAGATCGCGCTGACCTTCGACGCGTGCGGCGGACCCGGCGGCGCCGGCTACGACCAGGCGCTGATCGACTTCCTGCGCGAACGCGCCGTCCCCGCCACACTGTTCCTCAACTCCCGCTGGATCGACGCCAATCCCGAGGTCTTCCACGCGCTCGCCGCGGACCCGCTGTTCGAGATCGGCAACCACGGGACCCGGCACCGCCCCCTGTCGGTCTCCGGCCGCTCCGCCTACGGCATCGCGGGCACCCGCGACGCCGGGCAGGTCTTCGACGAGGTTGCCGGCAACCACGACCGGCTCACCGAACTGCTCGGCACCCCACCACGGTTCTTCCGCTCGGGCACCGCCCACTACGACGACGTGGCCGCCCGCATCGTGGCCGAGCTGGGGGAGCGGGCCGTGGGCTTCACCGTCAACGGCGACGCCGGCGCGACCTACCCCACGGCCGAGATCGACAGCGAGGTCGGCGCCGCCCCACCGGGCGCGATCGTGCTCGCCCACATGAACCAGCCCGCCGGCCACACCGCCGCCGGCATCGCCGCCGCCGTCCCACGACTCCTGGCGGCCGGCCACACCTTCACCCGGCTCGGCGACGTCCTGCACTGAACCGCCCGCCTCACCCGTCGGTCCGCCCCGGCGTCCGGGGATCTCACGAGCACCGCGCGAGGCCCGTCCCGGGGCGGGGGCCGTGGGTTCGTCGGTTCAGGGAAGCATGGCGATCATCCCGCACCGGGTGCAGCGCGAGATTCCTCCGCCCCTCTGCCAGTCGTGCGGCGGACGGTTCGCCGTCACTCGGCGAGCACTCCCGACATCAGGAGAGCGGCGGACGACCTGCTGCCGAACCAGCGGACCGCTTCGGTGACCCGCCGCACGTGGTACCCCTCACAGACGTCGGGGAGGTCTCCGGGCTTCACCCAGTCGAAGCCACGCAGGTCGGGCCCAGCGGCTTGGAGGGGTCGCGCCATCCTTGATCTTGCAGGGTATCCCTGGCTTCGGTCGGGGAGGGAATGCGTCCTTGGCCCGGAGCCGCGAAGCGGCGGAGTTCGCGGCGACTTCGGGGTGACGTTCAGATAGGCCGCTTCTGTCCTTCGATGTACTGGCGGACGATGCTGAGTGGTGCGCCGCCGCAGGAACCGGCGAAGTAGGAGCGGGACCAGAGGACGGGGCCGAGTCCGATGCGGTTGATGTGTCCGGTGTACTCGGCGTGCAGGTATCGGGAACTGACGCCCTTCAGGCTGTTGATCAGCTTGGACAGGGCGATCTTCGGCGGGTAGTGGACCAGCAGGTGTACGTGGTCGGTCTCGCCGTTGAACTCGCGCAACTCGGTCTCGAACTTGTCGCAGACCTCGCGCATGATCTCTTCGCACCGCTTGAGCATGACGTCATCGAACACGCCCTTGCGGTACTTTGTGACGAACACCAAGTGCGCGTGCAGGTTGTGGGCGACATGCCGTCCGGTGCGGATATCGGGGTTCGGCTCCCAGCGTGGCGACATACCCCAAGCGTAGTATGAGCTCGCGAGCTGGCCGGGAAAGGGGGGTGGGCCGGATGATCCGGGCGTACAAGTTCCTGATGCGGCCCACCGTGGGCCAGCAGCAGGCGTTGTCCGACATGCTCAAGGACCACTGCTCGCTCTACAACGGGGCCTTGCAGGAACGTCGCGACGCCTACCGGCATGTCTCCAAGACCTCGATCAAGTACGGGCAGCAGTCCGCGCAGCTCAAGGGGATCCGGGTGTTCGACCCGGAGTGTCAGGGCCGCTGGTCGTTCTCCTCGCAGCAGGCCACGTTGCGTCGGTTGGACAAGGCGTTCGTGGCGTTCTTCCGTCGGGTCAAGTCCGGTGAGAAGCCTGGCTATCCGCGGTTTCGGGGGGTGAGCTGGTTTGACACGGTGGACTTCCCCAAGGATGGCGACGGCTGCCGTTGGGACTCCACCCCGCACGACCCGGTGACCCGCGTGCGCCTCCAGGGCGTTGGGCACGTCAAGGTCAACCAGCACCGCCCGGTGGTCGGCAAGGTCAAGACCGTCAGCGTGAAGCGTGAGGGAAAGCGCTGGTACGTGATCCTGACCGCCGAGCAGGGTGAGCCCGAGCCGCTGCCCGCAACCGGCAGCGTGGTCGGGATCGACCTCGGGGTGGCCAACTTCCTTGCCGATTCCAACGGCGGGTTCGTGTCCAACCCTCGCCATGGCCGCAAGGTCGCCGCGAAGCTCGAAGCCGCACAGCAGGCCCTCGCCCGCTTCCCCCGCGTCCGCCGGGACAAGCGCACCAAGAACCATCAGCGGGCCGTCCAGTGCGTCGCCGACCTGCACCGCGAGGTCCGCCGCCAGCGCCTGGACCACGCCCACAAAACGGCCTTGGGCCTGGTTCGTGAGCACGACTTCATCGCGCACGAAGACCTCAAGATCCGCAACATGGTCAAGGCCCCCACGCCGAAGCCCGATCCCGACCAGCCCGGCGTCTTCCTGCCCAACGGCGCGGCGGCCAAGGCCGGGCTGAACAAGTCGATCAACGATGCCGGTTGGGGGGTGTTCCTGACGATCCTGCACGCCAAGGCTGAGAGCGCCGGACGGGAAGTGATCGCCGTGGACCCCCGCAACACCTCCCGCACCTGCCCGCCCTGCGGGCATGTCGCGGCACAGAACCGGCCCACTCAGGAGAAGTTCCACTGCGTTGCCTGCGGCCACACGGCGCACGCTGACACAGTGGGAGCCATCAACGTTCTACGGGCCGGGCTGGTCCGTCGCGACGCCCGCAAGGGTTAGCGAGAAGCCCCCACCTTTTAGGTGGGGGAGGAGTCACCATCTCCAAGTGGAGGCGCTATCGCAGGCCGTCTCCCTGGCGCTCATCAGCAAGGCACGAGAGGAACTTCAGTGACTGCCCCCGGGGGGTACAAGTCCAGTTACAGCAACAACGGCGGCGCCTGCATCGAGGTAGCGGCCAACATCCCCGGTGTCGTCCCCGTCCGAGACTCGAAGGACCCCGAGGGGCCCGCACTGATCTTCGCTGCTGACGCGTGGCGGGCGTTCGTCGCCGGCGTGGGAGCGGGGGCCTTCCCCTCGACTTCCTGACCCGCGCGTGATCCTCTGACAGCCCCCGGCCGCTGCTCTTCCTGGCACGGGGGCTGACGTGCTGTGCCAACTCGATCCGCTGGTGTGTCTGTTGCGCGAGGACGCTGCGGGCTGTCAGCGCGAGAGGGTGCCGACCGGCGCCGGGATCGCGCCGGTCGCCGGGTCGAGGGCCACCGCCGCGCCCTGGTGGCCGCCCAGCACGGCCGGCGGGTCGAGCCCGCGCGGCCGGTGACCGGGGCGTACGGCGGGCCGTCGGTGGAACCGGTCCGGTGCGTGAAGCGGTGACCATCGACGTAGTCCGAACGGGTGACGCGCTGTCCGCCGGCGACGATGTCCCCGCGCGGGTGGGAGTACCGGTCGGACAGCTCGCGCTCGTCGTACGCGCTGTCGGCGTACGTGGCGGCCGTGACGCCCCGCATCCGGTCGACCCGTACCAGCGGCGCCAGGACCAGCGCCGAGCACGGGACGGATATCCGCCTGATGGGCCTGTCCGCGAAAACGTTCCTCCTCGGTCCGGCAAGGGTGGTTCTGGTGCGGTGAAAGCCGTCCCCGCACCCGTCGCATCGCGAACGCCCGTTCCGGTTCCCGCTCCCCGGGGGTGGGACGAGGGAGCGGGACGACGTGCGGGCCGCTGCCGATGCTCATAACCTCGCGGCATGGAGATCGACCGGCGCCGGATCCTGCGTCGCGTGGCGCAGGGGGCCGCGGTGGGCGCGGCGGGTGCCCTGGCCGCGGCGGGCCGCCCGCGACGGGTGAGCGCGTCGCCCGCCGGCCCGGCAACGTCCGCACCCACCGGCCCCGCCCCCGCGGCGTTCGGCGCCGGCGCGGACCCGCTGCCCGCACCGTGGAAGCCGCCCGCGCCCCCCATCGTGCCGCGCACGCTGTGGCAGAACGACCAGCTGCCGCGCCCGCCCCAGGCGCAGTACGACCACACGGTACGGGCGATCTTCGTCCATCACACCGCCAGCGGCGACTCCTACCGCCCGCAGGACGTGCCCGACATCATCCGCTCGATCTACATCGACCACCGGGAGAGCCGGGGCTGGGACGACATCGGCTACCAGTTCCTGGTCGACCGCTACGGCACCATCTACGAGGGGCGCCTGGGCGGCGTCGACCAGGCGGTGGTCGGCGCGCAGGCGCAGGGCTTCAACCACGAGACGGTCGGCGTCGCGGTGATCGGCACCTACAAGCCCGGTGTCCAGGTGCCCGCGCCGGTGGTGGAGGCGATAGCCCAGCTGGCCGCCTGGAAACTGGGCTCCTACGGCGTCGACCCGCACGGCCGCTCCGAGTTGACGTCCACCAGCAACGAGAGTCGCTACCCCACCGGCACCAGCCACCTGTTCAACGCCGTCTCCGGGCACCGCGACGCGTGCTTCACCCAGTGCCCGGGCGACGCGATCTACGCCGTGCTGCCGCAGGTCATCGACCGCGCCGCCAGCCTGCTGCGCGCCGCACCGCCGGCCCGACCCGTCCTGCCGATCGACGCCTTCCGCGCCATCGCGCCAGGCTCGGTCAAGTCCCCTGACGCACAGGGACACTGATCCTCCCGGTGCCGCCCCGGCGGTTGGACGACGACGCGCTCCCGTGAGCGCGATCCCACCCGCGGCGGTGGGACCTCGCCTGCCGGTCGCATCCCGAGGAGGCGAAGGACTCCCGCTGCTGCTCGGCCGTCGGCCGACATCGCGGCAGAACCCCAAGAGCGGTCACCGCCACCGGCACCTGGAACAACCCCGGCGCGTACGCCCTGCTCCAGGTGCCGGCAACCTCGTGATCTACCGTCACGGCGGCGGCCCCAGCACCGGTGGCGCCCGGTGGGCCAGCGGTACCTGGCAGAACGCCTGAGCGCCACCACCCTTTCCCGGCCCCGCTCCCTCCGCGGCGGGATCCTGACGGCACGACGGACGGGACGGACGGGGGAGGCGGGGGCGGTGAGGAGGCATCAGTTTCAGCCACCTCGATCTTTCGGTCCGCCCCGCCGTCGAACGCCTGATTCACTTGGCCTGTCAGTGTCAACTACTGAACTCTGGAGCTGAGATGAAGCGGATCATCGCCATAGCGGCCGGCGTGGCCTGTGGCCTCTCGATCGCACTGGTGGGCGTCGCCCAGGCAACCCCGCCCGCCTCGACCCAGCAGCCGATGGTGGCCGCCACGCAGCCGTGCTGCTGAGCTGAGCACACGCCGCCGCGGTCGGATGGGTGTCGCGATCCGACCGCGGCGGCTTGGCCGTGCCTAACCCTCCCGCGCCGGGGCGGGCGGTGTGCCGACCACGACCTGGGCCGGGCGCAGCAGGTGTTGCCCGACCCGGTAGCCGGGGCGCAGCACGGTGGTGCAGGTCGGCTCCTCGACCTCGGCCGAGGGCTCGTGGGCGAGTGCTTCGTGGCGGGTGGGGTCGAAGGGCTCGCCCGGGTTCCCGAAGGACTGCAGCCCCAGGGCGGCGAGCTGGGATTCCAGCGCGTCGGCGACCGCCCGCAGCCCGTCGGTGAGTTCGTCGTACTCGCGGGCCCGGTCGATGGCGTCCAGGACCGGCAGCAGCCCGGTCAGGACGTTGACGACGGCGATCTCGCGGACCGCGAGCCGGTCGCGCCGCACCCGCTTGCGGTAGTTGTCGTACTCCGCCTTGAGGCGTTGCAGGTCGGCGGTGCGCTCGGCGAGCCGCGCCTCGAGCGCGCCGAGCCGGTCCACCGCGCCGAGCAGCCGCCCGCTCCCGGTCTCCTCCCCGCCGCCCGCTCCCTCCTTCCCGGCCCGGTCGGGATCCCGCAACTCCAGGGTCACCGGGTCGATGCGCCGCTTGTCCCGGATCACGACCGCGGGCACCTGCTCCTGCGGTCCACAAGGCCCGGAACCGTCCGGCCGGCTCATCCAGCGCCTCCCTTCGGACTGTCCTCGTCCACGATCTCGGCGTCGACGACGTCCTGTTCCTCACCACCCGCGGCACCCGGGGCACTTGAACCGCCCGCCGCCTGGGCCTGGGCGTAGAGGGCGGTGCCGATCTTCTGCGCGGCCGTGGTCGCCCGCTCCGTCGCCTCGCGGATGGCCGCGGTGTCCTGGCCCTTGAGCTTCTCCCGGAGGTCCGCGATCGCCGTCTCCACCTCGCTCCTGACGTCGCCGGGCACCTTGTCCTGGTTCTCCCGGAGCAGCTTCTCGGTGCCGTAGACCAGCTGTTCGGCGTTGTTGCGGGTCTCCGCGGCCTCCTTGCGCCGCCGGTCCTCCTCGGCGTGCTGCTCGGCCTCGCGGACCATCCGTTCGATGTCGTCCTTCGGCAGCGAGGAGCCGCCGGTGACGGTCATCCGCTGCTCCTTGCCGGTGCCGAGGTCCTTCGCGCCGACGTGCATGATGCCGTTGGCGTCGATGTCGAAGGTGACCTCGATCTGCGGCAGGCCGCGCGGGGCCGGCGGGAGGCCGGTCAGCTCGAACATCCCGAGCTTCTTGTTGTAGGCCGCGATCTCGCGCTCGCCCTGGAAGACCTGGATCTGCACGGAGGGCTGGTTGTCCTCGGCGGTGGTGAAGATCTCCGAGCGCTTGGTGGGGATCGTGGTGTTGCGCTCGATCAGCCTGGTCATGATGCCGCCCTTGGTCTCGATGCCCAGGGACAGCGGGGTGACGTCCAGCAGCAGGACGTCCTTGACCTCGCCCTTCAGCACACCGGCCTGCAGTGCGGCGCCGATCGCGACGACCTCGTCCGGGTTGACGCCCTTGTGCGGCTCCCGGCCGGTGAGGGACTTGACCAGGTCGGTCACCGCGGGCATCCGGGTCGAACCGCCGACCAGGATCACGTGGTCGATGTCGGAGACGTTGATCCCGGCGTCCTTCACCGCCTGGTGGAACGGGGTCTTGCAGCGCTCCAGCAGGTCCGCGGTCAGCTGCTGGAACTGGGCCCGGGTGAGCTTCTCGTCCAGGTGCAGCGGGCCCTCGGCGGAGGCCGTGATGTAGGGCAGGTTGACGCTCGTCTCGGCGGCGGAGGACAGCTCGATCTTGGCCTTCTCGGCCGCCTCGCGCAGCCGCTGCAGCGCCATCTTGTCCTTGGACAGGTCGACGCCGTAACCGTTCCTGAACTGCTTGACCAGGTGGTCGACGACCCGCTGGTCCCAGTCGTCACCGCCCAGGTGGGTGTCGCCGTTGGTGGACTTCACCTCCACCACGCCCTCGCCGATCTCCAGCAGCGAGACGTCGAAGGTGCCACCGCCCAGGTCGAAGACCAGGATGGTCTGCTCGTTCTCCTTGTCCAGCCCGTAGGCCAGCGCGGCGGCGGTCGGCTCGTTGACGATCCGCAGCACGTTCAGGCCCGCGATCTCGCCGGCCTCCTTGGTCGCGGTGCGCTGGGAGTCGTTGAAGTACGCGGGCACCGTGACCACCGCGTCGGTCACGTCCTCACCCAGGTACGCCTCCGCGTCACGCTTCAGCTTCTGCAGCACCCGCGCCGAGATCTCCTGCGCGGTGTACTGCTTGCCGTCGATGCTGCCCTGCTCCGGGAACCGCCAGCCGGCCTCGCCCATGTGCCGCTTCACCGACCGCGCGGTGCGCTCCACGTTGGTGACCGCCTGCCGCTTGGCGATCTCGCCGACCAGCACGTCGCCGCCCTTGGCGAAGGCCACCACGGACGGTGTGGTCCGGGCGCCCTCCGCGTTGGGGATGACGGTCGGCTCACCGCCCTCCAGGACGCAGACCACCGAGTTCGTGGTCCCCAGATCGATACCGACTGAGCGAGCCATCTCAAGATCTCCCTCCTCCAGTCCGGTGTACCACCGGGCCTGGGCGGACGGCACACCCCCGGTGGCACCCGCCGCCCTCCGCCGAGGGGCGGGCCGCAGCCGCCAGGGGCCCTCATGAAACTTGAGTCCAATGCTATCAAGTTTGCTCGCGAACGCCTGGAGGGTGGCTCCGCGGCCACCTGTCCCGTCAGGTCTGCCGGTCGGCCTGGAGGGAGCTCAGTGTCTGTTCGAAACCGCTGATCAGCGTGGACAGGCCGGTCTCGAAGGCCAGTTCGCTGAAGTCGGACGGGGCGTTCAGCAGGGGCTCCAGGCCGGGCGGAAGTCCGGTGGCCGGCAGTGACGCCGCGCGCGGCAGGCCGAAGTCGAGGGCCGCGCCGGCGAGGAAGTACTCGACGCACTGCACGATCGGCACCAGGTGCTCCTGCGGCCAGCCGGCCTCGCGCAGCACGGCGAAGGCGTTGGCGTAGCCCCGGAGTGCGGCGAGGGACTGGGTGGGACGTGTCACCAGCAGCGGCACCATGTGGGGATGGGCGGCGAACGCGGCGCGGTAGGAGCGTGCCCAGCTGTCCAGCGCGGCCGTCCACGGACGGATGCCCGGATCGAGCTCCATCTCGGCGACGATCAGGTCGCAGATCCCGTCGACGATCTCCTCGCGGCTCGCGACGTAGTTGTAGAGGGACGGCCCCCTGACGCCCAGTCGGGCCGCGATCCGGGTGGTCGACAGGGCCTCCGCCCCCTCCTCGTCGACCAGTGCGAGAGCGGCCCGCATGATCCCCTCCCGGGTCAGCAACGGCCGTGGCGGTCTGCCCATCGCGCTCTCGTCTCGCCTTCTGACCTCGTCGGACCCGGAGTTGGGCCGCGAACGCGGACTAGTGTACGTTCTCGCCCAGGCAAAACTACTGGCTCTAGTTTTAGGGGGGCGCCAGGGGGTTCGCGTCCGGTGTCGCACATCTGACACCGGGTCGGGTCGTGCGGCGCGATGCGCCCCGCGCGGTCCTGGCCGACGGCGGAACCCGGCCACCTCCAGCGCTCTCCCGCGACGTGCCGGAAGCCACCCGGGGTCCTCCCCGCGGTGGGCCTTGCCGACGCCGTATCTGGCATGCCCCTGACACATCGGGGGTGGCCGACCTCCCTGCCCGCCTTACGCCGAAGGTGACCCTCCGCATGTCCACGCGCACCCTCGCGCTGCCCGCGCTCGCCGCGTCCGTCGTCCTCTCGCTCAGCGCCTGCGACCCGACGACGCCGGCCGCCCAGTCCACCGCCGCCGCCCCGGCCGCCGCCGCCTCGGCCGACGCGACCTGGCCGGACACGGCGGCGCCCACCGGAAACCCGGGGGTGACCCTGGTGACCCCGGCCGCCGACCAGGCGTCAGCCACACCGTCGGTGGAGCCCGCCGCCCACCCGAGCGCCTCCGGTGCGTCCAAGCCGGCACCGGCCGATCCGTCCCCGTCCAAGGCGCCCACCGTGGCCGGCACCCCCGACCTCAAGCTGGACTCCTACAACCAGCAGACCGGCAAGGCCGTCCTGGCCGTCGCCGTCGCCGGCGCCGGCAAGGGAGCCACCCCCAGCCCGGCCGCCTCGGCCGCGGCCGCCGCCGCGCTCCAGACCGGCCAGCTGATCGACAGTCCGCCGTCGGCCGCCGCCCCGCACGGCGCGCTGCTCGCGATCACCGGCGTCCAGCCGGCCGGCGACGGGAAGGTGGCGGTCAGCACCCGCCCGGCCACCATCTCCGAACTGCTCGGCCAGACCTGGGCCAACGTCAGGAGCGCCCTCGACCCGCACCAGATCCAGCTCACCCCGAAACTCAAGGACCTCAAGGTCTCCTACGTCCCCAACCCCGACGGCGGCAACGGCTCCGCCTCGGCCGCGCTGGAACTGGACGCGAACGACAGCATCCCGCTGCCCGGCGGCACCAAGGCCACGCTCTCCGGCTCGCTCGAACTCGACCCCAGCGTCCTCTTCTCCTACCAGGGCGCCCACGGAATCCTCGGCGCCGAGCAGGCCGCGGTCGGCTTCGACCTCGGCGCGCACGCCAACTGGCACCTGACCGCGAGCCTGGCGGGCTCCACCGGCCAGGTGAAGATCCCGATCGCCACCCTCACCGCCACCCCCACGGTGATGGTCGGCTCGCTGCCCGTCGTGATCACCCTGAACCTCACCGTCTACGCCGAGGTCAGCGCCGACGGCACGGTCACCGTCGACACCACGCAGAAGGTCGACGGGGACTGGGCCATCCACGCCGACTACACCAAGGCGGCCGGCTGGACCTCCGCGACCGAACCCGTCACCACCACGGTCTCCCCGGTCCGGGCCAGGTTCTCCGGCAACGCCGACGTCCGCAGCGGCCTGGTCGCCGACGGGTCCGTCGCGCTCTACGACAGCCTGGGCGTGAAGGCCACCGTCGAGCCGTACCTGCGGGCGGCGGTGAACGGCGAGGTCAGCGTCGAGGGCACCGGCACCAAGCCGACCGTCACCGGCCGGGCCGGCCTCTACGGCGGGCTCGACGTGAACGGATCCGTGCTGGCGCGCATCGCCGTCCTGGGCACCCCGCTGCTCGAGAAGGACCTGCCCTTCACCCTCTACCACAACGAATGGCCGATAGTCGCCGCCTCGGCGCCCGGCCCGAACCCGAGCGCCACGCCCACCCGCTGACGCCGCTGCCCGCCCGTCAGGGCGAGCCGGCGTCGAAGTCCCCACCCCGGGTGGGGACTTCGACGTTCGGTGGGTCAACGGCCGGGGGTGTCGGCGCCGTTCACCCCGAACCGCCGCTCGCCGTTGCCCCGCTCGGACAGCCCTAGCCGATGGTGAGCAACCGCGCGGGGTTCGTGTGGAGCATGGCGTGGATCTGGGCGGGCGTGACCCCGCGTTCGGCGAGCATGGGGACGAACACCGCGCTGAGGTAGGCGTAGCCCCACCGGCCGTGGGTGGCGGGGTTGAGGTGGACCTGGGTGCCGGTGAGGTCGTGGGAGAGCAGGATGCGCTCGGTGTGACCTTCCGCGACCAGCCGGGCGATCCGGTCCGCCCGGGTGGCGTCGGACCGACGCAGGGCCTGCTTGGTGTACGGCCCGTCCGGGAGCGGCCCCGCCGGCGCCGGCAGCCGCAGGTCCCAGGTCTCCTTGCCGACCGAGTCGAAGGCGATCGCGGCGCCACGGTCCAGAACACGGCGGACGTAGTCGAGGTCGGGGTGGTTGTCCAGGTGCCCGACGACCACCCGCGCCAGGTCGACGGCCTCCCGGGCCAGCAGGTCGAGCTGCTCCAGCGCCATCGTCCCGTGCGTGGTGTGGGTGTTCACCGCCAGTCCCGTGACGTGGTGCGCACGGGCGGCCGCCCGCAGCCCTTTGAGCTCGTGGGCCGTGACCTCCCCCAGGCCGGTGGGCTGTTCGCCGAGAATCCCCGCACGCACTCCCGTGCCGGCGATTCCCGTCGTGGCGTCCTCCACGAAGCGTCGGGTGATCTCCTCGACCGACGCCTCCCGCACCCACCGCGGGCTGAACCCCTCCCGGTAGGTCGCCGTGCCGCACACGATGTGCACACCGCTGCGCCGGGAGACCTCCCGCAGCAGCGCCACGTTCGCGCCCGAGGCGTCCCGCCCGGCGTCGCCGTACGGGCTCAGGTCGACGACCGTGCGGATCCCGTGGGCCCGCAGCCCGCTGAGCGCCGAGACCGCCAGCGAGACCTGCTCGCGCGCGAACGCCTCGCGGTCACCGCGCTCACCGCCGCGCGGTCGCGGGCCGCCCGAGAGCCACGGCCCCGGAGTCAGCGACAGCAGATGCTCATGGGAGAGCACCCCGCCGAGTTCGGCCGGATCGACCGGGCCGTTGACCGTCTGAACATGTGCCACCGTGGCTCCTCCGCTCCTGGTTCCGTGGCACCCTAGGCCGCGAACGCCTCCACCAGACCCGAAACGTCGCCGCGGTCGGCCGCCCGGGCACACCTCCGCACGGCCGGAAACGTCCGTGAGCGACGATGGGGACATGTGTGCCACCCCGGCCGGCCCCGGAGAGCCGGACATCGCCCACGCGGCGAACTGGTTCGCCGACCCCACCCGCAGCCGCATCCTGACCGCCCTGGCCGGCGGGCGCGCCCTGCCCGCCGGCCAGCTCGCCGCCGAGGCCGGGGTCACCGCCCAGGCCGCCAGCGCACAGCTGGCCCGGCTGCGCGAGGCCGGCCTGCTCGCGGTGGAGCAGTCGGGCCGCCACCGCTACTACCGCCTGGCCTCGGCCCAGGTCGCCGCCGTCATCGAGGCCCTGGCCGGCATGGCGCCCCTCCAGCCGGTCCGCTCGCTGCGCCAGGGCAACCGCTCCGCCGCCCTGCGCGCCGCCCGCACCTGCTACGACCACCTCGCCGGGCGCCTGGGCGTCGAGGTGACCCGGGCGCTGGTGGACCGGGGAGCCCTGATCACAGCCGACCGCCCGGACGGGACCGCCCACCTCCCCTCGGACCCGCCTGCCCACCGGCTCGGCCCCCGCGGCCCGCAGCTGCTCGCCGCCCTCGGGGTGTCCGACGACGTGCTCACCGCGGCCGTCCGCCGGCCGCTGCTGCGCTTCTGCCTGGACTGGAGCGAACAGCGCCACCACCTGGCCGGCCGGCTGGGAGCCGAGCTCCTCACCGCCATGACCGCCTCGGGCTGGCTCGAACAGAGCCCCCGGCAGCGGGCGGTCCGGGTCACCCCCGCCGGCGCCGCCCACCTCCAGGCCGTACTCGGCCTCAGCACGGCGTGACCGGACCTTGCGCCGGTCGCGTGCCGTGCCGCTCGGGAACCCGGCGCGGACAGCGCTCGCGCCGACCGGCCAGCAGGCCGCGGTGAAGAGGCGAACTGCCCCGGCGCATCCGGCCGGTGGGCGGACAGGCCCGGCAGGAGCGGCGCCGCGGCGCGTTCGGCCGTCGTCATGAACGGATTCCCCGCAGCGCCGCGACCGCGAGTCCGCACCACCTGACCTTTGACAGGAGATCTTGACCGTTTGACAGGTGACTTTGACGGCAAGGGCGCCTTGGAAGATCGTCAGCTCGTCTTGTCCGAAAGTGCATTGAGTTGGAAGCACGTTGCTATTGGACGGGGCATGCTCTGTGGGCGTGCTGCCCGTACACAGTGGGCGGGCGCGACAACCGACAAGTTGACCCGGGAGTGGTGATGGATCCGATCTCAGCCGCCGCGCTGGCGGCCCTGGCAGGCGGCGCCGGCGGTGAAGCCGGGAAGCAGGCATGGACAGCGTTGAGCGCACTGGTCCGCCGGCCGTTCCGTCACAGCGATGCGGACAGCGAGACCGGTGCGCTTGTAGTGAGTTCCGGTGAGGCCGAACTTACGGCGCTGGCACAGGATCCGGGCGAGTTGGAGCGGGCCCAGCGGTTGAGTACGGCGCTTGCTGTTCGTGCCGCGCTCAACGCGGAGTTTCGGCTTGCCCTGGAGAGCTGGTGGCAACAGGCCCAATCGGTGCGTACGAATGAGGGTGCGGTGACGAACCAGGTCAGTGGGGGCACGCAGTACGGTCCCGTTGTCCTGGGCAGGGACTTCTCCGGCCTTACCATCACCAACCAGGGGTCGCCCGGGCTCCGCACCGCACCCGGCGACCCAGATCGCTCTGGCCCAACTGGTTTGACGTCTTCCGCCGAGGGAGCCTCGCGCGGGGACTGAATCGACACACGAATTCAGCTCAGGCCTTCCCCCGCAAGCCGACGCTGCAGTTCAGCGTGGCGAAGTTGGTAAGTGGAGCCGACCTGCCGGAGTACTCCTCGCCTATGTGCGTCAGCAAGGAACGGCATCAAGCGCCACGGTACGTGGCCGCGTAGGGCGAGCCACCATCGGGAAATCGTGAACGATCCGTACCTGGCCTGGAGGAATCCCCAGGCCAGGCCGGTCGCCAGCCCGTCGGCCACGCCAGTCAGAACCCCCCGCCACGGCCCCAGCAGCGATGCGATAACAAAGGCGGCAGCAATGCCGATGGCTAGGCCGCCAGCCAACGCTGTGGTCCAGAACGTGGCACGGTCTTGGTCAAGCAGGGTCTGCGGGTCCGCTGCGGCGGTCGCCTCAGCGGGCTTGGCCTCCAGTCCTGCACCGAAAGAGCCACCGGCAGCGCCTACCAGACCCGAGAGCAGCCCGTTGAGCAAGCCGGCCTGCATGGTGACGGCGATCCCGAGGGCGAGACCGCCACCCAATCCGGTGAAGATACCGAGAGGCGACCACCGCAGCCCACGTGCCGGAAGGCGACTGTGACCAAAAGTCACTACGCAAGCTGCGGTTACGGCGAACCCGATGCTGTTGGCCAGCGGCGCCGAGTCCCCCATCTGAGGCTCGCCGACGAATGCCCCTACGAAGGAAGCCGTGATCCCCCCGGCCAGCCCGGCCCGGAAGCCTCCCAGGAAGCCGGGTACGAGGCCCAGAGCGAGTCCGCTGACCACGTACCCTGCCGGGCTCTGGATCCCCAGCGCAGCACGTATGCCGAGTCCGAGAGCAGACCCGAGCAGGCTACCGAGCAGGCCTCCTGCGAGCCCCCGGTTGAAACTCCGGGCGGGTGGACTCCACCGGCGACCAATGACTGCCACGACGACGCCGACAACCATGCCGACCCCCAACCAAGCGCCGAACGGCATCAGCACTCCGGCTGGCACCGCCACGAGTCCCACGACCGCACCGAGCAGCATCCTTGGCGCTGCGTCAGGGAGGGCCCACCACTTCAAATCGGTGGTGCCCTGCTGACGGTGTTCGAGGTCACGGGCGAGATAGGTCAGAAAGTGGGCCGCCTGCTCCAGCGTCCAGTTGCCTCTCATTCGCGAGGACCGGGTGACCGGGACTGGGGGCAGTGACCGTTGCCTCCTGTAGGCGGCCGGAATGAACGCGTCCAGCAGATGCGCTTGGAGCGCGGCAGGTGTGGGAAACCGGGTTCGGTCCAGAAGGTCGACAGGATGGCCGACAGGAGTGTGGCGTTGCCCTGGCTGGGATCGCCGGGCGGAGTCGTGCGTCAGGTCAGGCGGGCGGCCGTCTTGCCTGAGGCTGAGTGCGCTTGGATCCGCCGAGCCAAGCGATGGGTAGTAGGCGACGCGAGCCAGGTATGCCATGAGCGGTGTGGTGAGCAGGTCACTCAAGGGATGGGGATCGTTCTCGGCGGCTAACGCATCGAATACTGCCTGCCATCGGGCCTCGTGGACCGGGCCGCCAGCAGAGTCACGCAAATATGACGCGACGGTGTCCAGATCCAACGGCTCGATCTCGATCCCCGCAGCGGCAGTCACCCTGACCTCGGGTCCGTTGCGAGGCCGGACAGTGTCAGCGAACGCGGCGCTGCGCGAACTGAGGACCACGGCGAGATTCGGCTGGAGCCCGAGCGTGTCGTTGATACGAGCAATCGCACGTCCTCTGACACCGTCCGGGACTTCATCCAAGCCATCCAGCACCAGCATGATCCAGCCAGCGTCAAACAGCTCCCGCCCCCTGCTCGTTCCCGTCCTGCCGGGGTCGCCGAGCCATGGGTAGTCGATGCCCAGTCGCCGCTCCAGCCATAGATCCAGTTCCTCCTGATCCGGATCCCACGAAGCGAGCGGCACCAGCACTGGAACCGGGTCTCCGGAGCGGCGCCGCGCGAGCAGGTCCAGCACCAAGCGCACCAGGAGCACGGACTTGCCGGAACCCGGCTCTCCTAGCACGACCAGGCGACCTGTGGGCACCCTGCCCAGGACCTCCACCAGCTCGCCGTCACCTCCGGACAGCGTTTCCGGCCCGGACGCCCAGCCGGACGGCGCGGCTGGCGCCCAACCGGTTCCGGTCATGGCCAGCTGAATCAACGAGTGCCAGGGCTCCATAAGCTGAGCAGATGCCGGCTTCCACCGAACCGGAAGCGGATAAGGGTCGTTCAGCCGTCTTAGCGCAGCCTCTTCCCGCCACTGGCGTCTGACAGCAGACGCCAGATCGTCTGCCGCCCGCAACAGCTCCGGATCCCCAGTTGCCCTGGCCGGCGGATCCACGGAATGGTTGATCGTGACGGGACCGAGGAAGTCCCGTCCTAAGACGACCGGGCCGCCGACTCCTGAGAACTCGTTGTGGACGTCCCCATCCCCGGTTCGATCCTCGCCCTGTCCATCGCCTCGCATGAACACCCCCGTTCGAAGTCCCCCGCCACGCCTTGCACCCACCCGAACACTCTTGCCGTGGCCTCACTGACGAGTACGGATCAGACTACCCAGCCACAGCCAACTTGGTGCGAGGAGAGAAGGGTTGCATGAGGCCGCTTTGCCGCCTTCCAGCCCGACAAGCGTGACCGTCGACAAGAAGAGCCGACCGGCAGAGCCGACCGGCAGATTCCGGCTTTTTAGTCCTCAATATCCGGGTCCGTATAGAGGTCGAGCTCGGCTTGCCGTGTACGGGTGACTCTTGCGTGGCACCGTGGGGAGCAGGTGGTGCGGGTGCTGGTGGCGGTCCGGACGAAGCGGGTGCCGCAGCCGGGGCAGGGGCGGATTTCGCGCCGGTCGGGGAGGATTCTGAGGCTCGAAGGTGAGGCGGTCAGGAGTTTGTTGGGCTTGCTCCGCTTTGACGGACACCGTTGGTGTGGTGGTCAGGCCGCCAGGACGGTCTCGTACTCGGCGGGACTGCGGTAGCCGAGGCTGCTGTGCAGCCTGCGTATGTTGTACCAGGCTTCGATCCACTCGAAGATCGCGGTCCCGCGATCCCGACCACCTCCGGCTCTCGGTCCAGCAGGATCAGCCGGTCGTGCTCCAGCCACGACTCGTAGCCCACGTGGTCGCCCATCGTCGCCGAGAAGTACCAGCCCGCGAAGCCCTGTCCTCCCTTGGCCCAGTTGAACTTCCGCACGGGCTCAGCCGTCTCGAACCGCCGGTTCCACCCCTGCCCTAGCGGGAGCTGGCGGACCCCGCCGGCGTCTATGAAGCCGAGCTCGAACTCCGCCAGCACTGCATCGCCGTACGCCCGCGCAGCAATCCCCACCGCTTCCCCCACCACCGGTCAAGATCAGGTGGCAGGAACCTACTGGTGGTCAAGATCGAATGGCAAACGGTCAAGGTGTCCTGTCAGAGGTCACTACCGGCAGGCCGACGCCTACCGTGCGGGCAAGCCCCCCGGGTGCTCGCGGACCGCACGGGCCCGGGCCCGTGCGGTCCGAAAAACAGCGGCCGACGCGCGACCCCCACGGCCGGGCCCGAGTCGCAGCCGTTGTCCCGACGTGGCATCGACCATGCTCGGGCCTGCGCCGCCAAGACGCGGCGACCCGCCGCAGACCGCCCAGCCCGCGCCCAACTCAGGTGATTTTTCCGCCAGTTCGGCAAACTCGCTCGGGCCGGGAGGGGTGGCCCGTAGCATCTTCATGTCCATGTCACTAACGGGCCGTCGGTGACGGCCCGCACGAGCGAGAGGACATTCCGCATGATCCGACACCGGCGCATCCCCGCCCTGTTCGGCGCCGCCCTGCTGGCGGCCGGGCTCGGCACGCTGGCCGCCCCCGCCCAGGCCTCCACCCCCACCGCGCGCACCGCCCCCGCGGTCGCCGCCCCCGATGCCGCCGCACAGGCCGCCGTGGTGGCCGCGGTACGCCAGCAGCAACTCACCCACCCCAACGCGACCGGCCGGCACATCTGTTACGCCGCGCACGTGCAGAACATCGGCTGGCAGCCCGCGGTCTGCGACGGGGCCCAGGCCGGCACCACCGGCCAGTCGCTGCGGATGGAAGCGCTGACCATCGCGGTCTCCGGCGTCGGCGGGGTCTGCGCCCAGGCCCACGTGCAGAACATCGGCTGGCAGGCCTGGTCCTGTGTCGGCGACGGCCTGGTCGCCCAGGTCGGCACCACCGGCCAGTCCCTGCGCATGGAGGCGCTCAACATCGGCGTCTCCACCGGTGCCGTCTGCGCCGACGCCCACGTGCAGAACATCGGCTGGCAGGGCTGGAACTGCCAGGCCACGCCCGCCGCCGCGTTCGTCGGCACCACCGGCCAGTCGCTGCGCATGGAAGCGATCGAGCTGACCGTGTGAGGTCCGGTGGGTGGGCCACGGCAGGAGTGCCCGGCCCACCCGCCACCGTTGGGCCCGACCCTGGGGGCGACCATCCGGACGCGCCCCGGCCGAACGCGCGCTGAGCGGAAATACTCTGCCGCGCAAGGGAGTTGACCGTAGTGCGGCACGGGCGTGGGGCCTGGAGGACGGGGAACGGGCCCGGGCCGGCTCAGGTCGCTCGGGCCGGCGTTCTGGGACAGGAACGGGACACCGTCACAGCTCTGTCCCGGCCGTCGCCGCAGGCTGGACGATCATGATCGCCTCTGTGACGCTTCTGGTGGTCGCGGTGGGTAGCCGCGACCCATCACTCACGGGAGATCTTCAGATGCGTGTTCAGCGTGCCCTGGCGGCAGGTGCGGTGCTGGTCGTGGCGGGGCTGGCGATGACCGCCTGTCAGGACGACGTCAGCGGGTCGGCCGGCACGGGTGGCGGTCAGGCGGCGTCGGCGCCGAGCGGCGCCAAGGCCCCCGCCGGCACCGGTGGCGGCTCGTCCGCGGGCGGCGCGGGCGCCAAGGCCCCCGCCGGGGGCGGTGCCGGGGCGGGCAGGGCGGCGGTCGCCTCCTGCGCCACGGACAACCTGATCCCCGACGTCTCCGTGGGCAACGCCACGCCGCCGGAGGCGGACATGCGCTCGGTCACCGTGTCGTTCGTCAACAAGGGCGGCACCTGCACCCTGTACGGCTTCGCCGGGGTCAACCTGGTCACCAGCGAGGGAGCCACCGACGTGCCGCGCGGCTTCCAGCAGCCGGGCACCGTCACCCTTGCCAAGGGGCAGGGCAGCACGTTCACGATCTGGTACCGCACCAACCCCGACGGCCACCCCGGTGCCAAGGTGACCACCATGACGATCACCCCGCCCGGGGAGACCCACTCGGTCAAGATGAACTGGCCGGGGGAGGAGTTCGCCACGGGTGCGGACGCCGGCGGTACCGACACGCTGTACCTGGAGCCGGTCGGCAAGAACGGCTGACCCGTCGTCGGCGGGTGACGGCGTGGCAGGCGGACGCCCGGCGGTCGGTCGTGTCCTGTCCGGCCGGGGTCGGGCCACCGGCCGCCCCGCCCCGACGGCCCGGGGTCAGTCCGCCGTGGCCCGCGTGCGGCGGGCGTAGGCGCGGGCCGCGCGGACGCGGTCGCCGCAGCGCACCGAGCACCAGTGACGGCGGGCGTGGGTGCGCAGCAGGTAGCGCTGGCAGGGGGCCGAGTCGCAGGCGGCGAGCCGTTCGGCGTCGGGGCCGGTGAGCAGGTCGGCGGCGTCGGCGGCGAGGACCGCGAGGGCGTGGTCGACGATCTGGTCGGTGGGGTGCGCCCGGACCCGGTGCAGGCCCCGCGCGGGGTCCCAGCGCAGCAGCGCGGCCGCGGGGGCGCCGGTCAGGGCGTCGTTGACGGCGCGCAGCGCCCCGTCCGGCGCGGGGAGGGCGTCGATCCGGGACGCGAGCAGTGCCCGCAGCTGCTCCCGCAGGGCGCGCAGCCGGGCCGCGCACACCTCGTACAGCCGGGCGCCGTCCGGCGCGAGGTCGCGTTCGACCAGCCACCGCGTCGCCGCCTCGGGTGTGCCGAGCAGGTCCAGGTGCTGGCCGCCCGGCAGGGTGAGCGCGCTGTTGGCGAAGTCGAGCGCACGGTACTGCTCCGCGCCCGGTGCGGGCGGCGGGACGGGGTGGA
Organism: Kitasatospora sp. NPDC052896; assembly: GCF_044547075.1. Taxonomy (NCBI): domain Bacteria; kingdom Bacillati; phylum Actinomycetota; class Actinomycetes; order Kitasatosporales; family Streptomycetaceae; genus Kitasatospora; species Kitasatospora sp. NPDC052896. The sequence continues at coordinate 118,864 of NZ_JBITZU010000010.1, forward strand.
CGAGGTCGCCGGTCGCAGTCTCCTTCATGGCTCTCATGTTACGCCTTGCGTTTTTCCGTGAGACTCCACTAGTTTCATCTCACGGAAAAAATTCAACTTACCCGTGAGGACATGATGGCCGAGACCAGCACGCCCGCCGCGCAGACCCCCGTCAGCGTCTTCGGCGGCCCGACCGCCCTGATCGAGTACGGCGGGCTGCGGTTCCTCACCGATCCCGCCTTCGACGCCCCGGGCGAGTACCCCCGGGGCCAGGGCCACGTCCTCACCAAGACCGCCCCCGCCGCCGTCGCCCCCGCCGAACTCGCCCCCCTCGACGTGGTCCTGCTCTCCCACGACGAGCACCCCGACAACCTCGACCACTCCGGCCGTGCCCTGCTGACCGACATCCCGCTGGTCCTCACCACGCGCGGCGGCGCGGGCCGGCTCGGCGGCACCGCCCGGGGCCTGACCCCCTGGGAGAGCGTCGACCTGCCCCGCCCCGACGGCGGCACCCTGACCGTGACCGCCACTCCCGCCCAGCACGGGCCCGAGGGCTGTGAAGGCGTCACCGGCGAGGTGATCGGCTTCGTCCTGACCGCCCCGGACCTGCCCACCGTCTACGTCAGCGGCGACAACGCCTCGCTGGCCCTGGTCCAGCAGATCGCCGACCGCTTCGCCCCCGTGGACACCGCCGTCCTCTTCGCCGGCGCCGCCCGCACCGCTCTGTTCGACGGCGCGCTGCTCACCCTCGACAGCGCCCAGGCCGCCGAGGCCGCCGCCATCCTCGCCGCCCGCCGCGTGGTCCCCGTCCACTTCGACAGCTGGGGCCACTTCACCGAGGGCCGCAGCCACCTGGTCGACGCCTTCACGGCGGCCGGGCTGCTGGACCGCCTGGAGCCCGCCTCGGCCTGGGCCGCCACCACGCGCGGCTGACCCAAGCGCGAACGACGCGTCACCACCGACGGCCCGAAGCCCGCAGCGCCCGTGCGACGGGACCCGGTCGGCCGCAGGACACCACCGGCGCACCCGCCGGGGAACCGGGGATCGTACGCCGCCCGGCATACGATCCCGCCATGGGTGAGCAGCGATCCGCGGCGGCCGGTCCGCAGCCGTCCGGCGGAGACGGCCGGCCGCGGCCCACGTGCTCCCCCTTCGTTCCCGCCGCAGTGGTCTCACTGATCGTCGGGGCACTGGCCGGGCTCTTCGTGGGCGCCTACTCCTGGGCCATGGCGCATCCGGTCCCGCACCGCATCCCCGTCGCGGTGACGGGCGGGGCAGCCGGCGGCGAACGCTTCGTCAACGCCCTGGAGCACGCCCTGGGCACCTCACTGGTGCTCCACCGGTATCCCGACTACGGCTCGGCCCGGGCCGCGGTGGACGCGCAGCGGGACTTCGCGATCCTCCAGCAGAACGCGAGCGGCACCCAGGTCGATGTCGCCAGCGCGGCCGGGGCATCGGTCGCGCGGGTACTCGGCCAGAGCGCACCGCGGGTAGGCGGCGAGCTGGGCATCCCGGTCGAGGTCAGGGACGTCAAGCCGCTTCCCGACACGGACCCGCAGGGACTCGCCGTCTTCTACGTGTCCCTGGGATCGAACATCCTGGGACTCGTCGGCGCGATCCAACTCGGCGTGCACGCCAAGTCCCTCGAGCCCGCGGAACGGATCGCCTTCACGGCGCTCTACGCGCTGCTGGGCGGCCTGTCGATCTGCGCCATGATCGGCGGGGTCCTCGGCGTGCTGCGCCTGCCCTTCGTCCAGTCGTGGGCGATCTGCGCGCTCACCATGTTCACCTCCGGCGCGATCTACACGGCCTTCCAGACGTTCTTCGGGCGCTGGGCGCTCCTGCCGGCCTGGCTCCTCCTGGTGGTGCTCGGCAACCCGTCCTCCGGGGGTGCGGTCGCCTGGCCCCTGCTGCCTCCCGTGCTGGGTTTCCTCGGGCGCTTCCTGCCCCCCGGCGCGTCGGTGAACGCCCAACGCAACGCCATCTACTTCCACCACAACCAGCACCTCGAGCCCTACGTGGTCCTGGCCGCGTGGTGTCTGGCCGCCACCCTGCTGTTCGTCGTGTGGCGCGAGCGCCACCCCGGCGGCCGGGACACCGGCCAGGGCGCGGCACCCGGCACCCAGGACTGAGCGACCATCAGCCCGTTGTCCGCCCTCGGACCGCGGGGCGTCGGCGCGGCGATAGTGTTCGGCACTACGGCGGACGGCGGACGACAGGAAAGCAGGCGCTCGCGATGGCGACGGTGCTCGTACCGATTCCCACTCGGGATTTCGACCCGTCGGAGGTCGCGGTCACCTGGCGGGTGCTGACCGACGCCGGCCACACGGTGCTGTTCGCCACCCCGGACGGCCGGCCGGGCGTCGCCGACGACCTGATGGTCACCGGCCGCGGCCTCGATCCCTGGGCCCGGACACCGGGCCTCGGCCGGCTGGTGCTGGTCGGGCGGGTGCTGCGGGCGAACCGGGCCGCCACCGAGGCGTACGCGCGGCTGCGCCGTGACGCCGCCTTCCGGGCGCCGCTGCGCTGGTCCGACATCGAACTCTCCGAGCTGGACGGCCTCGTGCTGCCGGGCGGCCACCGGGCGCGGGGCATGGTCGAGTACCTGGAGAGCGAGACCCTCCAGGGGCACGTGGTCGAGGCCTTCCGGCGCGATCTGCCCGTGGCGGCGATCTGCCACGGGGTGCTGCTCGCCGCGCGCAGCACCGACCCGGCGACCGGCCGGTCCGTGCTGTACGGCAGGCGCACCACCGCGCTGACCTGGAGCCTGGAGCGGAAGGCGTGGCAGCTGGCCCGGCGGACGCGGTTCTGGGACCCGGACTACTACCGCACCTATCCGGAGGAGCCCGGCCAGCCCGAGGGCTACCTGTCCGTCCAGCAGGAGGTCACCCGGGCGCTCAGGGATCCCGCCGACTTCCAGGACGTCACCGCCGGCCTGCCCGACGCCCGCCGCAAGGCCGGCGGCCTGCGCCGTGACAGCGCGGACGACGAGCGGCCCGCCTTCGTCGTCCAGGACGGCCGCTACGTGTCGGCCCGCTGGCCCGGCGACGTTCACACCTTCGGGAAGCGGTTCAGCGCGGTGCTGTCCGGGAGCTGAACGCCGCCCGGCGCGGGTGCCGGGTCGCCAGCGGCGACCGACCGGACGACCGACGGAGCCCGGCCTACCGCAACCGCGCGCCCGCCCCCGCCTGCTCGCTCGCCCGGTGCGCCCGCGGCTGTGACCCACGGGTCCGAAGCGGTCCGGTCCGGTACCGCCGGTCCGGCCCCGGCTAGGTTCTGTGGCATGAGAATCGGCGAGTTGGTGGGGGCCGGCCGGACGGCGGACGTGTTCGCGCTGGACGACGGGCGGGTGCTGCGTCGCTACCGGGGCGGGGATGACGCCACGGCTGAGATGGCCGTGATGGGGTACCTGGCGGAGCACGGGTTCCCGGTGCCCGCCGTCTGGCCGGGGACGGCCGCCAGTGAGCTGGTGATGCAGCGGCTGTCCGGCCCGACGATGGTGGAGGCCCTGGCCAACGGCATGATCACGGCCGAACGGGCGGGCGCGATGCTGGCGGGGCTGCTGCGGCGGTTGCACGCGATCCCGGCGCGTCTTCCCGCCGGACCCGGGCATCGGATCCTGCACCTGGACTTCCACCCCGACAACGTCGTGCTGACACCACGGGGCCCGGTCGTGATCGACTGGGCCACCGCGGTGCAGGGCCCACCGGGTCTGGACACGGCGATGAGCGCGCTGATCCTGGCGCAGGCCGCCCTCACCATGCCCGCCGTCGCCGCGGGTGCCCGTGCCGTGCTCTTCCCGCTGCTGCGGCATCTCGGCGGCGTGGAGGAGGCGTACCTCGCCCAGGCCAGGGCGCGGCGGGCCGCCAACCCGACGCTCAGCCCGCAGGAGGTCGGCAAGCTCGACGAGGCGGTGGCCCTGATCATCGGGATCGCCGGTTCCTGACGCACCCGGCCCGGCGGCCCGCCCCTTCCGGGGTGACAGCCCGCGACCGCCACCGGGCGCTCCCGCCGCCGAGGGGACGTCAGTGTCGGTCCAAGGTCGCATCGTTCCACCCCTGGCGTCAGCTGATATGAATCGATTACCGTCTCTCGTGCACACAGGTTTATCCGCCGGTGTCGCCCCGGCACTGCTCGAAGCGCTCCCCTCATCCCAACGACACGCCATCGTAAGGAAGTTGAACTGATGAAGCGCATCGGAAAGATCGTCGCCCCACTCGCACTCGCGCTCGGCCTCGGCTTCACCCTGCCGTCCGCCGCACAAGCGGCCCCGGCCACCGCGCAGCCCTACGCCTACGGCTATCTCGTCGCCCTCTACAAGCCGCCCTCCAACAACGGCACCTACTTCTGCATGGACGAGTACCGGCAGGTGAACGGCAACGGCCGGCCGGTCGTCATCAAGCCGTGCATGGGCACCTGGAACCAGTTCTGGTTCTGGAGCCAGGACGGCCTCATCCACAGCACCAACGACGGCCGGTGCCTGTGGGCCCACGTCGCCAACGGACCCAGCGGCGGACCTGACGCCGCCGCCTACGACTGCAACGCGAACGAGCCGAACCAGCGCTGGACACTCGGCCCCGACCACAGCGTCTGCAACGCCGCCAACGCCTGCCTCCTCGCCACGGGCATGCCGGGGCCGAACGGCTCGTACCACCTCATGGGCTCCACGCCGGGCGCGAACGCCAGCATCTACCAGCAGTTCGACTGGCACCCCTCCGCCAGCAGCACCCCGACCAACCCCAACCTGTAGCCGACCACGGCGCGACAGCGGGAGGGGGCGGGGTGGCGGGAGCGGCCGGCGCCGCGTCAACCACTCGGCGGCTGACGGAGTGTCACAGCCTCGTCCGGGTAATGTCCTGACGACTGTGACACCGATCGTGCCACCCACGGCGGCTGTTCCGCCGTCTTGGGATGCGTCCGAGTCAACGCGCACCGCACCGCCACCGGGGAGCCACCATGTCCGTCCGCCGCCGTCGCCCGCTGCTCCTGTCCGCCGTCCTCGTCGCCGGGGCGGGGCTCGCCCTGACCGCCTGCGGGCCCGACGACACGGCGGCGAGCGGTTCGGCGGCGGCCTCGTCCGCCGTGGTGGCCGCCGCGCCGTCGGGCGCGGCGGGCGCCCCGGCCTCCGGCGCTCCCGTCCCCGCCGCACCCGCGGCCGCGGCCGCCGCACCGGCGGCGGGGGCACTGTCGCACACCGTCGCGGCCGCGAGGCGCACACCGTCCGCCGCGAGCCCGTCGAGTGCCGCACGATCCGGTGGTACCGGGCGTGACGCCTACGCCGCCGCCCACCCGTGCGACATCCAGCACCTCTCGATCCACGTGACGGCGCGCCCCGGGGCCGCCACCCAGCGGGTGATCGAGGTGCACAACGCCGGCTCGAACGCCTGCAGCCTGAGCTCCCACCCGGGGGTCGACCTGGGCAACTCCGCCTCCGCCGACGAGAGCCAGAACGTCATCCCGACGGTTCCGGGCGGGCCCGGCAGCACGTTGCGGTTCCCGCTCCCGGCCGGCCAGAGCGCCTACGCGGTCATCGACCTCGACCCCAGCGGCGCCACCACCGGCACCCTGTCCTGGATCAACGAGCTCAACGTGCTGGCCGACCGGGACGGCACCAACATGCCCCTCGCGGACATCGAGAACTTCCCGATCGGCACCGGCGCTCGGGTGCTCGAGCCGAAGCTGGGCCTCTACCGGAGCAGCGTGGCGGACGCGGTCACCTCCATGTCCGGCGCCAGCACGCAGCACTGAGAAGCGGGCAGTGCCTACCGCCCTCGGGCAGTACGTCCGAGGACAAGCCGTCCGGTCAGGCCCCGTCGCCCTTCGGCTCCAGCAGCCCGGCGCGGGCGGCGATCACCCCGGCCTGGAAACGGCCGTGGGCGTCGAGCATGTCCGGCAGGCCGGCGATGTGACCGCGGCAGGCGCGCACGGACAGCCCCATCCACTTGGCGATCACCTCGCCCTTGAGGCCGTTGGCCATCAGCGCCAGGATCGCGGCCCTGACCTCGCTGACCGCGGCCCGCGCGGCCGGACCTCGGCGCTCGGCCGCCGCGCCACCGGACCCACCGGAGCGGCCGGCTCACGACAGTCGTGTCGGGGCCCTCCTGCCGCGCCCGCGTCCCGGGCGGCTGTCGGAGGGCCCCGACGACGCGGGGCCGAAACGCGCGTGGTCGGCCACCGCCGGTCGTGGCCCCCGAATCGCTACATGCCGAGGAAGTCGGCCAGGTCCCGCTCGATGGCGGCCTTCGGCTTGGCTCCCACGATGGTCTTGGCGACCTCCCCTCCCTGGTAGACGTTCAGCGTCGGGATGGACATGACCCCGTACTTCGCGGCGGTCGCCGGGTTCTGGTCGATGTTGAGCTTGACGATCTCGATCTTGTCGCCGTGCTCGGCCGCGATCGCCTCCAGACTCGGCGCGATCTGCCGGCAGGGGCCGCACCACTCGGCCCAGAAGTCGACCAGAACGGGCTTGTCGCTCTTGAGGACGTCCTGCTCGAAACTCGCGTCGGTGACGTTCTTCAGTGTTCCTGCCATCTGTTGCCTCCTGTGTTCAACGGACTGTGCCGCGGATATCTCGCCGGACCTGTGCCCCGACCAGCCCCGTTGTACTCCGGCGCCGGCCCGGCTGGGGGACCGTCAGCGAACGGTGGGCGAGTCCCGCTCCCCTCGGCCGATCAGCAGGAGAGGTCGCCGCCGCCGACGTCGGTGCCGAGGACGCCGACGAACCGCTTGTAGAGGTTGATCCGGTCGTTGCGCTCGTCCGGGTTCTTGCCGTCGCACTCCAGGTCGCCGTTGATGCTGCGGATCGTCTCGCCGAAGCCCCTGCCGTTGACCATCGCGTCGTGCGGGGTCATCGTCCCGGCGCCGTTCTGGCTGTTCCAGAACCACAGACCGGTCTTCCAGGACACCGCCGGGTCCCGCTCCACCTGGTACGGGTTGTGCAGCAGGTCGATGTGCAGGGCGTCACCGGCCGCCTTGTAGTTGAAGTTCCAGCTCAGCTGCAGCGGGCCGCGCCCGTAGTAGGCGGCCTGGCCGGCCGGACAGCCGTACGGCTGACTCCGGTCGCAGTAGTGGCCGTAGTTGGCCGTGTTCTGCTCGACGACGTACCTCAGGCCAACGGTCTCGTGGCTCACGTTGGCCAGGAAGGCCGCCGCCTCGCGCTTGCGCACCGCATCGCTGCCGGTGGTGGTGAATCCCGGGTAGGCACTCAGCGCGCTGACCAGGCCCTGGTAGGTGTAGAAGGCGTTCCGGTCCGGGAACATCTGGTTGAACTGTGCCTCGCTGACCACGAACGACCCGGCGGCGGAGGCGGGCACCGCCGGAACGGCGACCGCCAGCCCGCTCGCGACCGCCGCGGCGCCCAGCACGGCCAGCACACGGGACCGGGTTCGGGACAGGACACGGGACAGGGACATCTGTACTCCTTGGGTGGCGCGGACCACGCCGCTCGATTCACTGGGGGCAGCTGTTTCGGATACCCGGAGCTTCGAGGACGAAGCAACGGCCGCAGCATGGCACGAATTCAGCGCGAACCAGCGAAGATTGACGATGAGTCACCCACCGGATGACTGTCCCGTCCGCGGTTGACGGCGGGCCACCGCTCGGAGTCGAGGCCGAGGCGGAGCCGGTGCGGCCCCACCCGGGTTCGGACGCCCTACGGGTGGGTGCCCTGCAGACCGAGCTGCTGGGAGAGCCAGGGCAGTGCCTGGGCGAAGGAGGCCGCGCCGGTCTGCCAGGTGTGCGAGCCGGAGCCGGTGGTGACGACGGTGCGGATGCCGTCCTTCCTGGCCGCCGCGCTCAGCTCCTGTGCCGCCCTGATCTGACTGTGCTCCTGGTCGCCGTCCTCGAACCAGCCGGAGACGCCCTTGTACTTGGCGTGGTGCGCGAGCACGGTCGCCGGGTCGTGTGCCGCCCAGGCCGCCGCGTTGCCGCCGTAGAGCTGCTGGATGGTGCTCTCCTGGTCGCCGATGTACGGACCGTGGTCGCCGGAGAAGTCCCCGAAGTGGGTGAACACGCCGGGGTGTTCGACGGTCAGGTCGATCGCGCAGGTGCCACCCATCGACCAGCCGGCCACACCCCACTTGTGCGGGTCGGTGGCGGTGCCGAAGGTCTTCTCGATGTACGGCGGGATGTCCTTGACCAGGTGGTCCTCGGCGTTGCCGTGCGGGCCGTCCACGCACTCGGTGTCGACCTTGAAACCGCCCGTCGCGTCCGCGAACACCAGCACCGGGGCGAAGCCGTGGTGCTTGGCCGCGTAGGCGTCCGCCGTCTTCACCGCGTCACCGGCGCGGATCCAGTTGTCGGGCGCCGCGAACTCGGCGCCGATCATCTCCAGGACCGGCAGCTTGGGCCGGTGCACACTGCGGAACCAGGCGGGTGGCAGGTAGACCAGCTCCTGCCGGTGCGCGAAGCCACTGGCGGTGTCCGGGATGTCCACCTGGACGATCCGGCCGGTGGTGGTCCGCCCGTGGATCGTGCCGAGCTGGGCCAGGGTGATCTGGTCCGGCAGCGGAGCGCCGCTCAGCTCACCGATCGCGTCGTCCAGCGTCGGGTAGTAACCGGTCGAGATGTTGAGCGCGTTGGCCGCCGCCACCAGGGACAGCAGAGCGGCCACCGGCGCCAGCAGCCGTCGCCACCAGCGGGCGCCGCGCCAGCCGAGGCCCAGCACGGTGAACGCCGCGATCGTCACGCCGATCCACAGCCACAGAGCGGACGGGATCGGGTCGTTGATCCCGGCCAGCGCCGGCACCGTGGCCGCGCCGACCGCCGTGACCAGCGCCGCGACGGCGAGGGCGATCGGTGCCCGGCGCAGCCGCCAGCGCCGGTCCCGCCAGCCGAGCGCGAGCAGGAAGACCGCGGCGGCGGCGAGTTGGAGGGCCCAGGGGAACCAGCCGTCGAGCAAGGAGACGTTCAAGCCCGGACACCGTTCGACCAGCACACCGACAGGGCGCCGCTCGGCGCGGGAACGCCGCGGGAGCCGTCGGACGGGCTCCGACCCTCGCGGGCCGCGAGCGGCACGCCGGTGCGCCCGGCTGCCGTCGCGCGAGGAGCGAGGGCCCGCTGGGTTCTGGTCCTGGGCATCGCGTCGGTGCTCACTTTCGGGCGGAGCGCGGCCACATCGCCGTGGGATGTGTGTGGGCGGCGCGCGCTCGGTTGGCTGCCGGTGTCGGGTGATCCGGCGGATCACGCGCGACGGTAGGGCAGGATCTTGTGGATTCCCTGTGAGTCGGGCGTCCGTGACGGTGGTCAGGAACGTGCGCCGTGCTCTCCAGGGCCGGGCCGACGGACCCGTCCGCAGCCGCCCGGACCCACATGACTTCCACCACGAAGGCCCCTACCGTCCTTCGCGCACAGGCCAGTTCGCGGGACGGTGTCCCCGGGACGGTCGCGGCCCCGTGCGCGCTCCGGGAGCGAGCACCAAGCCACGTCCTCCTCGCCGTCACGCGCCGAATACCCTTGATCGAAGCGACGTTGCATGGAGGTAGTAGACATGGCAGAAGACGCCCGGCCCCGGCGGCGAGCGATGCTCGCGATGGTGGCGGCAGCCGCGGCGGTGCCCGCCCTCAGCAGCTGCTCGGATCACGCCAAGGCGAAGACCGCCGCCGCGACCGAGCAGCCGGTGGGCGCCCTGGCGGCAGCCAGCAGCAGTGCGGGCCCGCAAGTGCTCATGATGATCCGGCACGCCGAGAAGCCCACCGGTTCGGGCTCTCCGTACGGCGTGACCTCCGACGGCGACAAGGACGACAAGTCGCTCACCGTGCAGGGCTGGACCCGCGCGGGCGCCCTGGCCGGGCTGTTCGCCCCGCGCACCGCCACCGGCGCCCCCGCCACGCCGCGCCCCGGGCTCACCCGGCCCACCAGCGTGTACGCCGCCGATCCCAGCGGCGCCAGCAAGCGCCCGTGGGAGACCGTCACCCCGGTCGCGGCGGTCCTGGGCGGCACGCCGGACACCCAGTTCGCCAAGGGGCAGGAGGCGCAGTTGGCGTCCGCCCTGCTCGCCGCCTCCGGCGACGTCCTGGTCGCCTGGGAGCACGAGAGCATCCCCGCGATCGTCGCCCATCTCGGGTCGGTCACCCCGACACCGCCCGCCACCTGGCCGGACGCGCGCTTCGACGTGGTCTGGGTGTTCACCCGGCAGGGTGACGGCTGGAACTTCAGCCAGGTCCCGCAGATGCTTCTGGCCGGGGACCTGCCGACGCCCATCTCCTGACCGGGCCGGGCCCCGGTGGTGACGGTCAGTCCTCCGGCGGGGCCCAGGCGCAGGCCAGCGAGCCGCCGATGAGCCCGGGCAGCAGGCCCAGGAGGAAACCGCCGAAGTTGGCGACCGGTACGGAGACCAGTGAGAGCAGGATCGTCGCGACCCCGGCGAAGGTCCGCAGCTGCTGCTGGAACCAGAGCGTGAGACCCAGCGTGATCAACAGGCTCCCGATGAGAAGTGAGCCCGCGCCCGCGGTGGTGGAGAGCGCCAGGCCGAGACTGCCCAGGCTGAGGTGCGTGTAGGGGAAGTAGAGGATCGGCGGGCCGGCGCTGAGCGTCAGCAGGCCGGCCCAGAACGGGCGGGTGCCGCGCCAGGCCCGGAACTCCCGCCGGGCCGTGGCGATCGCCTCGCGCGGCCCGGAGCGCGGGGCCGTGGTCGCGTTCCACACGTGGCGACTCCCTGTGCTGTCGGCGGGATCGGGGCGTGTCGTCGGGACGGAGGGGTCAGAAGCACTCGTTCCGGCCTCGCACCAGCGACACGTCCAGCCCGGGAACGTCGAGGCTGCCGGCGGACACCGCGACCGCGGTCACCCGCACGTTGGTCAGGTTGATCGAACTCGCCTGCTGCGCCAGGCTGTTGGGGTTGAAGAAGCGCGAGTCCCGATCGCCCGGGCTGACTTCGCCACTGGTGAGCGAGCCGGCGGCCACCCCGATGTCGAGGCGATGGCTGCTCGCCTGGTCGGCCGCCAGGCGCTTCGAGTCGATGAAGAATCCCTTCGCGGTGGCTGGTCGCCGGCCACCGGTGAGCCGCAGTGTGTAGGGGCCGAGGACCGGAATCGGGAAGACGGCGGACTGGCAGAGCCCGTGGATCGTGGCGGACTCGAACCCCGTCACCGCGACCGGCACCTGGACGTGCTCACGGGTGAGGTCCACCGTGCCGTACAGGCTGAAGCCCTCACCGTGGAGTTCGTCGGCGGAGAGCTTGAACTCCTCCCCGGAGATGAGGAACGACGCGGCGAGCACGTTCTGGGCCACGCCGGCGGCGAGAACCGCGGTGGCCGCCAGGGACGGCAGCAGGATGACGGCGAAGCGCTTCCAGCGGGTCCTGCCGAAGGGTTGCGACATGCCGTCTCTCCCTGACGTGGACCGCGGCTCCCGGGCCCTGCTCGTGCGCCCGGCCGGAGGAGACGTAAGGGCCACCGCACCGGCTGCCCGGGATCGAAAATGACCGAATACGGCCGATCATGCGGTACGAGACATGGCCCGGCAAACCATTCGCGACCACATTGCCGACCATGTCGCCGCACATCACCCCGCTGGCCCATCGGCCACGGCATGGGGCCCGCTGGTCAGCGCCCCCGGGGGCGTCAAGAGGATCATCCGGTTGGCAGGGGGCGGGCGACCGTGCGGACCGGAGGGTCGGTCCGGTTCCGGTTCGCACGTGTCCGGGACCCCGCGCCCCATGGCCCCGCTGCCGAGGTGGGGCTCCCGCGGGGCCGCCGGATGACTCGCCGGACCTCCCGGCCTCCCCTGACAGTGAGGCGCACGGTACCGGAGGAGCCCGTGTCCCTCGCGGGGGTGCGCGGCGCGGCGGCGGGTGAAGCCGGTGGTGCGGGACGGGCGGGCCTCGCGGGCGCGGTCGTCCCGTGCGGGGAAGAGGTCGAGCCCGCGCCCCGCCGCCGGCGCATGCCGGCACCGGTCCACCGGTCGAACCCAGGGCCTCCGGCTGGCCGCGGCCGCCGTCCGCTGGCCGCCGTTTCCCGGTCCTCCTTGGCCCTGGACGCCGCCAGGAGGTCCTCCGCCCCTGGTCGAGTGGACCAGCCGGCCCGCTGCGCGCGCTGATGAGGATCCGTGCTTCTCCTTACTCCTGCTCCCGAGTCCTCAGGCCGTCAGTTCTTGAGGCGGGTGGGGGCGGCGAGCGCTGGTCGCGGGGGCGTCCGTGCGTTGCGTGTCCGGCCCGGCCTGGCCTGTCAGGGGCGCTTGCGGCGTCGCCGGCGCGCCGGGCCCCGGCCGTCCGGGGCCCGGCGAGCAGGGCCGGACAGGGCCGGCCAGGCCGGCCCGGGAGCGGTCTGACTGAACCGCGACCCCAGGGATGTGGCGTTCCCTCAGGCCGGCTGCCCGCAGGCGAGGAACCGGGGTGAGCGGGTCCGGCCCACGCCGATGACGGGGCGGCAGGTGTCCGCGGAGGCGGTCGTCCCCTGAAGGTGGCTCACCTCGTCGCGTCGGCCCTTCCAGGCGCCCTGCCGCCAAAGGAGTGAGCAGGTGTCAGCAGTCACCTGGAAGGGCCAATGTCACGTCAATCTCCCTATGTTCATATAAATCTGACGATTCATCAGATTGGTTCGCGCTGCCCTGATGCCCCGTTTGGCTCCCCGGTGCCGGCCCTTCGATATGCCCGATATGACCGCCGTCAGTACGTTCAAATCACGGGTCGGCGGTCCAGTCGACCGTCTGAGATCAGGTCGGCGGTACCAGCCGACAGAGACAGGAGAAGTTCCATGAAGATCACCCGAGCCACCGCCGTCACGGCGGCCCTCGGTGCCGCCGCGGCCATGGCCGTGACCGGCCTCACCTACTCCTCTGCCGCCTCCCAGCCGGTGACCCAGGCGGCCCAGGCGGCCCCGGCCGTCCAGCAGGTGGTCGCTCCCGCCGGCAACGACGGAAACAACGGGAACAACGGGAACAACGGGAAGGGCAACGAGGGCAAGGGCAACGAGGGTGGTGGCGGCGGGCACCGCCACCACCGTCGGCACCACCGGGAGGGCCGCATCCACATCAACGAGCGGTCGTACTCCTCCCGCGCGGGCGACTGCATCACCGTGGTCAGCGGCCTGGGCGCCCGGAGCCTGAACATTCGCAACGACAGCCACAAGACCGTCGAGGTCTTCAGTGGGGCGGTTTGTGACAACGGCGCTCCCATCGCCACCGTCGGGCCCCACAGCTCCGCCGACGGCGTAAAGCCGCACTGCAACGACGATGTCTTCGTCGAGAAGGGAGTGGTGGCCAGCTTCCGAGTGGTCCACCGTCACGAGGGCGGCCGCGAGGGCGGTGAGGGCGGCGAGGGCGGCGGCTACGAGGACTGATCAGGAGCAGTGATGGGTCTTGACGACCGCGGAGAGGCGGTTGAGGGGCCGCCACTCCTGGACGCCTCGATGGATCGAGGACGCGCTCGGTCAAGACCTTCTCCGTGACCGGCGAAGCGTGATCCGGCGTCGCGATACGGTGACCTGACTGACACCGATGACATCGCCGAGAGCTGGATCACGCCGCAGTCGGCATACTGCTGCCTCACGGACGCCCTCGCCTGGAGAGGGCGTCCTGGGGCCGCGGTCCCTGGAACCCGTGAGTTCGACCCTGTTGGGGATCTCGAGGTTTCCGGGCCGCGATGTCGGTGAACTCCGCCATGGCGGAGGGTAGTTGCTTTCGATAACACGACCCGGACCAGCGTCGCCGAGAAGCCGGACGCGGCCCACTGGAAGCTCTTCTGCCAGACCGCGGCGCGCCCCGGCAGCGCCCTGCGGAGCGAGATCAGGACATCGCTCGCCCAGCGCCCCGGCCGAGCGGGCCGGCCGACCCGCCCCTTCCCGCCACCCCCGACCCCCGTCCAGCTCCACGGCTCGACGCGGGGGTCCTGTTCCGGATCAGTCCGGAAGGGGAGACAGGGAGGTGACGGTCGAGCGGCGGCGGGCGAGTTGGCCGGAGAAGCGGTAGCCCCCGGCCATCAGGGCGACCACGGCGATCGTCTCCGCGGTGCCCCAGGCCCAGGTGGACGTGCTGGCCTGCTTCGCTGCGAGCTTCGGCAGCTTCTTGGCCGGAACGGGCTGGGCGGAGCGCGCGGCGGCCTGCGCCTGGAAGGCCTGGTTGCGGGCGGAGCCGTGCAGGAACGGGGCCACGAAGAGCAGGGACACCCCGAGCAGGACCTCGACGGCGAGCACGAGGCGGAACTCGCGGAGCAGCAGCCTGGTCAGCGGGCGCTCGTCGCCCTCGTCGCGCAGGGCCTCGATCCGGGGATGCAGCCAGAACTGGTTGAACAGGCCGAGGAGCAGCAGGCCGCCGAAGATGAGGATCTTCACGCCGAGCACGCGCCCGTACATGGTGGTGACCAGCTGGTTCAGCCCGTCCACGTGCTCCCAGTAGAGGAACAGGCCGGACAGGGTGATGCCGGCGACGCAGCTCATGGCGCAGACGGAGAAGCGCCGGATGGCCAGCGACCAGAAGGCGCGCCGCTCGGCCGTGGGTATCACGCCGGGGGCGGCGATCAGCAGCAGGCCTGCCAGGCCGCCGAGCCAGACCCCGCCGCCCAGCAGGTGCAGCATCCACATCAGGGTCTCGAAGCCGGTGCGACCCCAGTCGGCAGGCACCTTGGTGGGGAACTTGGTGGTGCCCAGCGCGACCGAACCCGCGGCCAGGCCGGTCCCGAGCAGCCATCGGCGCGCCTGGCCGGCGGCGATCGAACGGACCGCCAGCGGGGCGATCAGGGCGGCGCCGACGAGGGAGAGGGTGACCTCGAGACCGGACAGCAGGCCGCTGCCGCTGCCGTCGTAGAGGGAGTTCCAGGCTGCCGTGTAGTCGTAGCCATGGCTCTTCGAGGCGCCGTGCGCCAGGTCGGTGAGTACCGCCGGGATGGCGAGCAGGCCGAGGACGACGCCGGCCCGGGCGAGTCGGGAGGTGACCGCGGGAAGGGCGCTCGGCGCCGTGCGGACGGCGGCCGGGCCCGCGGACAGCAACGCGAGGGCGGTCAGCCCGACGAAGCCCATGAGGGTGACCCAGGTGGTCCAGGCCACGGCACTGTCCATGAAGGGGCCGAGCGGTGTCGAGGGTGCGGCGGCTGCCAAGGACGTCAGGGCAGGGGGTATCGAAGGCGAGGGCACGGGTGGCCTTCCTCAATCACGGGGGAGTGGGAGGGAGACGAGCGGGAGCTTAGGTTAGCCATACCTAAGTAATGTGGCAACTGCCTGTGGGGGAGCGGCCCGGCGCCCGCCGGGCGGCCACCGTCACCCCGGCCGCGATCGGGGCACTGTCATGTCGGTCGGCCGGTCCTCCGTGATCGGCGCGAGCACCGGCTCCCGGGCCGTGCCCCGGTGTACCCGTGTCGGCGAGCTGTTCGCCGATCGCCCCCGACCGGTTGTCTGGGCGTGCCCCGCGCGGCTCTCGGGCCTGGAGCGCGCGCCGCTGATGAGCGTCCGTGGCCTCCCCGTGCCTGCTCCGCCCTCCGATCGTCGACCCCTGAAGTAAGTGGGGAAGCCCGGCGAGCGGGGATCGCGGGGTCGCCGCGCCCGTCGGCCGAGCCGCTCGCGCCCGGGGTCGGGCCTCGAGGGCATCGCGGAGTCCTGGGCGGGGTGTGACGGCTCGTTCCTGGCCTGTCGGCGCCGGGGCGCCCCATGGCCTGATGGCGACTCATCTCGGCGTGTCGGCGTGTCCCCGCGTCCTACGGCCGAAGGAGTGAGCAGGTGTCAGTGGTCACCTGAAAGGGTCAATGTCATGTCAATCTCCCTATCTTCATACAAATCTGACATCACATCAGCCAAGGCGGGGACCCGCTCTGGTGCCCCGTTTGGCTCCCTGGCGCCCGGCCTTCGATATGCCCGATATGACCGCCGTCAGTACGTTCAAATCACGGGTCGGCGGTCCAGTCGCCCGTCAGAGATCAGGTCGGTGGTACCAGCCGACAGAGACAGGAGAAGTTCCATGAAGATCACCCGAGCCACCGCCGTCACGGCGGCCCTCGGTGCCGCCGCGGCCATGGCCGTGACCGGCCTCACCTACTCCTCGGCCGCCTCCCAGCCGGTTACCCAGGTGGCCCAGGCGGCTCCGGCGGCTCCGGCGGCCCCGGTGGCCCCGGCTGTCCAGCAGGTGGTCGCTCCCGCCGGCAACGACGGCAAGGGCAACGAGGGCAGGAGCGAGGGCGGCGGCCACGAGCGCCGCAGGCACCACCGGGAGGGCCGGATCCACATCAACGAGCGGTCGTACTCCTCCCGTGCGGGCGACTGCATCACCGTGGTCAGCGGCCTGGGTGCCCGGAGCCTGAACATTCGCAACGACAGCCACAAGACCGTCGAGGTCTTCCGTGGGGCGGTTTGTGACAACGGCGCTCCCATTGCCACCGTCGGGCCCCACAGCTCCGCCGACGGCGTGAACCCGCGCTGCATCGAGGACGTCTACGTCCACGACGGTGTGGTGGCCAGCTTCCGAGTGATCCACCGTCACGAGGGTGGCGAGCGCGAGGGCGGCGAGGGCGGCGAGGGTGGCGAGGGCGGCCACGAGGGCGGCCACGGGGGTGGCGACTACCGGGATTGATCAGGCTTTCTCCAGAAGATCCAGAGTAGTGATGGTCTTGACGACCGCGGGGAGGCGGTTGAGGGGCCGCCGCCCTTGGAGGCCTCGATGGATCGAGGACGCGCTCGGTCAAGACCTTCTCCGTGACCGGCGAAGCGTGATCCGGCGTCGCGATACGGTGACCTGACTGACACCGATGACATCGCCGAGAGCTGGATCACGCCGCAGTCGGCATACTGCCGCCTCACGGACGCCCTCGCCTGGAGAGGGCGTCCTGGGGCCGCGGTCCCCGGAACCCGTAACACGATCTTGTTTAGGCAGTCACCGGACTCGAAACCCGAGTCCCCGAGTATCGGAAAGCAGCACCGGTGGGTCGGGGACGGGAGGCCGTACGCCGTCTTGGGCGTCGGTCCTCCCGTCCCCGACCGCCGAACCGGACCCGCGGTTGGCGCATCCGGCCCCCCACACGTCCTGCCCGGCGGTCGCCGATGGCCGCTCGGCTCGCACCCCGCCCCCGGCCGTCGACCTCTGCCGCCGACCCGCGCGGCAGGGCCGGCCCGCTGCTCAGGCCCGGTGGGCACCCGGCGCCTCATCGGACCTCTATATGATCTGCGCGTCCACTCGTCGACCGCGATCAAGGGGGCCAGTCCGTGGCCGGATTCGTGCTCATACGCTCGGAGGAGCCGTCTCTCAAGCGGGCGTCCTGGCTCAACGTCGTCATCGACGACACCACGGTCGGCAAGCTCAGGCAGGGCGGAACCGCCGTCTTCCCGGTCGAGGCGGGCCCCCGCTCGCTGCGCGTCAGCGCCAGGGGTGGCCGCTCCAACACCATCGCGATCGAGGTCTCCGAGGACGGCGAGTGCCGGGTGCGGGCCTTCGAGACGGGCTACGGACTGCTGACCGCGATCGTGCCGGTCCTGGGTTTCATCACCGCCATCCCGGGCCTGGTCCACCGCGTATGCGTCGAAGACGACAGCACCCCGGCACCCACCCCCGCCCCGGTCGCCGACGAGGGCGGCAGCGGGATCCCGGCGGGGCTGTGGTGGGAGTCACACCCGACGCTCGCCAAGCGCATCCGGAAGAACACACCGTCCTGACCTGCCGCCCTCGGCCCACGTCGGACCAGCCGACGAAGGCGGGGCCGACCACGCCCCCGCCGGGCGACACGCCGGAGGTGACCTCCCGCTACGTGGTACGGCTCATGGCGGCCGGGATCGAGGCGCCGCACGTACCGCGCACCGGGGCGTACGGATGACCGAAGGGGGCACCCGTCGGATGACGGGCGCCCCCTCTACTGGGTCACCTCAGGGCCGGGAGGCCCCTGCGAGGATCAGGCCTTGCCCCAGGTGCCGGTGTTCCACAGGGCGCCGCCGTTGGACGGGCCGCCACCCTGCGAGTAGACGACGAAGTTGCCGTCCGACTGCACCTTCGCGTACGCGCCGGGGTTGTTCCAGGTGCCGGTGTTCCAGAGCACCTCGTTGCTGTTGGCCACGGCGAAGACACCACTGGAGTCCATGACCGCGTCCATGCCCGGGTGACCGAAGGTCCAGGACGCCCAGATGCCGGTGCCGTCGCTCTTGCGGTAGAGCACCAGGTTGCCGTCGGCCTGCATGATCAGGATGGTCGAGCTCGACTCCACCCAGGTGTTCGGCACCAGGCCCTGACCGGACGCGATGGTGTCCGACGGCTGGTCCGTGTACTGGCCGTTGACCACGGTCGGGATGAACCCGGTGGTGGTCTGCCAGTACGGATCGGCGACACCGGGGGCACCGACCAGCAGCTCGCCGTCCACGAGGACGAGGAGGGCGCCCGACTTGCCCCAGGTGCCGGTGTTCCACAGGGCGCCGCCGTTGGACGGGCCGCCACCCTGCTTGTAGATGACGAAGTTGCCGTCCGACTGCATGAGCCCGTAGGCGCCCGCGTTGCCGTAGGTGCCGGAGTTCCACAGCGGCTGGATGTGGGTGCCGTTGTTGGCGACCAGGTAGAGCACCAGGTTGCCGTCGGACTGCATCACCAGGGTGGTGTCGCCGGCGCTCATGCTGGCGCCGGACTGCAGGCTCTGACCCGGGTTCAGCTGGATGCTGATCGGGGCGGCCTTCGCCGTCCGGGTCGCCGGGTTGGTGTGCGGCATCGTGCGCACGATCGGCGCGGCCTTGGTGGTCAGCCGCGGCGCCGGGGCGGCGACGGCCCCGGGCGCGGTGGCGGCCGCGAGTGCGCCGGCCCCGATCAGGAGCGCGGCGGCACGCTTGAGCGTACTTCTACGCAATGGTCCCCCTCGAAGAGAATGTGCTGGCCTCTTCATAGATCCAGCAGGGAATTCATACACCCATGCGAGGACAGACGTTCATGAGGGGTACGGGATCCGGCGGGTACTCCCGGGCCGCCAGGGCGTCACCGCGGGTCCAGCGCCTGTCCGTTCGTTCGTACTCCCCGGCGCTGGCACCCACTGGGGAGTGTCGAAGGGTCACGGACCCAGCTGGATGGTGGTCGAGGTCCGAAGCCCGCGGCGGGCCGGTGGCGGTGGCCCGGCCCCCGGGGGGCGCCGCACGGGCCTCGATGCGTGGCCCGGCGCGGGTGGTGGTCGCGGCGATGCTGCTCACGACGGTGTCGTGGCCGGTCGAAGGCCTGTCGCGCCAGTTCGGGCTGTTACCGGGGAAGAGCCGGTGCTCGACCTCGTTCCACTGCGATGTGCCCGCAGGCAGGTGACAGACCGTGATCTCCAGCGCCTCCCGGCGGCGGGCGCGGCGAGCTCGGTCTTCCGGGCGCGGGCGCGGTGG
This sequence comes from Kitasatospora sp. NPDC052896, assembly GCF_044547075.1. NCBI lineage: Bacteria > Bacillati > Actinomycetota > Actinomycetes > Kitasatosporales > Streptomycetaceae > Kitasatospora > Kitasatospora sp. NPDC052896. The sequence goes on from NZ_JBITZU010000010.1 coordinate 138,090, forward strand.
CCGTCGGAGCCGCCTGCGTCCGCGGTGACCGGGAGCCGGCCGGCGTCCGGGTGGTCGTGTCGGCCGCGGCCCCGCCGCCGGCGTCGGACGGAGGTGACCGCGAAGGCGGCGGTGTGGTGATCCGTGCCGACGTCCACCCGGCCGGTGTCGATGGCGTCCCGCGGTGGTGTCGCGGGGATCGTGGAGTGACCCCGACTCAGCTCCCGTTCAGTGAACCGGCGGCCGCCTGGGCCACCGACTGCACCAGGGAGATCCCGCCGGACTCGCTCGGATTGCCGTCCGAGACCGCCGCGATCAGCAGCTCGTGCCCGTCCCGCTCGACCATCCCGATGCTGTTGATCACCCACAGGCCGGTCGCCGACCGCGGCAGCCAGCCGTCCTTCACCGCGTAGTCGCTGCCGCTCGCCGCCGCGCTCACGCCCCAGCGCTGGTCACTCTCCACCTGGCCGAGCAGCCCCTGGATGTAGCCGCGCGAGGCGGAGGAGAGCTGGGAGTCGCTGGTGAAGACCTGGCGCAGCAGCTGCACCTGGTCGGCGGCGGTGGTCGAGGTCAGACCCCAGTTGCCGTCCGTGCCACCCGAGGTGGAGGTCAGCCCGAACCGCTGGTTCGCGGCGTTCAGACCGCTCTCCTGGCCGATCTCGTTCCACAGGGCGGTCGCGGAGTCGTTGTCGCTGTTCTCGATCATCGTGGTGGCGAGGCTCTGCTGCGCCGCGGTCAGCGTGGTGCCCTGGTCCTGGGCCTGGAGCAGCAGCGTGGACAGGATGTCGACCTTGACGATGCTGGCGGTGGCGAAGCCGTGGCCGGGTGCGCCGTAGGTGAGCGACTGCCCCGTGCTCAGGTCGGTGACCGAGACCGAGGCCGCTCCGTTCGCCTGGGCGACGGCGCTGCGCAGCGCGGCGTCGGCGACCGGGGCGGAGGCGGCGGCCGGAGTGGCCGAGACGCTCGCCGCGGGCTGCGCGGACGCGGAGGAGTTCGCGGACACGGGGGAGGAGGTCGAGTCGGCCACGGCGGACAATCTCGGGTGACTCTCGGTGGCACCGGGGTGCCCTTGCAGCAGCACGGTGATGGTTCCGGCGGCCGCGAGAATGCTGACAGGCGTCAGCAGCCTGGTCAGGAAGACACTTCGCATCGACATGCTGGATGACACTAGAGAGCGCCGCTTTGAGCAGTCTGAAGACAGTATGGGCGTTTCCTAACACCGGGATCGCCCAGCAGGACGCGACCCGACCGGCGCGCCGTTCGATCATCGCCCCGCGCAGCCGCTGAACCGGGTGTTCTGCGCCCTCGGGATCCGGGGCACCGGCCGCACCATGTCGCGCCGGTTCGCCGCGCACTTCGGCAGCATGGCCGCCATCCGCGCGGCCGACGTCGAGACGCTGGCCGGCGTCGACGGGATCGGCACGGAGAAGGCCCGGGTCATCGTCGCCGAGCTCGCCGAGGTCGCGCCGGTCCTCGACAAGCTCGCAGCGCTGGGTGTGGGCACGGCCGGGACCGCTCCGGCCGCCGCGGCGGCGCCCGGGGAGCATGAGGGCGGGCGTGGCAGCCGGGGTCAGCGGACGACGTCGAAGACGTTCTTCTGCACGCCGTTGGCGTAGGTCTCGTGTTCGACCAGCTTGAGCATCTGGGTGTCCTTGTCCGTGGTGCTGAACAGGCGCTTGCCCGCGCCGAGCAGCAGCGGGTAGACGAGCAGGTGGTAGCGGTCGATCAGGCCCGCATCGGAGAGGGCGTGGTTCAGCTGGGCGCTGCCGTGGACGATGATCGGGCCGCCCTCGGTCCGCTTGAGGGCGGCGACGTCGTCGATGGAGCGCAGGATCGTCGTCTCGCCCCAGTTGGAGACGAGCTGGTCGTCGGTGAGGGTGGTGGAGACGACGTACTTCGGCATCGTCCTGTAGTGGGCGAACTCCGCCATGTCCGGCCAGACGGGGCTGAACGCCTCGTAGCTGACACGGCCCATGAGGACGGCGGTGGACTCCCGCTGCTCGCGCTCCTTGAGCTCGAACGCGGCGGGGACGAACTCGACGCCCTTGAAGGTCCAGCCGGAGTTGCGGTAGTCCGGTTCGCCGCCCGGCCCCTCGACGACGCCGTCGAGGGAGATGAAGGCGGTGCTGATGAGAGTGCGCATGAGGGTTCCTCGGTGTCCGTGGTGCTCGGTGTCTCGTGGTGCCGGATCGCGTGCTCCGCCTCGTGGCGAGGTGGGCGTCCCGGCGAGGTGATCCGCACTCCGTCATGGGGTGCGGTGTTCGGGCCTGTTGGGGTGGGTTGACCGGGTCAGCCGCTGTTTCCGGCCGTCGCCTGGTCCCGGGTGGGTGCCAGGCTGCCGCGGCGACGGGCGAGATACGCCCGCTCGCCGGGGTTGCGGGTGGCGGCGATCGCGGCGTCGTAGGCGGCGCGTGCCTCGGCGCCGCGTCCCAGGCGTCTGAGGAGGTCGGCGCGGGCGGCGTGCCAGGAGTGGTAGCCGTCGAGGGGCAGTGCGTCGATCTGGGCCAGTGCCACGGCGGGACCGTCGATCTCCGCGAGGGCGACGGCCCTGTTGAGAGCGACGACCGGGGTCGGTTCCAGGGCGTAGAGCTGGTCGTAGAGTGCCACGATCTGGCCCCAGTCCGTGGCCGCGGCGTCGGGCGCGTCGGTGTGGACCGCGTTGACCGCCGCGAGAAGCTGGTACCGGTCCGGTCGGTTCACCCGCAGGCACGTGCGCACCAGCTCGTGACCCTCGGCGATGAGGCGCCGGTCCCAGCCGCCGCGGTCCTGCTCGGCGAGGGGGACCAGTTCGCCGTCCTCGGCGAAGCGCGAGCAGAGGCGGGACTCGGACAGCAGCAGGAGGGCCAGCAGGCCGGTTGCCGCCGGTTCGTCGGGGAGGAGCTGGTGGAGGAGCCGGGCGAGTCGGATCGCCTCGGTCGTGAGTTCGCGGCGTACGGGTGCGTCGCTCGAGCCGGCGAGGTATCCCTCGTTGAAGATCAGGTAGAGGACCGCGAGGACCGCGGACAGTCTCGGCGCGAGGTCCTCGGCCGCGGGGACCCGAAACGGGATGCCGGCCTTCTTGATCTTGGCCTTGGCGCGGGTGAGGCGCTGGGCCATCGTGGTCTCGGGCACGAGGAACGCGCGGGCGATGTCGGCGACCGTGAGTCCGCCGAGCAGACGCAGGGTGAGGGCGACGCGGGCTTCGGGTGCCAGCGCCGGATGGCAGCACGTGAAGATGAGCCGGAGCCGGTCGTCGCCGATCGGGCCCGTCGGCTCGGCCGGGGTGTCGTCGACGAGCGCCAGTGCCGCCTGGTGCTTGGAGTCCCGGACCGACTCGCGTCGCAGACGGTCGATGGCCTTGCGGGTCGCCGTGGTCGTGAGCCAGCCGCCCGGGTTGGCCGGCACGCCGGACCGCCAGTGTTCGACGGCGGTGACCAGCGCGTCGCCAACGGCTTCCTCGGCGAGGTCGAGATCGCCGAAACGGCGCGCCAGCGAGGCGACCACCTGGCCGTACTCCCGCTTGAAGACGGCATCGAGGTCACTCACTCCGCGCCCTGGGGGCCGGTCTCGAAGGGGCGCACTTCCACCTTGCCGTCGCACGCCCGCGACGCCTGGGCGGCGAGCTCGAGCGCGACGTCGAGGTCGGGGGCCTGGATGATCCAGAACCCGCCCAGGTACTCCTTGGTCTCGACGAACGGTCCATCGGCCAGGACCACCTCGGGCCCCCGTGCGTCGACGGTTGTCGCCATCGCCGGCTCGCTCAGGCCCCCCGCGAAGACCCAGGAGCCGTCCTGCCGCAGCTTCGTGTTGAAGGCGTCGACCGCCTCGAAAATCGGCCGTGCCTCCTCGGCCGAGCGCTTGCGGGTGAATTCGTCATCGACGACGGACAGCAGGTACTGCGGCATCTTCTCGCTTCTTCCGGTCAGGTCGGGGGCTTCGTTCCACATGTCCTACGAACGGCGCGGGCCCGATACGACAGTGCGGTGACAATTCTGTGGCGGGGGTCGGGGACACGCGCGGTGGCGCATCGGGGGAACTGGCGGGGGCGGGCCTGTCCGAGGGGGGTGGCACACTCGCCGCCATGCAGATGATCGAGGCGATCGAAGCGGTTCTGAAGGCGGATGATCCGCGGGGGGAGCCCGGGTACCTGGGCGAGTTCACGCTGGCAGGGCGGCTGTTGAGCCGCGGGGAGATCGCGGTGTGCGGGCTCGACGGCGGGGAGTTCTTCACGTTCGACGACGTCGCCGACGGGCTGCACGAGGTGTACCTGGCGTACGACTGGGACGACGAGCGGGGCGCCACCGTCTCCGCGGTCGCGCTGGTGGCGAGCGGCACCACTCCGGAGGCCCTGATGGGTGCGAGCTGGGAGCAGGCGTCGGACGACGTCAACCAGCTGGGCGAGGAGGCCTCGGCGATCCACTCCAGCACCCCGGACAACCTGGTCGTCGGCGGGGCCCTCCACCGGACCGCCGGGTTCGCGGAGGCCGACGAGCCCGTGGCCCGTGCCGTGGCCGAGTTCGAGGCGCAGCAGGAGGCCGGCTCCCGGACCCCGGTGCTCGATGTCGTGGTCGACCCGGCGAGCGGTGCGAACGCCCTGGTCTTCCCCACCTGCGACTTCACGTCGAACAGCATCCTGGTCGGCCGGGACGGGAGCGGTAGGGGCATCGGCATCTTCTGGTCCCACTTCGACGGGTGATGTCCGACGGGTGCCGGGGCAGCTCGTCCCCCCGCGCCGGGAGCTCGAGCCCCCGGCGCGGCCCCGGGGAGGGCGGCGACACCGTGCCGGCCCGGCCTCGACGCGGCCGGAGTGGCCCGCCGTTCGGCCTGTTCCAGCGCGCCGCCGGTCGCCGCGACCGTCGGTGGGAATATCCTCCGGACGCTATTGTTGAACTGTAAACAATATGGAGGAGGGCTTCCGATGGCATCCGTACTCGACATCCGCCGCGCCGACGAGCGCTTCCACACCCGCGCCGGCTGGCTCGACTCCCGGCACTCCTTCTCGTTCTCCCGGCACTGGGACCCGACCAACACCCACTTCGGGCTGCTGCTGGTCTCCAACGACGACGTGGTGGCGCCGGGTACCGGCTTCGACACCCACCCGCACCGTGACATGGAGATCGTCACCTGGGTGCTCGACGGCGCCCTGGTCCACCAGGACTCCGAGGGGCACAACGGCGTGATCTACCCGGGGCTGGCCCAGCGGATGAGCGCCGGCACCGGGATCCTGCACAGCGAGAAGAACGACTCCTGGACGCTCACCGGCGAGCCCGAGCACCGCAGGCCGGTGCACTTCCTGCAGATGTGGACCATCCCCGACACCGCCGGCATCCAGCCCGGCTACGAGCAGCTCGACATCAACGACGAACTCGCCCGCGGCGGCTGGGTCGCCCTGGCCTCCGGCATGCCCGAGCACGTCAGCCGGCGCGCCATCGCCATCCGGCAGAAGAACGCCGCCCTGCACGTCGCCCGGATCCGGCCCGGCGAGACCCTGGAGCTGCCCACCGCGCCGTTCGCCCACCTGTTCATCGCGCGGGGCGGCGCCGAACTCGAGGGGGCCGGCCCGCTGGGCACCGGCGACGCCGCCCGGATCACCGGCTCCGACGGCCGGCGGCTCACCGGCGGCCCGGACGGCGCCGAGGCCCTGGTGTGGGAGATGACGGCGGCCGTGACGGTGAACTGACCCCGCCCCCTTCCCGGCGGTTCGACACCGACCCTGAGGCCCGGCCGTACTGACGCAGGGTCGGGGCCCGTTCGGAGCACGCGGCCGCCTGATGCTTGAATCAGGCCGGCGTGTGGCGGGAAACGGCCGCAGTCGGCCGCGGTCGGGACGGCGAGGCGAGCCGGAGCCACTCGTGCCCCGCTCCGAGCGGCGGGGCGTGCCGGGGATCTCCGGACGGGTTCGGCTGTCCGGCGCTGGAACATGGGGATGGGAGCCGACGTGGCATCCGTGGGAGAGAGACTGAGCAGAACGCGGGAGCGGGCGTTCATCGGCCGGGAGGAGGAACTCGGTCGTTTCGCACAGGCCCTGGCCGGGGACCAGCAGGCCCCGTTCGCGTTCTACCTCTTCGGACCGGGGGGCATCGGGAAGTCGGCGCTGCTGCGTTCCCTGGCGGACCGGGCCCGTGCGGCGGGGCGGTCGCTCCTCGAACTGGACGGCCGTTTCGTCAGCCGGGACCCGGCCGACTTCGAGCGTGCGGCCGGTCCTTTCCTGGAGGTGCCCGGCACGGTGCTGTTCGTGGACTCCTTCGAGCACTGCCAGTGGCTGGAGAGCTGGCTGTGGCAGCGCTTCCTGCCCCGCGCCGCCGACGACGCCCTGGTGGTCCTGGCCGGTCGGCTGGCACCGCAGCCGCAGTGGACCGCCGATCCCGCCTGGGCCGCACTCCTGTACGTCCGGGAACTGGAGCCGTTCTCCGAGGAGCAGGCCCGCAGCCTGCTGACCACCGCGCAGGTGCGGCCCGAGCTGCGGGAACGGGTGCTCCGCTTCGCCGGAGGCAACCCGCTGGCGCTGTCCCTCGCGGCGGCCGCGGGAACGACGGGCTGGAACAGGGAGGAGATCTGGGCACCCTCGGCCGACCTCCTGCGAACCCTGCTGACCGGCTTGATCGGAGAGGTACCGACGCCGGCCCACCGCCGCGCCCTGGAAGTGGTGGCACAAGCGCACTCGACCTCCGAGGAACTGCTCGCCGCGGTCCTGCCCGAGGAGGACGCCCACCTGCTGTTCGGCTGGCTGAGAGACCTTCCTTTCATGGAGTCCACCCCCTGGGGGCTCTACCCGCACGACGCCGCACGCGAGACCCTGGCCGCCGACCTGCGCTGGCGGGCCCCCAACGCCTTCGTGACGATGCGCCAGCGGCTGGCGGAGGAGTACCTGCGCCTGCTGCGGGAGGCACCGCAGGAGCGGGTGCGGGCCGTCACCGACGAGCTCTTCTACCTCTTCCGGGAGTTGAAGAGCCTGTCCCGGCTGCGCGTGTGGTCCCGCGAGGACGAGGTGCACGCGCGGCCCCTGCGGCCGGATGACATCGATGCCGTGCTGCGCATGGCCGAGGAGACCGAGGGGGCCGCCTCCGCGGATCTGGTCCGCCACTGGCTCGAGCGCCAGCCACAGGCGTTCGACGTCTTCCGTCTGGTCAACACGGGCCGGACCGTGGCGTTCACGGTCCGACTCGTGCTGCCCGCCCCTCCCGACCCCCTGGACCTGGCCACCGATCCCATCGTCGCGGCCGCCTGGGAACACACCGCTGCCACCGCGCCGGTCAGCCCCGGCGAACACATCGGCATGACCCGCTTCTCGATCTACCCCGAGCAGTACCAGATCCCCTCGCGCGTCATCGACCTGAACAATTCCCGGGCCCAGGCGGAGGCCGCCCGCGCCCGCGGACGCGCGCACGGCTTCCTCGTCTACCGGGACGCCGACGCCTGGGCCGAACGCCTGAAGGGCGTCATGCACGACACCGGCGCGCGACCGCGGGTCGGCGAGCACACCTACGGGCTGTTCAGCGTCGACTGGCGCCAGGTGCCCGTCGAGACCTGGCTGCGCCACCTCATCACGGCCACCGACGTGCCGGCCCCGTCCGGACCGTCGGGCTTCTCGCGCACCGCGTTCGACCAGGCCGTACGCGAAGCCCTGCCGCACTGGCGCGACCCGGCCGCCTTCGGCGCCTGCGCCCTGACGCGCACCCGCCTGGCGGCCGACTTCACCGATCCCGTCGAAGAGCTGCGCGCCCTGCTGCGCCGAACCGTCGACGACCTCGCCCGTGACCCGCGCGGCGTGCGCGCCCGCGAGGCCCTGACGGCGGGCTACTTCTCCGGCGCGCCCACCCAGGAGACCGCCGCCCGCCGCCTCGGCCTCCCGTACGGCACCTACCGGCGCCACCTGCGCCAGGGCCTGGACCTGCTCTGCGAAACCCTGTGGAAGCAGGAGCTGTTCGGCCCCCGATAGGAACGCCAGGCGCACGCCTGCGGCGGGGCCGGGTGGACGGGTGCGGACAGGGGCGGACATGAGTGGACAGTCACCGCCCCTGCCAGGCCTGGAGAGTGGACACCGCCCCGCACGAGGCTGTGCGTCATGAACCTCCAACGCACCCGGCCGGAGCGGACGCCGCCCGCTTCCCGTCCGGCAGCCGTGCTCACGGTGCTCGCCGCAGCCCAGCCCACCGTCACGCTCGCCACCTCGATCGTGAACGTCGCGCTGCCGCGGATCCGGACCGCAGCCGACCTGTCGGACAGCGGCACCACCCGGGTGGTCAACGCCCACGGCCTGGCGTTCGGAACCTCCACGCACCCGGCTCCCGTTTCGCGCACCCCGAGCACCCCGAGCACCCCGAGCACCCCGCGAATTCCCCGCACCGGCTGAGCCGACGGATCAGCCGCACCACCGGCCCCCGCCAGCACGGCAGGAGGCACCAGCGGCTGACGAAGCGACACCGACCGCCTGACAACGCGTCACACCCATCGAAAGAAACTCCTGTCATGACCGCTGACAAGCCCTACCTGACCGGCCACTACACCCCCGTCGTCGACGAGATCACCGCCACCGAACTCACCGTCGAGGGCACCCTGCCCCCCGAGCTGACCGGCCGGTTGCTCCGCAACGGCCACAACCCCAAGCCCGGCGTCACCCCCACCCACTGGTTCAAGGGCAGCGGCATGGTCCACGGCATCCAGCTGCGCGAGGGCCGCGCCGAGTGGTACCGCAACCGCTGGGTGCGCACCCCCGCCCTCGACGGCGCCCCCTACCTGACCGAGCACGGACCCGACCTGACCGCCAGCACCGCCGGCACCCACGTCATCGAACACGCCGGCCGGCTGCTCGCGCTGTGCGAGGCGAACATCCCCTTCGAGCTCACCCGGGAGCTGGAGACGGTCGGCGCCTTCGACTTCGACGGCAAGCTGCGCACCGCGATGACCGCGCACCCCAAGGAGGACCCGGTGACGGGGGAGCTCCACTTCTTCGGCTCCTCGCCCTTCCCGCCCTACCTCGTGTACTACGTCGCCGACGCCAAGGGCCGGATCGTCCACAGCGCCGAGATCCCGGGAGCGAGCGCCTCGCTCAAGCACGACTTCGCCATCACCCGCCACCACGTGGTCTTCGTCGAGGGCAACGTCACCTTCGACCCGACCGACCACTCCGGCATCCCCTACGGCTGGAACGACCAGCAGCCCGCCCGCATCGGCGTCATGCCCCGCGGAAGCGACGGCGCCCAGCACGTCCGCTGGTTCTCCATCGAACCGGGCAACCTGCTGCACGTCGCCAACGCCCACGAGGACGGCCAGGGCCGCATCGTCCTGGAGGGCCCCACCGTGGACCGGGAGGGATTCCACCTCTCCTGGAACTGGTGGGTCGGCGCCCCCGGACGCGGCACCGAGCCCGTCGCCCGCTCCTACACCCGCCGCTGGGTGGTCGACACGACGGCCGGCAGCGTCGACGAGCAGATCATCGACGACCTGCCGGTGGAATTCCCGACCCTCAACGAGCAGTACCTGGGCGCCGAGAACCGCTACCACTACGCCATCTCCTTCCCCGACGAGAAGGGCTTCGGCGGCTACGGCGTGGTCAAGTACGACCGCACCACCGGCGCCCGTCGCATCCACCAGGTCGGCGACGCCCGCATGCCCGGCGAAGCGGTCTTCGTCCCCGCCGCCGCAGCCACCCACGAGGACGACGGATACCTGCTCACCGTCGTCTCCGACCTCAAACAGGACGCCTCGCAACTGCTGGTCCTCGACGCCTCCGGCCTCGACCGGGTCGCCACCGTCCACCTGCCCCACCGGGTGAGCGCCGGACTCCACGGCACCTGGATCCCCGACAGCCCCCTGGACACCACCAAGCGCTGACCACGGCGAGGAGGCACACCGGCCCGCTCCCCGCGACGGGTCGCCACCGTCCGCATCGCCACAGCCCCGCCGCTCACCCAGCCGCACCCGCACCCGCGGATCCACCGCCCGACCCACCCCCCCGCCCGGAGGAATCACCATGACGTCCCGTCCGTCCCGCGCCACGACCACGCTGGCCGCCGCCGCAGCCCTGGGCATCATGCCCGCCACCACCGCCTCCGCCGCGCAGGACGCCGAACGGCACCAGCCGAGGATCGTCACCGACTGGGCCTGCGCCTGGAACGGCACCGACTCCCAGGCACTCGGCGCGCTGTTCACCGCCGACGGCACCTACACCGATCTGGGAGTGGGTGTCACCTTCCACGGCCGCCAGGAGATCGCCGGCTGGAAGGCCCGCGCGGACAGCCTCATCGACAACGTCCACGTCACCGTGCGCGCCGCCCACCGCGACGGCGAGCGCATCACTGTCGAGGCCGTCTACGCCGGCCACCTCAAGGGCGCACCCAAGCCCTTCGCGGTGCCGATGACCACCCTCCTCGACCTGGACGACCGCGGTCGGATCACCTCCGACCAGGACCACTACAGCCTCGCCACCGTCCTCACCCAGTCCGGCCTGCCCGCCGACTGGACCCCGCCCACCCACTGACGGCACCCGGAGCGCACACCGGCGCCGTACGCACCCGCCGCGCTCCCGGCGGCAGGAGGACCTCCCGCGCTCCTGCCGGCGCGGAACCACGACAGCTGCGCGTGCGTCAGCATTCGTTGGCCGGTCGGACGACCGGGACCGACCGACCACACGTCCCGGAAGGCTCCATGCCCGGCACTCGACGGCGTCAGCACGTCCTGGGACCTGCCCTCCGCGCGCCCGTGGCGGTGGGCCTGGCGCTCGGCCTCGCCGCCTGCACCGGCAACCCGACCACCGCGCCGGGCGTCGTGAGCGACACCGCCGCCGCCCGGCCTCCCGCCGCGACCGCGACACCCGCGGGCACGGCGACGCCCGGCGGTGGCGGACCGGCTCGCACAGCGCCGGCACTGGAGGCGTGGGTGTACCCGGGCTCGGCCGGCGAGCCCACCTGCCAGGCGCCGGCCGAGTACCGGGACGGGCGGTTGCGCGACGGCGTCCTGAAGGCGGAGTACTACCAGGTCGGCAAGGACGGCGGGCTGGTCCTGCAGAGCGCCGCGGACCTGCCCTGCAACGGCTTCAGCGACACCGACGCCGCCGACCTCAGGGCGCACTCGACGGCCCAGTACGTCACGGTCTCGGCCATGGACCGGCCCACGGTCGCCGCCCTCGTCGACGACCCCAGCCGTCGCTCCGCCGCCGTCGCGGACCTCACCGGCTTCACCCGGAAGATCGGCTTCACCGGAGTCGACATCGACTTCGAGGACTTCTGGGCCTGGTCCCAGGACGACGAGCACGACTACGAAGCCTTCGTCTCCGAGCTGGCCCGCGGCCTGCACGCGGCCGGTCTGCGCCTCCAGATCGACGGCCCGGTCGAAGTCGGCGACGGCGACCCACCGTTCGACTACGCCGCCCTGATGCGGGCCGGCGCCGACCAATTGGTGATCATGGACTACGGCCGGATGTTCAACACCACCAGCGGCCGGTGCTGGGCCATCTCTCCCCAGGACTGGGTGCGCACCGGCGTCAGGTTCGCCCAGTCCAGGGTTCCGGACCACGACCGGCTGGTCGTCGGCCTGGCTTCGTACGGCTTCAGCGCGCCCGACCCCTGCGACACCGGCAAGATCAAGGACAGCGTGCCCGTCTCCGACATCCGCCAGCGGCCCGGCTACAGCGACGACCCCGCCACCGTGGCCGCACGCCGGGACCCCGGCTCCGGCGAGGTCCGCTGGACCGACCACGACACGCTCTACGACTACACCGACCAGGCGGGCATGGACGCCAAGCTCGCCGTACTCGAAGAACTCGGTGTCACCCACGTGTCGGTGTGGGTCCTCGGCGGGAACCCGTGGTTCTCCACCGCCGCACTCGAGCGGTGAGGAACCAACCGCGCCGACTCCCGCCCACCGTGGTGGTGACCGGGCCGAACCGCCCTCGCAACGCGCGGCTGTGGCCACCGGACGGGTACGGCCGGGGGAGCGCACGCGCGGTGGGAGCGCAGCCGGCGGCGGTGGAGTGGCCGCGGACGGCCGCTACCGGGCGACCGGCGGGCTCAGGCGGACCTCGTCGCCGCAGATGGTGATCTCGGCCGGCTTGCCGTTCTGGTCCACCACCGGGACCCGGGCTTCGGTACTGTCACCCGGCGCGGCCACATCGGCGGAACTCGCGGTAACAGACACGCAGTTGCCGCTGTCCGGCCCCTTGCCGTTCAACTCGGAGTAGTGCAGGGCGATCACCGCCTTCTTGCCCGCGCCCAGCGTCACCGGGGCAGGGCTGCCCTTCCCGACCCCGAGGGCCTGCGGCCCCTTGCCCACGTGGAACTCGAGCTTCGGGTAGCCGGCCAGGGTGCAGCTGTCGGAGCCCGGGTCGGCGGCGACGAGTTCGGCGTTCGCCGGGTCCTTCGTGCTGGTGCTCGCGTCGGTGAGGAGGGTGAGCGTCCACCTCAGGTTCTGCGTACGGCAGTGGGCGGCCTGTGGGTCGCCGGAGCCCGTCGACGCCATGGCCATGGCCGGCGCGGCGGATTGGCCCGCGATCGGTGCGGCGGACACCGGCGCGGCCCCACCGGCCTTCGGCGGGCCGGCCGTGGAGCTGGAGCCGCAGGCCGTCAGGCCGAGTCCGGCCAGCAGCGCGGATACCGAAACCGTCAACAGTAAGCGTGAGTGCATGGATCCCCCCGGATCGTCAGGACAGCCGACGGGGCCACCTCTGCCCGCCCGACCGTGCGTACTCGGAGGTGAGGACGGCGGGAAGGCCAGGCCGGTTGCGCCTGGATGAGATTTTCCTGAGAGGCACTCAAGAGCGGGTGACGGCGGGCAGGACGACGTACCGCCGGCCCGAGTCCCGCGTGGGCCGCCCCGCGGGTGGCAGGCTGCCTGCTGTACCTTCGTGCCGCATGTCGTGTGCCGTCGCGTGGGTCCGCGGCCCGCTCGTCGGGCACGCTCGTCGCCGGACAGCTCCCGCTGTCCGGTCGCGGTGAAGTTTCGCCAGTCCCACCAGAGTTCGACTGGCACGAGGAGGTTCTCCGGTGAGCCGGCTGTACGTTCACCCCGGAGTCGACCCCGAGGAACCGGAGCTGCCCGTCGCCGTCCTCGTTGTCGATCCCGAGGGCACGCCCGGGGAGCGTGTCGTGGCCCGGCTCGGCACCCACTGCCACGAGGTCAACGGGTGGGCCTGCCTGTTGCCGACCGACGGTTGGGCCGAGCACGCACGCGACGGTGCCCGGCTGGTGGTCGACGTCGTCGTCCACCCGGTCGCGTTGCGCGCGGTCGGCGCGGACCCCGCCGACTTCCCTGGTCGGTCGGCCGTCGACCCGGAGGCCGTGGTGGTCCTGCGCGCGCGGACGGCGGCCGGCCCGGAGCCGTCCGTACGACTGTCCGAGGGGACCGCCGTCTTCACCGCGGGCCCGGACGTTCCACTGGACGAGTTGCTCGCCACCTGTGAGGACTGGCCGATGCTGCTCGCGCCCCCGCTCGAGGCATAGTCCGACGGTGGTGCTCCCTTCGGCAGCGCCCCGGTCCCGCCGCGTTCGCGCGGGCCCGATGCCACCGTTCCACCGGCCACCCGCTCACCCGCGGCGCGGCGGTGTTCTCCCGGTCGTCGCGGTGGCGGTGGCCGCCTGGAGGATCAGGTCGGCGACGGCGTCGGGACGGGCGATCAGTGACACGTGGCAGGTGTCGATCTCCACGGTGTGGGAGTGGGCGCGCTTGGCCTCGAAGCGTTCCTGCTCCGGGTTGATGGTCATGTCCTGCCGGCCGACGAGCGCCCAGGACGGGATGTACTTCCATGCCGCGACCTTGGCCTCCTCCGAGAAGGCGGTGGTGGCCGCGGGCCGCTGGGTGACGGCCAGCAGGTTCGCCTGGCTGGCTGGCAGGCAGGCGGCGAAGACCGGGTACACCTTGTCGTGCTCGAGGTAGAGGTCGGTCCCGGTGACCCCGCCGCCCGTCTGGTACGGCACGGACCTGGTGGCGGTGCCCAGGGCACTGGGGAACCGGGCGGACAACGACATGCCGCTCTCACCCACGTCGGGCATCTGCGCCGAGATGTACACCAGGGACTTGACCTGGGGATTGCCGGCCGCGGCCGTGCTGATCACGGCGCCGCCGTACGAGTGGCCGGCCAGCACCACGGGCCCCTTGACGCTCCTGAGCACGGAGGCGATGTACGCGGAGTCGCTGTACAGCCCGCGCAGTGGGTTGGCCGGGGCCATGACCGGGTAGCCGCGGCGTTCGAGCCGTTCGATCACCCCGTTCCAGCTGGATCCGTCGGCGAAGGCACCGTGCACCAGCACGATGGTGGGCTTGCCGCCGCCCGCGCCGCCGGCCGCGACAGCCGGTGTTCCCGGAGCCGAGCACAACGCGGCCGTGACACACACCGCCGCGGCAAGGTGGAGACGCCGTGCGCGGCGTCGGATGCCATGGGTCGCAGATGCCATCATGCTGTCCCCGCATTCCCTTGAGGGCTACCGCACGCATCAGCGTTCACGCGCTGCCGCCACCGCGCCCGTCCTTCGGCGCAACCGGGTGAAATCGGCGCGGCATCGGAGTGACAGCCGCACCCGCTACGCATGGCCGAGGTCCGGACGGCCGCTGACGTCCCGAGCCCTTCGGCGCCGCGCGGACTCGCGCTGCTGTCGGCGTCGGCCCGGTCGGTGCGGCGGGGCGTGGACGCCGTGCACGCCCCGCCGGCCACGCCGCGCAGTCAGCGTGGCCGGGCTTCGGGCAAGGCGCGCCGGCCGGGCCCGTGGGCGCTTGGCGGCTAACCACGGGTCTCCGGGTTCCCGTTGGCCTGCGGCGCCAGCACCGCCTCCAGCAGCCGGTTCGACAGGGCGGTGGGGGCGCCGTTGTTGGCCGCCGTGGTGGAGACCGAGAACACCGCTCGCACCGAGAGGTCCCGGGTGGCGAACATCCCGTTCGCGTAGCCGAAGTCGTGTCCCGTCTTGCCCCACAGCGTCTGGCCGTTGGGGAGCGGGACGGCCATCAGTCCGGCGCCGAAGCAGGCCGGGCCGGGCTTGCCGCCGTTGAGGCAGTCGGAGTCGTCCGCGTAGGGGACGACCTTTCCGTCGGGTCCGGTGGGCAGCGTGAACATCTCGTTCAGCTGGGCGGGTGGCAGCAGTTCGCCCTTGAACAGCGCGCTGATGAAGTGGTCCAGGTCGGCGGGGGTGGAGATCATGTTGGACGGGTCGCCGCCCTGCTCGCTGACGTCCACGGGCTGGCCCTGGCTGTTGACCAGGTAGCCGTGCAGGTAGGGCGTGGGCATGGTCGGGTCGTCCTCGGGCACCGAGGTCTGGTCCAGGTGCAGCGGCTCCAGGATCCGGCTGGTCACCTCGTCCTTGTAGGACCTGCCGGTGATGTGCTCGATCAGCGCACCGCCGATCCGGAAGCCGAGGGAGTTGTACTGCTGCTCCGTGCCGGGCGCGAAGTGCGCGGTCGGCCAGGGGCGGCCGGTGGGGCGCAGGGTTCCCTCGATCTCGTCGTCGAAGGTGCGGTACTGGAGGTGTTCGGCGATCTGCTGGTCCGCGGTCAGCACCGGCCCGCCCTCGAAGACGTCCGGCAGGCCGCTGGTCATGGTGAGCAGCTCGCGAACGGTGATCGGGGCGAAGCCGGCCGGGATCAGGCCGGGCAGGTAGGACTGCACGCTCTGGTCCAGATCGATCCGTCCCTCCGCCGCCAGCTGAAGGATCACCACGCTCTCGAACGTCTTCGAGATGCTGCCGATGTGGAAGTGCGCGTTGTCCGCGACCTTGCGGCCGGTCACGGTGTCGCCGGAGGAGCCGCGCCACAGCTGCCCGGGTTCGGCGACCCGCGCGATGGCGCCGGCTGCCTGGTCGCTGGGACGGATGTCGATGGCCGCCTGCAGCGCGGCCGGGTCCAGCGCCGGGAACCCGGGAGCGGACGCCGGTGTTCCGCCGCCCGAGGCCCCGGGCGCGGCCGCGAAGGCCGTCGTCCCGCCCGCGGCGGTGGTGGCGACCAGGGCGGAGCAGGCCAGGCTCAGGGTGGCGACGCGGCGGGCGAGGGTGTTCATCTGCGACTCCGGCTGGTGGTTCGACAACTGGCG
This sequence comes from Kitasatospora sp. NPDC052896, assembly GCF_044547075.1. Taxonomy (NCBI): domain Bacteria; kingdom Bacillati; phylum Actinomycetota; class Actinomycetes; order Kitasatosporales; family Streptomycetaceae; genus Kitasatospora; species Kitasatospora sp. NPDC052896. The sequence continues at coordinate 154,057 of NZ_JBITZU010000010.1, forward strand.
GTCCGTCAGGAACATCCTTGCGAGGAGGGTGGGCCCGGGGGTATCGGGAACAACCCTGGGCCGCCCCTGGGCCGGAACCCTGATGACGTTCCAGGGGTGCCTGGTCGAGGCGTGGGGTGGTCCGGGGGCCGGGTGGTGTGGTCCGGGGGTGTCGCCGGTGTCCTGGGAGTGCCGGGTGTTGGGGGAGTCCGGAACCGGCCGGCTCCGCTCCACGCTGACCGCATGCCGGCCCCAGCCGGCCCAGTGGTCCTTCCCTCTGGTCCCGTCGGCCTCGGCCGAGACGGAACGAGCGCCGACGAGCCAGCACCGGAGGTGAGCCGGAACCCGGGTTTCGAACAGCGCCTGTGTCAGCGGGACTTCGTTCCGGGCGCTCTCACCGGGGGAGCCGTGGCTCCTGCGACGTCCGTTCGCCGCCCGCGTGAAGTCCGGAGCAGAGCAGGTCGAACGCCTGGAGGGCCGCCGAGGCGACGGCGTCGCGGGCGCGCGCGGGCGGTTCGCCGGACATGATGCGTCGTCGGAGCTCGCGCAGGGCGGCGCGGTGCGTTCCGGCGACGGCGCCCGCGAGGAGCACGGGCAACGCGTGGCCGGCCTGGCCGGTGGTGTCCGCGGCGTTCGGCGGATGTTCGGTCAGCGCGGTGGCCAGAGCGGCCTCGACGTGTTCGCCGATCTCGCGTTCGCGGGCGCGCAGGGCCGGGCTGTCCTGGATGACCTGCCAGAACGCGGGCGCTCCGGGCCGGAGTCCGAGCATGGGGTGGTCCTGCCGCAGGGCGGAGAGCAGGTCGTCGCGGACGGCCTCGACGGGGCAGGCGCCGGGGGTTCGGTCGCGCACCAGGGCGGCGAGGTGGTTCTCGACCTCGGCCTGGCGGTCGAAGAACAGGTCCTCCTTGGCGGGGAAGTAGTTGAACACGGTGTTGGTGGACACGCCCGCGTGCCGTGCTACCTCGGCGACCGTGATCTGGTCGAAGCCGTGCTCCAGGAAGAGCGGCAGGGCCGCGTCGGCGATCGCCGTGCGGGTCTGCTGCTTCTTGATCTCTCGAAGGCCCATGCCGCACATGATAGTGTCGCCACAAATTTGGTGTGACACCAAGATTTTGGGGCAGCATGACCATGACCTTCGGCATCTATCCCGGCGGCCTCCTGGGCGACGACCAGGGCATCATCCATCCGGTCCGACCGGACGAGCCGAACCGCGTCATCGACGCCCTCGACGAACTCCAGGGCGACGCGGCCACGTTGGCGGTGCGCGCCTACCGCTCGTTCGCCGCCACCGTGGCACCGCCGCTGCCCGCGCCCGCCGACCCGTACGCCTACCTCCGGCGCGGGCGCACCCTGGACCTCGTGCTGCAGTTCCGCGAGCCGTCCGGCGAGCTGGACGGCTGGCCGGAGTTCGTCCGCGAGGCCGTCCGGACCGGCGGACCCGAGCTGGCATCCGTCCAGATCTGCGAGGAGCCCAACCTCAACCTCCCCGCCGTCGACGGCAGCATCCCCAACGTCCTGAACGCACTCGTCCAGGGTGTCGTCGCCGCCAAGCAGGAGGCCCGATCCCTCGGCCACCGTGTGGCGGTCGGCTTCAACGCCGTGCCGACCTTCGACCCGTCCGACACCTTCTGGTCCGAACTCGGCGCCCTGGCCGACGCGCGCTTCCGGCAGAGCCTGGACTACGTCGGCCTGGACTTCTTCCCGGACGTGTTCCGACCCATCGCGGCCGACCAGTTGGCGGGTGCCGTCACCGGGGTCCTCACGGCGTTCCGCCGCACCAGCCTGCCGCAGGCCGGCATCCCCGACACCGTCCCGATCCGCATCTGCGAGAACGGCTGGCCGACCGGCCCCGGCCGCACCGAGCAGCGACAGGCCGCCGCCCTCGACACCGTCATCCGGACCGTCGCCGCCCTCGCCACCGACCTGAACATCGACGGCTACTCGCTCTTCGCCCTGCGGGACGCCGACAGCGACGCCGAAGGGCTCTTCCACCACTTCGGCCTGCTGCGCGACGACTACACCCCCAAGCCGGCCTTCACGACCTACCGGCAACTCGTCAGGGAACTGGACAGGGCGCCGGTCGGCCCGACTCGGTGACGTCGCGTCCGCCAGGGGGCGCGCCGCTTTCGAATCGGGCGGACGCCGAACCACCGTTCCCGGCGGTGATCCGCCGGTAGGTGGCCCCGCCCCGGGCGCGGGACGCCGCAGAGGTGCCCCCGGCCCGGCGGCGTGGAACTGCCGCCCGTCGCCCGCGACCTGGGCCGCGGGACCAGCCCGGGCGTCAGGCCCGGTGGACGGTGGCGAGCGCCGGCGGCGCTCAGCGCGGGGCGATCGAGTACCGCGGCTTCGTCCCGGGAGGTGCGAGCAGCAGGTCGCCGATCTGCTCCAGCGGTACGGGGTCGGCCACCAGGTCCTGCCAGGGGAACCGGTCGCGGGTCCGGGCCAGGAAGTCCAGGGCCGCGGTCAGGTGGCGCGGTTCGTAGTTGTGCACACCGACCACGGACAGGTGGCGGCGGACCACCGCCTCCGGGGCGAGGGCGACGGGCGCGTCGGGCAGGACGGCACCGGCGAGGACGGCGACGCCCTGGACGTCGAGGGTGCGCAGCCCCTCCTGGAGGGCCGCGGACGAGCCGGAGAACTCCAGCAGCACGTCGAACGGCTCCGTGGTGGGCATGGTCGGCCGGACGTCGGTGGCGCCGAACCGCTCCGCGAGCGCGCGCCGTTCGGCGTCGGGGTCGACCGCGGTCACCGAGCGGGCGCCGGCCGTGGCGGCGGCCGCGACCGCGGTGAGGCCGAGCATGCCGGCGCCCACGACGACGACCCGCTTGCCCGCCATGGGCGTTGCGCGTTCGGTCACCGCCATGACCGTCGCCGTGGCGCAGGCGGCGGGTGCGGCGAGGGCGTCCGGCAGGGCGTCGTCGACGGCGGCGATCGGCATGCCGGCGGGGAGCAGCACGTGCCGGGCGTAGCCGCCGGACAGTCCCCAGGAGGAGTCCCAGGACTCGTGGCCGGCCTTGCGTACGGTGTGGCACTTGGCGGTGATGCCGGCCGTGCAGCGGTCGCAGGTGCCGCAGGGGAGGGTCACCGACCAGATGATCCGCTGGCCGAGCCGCAGCTCCTGGCCGTCCACCGCGCGGGCCCCGCCCGCGCCGAACGCGACGATCTCGCCGACGGTCTCGTGGCCGAGGACCGAGGGGCAGGGTTGCACGCGTCGTCCGCTCACCGTGTGGCGGTCGCTGCCGCACACGGTGGCCAGGCGCACCTGGACCAGGACGTCGCCGGGGCCGAGGGGTGGCACGGGAACCGTTTCGAGGCGGACCAGGTCAGCGCCGTGCCAGATCGCCGCGAGCGTGTGGTCGAGCCGGTCCGTGACCGGGTCGGGGTGTGCGGTCCGGTCCGTCATGCCGCGACCGTCCGCGCGTCGCGCAGTCCGAGCAGCGCGGGCAGCGCGGCCACGGACGGCAGGAGGTGGGTGTGGCGGTGGGCGCCGAGTTCGGCCGCGTCACTGGCCCCGGACAGCACGCCGACGACGAACGCGGCGCCGGAGTTGGTGCCGGCTTCGAGGTCACGCGGGGTGTCACCCGCCACGAGCACCCGCCGCACGTCCTTGACGCCGGTCCGCTCCATGGCGGCGAAGATCATGAAGGGCGCCGGGCGTCCGGCCGGAACGTCGCTGCCGCAGACGACGGCGTCCGCCACCGCATCGCCCTGCCAGCCGAGCGCGGACAGCAGCGAGTCCACCACGTCACGGTCGAAACCGGTGTTGAGGGCGACCTTGATGCCGGCCGCCCGCAGCTCGGCGAGCGCCTCGGGCACGCCGGGCAGCGCCCGCGGCGGCTGCGCGGCGTACGCGGCGGTGAGCCGGGCCCGGAAGTCGGCGACGACCGGCGCCAGTGCCTCGTCGGTGAGCGGCGTGCCGCCGGGCGGGGTGAGCAGCGCGCGCAGCGCCTCGTGCTTGGCGGATCCGTGCCACCGGGCGATGTCGGCCGCCGACGGCGTCCCGCCGTGCGCGGTCACCGTCTCCTCCAGGACCCGGTAGACCGCCAGGCCCTCGTCGATGGTGGTACCGGCCATGTCGAGGACGACGAGGTCGGGCTGAGGAATGGTCATGGGTGGAACTCCGGTTTCAGGAACGGGCGTTGCGCATCAGGGTGGTGCGCACGTCGAGGGTGTTCTCCAGGGAGAAGCTGATGCTCTCGGGCCGGTAGCGGTCGTCGTGGTACTCGACGACCTCGCCGTCGGCCGTGCGGGCGGTGCGCTGCTGGCGCAGCAGCGGCGCCCCTTCGGCCACCTCGAGGTGGACCGAGTCGACCGGGTCGGCGCCGACCGCGTCGATGATGTGCGAGGCGGTGGCGAAGCCGATGCCGCGCGACTGCAGGTAGGCCCACATCGACCCCGAGTCGCAGTCGAAGTCGAACAGCAGGCGGCCGACGCGTTCGACGAACGTGGCGCGCTCCAACATCGTGAGTTCGCCGTCGAGGTAGCGCAGTCGCAGGACCTGCACGACGGGCGAGCCCTCCTCGACGCCCAGCTTCGAGGCGGTGAGCCGGTCGGCGGGGCGCAGCGCCAGCTCCAGCGTGCGCTGCCCGGGCGTACGGCCGATCGCTCGCGCCCAGGCCGAGTAGGACAGCAGCGTGTCGAACGGCTGCGGGATCGAGGCGGTGCGCACCACCGGCGGTTTGCCGGAGCCGCCGGCGATGACTCCCTCGGCCCGCAGGGCGGCCAGTGCCTGGCGGACCGGTCCGCGTGAGGAATTCCACTGCTCGCAGAGCTGGGACTCGGAGGGCAGTGTGGCGCCGACGGCCAGTTCACCTGTGCGGATCTGCTCGCGGATGCTCTCGGCGATAGCCGCATGCAATGCCTTGGACATGAGCCTGACTATACAGGTCGGGAACCGGTCGATGTCACGCCATGAACCTCGGCCAGAGCGCGCCCAGGTTGGAACTGCCCGGATCACCCCGGGTGATGTGGCGTGCGGCTGCGACTCCGGTGAACGGTGGCCGAACGCTGGGCGAAGCCGCCATTCAGCTGTTGACGGGCGTTGACCTGCCGACTCACGATACCTGTCATGACAGCTCTGGGTCGGCGCCGCGCCGGCCCGGCCGTCTGCGGCCACCCCGGCCACCCAACAGCTGGACCGGGATCCCGTGTGGAACCTCGCCGCCGTGCCGGTCGCCTCCGACGCGCCGGTCGGCACGCCATGACCAGCGCCTCTCCTCGGGCCCCTCTCACCAACCGTCCCATCGCCGACGTCACCCCGGTCGTCGGCACAACCAGTTCGGAGGCCGACGGGTGACCGTCAAATCCTCGAGTGCGACCATCGCGAAGTCCCTCGACGACGCGAAGCTCAGCGTGTTCCACCTCAAGGCGGCCGTGACCGCCGGAGCCGGCTTCTTCACCGACTCCTACGACCTCAACGTCATCGGAACCGTGACCCTGCTGATCACGCCGCAGTTCCACCTGGGCAGCGGTCAGGTCGCCATGCTGACGAGTTCGACCCTGCTGGCCGTGGCCGCGGGCGCGATGCTGTTCGGCCGCCTCGGCGACCTGCTCGGCCGCCGCCGGGTCTACGGGCTCGAGGCGATCCTGATGATCATCGGCGCGCTCGTCTCGGCACTCGCGCCGAACTTCGCCGTCCTGCTCGCCGGCCGGCTCATCCTCGGCATCGGCATCGGCGGCGACTACCCGGCCAGTGGCGTCATCATGACCGAGTACGCCAACGCGCGGAACCGCGGCAAACTCGTCGGACTCACCTTCGTCTTCTACGTCTTCGGACAGGTCTCGGCCTACCTGGTCAGCCTCCTCGTCCTGGCCGTCGGGGTCCCCGACGACCTCGCCTGGCGCCTGATCCTCGGTGCCGGCGTCATCCCCTCCCTGCTCGTGCTCCACCAGCGTCGCCACATGCCCGAGTCCCCGCGCTGGACGGCCGAGAGCGGCGACCCGGAGCAGGCCGCCAGGGACCTCGAGGCGTTCGCCCAGCGCACGATCACCGCCGAGCCGGCCCCCGAACCGGTGCGCGGTACCCGGACGGCCACCGCGCGCCTGTCGCGGCGGCGGATCCTGGTCACCCTCGCCGGCACCGCGGGCAGCTGGTTCTTCTACAACGTCGCGGTCTACGGCATCAACGTCAGCCAGCCGCTGCTCATCAAGAACATCGTGCCGCACGCCACCATGGTGACCAACGTCGCCCTGAACGCCGTGCTCGTGGTCTGCTTCAGCCTGGTCGGCGGCATCCTGGGCGTGGTCGCCCTCGACCGGCTGCGCCGGCGCACGCAGCAGGCCGTCGGGTTCGGACTCTGCGCCCTCGCCATGATGCTCATCACCGTCGTTCCCGGCCTCAGCACGACGGTCATCCCGTTCGCCGTCACCTTCGGCATGTCCCTGTTCGGAAGCATGCTCGGGCCGAACTACACCACCATGATCATTGCCGCGGAGTCGTTCCCGACCTCGATCCGCAGCACCTTCCACGGCCTCTCCTCCGGAATCGCCAAGATCGGTGCCTTCGGCGGAGCGGTCGTGGTCCCGCTGGTCCTGGCCGGCGGCGGGCTGCGGATCGTGACGCTGATCGCCTCCTGCTGCTTCCTGGCCGGCATCGGGACCACCTTCCTGGTGCGCGAGCCGCACGGGCTCACCCTCGACGACGTCAGCGAGGCCCTCGCGGTCGAGCCGGCGGGTCCGGCCGCCGCGCCCGCGGGCACCCCCGTCGAGGAGGCCCGAGCCTGACTTCCTCCCCTCCCCGCAGGGAGGGGATCCCCCTCAGCCTCGCGGGCGCGGGGTCAGGACGTGGCGGTCAGGGCGTGGCGGTCAGGGCCGGCCACAGGGTGGCGGCGGTGACGGACCGGGCCAGGCGGGCCGCCCAGGTGGTCTCGTCGCCGTCCTCGTCCCGCCAGGACCACAGGCGGGTGGTGGCCAGGTGGAGCGGGCTGAGTCTGGTGATGCCGATGGCGCCGTGCAGTTGGTGGGCGATCCGGGCGATCTCGGCGGCCGAGGCGGATGCCTGGGTCTTGGCGGCGGCGACGCCGAACCGGGCGGCGGGGCCGCCGGTGTCCAGCGGCGCGGCGGCGGCCCGGACGGCGGCGCGGACCAGGGCGCTCTCCTCGATCAGCCGGGCCTCCTCCTGCTTGACGGCCTGGAAGCGGCTGAGCGGGCGGCCGAACTGGGTGCGGGCGCTGGTGTGGGCGACGGTCAGTTCGACGCAGCGTTCGGCGGCGCCGGCGATCAGGGCAGCCCGGGCCAGGGCCGCGCGGAGTTCGGCTTCCTCGAACAGTTCCCGAGGGATCCGGCGGACCTGCGCGGCGGGGATCTCGAGGGCGGCCAGGTACAGGTCGTCACGGGGTTCCTCGGCGAGGTTGCCGCCGGGGGTGAGGACGGCCCGGCCCGGGGCGAGGGTGAAGAGGACGGGACCGAAGGGGGCGGTGGCCAGCACGATCACGCGGGTGGCGGCGCGGGCCCAGGGGACGCGCCGCAGGGTGCCGGTGACCAGCAGGGTGTCATCCTCGCCCACGCTGCCGGCCGAGCCGACGGCGGAGGCGGCCGGATGGGCGTGGCGGATCGTCAGCTCGGGCGCGATGGCGTAGCTGAGCGGACCGTCCGGGACGGCGAGGCCGGCGCGGCGCAGCAGCGGGCGGGCGACCAGGGCGGTTTCGGCGAACGGGGCGGGGACGGCGCGGCGTCCGGCTTCCTGGGCGGCGGCGAGGAGTTCGGCCGTGCTGGCGTCGGGGGACGGGAGGGCCACGGCGTTTGGGGCGGTGGTGTTGGTGACGACGGCGATGGCGTCCGGCTCGGCGAAGAAGGCCGCGGTGTCGTAGTCGGCGGCGGAGATGACGGGGGTGTCGGTGACGATGGTGTGGGTGTTCATCAGTGCTGCTCCAGACCACGAGTGATGATGCCGCGAAGGATTTCGTTGGTGCCGCCGCGCAGGGTGTAGCCAGGGCTGTGCAGCAGGGCGAAGGCGAGCAGTTCGGAGTGGCTGCCGGGAGTGGCGTGCGGGTCGGCCGGCGTCGGCAGCACGCCCCGGACGGTGTCGATCAGCGTGCCCTCCAGGCGGGTGCCGAGGTCCTTGACCAGGGCGGCCTGGGTGTCGGGCGAGGCCGCGGCGTCCAGTGCGGCGGCCACGCCGAGGGAGAGCCGGCGGACGCTGTGCAGCCGGGCCGTCAGGATGCCGAGCTGGGTCGGTTGTTCCGCCGTCACGGCGCGCTGCTCGAGTTCACGGAGCAGGGAGACCAGCAGCGGGAAGGTGGAGAGGTAGCGTTCCGGGCCGCTGCGTTCGAAGGCCAGCTCGCCGGTGACCTGCTTCCAGCCGTCACCCTGACGCCCGAGCAGCATGCCCTCCGGGACGTCGACGCCCTCCAGGTGGAAGGCGTTGAAGCGGTGCTCGCCGCTCATCAGGTGGATCGGCTCGATCCGCACGCCCGGGGCGCGCAGGTCGACGATGAACTGGCTGAGGCCGGCGTGCCTGTCCTCGGCCTCGTCGGTGCGGGCGAGCACGATGGCGTAGTCGTTGGCGTGGGCGCCGCCGGTCCACATCTTGGTACCGGTCAGCCGCCAGCCCCTGGCGGTGCGTTCGGCGCGGGTGCGCACCGAGGCGAGGTCGGAGCCGCTGCTCTTCTCACTCATGCCGATGGAGAAGAAGCACTGTCCGGCGGCGATCCTGGGCAGGAAGAAGCGGCGCTGCTCCTCGGTGCCGTGCCGCAGGATGGACGGGCCGGCCTGCCGGTCGGAGACCCAGTGCGCGCTGACCGGGGCGCCGGCGGCGAGCAGTTCCTCGATCACCACGTAGCGCTCCAGGAAACCGCGCCCCGCGCCGCCGTACCCGGTGGGCAGGGCCATGCCGACCCAGCCGCGCTCGGCGAGGCGCCGGCTGAAGGCGGGATCCCAGCCGGCCAGCCAGGAGTCGGGGCGGCCGAGCACGGTGCCGCGGGCGCGCTCCTCGTCGAGGAAGGCGCGGACCTCGGTGCGCAGCAGGCGGGCCGGTTCGGGGAGAAAGACCTCGGGGAACGCGATCGGGGAGAGCTGGGGTGTGGGCATGGTCCATTCGCTTCCGTGTCAGTGATGCCGCGGTGTTCGGATGTGGGAAGTCCGGTCAACCGGCGGGGTGCAGGAGGGCGGGGTCGAAGCCGCACTCGCGCAGGACCTCGTCGGTGTGCTGGCCGATGGCCGGGCAGGGACGCAGCTGCGGGTTCGGGTCGGCCGAGTAGCGGACCGGACGGCCGATGACCCGGTAGCGGCCCTCGGTGGGGTGATCGGCTTCGTGCAGCAGGCCGCCCTCGCGGGCGTAGGCGGTGGTGGCGGCGGACTCCAGGTCGAGCACCGGCGCGGCGGCGATGCCGACCCGGTCGCAGAACTCCTGCCACTGGGCGCTGGTGTGCCGTGGTGTCACCTCCGCCATCAGCCGGTAGAGCTGGTCGGCGTTGTGGGCCCGGTCGGGGCCGGTGGCGAAGCGCGGGTCGTCGGCCAGTTCGGGACGGTGGACGAAGGCGGTGAAGTCCCGCCAGTTGCGGTCGCTCTGCGGCAGGATGCACATCCAGCCGTCGGCGGTGCGCTGGGCGCGGCGCTCCGGGCTGAGCGAGCGCGTCGAACCGAAGGCCCCGTCGGGCTCCAGAGCGGCCGCGCCCAGGTGCTCGACCAGGTTGAAGGCGAGCATGGTGTCGACCATCGGGACCTCGATGTGCTGGCCGGTGCCGCCGTGCTCCCGGTAGTGCAGCGCGGCCAGCACCGACTGGGCGATCTGCATGCCGCAGATCTTGTCGGCCAGCAGGGTGGGCACGTAGTGCGGCTGGCCGGAGACCTGGTGGTTGAGCCAGACCAGGCCGCTGGCCGCCTGGATGATGTCGTCGTAGGCGGCGTGGGTGCCGTAGCCGCTGTCGCCGCGGAAGCCCTGGGCGTTGGCGTAGATCAGCCCGGGATTGGCGGCCGCGACCGACCGGTGGTCCAGGCGGAGCCGGGCCAGGGCCTGCGGGCGCAGGTTGGTGATGAAGACGTCGGAGGTGCGGAGCAGCGCGAGCAGGGCGTCGCGCCCGTGCGGGGCCTTGAGGTCGATCACCGCGCTGCGCTTGTTGCGGTTCAGGTTGAGCGCCGCGCCGCCCATGCCGGGATGGCGCCGCGGCGGGTAGTGACGCGTCATGTCGCCGGCGGGCGGCTCGACTTTGATCACGTCGGCGCCCAGGTCGCCGAGCTGCTGGGCGGCGTACGGGGCCATGATCACGCTGGCGAGTTCGACCACGCGGACTCCGGCGAGGAGTCCTCGCCCGGACGGGGCGCACGGCTGCTCGGTCATCTTGCCTTGTCTCCTGGGGTCTCGGGTGGGGTGGCGCCGGACGGGCGGCGGGCGGTTGGCGCCACGCCGCCTCGTTCCGGTCTCCAGAGAACCCGGCGCAAACGGGCGCCGTCCAATACGAGTTGGGCGCCGAATCGATAGGGCGGAGGATATTCCCGCGACGCGATCTCGGGTCATAGGGCAGGGCATATCGGTGCCTCGGCGAACTGGTATTGGACGGTGCGAGCCGAACCGGCTGTTCTGGTGGAGGCCGCCCGGATCGGGGCGGCCGCCGCGTCGGACGCGGCCCGTCATCACCCCGAAGAGAGCCGGACATGGCAGTCGAGCAGCAGCAGAGGAAGCAGCGGGGCAGCAGTGGCACGGCGTACGGCGCCCTGGCGGGCCTGTACCGCGAGTTGGGGATCACGGCGGCGGACGCCGGCGGCACGGTGACGATCTCCGGGGCCGACCCGGTGACGCCCTCGGTGCACCGGATCGGCGACGCGGCGGCAGCCGCGCTGGCCGCGCTGGGCACCGAGGTCGCCGCCGTCCACCGGGAGCGTGGCGGCACGGCGCAGGACGTCACGGTCTCCGTGCGGGCGGCGGTGCGTCAGCTGATGGCGGTGTTCTTCACCCGGATGCGGGGCGTGCCGGTCAGGCAACTGCTGGAGGACCCCAACCTCCTTGGCAACAGCGACTTCTACCGCGCCGCCGACGGCCGCTTCGTCTACGTGCTGCTCTCCTACCCGCAGCTGCGGGACATCGCCTGCCAGGTGCTGGACTGCCCGCCGGACCGGGAGCGGATCGCCGCGGCCGTCGCCCGGTGGGACGCGCTGGGGCTGGAGGACGCGATCTGCGCGCGGGGCGGCACCGCGATCGCGGTGCGGACCCGGGAGGAGTGGCGGCGGCATCCGCAGGGCCGGCTGCTGGCGGACGGGCCGCTGATCCGGATCGAGAAGCTCGGGGAGAGCGCGCCGGAGCCGTTCCGGGCGGCGGGCGGCGGCCTGCCGCTGGCAGGGGTGCGGGTGTTGGACAACACCCATGTGATCGCCGGCCCGATCGCCGCGCGGATCACCGCCGAACTGGGCGCGGAGGTGCTGCACATGTCCGCGCCCAGCCACCCGGACCCGGTCGGGATGATCGTCGAGACCGGTATCGGCAAGCGCGCCGCCTTCTGCGATCTGGTCGACCCGGCCCAGGCCACCGCCTTCTGGTCCACCCTGGCCGGCGCCGACCTCTACGTCTGCAACTACCTGAACCTGGACGGCAAGGGCTTCGGCCCGGCGGCGCTGGTCGAGCGGCGGCCCGGACTGGTCGTGCTGGACTTCCACGGCTGGGGTACCGAGGGCCCCTGGGCGCGACGTGGCGGCTTCGACCAACTGGCCTCCGCCGCAACCGGCTTCGCGGCCGAGGAGGGCTCCTTCGACGCGCCCCGACTGCCCCCGACCCATCTGCTCAACGACTATCTCGCCGCCGTGCTGGGCACCGCCGGGGCACTGGAGGCACTGCGCCGCCGGGCCCGGGAGGGCGGCAGCTACCGGGTCCACGTCGACCTGGCGAAGGTCTGCATGTGGGTGCAGGACCTCGGCCTGCTGCCCCGCGGGCAGGTGGCCGGGCTGCCCGCTCCCGACCCCTCGCGGCCCGGGGCCGAACTGGCCACCGTGCACGGGCCGTTCGGCGAAGTCTGCTACCTGCCGACCCAGGTGGGTTACTCCTCGCTGGTGCCGCGCCTGGCCCGCACCGCGGAGCCGCTGGGCGCCTCACCGCTCGCCTGGTGACGGCTCCCCACTCTCGGCACCGGGATCCGTTTCCGGTGCGCGCGCCGCCCCGGGGCCCTCGATCTCGATGCGGTGACGTTCCATCAGCTCCAGCAGGGTGACGACGGCCGGGTCGGCGTCCGGGCGGCTCAGCGCCGCCACCGTGGTCACCAACCGGTCGGCGTCGCCCTCGAGCGGGACGAAGCGGACCATGGAGTGACCGAGCGCCGCGACCCGCTCCGGGACGAAGCTGCAGCACACCCCGGCCGCGGTGTAGCCCAGCATGCTGGTCAGGTCCTCGGCCTGGGCACGGCTGCGCGGGATGAAGCCGGCCTCCCGGCAGGCGTCCTGTGTCAGCTCACGGAACCGCGACATGGCCTGCGGGTCGGCGGTGACGAACTCCTCGTCACGGAGCCGGGGGAGCGCAACCGAGGCGGCTCCGGCGAGCGGATGGCCGAGCGGGACGGCCAGCACGGTGCGCTCCTGGGCCACCTCCCGCACCTCCAGACCCGCGAGGTCGGCGACCGGCAGCCGGACCAGCGCCAGGTCCACCGCCCCCTGCCGGACCTGCTCGGCCAGTTCGGCCGAGCCCCGCTGAAGGACGTTCAGTTGGATGTTCGGCACCTCCCGGGCGGCCACCGCGAGCAGCCGGGGCAGGTGCCAGTAGCCGAGGCTGCTCACACAACCGACCTGGACGGTGCCCTCGATGCCCCGGGAGATCCGGCGGACCCGCGCCACGGCCGCGTCCTGCGCCGCCAGCAGCCGGCCGGCGTCCGCCGCGAAGGCCGCCCCGGCCGCCGTCAACCGCACACCCCGACCGGTGCGTTCCAGCAGCAGCACGCCGAGGCCGCGCTCCAGCCGCTGGATCGCCTGGCTGAGCGGCGGCTGACTCATCGACAACCGCTGGGCGGCCCGGCCGAAGTGCTGCTCCTCGGCGAGCACCACGAACTGCTCGAGCAGGCGCGGGGTGAGCTCCATGACCGTCACCCTAAGGCGCGCGGCGAGAAAGGATCAAGAAAAGGTGGATCAAGGGCGCGGTGATCGCGGAGCCGCCACGACGGCCCCGCCCCCGTGCCGGGCGCGCCGAGCCTCGACGTTCCGCCAACCCTCGACCACCCGTCAGCGCTCCGCGACGAACAGCGTCTGCAGCACCCGGCCGCAGTCGCCCAGCTCGTCGTCCAGCCGGCCGAGCGCCAGGCCCGAGCCCGCCGGGCTGGCGGTGGTCGCCGCGCTCAGGCAGAGCCACTCGCCGACCGGGTCCCGGTGCAGGGCCAGCGTGACATCGGTGTTGATCACCTGCTGGCGCACGTGGTCCAGCTCGAAGGCCACCGCCCAGTTGCTGTCGGCCAGGGTGAGCGCGCGGGTCAGCGGGGTGTCCGCCTCGCCCGCCACCAGCGGCACCCGCTGGCGGGCCCAGGCCGTGCCGGGGCCCGGCCGGTCGAAGTCCTGGCCCGCCGGCCAACGCCACTCCATCGCCGAGACGTAACCGTCCAGGTAGGCGCCGCGCAGCGCCGCCGGGGGCTGCGGCCCCGGCAGCGGCGGCGGGCCCGGCTCGGGGCGCAGCGACGGCGTGTCCCGCGGGCTCGCCGTCACCCGCCAGGCGCGGGCCAGCATCACCACCTGGCCGCGCGCCGTGATCTCACCCTCGAGCAGCTCGGTGCGCGCGCCCGAGCGGACGGTGCGCACCGCCACCGTCAGTTCGTCCACCGGTACCGGGCGCGGAATCTCCAGCGTCACCCGGGCGATCCGCGACCCCTCGCGCGCCTCGTGCCGCTCCAACGCGCGGCCCAGCAGCGCGGACGGCGGGCCGGCGTGCTGCGCCTTCGGGCTCCACGGCCCCGCCGTGTGCCCGGTGCTCTCGAACCGGCCCTCGCCCAGCGCCCGGTAGAACGAGCCCGACCCTGCCCCGGAAGCCTCCGCAGCCCCTGCCGCCATCCCGTACGACCCCCTCGATCGCGCGACGTGTCCGCCGCGTCTCGACGATAGGCGATGCGGACCGCCCGGCGAACGCGGGTTCGCCCGTTACTCGGTCACCGCCTTGGTCCTGCTCGCCACCGGCAGGCTGCCATGACCGACCCGACCACCCCGGGCCCGACCACCCTGGGCCCGACCACCCCGGGCGGTTCCGTTCCGACGGCACCTCCTGGGACGTGCTGTGGAAGCGCGAGCCGGCCTTCCGGCGGATCTGGCGGGTCCCGACCGCGATCCGGGGGGTGGCGATGCTGCTCGACGCCGCCGCGCGGATCGTCATGGCCCACACCCTGCCGGTGGACCTGGTGCCCCGCCTCGGGGCGTCGCTCCGGCCGGTCACGCTGGTGCTGCTGCAGCTGGTGAACGGGGTCTGCTACGAGCTCGCCGGTCTGTGGCGGCTCACCCGAAGTGGATCAGCGGCTTGATGATCCCGTCGGCCCGTTCCGCCATCATCGAAAAGGCCCGCTCGATCTCGTCGAAGCCGAACTCGTGCGTGGTCATCCGGGTCGGGTCGACCCTGCCGTTCTCCATCAGCCGGAAGATGCGGCGCAGCCGCTCCCGGCCTCCCCGGTTGAGCCCGCCGTAGACCTGCTTGTCGGACATGCCGTATCCGAACGCCTCCAGGGGGATGGTCAGCGGTTCGGACACCTCGCCGTGGTAGCCGACGTTGGAGACGCGCCCGCCGGGTTTGGTGACGCGCAACGTCGCTTCCCAGGTCGCGGGCGTTCCCAGCGCCTCTATCGCGGCATCGACGCCCTGGCCGTCCGTCAGTTCCAGGATCCGCGCCACCGGATCGCATCGCGTGTGGTCGACGACCACGTCGGCACCGAAGTGACGTGCCAGCTCCGCGCGTTCGGGCAGCGACTCGACGGCGATGATGAGGCCGGCACCGCGCAGCCCGCACCCGATGGTGGCCGAAAGACCCACGGCTCCCTGCGCGAAGATCGCGACGGTGTGGCCGAAGTCGAGTTCCGCGTGCTCGGCCGCCACGAACCCGGTCGACAGCATGTCCGTCGCGTACAGCGCCTGATGGTCGGAGAGGGCGTCGGGAATCGGGGCGAGGTTCGCCTGCGCGTTGTTGACGAGGAAGTACTGGGCCAGGTTCCCGTCCACCTGGACGGTGAACTTGGCGCCCCCCAGCATCCTGCCGCCGCACTGCGAGGAGAGCCCGCGCTGACAGAACTCGCACTGGAAGCAGGGGGTGACCCCGCTCGCCGCGACGCGCTCGCCGACGCGGATCCCCTCGACGGCCGATCCGAGCGCATGGACCGTTCCCACGGCCTCGTGTCCCAGGGTGACGCCGGAGCGGACCGGGATCGCGCCCCTCACCGTGTGGACATCGGAAGTGCACACCATGGCCGCGGTCGTGAGCACCACGGCGTCGTTGGGTCCGGGCCGGGGGATCGGTTTCTCCACGACGCCCACTTCGCCCGGTCCTCTGAACACGAAGGATCTCATCGTCCCACCGGCAATCCATGGGCAATCCACGCGTGCGCGGGGCCGCACCGCCCCCGGCGGCCGGTCCGAACGGGAATGTGCCCGCCGGCGCGCCGCGTCTCCCAGCCTGGCCCACGGCGGGGGACCCCGCAACACTGCGGGCGCCCACCCGCCGTCGCCGGCCACCTAGGCGGGCGGGGTGCCGGCGGCGAGGTCCATCCGCCGGCGCGCCGATCCCACCCCCGTCCCGGTGGCCGCGCCGGACCGTGCACCGGGGCCTGCCCGCGGCCCGCTCCAACTCGCGCGCACCCCCGCCTACTTCGGGGGTCGGCATGGCGGTGGGGTGTAGCCGCGGGCTTGGACGAGGTCGTGGGTGAGCTCGGTGAAGGCGCGGGTGGCGGCGCTGCGGTAGGCGCCCTGCCGGTGCAGGAGGGTGACGGTGCGGGTGGGCAGGGGCGGGTCGAGGGGGACGGGGGTGAGGTGGGGGTGGTCGTGGGTGATGGCGTCGGGCAGGACGGTGGCCAGGGGGGTGCGTCGGACGATTTCGGTGAGGGCCTGGATGGAGTTGGCCTCCACCGTGATGCGGGGGGCGATGCGGTGGTCGGCGAAGTAGCCGTCGATGTGGCTGCGGGTGGCGAAGTCACCGCTGAGCAGCGCCAGTTGTTCGCCCGTCAGGGCGTGGACGGGTAGCGGGGCCGGTGTCGTGGGGGCGTGCGGGGTGCTGGTGACGAGGCTGAGGGCCTCGGTGAACAGCGGGGTGGCGGTGATGCCGGGCGGGTGGGGGCCGGTGAAGGCGATGCCGAGGTCGAGGTCGTCGGCGAGCAGGGCGGCTTCGATGCGGTCCTGGGTCGTCTCCGCCAGGGTGAGGCTGATGCCGGGGTGGCGGGTGTGGAGTTCGGCGGTGAGCGGGCCGATGAGGTAGGCGGTGAAGGTGGGGGTGACGCCCAGGCGCAGGTGGCCGCGGGAGAGGTCCTGGACGTCGTGGACGGCGCGTTCGGCGGCGGCCAGGTCGCGCAGTGCGCGCCGGGCGTGGTCGGTGTAGACGGCGCCGGCGTCGGTGAGCCGTACCGTGCGGCCGGTGCGGTCCAGCAGTTGCACACCCAGGGTTCGCTCCAACTGCTTGATCTGCTGGGAGAGCGTGGGCTGGGAGATGTGCAGGTCATCGGCGGCGCGGGTGAAGTTGCCGTGTTCGGCGACGGCGAGCAGGTAGCGCAGGTGACGCAGTTCGAGAGCGGCCATGGAAGAGACTATAGATGTGACCAATGGGTTCCATGGTTAGCAGCTCTTGGACACTATACGTACAGGTCATGCATGGTGGATCTCACCAGCCCGGAGGGGCCGGTCGCCACCGAAGGAAGTGACCCATGCAGGACCTCACCGAGGGCGTCGCCCGTTTCCAGCGGGACGTCTTCCCGGCCAAGGCGGAGCTCTTCGCCCACCTGGCCACGAACCACACGCCGCACACGCTGTTCATCGGCTGCTCCGACGCCCGCGTCGTGCCCGAGCTGATCACCGGTGCCGAGCCGGGCGACCTGTTCGTCATCCGCACCGCGGGCAACCTGGTGCCCGCCTACCGCCCCGAAGCCGACGGGGTGGCGGCGAGCATCGAGTACGCCGTCGCCGCACTGGGCGTGCGGGACATCATCGTCTGCGGCCACTCCGCGTGCGGCGCGATGACCGCCCTCGCCCAGGACCACGACCTCGGCGGTGCCCCGGCCGTCGCCGCCTGGCTGCGGCACGCGGACGCCTCCCGGGCCCGCACCACCGCCGCCGGTGACGTTCCCGCCCTGGTGCGGCAGAACGTGTACGCGCAGCTGACGAACCTGGCCACGCACCCCTCGGTCGCCCGCGCCCTGGCGCGGCGGAAGGTCACCCTGCACGGCTGGGTCTTCGACATCGCCACCGGCGGCGTCGAGGAACTGCCCACCGCCGGCCCCGCGCTCGCGGCCTGACCCACCTGCCGGATCCGGTTCCCCGTCCGCTACAGCGTGCCGGGAACCCCGTCCACCCACCCGCTTGCCACTTCACCCCCTCCTCCTCGTGAAGTGGTCCACCCAAGAGACACCAAGAGAAAGAGGACGTACCGATCATGGTGCACGCTCAGTTCGACTCCACCGCCCGCGAGGCCCTGGCCGTTGCCGCGGTCGAGGCCAAGACCCGCAAGAACCTCTCCTGGCAGCAGATCGCCGACGTCTCCGGCCTGTCGGTGGCCTTCACCACCGCCGCGGTACTCGGCCAGCACCCGCTGCCGGAGAAGTCCGCCAAGGCGGTCGCCGAGCTGCTGGGCCTGGACGAGGACGCGGCGATGCTGCTGCAGACCATCCCGACCCGCGGTTCGATCCCCGGCGGCATCCCGACCGACCCGACCATCTACCGCTTCTACGAGATGCTCCAGGTCTACGGCACCACCCTCAAGGCCCTGGTCCACGAGGAGTTCGGCGACGGCATCATCTCCGCGATCAACTTCAAGCTCGACGTGAAGAAGGTCGCCGACCCCGAGGGCGGCGAGCGTGCCGTCATCACCCTGGACGGCAAGTACCTGCCGACCAAGCCCTTCTGACCCGACACCAAGGCCCCGCACACAGCGGGCAGCAACGGGGCGGGCCGGGCCACCCTTCCGGCCGGCCCGCCCCGCGGCGCCCGGGCCCGCACGCCGCCCCGCGAGGCGGCCCCGCATCCCCCTTCCACCTCCGGAGACCTCCATGGACTTCGTCCAGCGCACCATCGACATCGCCCGCCAGAACGTCGCCGAGGGCGGCCGACCGTTCGCGACCGTCATCGTCAAGGACGGCGAGATCCTCGCCGAGAGCCCCAACAGGGTCGCCCAGACCGGCGACCCCACCGCTCACGCGGAGATCCTCGCCATCCGCGAGGCCTGCACGAAGCTGGGCGCCGAGCACCTGACCGGCACCACCATCTACGTCCTCGCCCACCCCTGCCCGATGTGCCTGGGCTCGCTGTACTACTGCTCCCCGGACGAGGTCGTCTTCCTCACCACCCGCGACGCCTACGAGCCCCACTACGTCGACGACCGCAAGTACTTCGAACTGAACACCTTCTACGACGAGTTCGCCAAGCCCTGGCAGGACCGCCGGCTGCCCATGCGCCACGAGCCCCGTGAGGACGCCGTCGAGGTCTACCGGTTCTGGCAGGAGCGCAACGGCGGCGAGCGCCGCGTGGCCGGCGTCCCCACCGCCTGAGCCCGCCGTGCCCGACGCGATCGAGAAGGTGGCCTGGATCCACCTGGACGCGGGCCGGCTCCTGACCGCCCGCACCCACGGCCGCGAACGCTTCTACCTGCCCGGCGGCAAACCCGAGCCCGGCGAGACCATCGAGCAGACCCTGGTCCGTGAGGTCCGCGAGGAACTCGGCATCACCCTGGACTCCTCCACCATCACCCCCCTGCTGGTGGTGGAGGCCCGGGCCGACGGCGAACCCACCGGGACGATCGTGCGCACGGTGTGCCGCACCGCCGTGCCCACCGGCACACCGCTGCCGTGCTCGGAGATCGCCGAGATCGCCCACCTCGCCCACGGCGACCGCCCCCGGGCCAGCGCCACCACACGCGAAGTGCTCGACCGCCTGGCCGCGACCGGCCGGCTCCTGCGCTGGTGAACCCCGGCGGCGCACCGCCCCGGTGCCTCGGCGCACGCCTTCCGGCCCGGGGCCGGTGCGCCGCCACCGCCCCCGTCCACTCCCACAACCCGTCCCGAACCGTTCTTCCCCGAGGTGGTGTCGTGTCCGAGCTGTCCCCGAGGCAGCGGCTTCTGGTCCTTGCCGTGTGCTGCTCAGCCCTGTTCCTCGTCAGCCTCGACAACACCGCCCTGAACACCGCACTGCCGGCCATCCAGCACGACTTCGGCACCTCAACCGCCGGACTGCAGTGGACCGTCGACGCCTACCTCGTCGTCCTCTCCTCCCTGCTGCTGCTCGCCGGTTCGGCCGGTGACCGGATGGGCCGCCGCCGCGTCTTCCGCGCCGGGCTCGCCCTGTTCACCACCGCCTCCCTGCTGTGCTCCCTCGCCCCCACCCTCGGCTGGCTGATCGCCTTCCGTGCCCTCCAGGCCGTCGGCGGCTGCATGCTCACCCCCGTCGCCATGGCCATCATCACCAACGTCTTCACCGACCGCCGCGAACGCGCCCGCGCCATCGGCGTCTGGAGCGCGGTCCAGGGCGTCACCCTGGCCGTCGGCCCCCTGCTCGGCGGCCTGTTGGTCGACACCGCCGGCTGGCGCTGGATCTTCCTGATCAACCTGCCCGTCGGCATCCTCGCACTGGCCCTGACCGGCAAGCTGCCCGAATCCCGTGCCCCGCACCCCCGCCGCCTGGACGCGGCCGGCCAGCTGCTGGTCATCGTGCTGCTCGCCACCACCGTCTACGCCGTCATCCAAGGCCCGGCCACGGGCTGGACCTCCGCCCAGGTCCTGGCCTGCGCCATCACCGCCGCCGTGGCACTGCCCGCACTGATCGCCGCCGAACTCGCCCAACGCGAGCCGCTGATCGAACTGCGCTTCTTCCGCCAGGTCCCGTTCACCGCGTCCGCTCTCAGCGCCGTGTGCGCCTTCGCCGCCCTGAGCGGCTTCCTCTTCCTCACCGCCCTCGAACTCCAGGACGCCCGCGGCTTGGACGCCTGGCAGGCCGGCCTCCACCTGCTGCCCATGGCGGTCATGACCATCGTCTGCCCGCCCCTGGCCGGACACCTCACCGCCACCCGCGGCCCCCACCTGCCCCTGATGCTCTCCGGCGCCGCCACCACTCTCGCCGGACTCCTGGCCCTCCTGGGCGCCCAGCGGCACGCCCCACTCCTGCTGGCCTGCTACCTGCTCTTCGGCGTCGGCTTCGGGCTCGTCAACGCCCCCATCACCCACACCGCCGTCTCCGGCATGCCCCGCGCCCAAGCCGGCGTGGCCTCCGCCATCACCACCACCAGCCGTCAGATCGGCAGCGCCCTCGGCGTCGCCGTCATCGGCGCCACCCTCCCCGCCACCAGCCACGCCGCCAGCACGTTCGACCACGCGAGCCGTCCCGCCTGGTGGATCATCACCGGCTGCGGCATCACCATCGCCGCCCTGGCCACTCTCACCCGACGCCACGCCCGCCAGAGCACCACCACCCGGCACGGCACCGAGGAAGGCCGCCTCCCGGGGTGGAGCCCCGCACCGGGCCCTGCTTCCCGCGCGTCCCAGAGCACCACCGTCTCCTGACGGCGACGAGGCGCGAGCCGTCGACCGGGTCCCGCCACCGGCAACGGAAGACGACCGGCCGTACGAGCGAGCCTGACACCACCGGCCGCCGTCGTCGCACGGCCGAAGCCGCCCTGGGTCGTGGCCGCCCGCGCGGTCTACCGCGTTGGCGCGAACCGGTAACGATCGCCGTGCGTCAAGTAGTGGAACTCGATGGGTGCCGAGGACGCGGCGGCGGCCTGCTTGAAGTCGTCGAGCCCGGACAGGAACACCGAGAAGTCGTTGTAGTGGATCGGGATCGCGGTGCGCGGCCTGACGATCTCCGCACAGCGGACGGCCTGGGCCCCGGTCATGGTCACCGTGGTGAGGAACAGCGTGGTCCCGCCGGCGTGGAACATGCCCAGGTCGATGCCGGGGTAGTGGCGGGGGATGTCGTACAGCCGGTTGTGCAGCATGGTGTCGCCGCTGATGTAGAGCCGGTACAGCCGCTGCTCGCCGTTGTAGAAGTCCAGCAGGGTGCCGTTGACCGGCATGAGCATGTCCGCCAGCTCGAAGTCGCTGGTGTGCTCGGCCGGCATGGCCGTCACTTCGAGCCGGGCGTCGCCCCTGCGCACGGTCTGGCTCTCCCAGGTGTCGAGCGCGTGCCCGTTGGCGAAACCCAGCGGGCGCAGTTGCTTGATCGCGTGGTGCGTGCTGACGACCGGGACGTCCTTGTCCAGATCCCGGGCCGCGACCTCGTCGAAGTGGTCGGCGTGATAATGCGACAGGACGATCAGGTCCAGTGGGGGCAGATCGGCGACCTGGCAGGCCGGATCGACCTCACGCCGGGCGTAGATCCCGTGCCCGAGGTGAACGTGCCCTCCCTTGTGCAGGAACGCGGGGTCGGTCAGGATCGTGAACCCCGCGAAACGGATCAACGTCGTGGCGTTGCCGATGAAGTACACCTCACCGGCGTCGAAGTCGGGCTGCTCCCGCACCGGGAGCGTGAGTGTCGCGTTCATCGCGGGACCTCCCGCGTCGGAGGGACGGATGCGGTCGGATGAAGACACCCACACTGTCCGCCATCCAGGCGTGGATCGCGCCTTGGCGAGGGGTGTCAGACTGGTTGAATTCGGACATTACCATCGCCGGGTGCGGGGGGCGGCTCGGGGCGCGTGGCCTCCGTCGTGTACGGGCCCGCGAACACCGGAGCGCGGGGCCGATGCGGACCCGGGTGCGCCTCCTGCTGTCCCGCGACGGTCGGGGCCCTGCCTGATCTGCCGTCAGCGTCCCTTCCTTCCGGCCGGGCGACGGCCGGGCGGGTTCCTGGGCGCTCTTGTGGGAGGGGAGCGACCGGCCCGGTGTCGGCTCGACAAGCCCCTCGGGCCATCAGTCGCTTCGCCTTCGACCGCCGGGCAAGGTGCCGCGCTCCGCGCGCCGGCACTCGTCCCGGGGGTGGTGTCAGCGTGCCGCCGGTGCGGCCGCGGGCGTCCCGGGGACGTAGTGGATGCTGCGGGGCAGCACGGTCAGGTGCTGCTGCCCGGCGGGCAGGGTGTGCTGGACGGTGAGCCGGTAGCGGGCGGTGGTGGTGCCGCCGTCGGTGAGGACGTTGCCGATGGGGGGGATCGGGGTGTAGAGCGTCCCGGTCTGCGACTCCAGGGCCTGGGGCTCCCAGTGCCGGGTGGCGGGGTTGAACCAGTCCAGGCGGACGTCGTCGGCCTGGAGGTAGGGGCCGTGCTCCGGCGAGAGGACGAGGATCTGCAGGGCCTGGGGGGCCTGGGTGCCCCGGTCGTAGAAGACGCTGAACTCGTGCGCGCGGTGGTCGGCGGGGATCCGGTGGAGGGGCAGCGAGCCGATCCGCAGGGTGCTGTCGTCGGTGGCTCCGGCCCGCGAGACGGCCGCGACGGGAGCGGCCGGAACGGTGGCGGCCGTGGCCTGGCCGGCGACGCCGAGGGCGGCTGCGCCTGCCAGCAGCAGGGAGGTGGTGACGGTGGTGGCCCGACGTACAACGGCGCGGTTCATCATGATGCTCTCCAAGTGGTTGACCTGTTAACCAAGGTAGGCATGAATGGTTCGTATGTCAACCAAATCGGATAGGATCATCTGCATGAACGAGAACCGGTGGCTGAACGAGCGCGAGCAGAGCGCCTGGCGGGGCCTGCTGACCCTGCAGGCCGACCTGTTCCAGTACCTGGAGCGCCAGTTGCGCAAGCAGAGCGGGATGTCGGGCTCCGACTACTCGGTGCTCGCGAGGCTCTCCGAGGCGCCGGACGAGCGGCTCAGGGCCTTCGAGCTCGCGAAGATCCTGCGCTGGGAGAAGAGCCGGCTCTCGCAGCACCTGACGCGGATGGTCAGTCGCGGTCTGGTGACCCGCGGGCAGTGCCCCACCGACCAGCGCGGCGCGTACGTCATCCTGACCGAGCAGGGGAGACGGGCCGTGGAGGCCGCGGCCGGGCCGCACGTGGCCGACGTGCGGAGGGTGTTCATCGACCACCTCACCCCGGAACAGCTCGACCTGCTCACCGAACTCGGCAGGCAGGTCGAGGACCGCCTGGCCGAACTCGGGCAGGAGCCGTGAGGCCCGGCTGGGGCCGGGGCCTGCTCGAGGCCTGATCCGATCGGATGTGCCGGGAGGCACCGCGCACTACGCGGTGCCTCCCGGCGTCGCACGCGCGTGTTGCACTCCGTCGGCTCGCTCCCGTGCTCTGCGACGGCACCTTCTGCGAGCGCAGCCCCCCGCCTCGCTTGGCGAACGGCATGGAGGCACCCCCCGGGGTCGCCCACCTCCCGCCCCTGGGCGGGAGGTGGGCGACCCGGATCAGCTCGCCGGGAAGTCGAAGGTGTAGCCCTGCTGGACCAGCCACGGCAACAGCTGGCGCAGGGCGTCGACGGTCTGGCTGCGGTCGCCGCCGCCGTCGTGCATCAGGATGATCCCGCCGGGGCGCAGCTCCTGCTTGACCGTGGCGACGATCGAGTCGACTCCGGGGCGCGCCCAGTCGCGCGGGTCGACGGTCCAGCCGAGCGGCCGCAGGCCGTCCTGCACGGCGATCTGGCTGGTGCCGGTCGTGAAGTCCCCGCCGGGGGCGCGGTACCAGGTGACCTGGGTACCCGGTCCACCGGCCTTGGCGATCATGTCCTTGGCCCCGTCGATCTCGCTGACCTGCTGGTCGTGCGGGAGGGTCCGCATCGGCTGGGGGTGGTGCACGGTGTGGTCGCAGAGCCGGTGACCGGCCGCGATGATCCGCTTGACCAGGGCCGGGTTGGCGGTGGCCTGCGGGCCTATCTCGCAGAACGTCGCCTTGGCGTGGTACTGCGCGAGCAGGTCGAGGACCTGTCCGGTGTACGGGCCCGGGCCGTCGTCGAAGGTGAGCGCGACGGTGTGCCCGCCGGTCGCGGTGCTGTAGACGGTCGACGTCGCCGGCGTCTTCGGTGCGGGTGTGCTGGCGGTCTGTGCCATCGCGCCCGGAGCGGCACTGATGCCGATCCCGGTCAGGGCGAGCGTGGCAAGAGCGGCGCGGCCGACGGTCGTGCGACGGGACAGGGAACGGCCGGTGGTGCGGTTCGACATGTTGGCTGGGGCTCCTCGGGGTTGGGGATCCACCGCCGGTGCGACGGGGGAGTCCTCCAGCGTGCCAACTTGCCGGCAGTTGACAAAACATTTACCAGTGCTTGAGACAAAGAAAAACGGACGGTAGCGGGTTCGAGGACGCCGCGTTGTCGGATGTGGTCGTCACTCTCTGTCCGCGATCGGCGCCCCACGGTCATATCCGGCCCCGCATCCCGCGCCACCGCCGCGCCCCGCGCGGCATTCCGACACCCTTCCCGCCATCCGGCCCGGGGCGGGGATGCGGGATCGAGGGTGGTCAGCCCTCCGGCGGGTCCTCGCCCCGACCGCGGTGCTCTCGTCGCCAGTGCGCCCGGCCTCCGACGCGAACCGCTTGTCGCTTCACCCAGATACCCCAGTGGGTATTTGACGAGGGCCACGCCAGGGCGTTACGTTCGAGGGCAAGATACCTAGGGGGGTATATGGAGGAGCGGCGTGACCCGTGATCGACCTCGACGCCTTCGTCGCGGCCCGGGCTGATGGCGGTTCCGTCCCGGGCGTGCGCGAGGTGGAGGAGTACCAGGCCGGGCCCGCGCGGGACGCCTCTCCCTCCGCCGGACCGAATCCGCTGATCCGCTACCGCGCCACCCGGCGCGCCTCCGTGCCGCAGTTCACCTGAAGTCGTGGTCCGTCACCGACCGGCCGCGGCCTCGCCCTACCAGTTTTTATACCCCCACGGGTATGCCGAGCCCCAGGGGTCCCCGATCAGGAGGTTGTTCCCCGTGTTCTTCGCCCAGTACTACCTCGACTGCCTCTCCCAGGCGTCGTACATGATCGCCGACGAGTCCACCGGCAAGGCGGTGGTCGTCGACCCGCGCCGGGACGTCTCCCAGTACCTGGCCGACGCCCGGGCGCACGGTTTCACCGTCGAGGCGGTCATCAACACCCACTTCCACGCCGACTTCGTCGCCGGTCACCTGGAGATGGCCGCCCGCACCGGCGCGTGGATCGGCTACGGGAAGCGGGCCGAGACCGAGTACCCGATCCGCCACCTCGCCGACGGCGAGCGGATCAGCCTCGGCGAGGTGACCCTGCAGACCATGGAGACCCCCGGCCACACCCCGGAGTCGATCAGCGTCCTGGTCTTCGAGCACGCCGCCGACGAGGTCCCCTACGGCGTGCTGACCGGAGACGCCCTGTTCATCGGCGACGTCGGCCGGCCCGACCTGCTCGCCTCGGCGGGCGTCACGGCCGAGGAACTCGGCCGGATGCTCCACCACAGCGTCCAGCACAGGCTGATGGCCCTGCCCGACGAGGTGCGCGTCTTCCCCGCCCACGGCGCCGGCTCGGCCTGCGGCAAGAACCTCTCCACCGAGAAGCAGTCCACCATCGGCGCCCAGCGCGCCACCAACTACGCCTGCCAGCCCATGAGCGAGGACGACTTCGTCGCCATCGTCACCGCCGGACAGTCCGCCGCACCCGGCTACTTCGCCTACGACGCCACCCTCAACCGCCAGGAACGCGACCTGTTCGACCCCACCGCCGCCCCCCGACCGCTGTCGCCGGAGGAGTTCCGCGCCGAGCGCGCCGCCGGAGCGGTGGTGGTGGATGCCCGCGGCCCACAGGAGTTCGGCACCGGCCACCTGCGCGGCGCGATCAACATCCCCGCCGACGGCCGCTTCGCCGAACAGGCCGGCACCGTCCTGACCCCCGACAGCCGCATCCTGGTCATCGCGCCCCAGAACCGCGAGGAGGAGATCACCACCCGCCTCGCCCGCATCGGCTTCGACCACCACGCCGGCTACCTGCGCGACCCCGACGAGGCCCTCGCCGCCATGCCCGACCAGGTCACCCCGGCCAGCCGCCTGACCGCCGACCAACTGCGCACCGCGCTGGCCGGCGACCGGCCCCCGCTGGTCCTGGACGTCCGCACCTGCTCCGAACGCGCCGGCGGCCACATCGACGGCTCACTCCACATCGCGCTCGGCGAACTGCCCCACCGCCTGGACGAGATCCCCACCGACCGCCCCCTGGTCCTGCACTGCGCCGGCGGACACCGCTCCTCCATCGCCGCCAGCCTGCTGCGCCACCACGGCTTCGAGGACGTCTCCGACCTCCTCGGCGGCTACGGCGCCTGGGCACCGCTCGTCGAACCCACCACCGCCTGACCCCACCCCCGCCGGTGTCCGACGGCGGACCACCCCCATCGCCCCGCCGGACACCCGTGCCCCACCACACCCCCACACATACCCGGGTGGGTATTCAGTCCACCCGGAGCACCGGCAACGGAGACCACATGACCACCGCCACCCGCACCCCCGCCGGCATCGACGCCGCCACCCTGAGGGAACTCACCAAGGACGGCAGCGGCCCGCGCCTGCTGGACGTGCGCACTCCCGGCGAGTTCCACACCGTCCACCTCCCCGGCGCCCACAACGTGCCCCTGGACACGCTGCGCGAGCACCGCGCCGACCTGCTCCACCACCTCGACGAGGACACCGTCCTGATCTGCCGCTCCGGCGCCCGCGCCGCCCAGGCCGAGCAGGCGCTCGCCGACGCCGGACTGCCCAACCTGCGCGTCCTCGAGGGCGGCATGGTCGCCTGGGAGGCAGCCAAGGGCCCGGTGACCCGCGGGGCGGCCCGCTGGGAACTGGAACGCCAGGTGAGGCTGGTCGCCGGTTCGATCGTGCTCGTCTCCGGCCTGGCCGGCCTCGCGATACCCGGCCTGCACCTGATCGGCACCGCCGTCGGAGCCGGCCTCACCATCGCCGCCCTCACCAACACCTGCGCGATGGGCATGTTGCTCGCCAAGCTCCCCTACAACCGCGGCCCGCGCACCGACATCACCTCGGTGATCACCGCCCTCAGGAGCCGGCCGTGACCACTCTCGCCGTCGCGGCCTCACTCCTGATCGGAGTCCTCCTCGGGATCCTGGGCGGTGGCGGATCCATGCTCACCGTCCCGATCCTGGTCTACCTGGCCGGCCAGGACACCAAGCAGGCCATCACCACCTCCCTGTTCGTCGTCGGCGTCACCAGCATCGCCGGCCTGGTCTCCCACGCCCGCGCCGGCCGGGTGCGCTGGCGCACCGGGACGCTGTTCGGCCTGGCGGGCATGGCCGGCGCCTACGCCGGCGGACGAGCGGCCACGCACATCCCCGACATCGTCCTGCTGATCGCGTTCGCCCTCATGATGCTCGCCACCGCGGCCGCGATGCTCCGCCGCCCGGGCCGGACCCAGGCGCGGGCGCACCGCGAACTCCCACTCCACCGCCTGCTCCTGCAGGGCCTCGTCGTGGGCGCGGTCACCGGCGTCCTCGGCGCCGGCGGCGGCTTCCTCATCGTGCCCGCGCTGGCCCTGCTGGCCGGCCTGCCGATGGGCATCGCCGTCGGCACCTCGCTGCTGGTCATCGCCATGAACTCCTTCGCCGGACTCGCCGGACACATCTCCGGTGCCCACCTCGACTGGAACCTGGCCCTCGCCGTCACCGCCGCCGCCGTCCTCGGCAGCCTCATCGGTGGCCGCTACGCCGGACGGATCCCCCAGCACACCCTGCGCACCGGCTTCGGCTGGTTCGTCGTCGCCATGGGCCTGTTCGTCCTCGGTCGCCAGACCGGCCCGGCCGTCCTGGTCACCCTCCCCGCGATCGTGGCCTGGCCGCTGCTCCAGCACGGGCGCGCCCACCGCACCGAAATCCCACCCGCGGCAGGGGCGGTGGCACCCACCCCGGAACCCGCCGTCCGCCGCTGAACCCGCATATACCCGCTGGGGTATCCTGAGGGAAGCGGTCGGCACGAGCCAGGAGGAAACCGGTGAAGGTGGAAGAAGAAGCGGTGAGCGCGGTCCTCAACCGCCTGCGCCGCGCCCAGGGGCAGCTCGCCGGCGTCATCGCCATGATCGAAGCCGGCCGCGACTGCAAGGACGTCGTCACCCAACTCGCCGCCGTCTCCCGTGCCCTCGACCGGGCCGGCTTCAAGATCGTGGCCAGCGGCATGCGCCAGTGCCTGGCCACCGCGGACGGCGACGCGCCACCGATGTCCGAGGCCGAGCTGGAGAAGCTCTTCCTCGCCCTCGCCTGACCCGACCCGAGCGGCCCGCCGGCGGCATCCCATCCGCCGACGGGCCGCTCGCGCGTTGCTCCACCACCCGAGCACGCGGCGGTCGCGGAACATCCCCGCCAGGCCGCACGGCGCGCCGACCATCCGCCGCCCTGGCAGGCCGCCGCCCCGCGGGGCGGCGGTGGCCTTCAGCGCTTCCTCGGACAGGCGGGCCTCCTCGTCGGGCGCGTCCGAAGCTGCCGCTCCACAGCCAGTCCCGCTGGGCGGCCTTGAGGCCGGCTTCGAAGCGGCTGGAGGCGCGAGGCGTTCCATCAACGTCCGGCAGTTCTGTGCCTAGTGCCAGCCGTGCCCGGATCCGGGCACCGTCACCGGCTTCCCCCGGAAACAGCCGATGGAGTACGGATACTCTCCGTTGAGGTGGTAGTGGTACATGACGACCCTCTTGCCGTCCCACATGATCGCGTGCGTGTGACCGTGGCAGACATCCAGATCGCTGTTCCTGACGATCTTTCCGTCCTCGCCGCGCGGCCCGAAGATCCCGAAGCCGTCGATGGCGTATCCCACGAGCGGTGAGTGCCGGGAACGGGTGTCCACGGATCCCCTCGAAGGCTTGCTGCCGAAGCAGGTCTGCGAGGGGCCGTGGTAGTGGTACTGCGTGTCGTACGGATGGCCCCAGCAGCGGTCCAGCGGCAGCGCCGCGTTGGGGTCGACCGGTCGGTCCTCCGCATCGGTGGCCACCTCCAGGTGGAAGGTGCCGCCCGCCAGAGCCATCCCGGTCGTCAGCTGGTCGATGCACGTGGGCTGCGCCTGGACAGACGGATCGCGCGGAACGGTGACGTCGAGGTTCCACGGTCTGATGGGGATCGCGGCGGCGTTGGGGTACCCGTGCGCGGGAGTCTCCGCGTAGTACTTGTAGGCGGGGGTGCCCTTCTGGACGGGGAAGCGCCCGGTGGGGTGGCCCGGGAGGCCATTGCCCTTGAAACGCCTCTCGGTCGCGGTCGTCGACACCTTCAGGTACCGGTGCCAGTGCATGGTGCCCGATACGAACGGGCGCTTGCGTACGTCGATCACACCGTGTGCGTCGATCCACGGGCGGTCGGGCCGGGTGAGGGTCCCCCCTTTGCAGGCGAAGAGGGTGTCGCGCGCGGGTGAGGCGATCGACGTGCCGGTAGGGGGTGTGTGCAGGCGGGTGATGAGCGTGCCGTCTCCCTCGCCCCGTACGTCCTCGGCGGCCCACGCGGACTGAGGGGCGACCGCCGCCACGGCCCCGGAGCCGGCCGGGGCC
Source organism: Kitasatospora sp. NPDC052896 (assembly GCF_044547075.1). Lineage (NCBI taxonomy): Bacteria > Bacillati > Actinomycetota > Actinomycetes > Kitasatosporales > Streptomycetaceae > Kitasatospora > Kitasatospora sp. NPDC052896. The sequence continues at coordinate 183,505 of NZ_JBITZU010000010.1, forward strand.
ATCGCTGGACCCAGCAGTGCGCTGACGGCACTGGCCGCCGCGGCAACGGATCTGAGTACGCCGTACATGAACGCCCCCCGTCTCGGGCGGCGGGCCGGCGATCCCGGCCCAGTTCCCGCCGCCCGCATCACCTCACCACGTCCGGCCGCCGATGCCCCGTCAACACGTACGTGCGTTCGGGTGGGCCGGCGTCCGGGTCGCGCGGTCGCGCGGCCGGCACCTGGTCCACCACCGCATCTGCCGCGCCTTGCCCGACGACGGCGACCGGGGCCTGGTGCGAGCCGCTCACGAAGGCCGCGTTGGGGGAGGGCCGGTTCTGACCGGTGCGCTCAGGGTCGGGTGCGTCACTTCGCTGACCCCTCGTCCAGGCTCCTGTGCGGGTGGTGCGTTCGGGCGGGATGGCCAACGCGTCGGCGATCTCGCGTCCTGTCCGTCCCGTCTCCCCGCGCCTCAAAAATTAGCGTGCGCCGCGCACGCATCCGGTGCTACAGTCAGAGCGAAGCGTGCGCAGCGCACGCAGTTGCTCCGAGTGTTCGTCACGAAAGGGATTCCCGTGAACCGCACTGGCATCGCCGCCGCCATCACCGATCTGGTCTTCAACTCCGCCATCACCGTGGAGGAGGCCGCCGACCTCCACTTCACCCCCGACTACCGGCAGCGCACGGACGGGGAGTGGGCCGACCGCGCCGGTTTCATCGAGCACATCTCCCACCTGCGCACCGTCGTCGCCGAAGGGTTCGTCGAGGTCCACGACGAACTGCGCGACGGCACGAAGTACGCCGACCGCCACACGGTCCACGCCACGAAGAAGGACGGCTCGTCCGTGCGCCTGGAGGTCTACGTCTTCGCCGACCTGGCGCCCGACGGCCGCTTCAGCCGCGTCGAGGAGACCACGCTGATGCTCCAGGGCTCCGAGGCCGACCGGGACCTCGGCAGCGCCCGCTGAACGTTCTTGCGTTCACGCCCTGCCCTGGGATTCACGCAGATCCGGCCGCAGCCACGAAAGGTTCCGACCGCAGTTCCGTGAAGGATCACGAACCGAGGTGAGTGACCGAGGCTGCGGGTGCTCCACGGCGTGGGCGGCAGGCCCTCCGCCCACGCCGAACGGAATGGCGGTCAGAATCCTGACTCCCCCCACTACCCAGCGAGTGGCTGAGCTCGCGCACGGGCGCCTCGGATCGGCCCGTCAGGTGGTGTTCAGGCGGAGGAAGGTGACCTGACCTCCGCCGGAGTGCGAGGAGGCGGCGTCGTCCTGTTCGTAGTCGCCGGCGTCGAAGGTGACCGGGATCCCGTTCCAGGCCGGCGGCAGGGCCACCGAGACGGAACCGGAGTGCTGGACCGCTCCGGTGGTGGTGTAGAGGGTCGCGTCGACGGTCAGCCGCGCGCCGTCCACCGTCATGGTGTAGGCGAGCGGCTGACCCGGGGCGAGCCCGTCGAGAACGGTCTGCGACGAGGTCGTCGCGCCGTCGGACGGCCCGACCGAGCCCTGGAGCTTCGGCTTGCTCTCCACCGCCAGGACGAGCCGCGACCCGTTGAAGGAGAGCAGCACGAAGGGAGCCGCGCTGTAGGTGGATCCGTAACCGTGGACCTGGCCGATGGTGATGTCCTGGCTCTGCTGCGGCAGCTGCTGGACGATGAGCGTGGCGCTGAGCACGTGCTGGCCCTGGCCCACGGGGAAGTCCGTGAGGGAGTCGAGCTCGGTGCGCGAGTGCAGGGAGTGGCCCGTGGTGGCGCCGCCCGCAGGGGCCCAGAACCGCAGGCTGCCGTCGGGCTGCTGGGTCAGCCAGGGCGCGGTGGGCCGGGCCGGGCGCACGACCGCCGCGTCGTCACCTGAGGCTTCGCCGTTCTTGTCCACCGGCAGGATCAGCTGCCACCGGCTCAGATCGATGGGCTCGGCCGACGGGGCGCCACTGGGCAGGGGGAGGGACGGCCCGGCGCCACCGGACTGACCCGAGCCGGCGGGCAGGGCGCTGGGGAGGGGCGCCCGCTCCTGAGCGCGATGAGTGGACGTGCCGCAGGCCGTGGCGACCAGGCAGGTGAGCACCGCCAACCCGGTTCCCGCCACACGGCCGCGACGCATTCGCAGACGCCTCGGCGACCGCCCGGTGACCTGCTGCGACATCCGATTTCCTTCAGAAGTGTGCCAACGCGACATGCAAGATACCGCCGCTGGGCAGGTGGCTCCGACCGCGCCCTGGGTGTTGCGTCCGCCAGGGTGTTGGTGCCGGCCTGGCCGGTGCGGGTGGCCACGGGGGGCAAGTGTCAGACGGGGCTCATAGCGAGCGCAGGGCGGTACCGAGGTCCGGTCCGTGGGTGCCCCAACAGTGGATGTCACTCTGCTCGGAGACCAGATCACCCAGGTGCCAGTTGCCGTCTGCTCCCCGCACCACGCACAGCCCGTTGACGTTGATCGCGACGGCGGCCTCCAGCTCCTCGCCGTTGAGCCGGACGGTGCCCATGGTGTCGAGCAGGTGCGCCGTGGGACAGCCGGTCACCCGCTGGACGGCCGCCAATGTCCACGGCTCGGGCAGGCGCTCGTCGCGTGGCTCGGTGTGGAGCAGTTCGACCACGGCGTGGCCCAGGTGCGGCCGGATCCACTCGCCGTCGCGTTCGATGCCCAGCACCCCGCCGAGGAAGGCCATGTCGGAGGTGCCGGCCGGGGTCTGCCAGCGGAAGGGGACGCGGCTGACGTGCGAGGGGAAGTCGTCGTTGTCGGTGCCGTCGGCTCCGAACGAGTCCTTGGGGATCGGCCCGTCCTCGGTGTATCGGTGAGCGAAGAAGGCTGTGATCCAGCCGGTGACCCGGTCGCCGCCGGATTCGGAGCGCCAGGAGTAGAGCGAGCGCCAGAACTCCTCGTCCACGCCCCATCCCGAGGCGGTGTCGGCGATCGTGACCAGTACTGGTTCCAGTGCGGCGAACCAGGGCGCCAGCCCTTCGAACCATCCCGCCAACTCCCGTACCTGGCTGACCAGAAGACGCCAGTCGCGGTCGGTTCCCTCCAGCCGGATCCGCGGGATGCCGCACAGGGTGCTCCAGCGGAAGCGGTAGTACGGGCTGACCACGTCCAGCAGCGCGATCAGGGTGGCGGTGGCGGTGGCAGGGGTGGTTGTGGAGAAGGTGGGCTGGAACAGGTCGGCGATCTCCTCGCCGATTCGCTCCCGCAACGGCTGCTGGACCAGGTTGACGGACCGTTCCCAGTCGAGGGGGGCGAAGTCGTCGTGCACGACGATGGCCTGCCGCTCACCGGGGGTGGCGGTGAAGAGTCCCGCATAGGCGTCGGTGTTCAGCTGGACGTGGACGGCGACCTCGTGGACCACCGCGTACCAGAGGACGTCGGGGGACAGGCTCAGCGGCAGGTGGGCGGAGAAGCACAGGTGGATCGCGCGCAGCAGCAGACTGGCGTCCGGCTCGGCGACCTCGGGTCGACTGCTCGGCGGGCCGAACAGGGCGGTGGTGCTGCGGTGGTGGAAGCGTGCCCGGTCGCGGAGCACGGCCCGTAGGAAGCGTTCGTTGCCGACTTCGGTGAGGTCGGCGGCCAGGCGCTCGGCGTGGGCATCGCTGTCGGCGTTCGCGCCGAGCGGCAGATCTATCTCCAGGGTCATGACGGTCCTTTGGCGGTGCGGCTGGTCGGCGCGGGTGGGCGCGGCCCCCGGCGACGGCCCGTGGGTTCCGCCCCTCGGCTCGGCGGTGGGCCGTGGAGCGCGGCCTCGTCGTGCGGAAGCGGGCTTGAGCCGGCCAGCCCGTGCCACCAACGGATGATCACGCCGGCCCACGCCAGACTACTGGTGACCACGCCACGGACGGCAGGACGTATCCACCTTCGGAAGCGGGAACGGATCGCGTTCGGCCGCCCCCGCTCGCCGCCGCGTTCCCGCCCTCAACCCTGCTCGGCAAGCTCGCCCCGGCCGCGGCCGGCACGCCACCGCGCCTTACCCGGATCCGAACCTCGAACAGCTCCTAGCGGCCCTGGCCGACTGGCACCTCGGCCCGGGGAAGGCCGGCGATGATCAGGTCGAGGGCGAATTCGAATCGCTGGTCGAAGCTGTCGGGGCCGACGTACGGCAGGACCTCGGCCAGGGCCGGGTAGCTGTCGGCCGGGGCCTGGTCCGGGAGGAGGGTCGGTGCGGTCTCCTGGGCGGCCTGCTGTTCCTGGGTGAGGCCCAGGGTCAGGTAGAAGATCGTCCAGTGGGTCCACGCGGCCGTGCGCGGCGAGTGGCCGGCCGCCAGCAGGGTGGCGACCACGGTGTCGGCGTAGCGCAGCGTGCGGGGCTCGGCCGCGAAGACACCCGCGACCATCCTGGCGGCGTCGCGGTGGGAGAGCAGTGCCGTGCGGCAACGGCGGCTCAGTTCCTTGAGCCGGTCGGGGAACGCCTCGGGCAGCGGCTCGTCGAGACAGTGCGCGAGGAGTTCGTCGGAGGCCAGTTCGAGCAGGCGGCCCTTGCTGGAGGCGTGCCAGCGGACGGTGTTGTGCTGCACGCCGAGCCGGGCCGCGACGGCGCGCATGGTCACGCCGTCCAGCCCGTGCTCGTCGAGGACCGCCAGCGTGGCGGCGACGATCTCGCCCCGTGTCGTACCCATCCGATGCGCCTCTCCGGTCGGCTTCCGAGCCTGCTGCCCCAACTCCGGTTGTCCAATGGATAATTCTAGGGCATGCTCATCCTTGTCCAACGGACAAGAGTGAGAGGAAGTGGTTGTCATGCTCGACGTGCTCATCGCCGGGGCCGGCCCGGTGGGACTCTGGCTGGCCGCGGAGCTGCGCCTGCACAGGGTGGAGGTGGCCGTCGTGGAACGCCGGGCGGCACCGGACGGACGGTCGCGTGCGGTCGGCATGCAGGCCGGCACGCTGGACACCTTCGCCACCCGCGGACTCGCGGAGCGGTTCGTCGAACGGGGCACCCCGGTGCCGACCGGCCACTTCGGCGCGGCGACCACCAGGCTGGACTTCTCCACGCTCGGAGCGGTGCACCCGTTCATGCTGGCGCTCGGTCAGTCCGTCACCGAGCAGCTCCTGGAGGAGCACGCGGTCGCCGTGGGCGCCCGGGTGCTGCGCGGGCAGGAGGTCGTCTCGCTCGTCCAGGGGCCGGACGCCGTCGAGATGGTGGTCCGGGCCGGCGGCACCCACCGGACCGTGCGGGCGCGCTGGGTGGTGGGCTGCGACGGCACCCGCAGCGCGGTGCGCCAGGCGGCCGGCATCGACTTTCCCGGTCAGGACACCACGCTGACCGGGTGGCTCGCCGACGTCGAACTCGACGACCCGCCCACCGCGCCGCTCGCCGCCACCGGGCCGGCCGGTTCGTTCCTGGCGGCCCCGATCGGCGACGGCGTCCACCGGTTGGCGGGCCTCTCCACGGCCACCATGCACCGCGGCACCGGCGAACCGCTGACCCTGGAGGAGGTGCGCGAGCAGACCCGCGCGCTACTGGGACGGGACCTCGGCATCCGCAACCCCCGGTGGCTCTCGCGCTACGGCAACGCCACCCGCCAGGCCGCGCGCTACCGGGCCGGACGGGTGCTGGTGGCCGGGGACGCGGCGCACATGTTCTTCCCAGCCGGTGGGCAGGGCATGAACCTCGGCATCCAGGACGCCACCAACCTGGGCTGGAAGCTGGCCGCCACCCTCCAGGGCCGGGCGCCCGAAGGACTGCTCGACAGCTACGACACGGAGCGCCGGCCGGCCGCCCGTGCCGTCATCGACAACACCCGCGCGCAGCTCGCCCTGTTCGCCGCGGCGAGCCCGGAGCAGATCGCGCTGCGCGAGGTCTGGTCCGCCGCGCTGGCCGAACCGCGGACCAACCGCCAGTGGGCCCGCAGGATCGCCGGTTTCGACGACCCGCTCCCCGCCGACAACGCGCCCGGCGCGCACCCGCTGGACGGCACGCGACTGGCCGGCCTCGCCCTGGACGCGGCCGAGGCACCCACCGCCCACCCGTTGATGCACCACGGCCGGCCACTGCTGCTGGACCTCGGCGGGACGCGGACGCCGTGTTCCGCGGGCGGCCTGGAACAGCGGGCAGTCACCGTCAACACCGAAGCGGCGGATCCGATCTGGCGGGACGTCACGGCCGTTCTGATCCGACCGGACGCCCGGATCGCCTGGGCCAGCACCGACACCGACCCGCAGCGCCGGGCCGCGGACTGCCTCACCGCCCTGCGCACCCTGTGCCGCTGAACGCGCTCGCGCCCGGGCCCGTCACCCCAGCGGTGGCGGACCCGGGCGCACAGCGCCAGCCAAGCCGGCGCCCTGTCACCGGTGCCGGATCAGCGGCGCCCTGACGCCTCCTGGGCCCGCTGCTCGGCGGTGGCCTTCAGGGCATCCAGCCAGGCGTCCAGGCCCTGCCGGAGGATCCCCGTCGCGGTGGGGACGTCGGTGTCCACCTGGGGACCGGTGTGGGTCTCCTCGGTGCTCACCAGGACGCCCCCGGGGACCTTGGCGAAGGTCCAGGCACGCACGCCGTCCATGTTCGGCCCGGTGCCGTCCGCGGGGCCGGTCCAGCGGATGCAGGAGCCGTGCGTGATCTGCCGGGCGGTCGGTGCGGGGGTTGGTTGCCGTCTCGGCGATGGCGTCGACGACCTTCTCGGGCGTTCGCCCTTCGCCAGCTCCACGAAGTTCTTCACCGTTCCGGGGGCGTGGTCCGGCAGCGTCGGACCGGCGCGTGAACGCCAACGCGTCAGCGGTTCTCGTAGGTCCCGTCCAGCCGGACCCGTCCGACGACATGGCCCGTGATGGCGGCGACCAACTGGTCCAGGGTGAAGCCGGTCGCCAGTTCGGTGGCCCGGTCGAGGGCGAACAGCTGGAAGACGTAGGCGTGGGGGCCGTGCGACCGGATCGGCATGGGTCCGGCGTAGCCCAGGCGGCCGAGGGGGCCCTTGCCGTGCCGGATGCCGGGGACCGGGCTGGGGTTGGCCAGGGCGTTGTCCGCGATGCCGCCCAGGGCGGGGTCGATGCCCACCGCGAGTGCGTGGGTGGCCGGCTTGCCGAAGGGGACGTCGGGGTCCTGCACGATGAGCACGAGCTCGACGGTTCCCCGCGGCGGCTGCGTCCAGGCAAGGGCCGGGGAGACGTTCGCGCCGAACACCCGGCCGCGGTACGCGCTCGGGATGGGCGTGCCGTGGCCGAAGGCGGGGCTGGTCAGGGCGAAGTTCTCCGGGGCCTGCAGGGCGTTGTCGGCCCAGGCGAGGGTGTGCTGGCCGGCGCGCCGGTTGCGCAGCGCGATGCCGAGGGGGTTCGCGGGCATGGTTCGACTCTTCCTGGAGCTCGCTGTGTTTAGGTACACGAAAGAAATGCTTAGGTATACTAAGAAACTGTGCAGAACCACGCAACCGCCGGACGGCCCGCGGCCGAGATCGAGGACGACGACCTCGGCGCGCAGGTGCGCTCCGCCGTCGGGCAGTTGTACCGCCGCTTCCGCAGTGAACGCCCCGAAGGCGGCCTCGGCGACGTGGCACTGGAGGTCCTCACCCACCTGCACAAGAACGGGCCCCGGACCCTGACCGACCTCAGCGAGCGGGGCCGCGTCTCCCCGGCCTCCATGAGCCAGACCGTCAACCGCCTGACCTCCGCCGGCTACGTCGTACGCTCACCGGACCCGCGCGACGGCCGCAGGGTGCTCTTCAGTGCCACCGAGGAGGGCCACCGTTTGGGAGGCGCCACCCGGACGCGACGGAACGCCTGGCTCGACGAACAGCTCGGGGCCCTCTCCGCCGAGGACCGCGCGGTGATCGCCCGGGCCGCCGCGCTGTTCAGCCGCATCGCCGACACCTGAACCGGCCGCGATGCGGGAGGCGGTCGCCGACGGGACCGACCGACCCCCGGTCCGTCCCGCGCCGGCCGGCCGACGCGACAGTGCCTCAGGGAACCATTCGTACGTCCGTCCAGGCACGACACCGGGGCCGCCGCGGTCGAGCTGCCACGCGCACCGCGGGCTCTCGAAACCGTGCGTACCGCCCGGACGACTCGCAGGGTGCCTTCGAAGCGGAACCATCTGCTGGAACATCACTCGGGCCGGTCCCGACGACCGCGCTTCGTGTCCTGGGCGATCCCCGGAGCCGTCAGATGCCGGGCGGCTGAATCTGGGTGTAGGTGAGGGCGTTGCTGGTGCCGCCGGGTGTGGTGACGGTGACCTGGACGGGGCCCGCGGACCCGGGGGGTGTGATCGCGGTGATCCGGGTGGCGGAGACCACGGTGAACGACGCGAGCGTGGTGCCAAAGGTGACGGCGGTGGTGTTGGTCAGGTTGGTGCCGGTCAGGGTCACCGTGGCTCCGCCCGAGGCCGGCCCCTGGACGGGCGTGAGGCCGGTGAGGGTCGGTGACGGTACGTAGGTGAAGGGGAGGGCGTTGCTGGTGCCGCCGGGTGTGGTGACGGTGACCTGGACGGTGCCGCTGCCGGTGGGGGCGGTGGCGGTGATCTGGGTGGCGGAGACCACGGTGAACGACGCGAGCGTGGTGCCAAAGGTGACGGCGGTGGCGTTGGTCAGGTTGGCACCGGTCAGGGTCACGGTTCCGCCTGGTCCCAGGGCCGGTGCGAGCGTGGCGAGGGTCGGTGGGTTGAGGAAGAAGTAGGTGAGGCCGCCGCTGGTGCCGCCGGGTGTGGTGACGGTGACCTGGACGGGGCCCGCGGCCTCGGCCGGCGCGGTGGCGGTGATCTGGGTGGCGGAGACCACCGTGAACGACGTGGCCGGCGTACTGCCGAAACTCACCGCGGTCGTCCCGGTGAGGTTGGTGCCGGTCAGTGTCACCGTGGATCCTCCCGACACCGGCCCCTGGGTCGGTGCGAGCGCGGTGAGGGTCGGAGCGTTGACGGAGTAGTAGGAGAGGCCGCCACTCGTGCCGCCGGGTGTGGTGACGGTGACCTGGACGGGGCCCGCGGCCTCGGCCGGCGCGGTCGCGGTGATCTGGGTGGCGGAGACCACGGTGAACGACGCGAGCGTGGTACCGAATTTGACGGCGGTGGTGTTGGTCAGGTTGGTGCCGGTCAGGGTCACCGTGCCTCCGCCCGAGGCCGGCCCCTGGACGGGCGTGAGGCCGGTGAGGGTCGGTGACGGTACGTAGGTGAAGGGGAGGGCGTTGCTGGTGCCGCCCGGGGTGGTGACGGTGACCTGGACGGTGCCGCTGCCGGTGGGGGCGGTGGCGGTGATCTGGGTGGCGGAGACCACGGTGAACGACACGGCCGCCGAGCCGCCGAAGCTCACCGCGGTGGCGTTGGTCAGGTTGGCACCGGTCAGGGTCACGGTTCCGCCTGGTCCCAGGGCCGGTGCGAGCGCGGCGAGGGTCGGCGGGTTGAGGAAGAAGTAGGTGAGGCCGCCGCTGGTGCCGCCGGGCGTGGTGACGGTCACTTGGACGGGGCCCGCGGCCTCGGCCGGCGTGGTCGCGGTGATCTGGGTGGCGGAGACCACCGTGAACGACGTGGCCGGCGTACTGCCGAAACTCACCGCGGTCGTCCCGGTGAGGTTGGTGCCGGTCAGTGTCACCGTGGATCCTCCCGACACCGGCCCCTGGGCCGGTGCGAGCGTGGTGAGGGTCGGAGCGGCCACGTAGGTGTAGGTGAGGGTGTTGCTGGTGCCGCCGGAGGTGGTGACGGTCACTTGGACGGGGCCCGCGGCCTCGGCCGGCGTGGTCGCGGTGATCTGGGTGGCGGAGACCACCGTGAACGACGTGGCCGGCGTACTGCCGAAACTCACCGCGGTCGTCCCGGTGAGGTTGGTGCCGGTCAGTGTCACCGTGGATCCTCCCGACACCGGCCCCTGGGCCGGTGCGAGCGCGGAGAGCGTCGGCGATGCCGCTGGGGCCGCCGTGGGGAGCGAGGTCTGGGACGTGTTCATCGGGCCTCTCTGTCTGGAACGGCGGCTGCCAGCCGTCGCCCGGAGGAGGTGATGGAGAGCGCCCGGGCGCTGCCAGGAGACGCCTCTATCCGGGATGTCCGGCCGCCTGAGCCCGGTGGACGTGTCGGGCGACAGCAGTGCCGCCTCGGATGCCAGGACCGGCGTAGGTGGAGCCGCCCGTGGCGGTGACCCGACGTCGACCGCGCCGGCTGTCCCACGTGCGGTGACGTCGGACAGTCGCCGTCGTGGGCACTCGGGCAGCGACACCGGTGGCAACCGACTGCTGGCGGTGGGCGACTCGGTCATACCGGCTGGTGGATCCAGTCGCCTCAGTGGGCGTCCATCGCAGCGCCGGATCCGGGACGCCCCTGAAGCCGATGACAGGCCGACCGCCGCCCCCTCCGACGGCTGGTGGCCTACGGTTCGGATACGTGAAGTAATCCATTTCCGCCGGGCCTCTGGCAATGGCTCCGGCATCACATCACCCGAACGGCAGAGCGCTCACGGCTGGCGCTCACAGCCACGCACGCTCCCCCCCCACCACCTTCACGCCCGCGAAGGGTACGGGCTTCCGCCCGTCAGGCACGCTCTGCCACCGTGAACCAACCGGCAGACCGGCAGCCGGAAAGATCCGGGCCGGTTCTTTTGTTCGATCCAGGCGTGCCCCGGTGCGGTGCGTGCGCTCTCGACACCCGGGGCCGCGGTGCCATGTGGGAGTGGCCAATTCCACTGAGCGCCAGCGTAGTTGGCGTAACCGCTGTGACATCCCGCTGGTTGTTCCGGCATGACCGTATACACACTCTCGATTTCCGATGATCATGCCGGTCCGCCGTCGCCCCGCACCGGCGAGGTCCCCTCGGGGCACCGGGCGCTGCGCATGGCGGCCGAGGTCGGTGTTCGCGCCGCAGGATGGATCCGCGGCGTGGCGGAACGGCAGGACCACGAGCTCCACCAGGTGGTGCTGGGCGCGTACGCGGACGCCGTCGAAGTCGTGCTGACCGGACTCGATCCGGCTGATGAGGACGTGCCGAACGGGCGCGGGACCTGGACGGCGGGTTGGGGAGGCGTGAGCGCCGAGATCAGGGAGGAACTGGACGGGTACGTGGTGCTCAGCAGCCCACCGGCCAGCGGTGATCGTCCTGACCTCACCACGGTCGAGGGCCTGTCCTTGGTGGCCATCGGCGCGCTCGCCCGGATCGCCCCCGCCGCCGTGACCGGTGATATCGAAGACCTGATGATGTTGTGCGAGGCGATCGGGCAGGCCCTGGCCATCGTCGAAGAGAACTCCGCCTGCTCCGCCGCCCCGGTGGCCGGGCCGACAGAGCGGGTCAGAATGCCGATCAGGTGCTTTGGCGATCAGTAAGGAGATATCCGCGCCGTTCGTGCCGGGTAGGATCACCCGGAGCCGAAGGCCTCGTTCCGCTGTCGCAGGTGTCCCTCGTCACGCACATTCGTTTCGGGCGCAAGCACGAGAGGTTTCGTATGAAGGTTCTCATCGCCGGCGGTGCCAGCTTCGTCGGTGACACGATCGCTTCCGTCTGCATCGACCACGGGATCGAGCCTGTCATTCTGGGAAATATCGCGGCAGCTCGGGGCGAGATCGCCGCGGGCCACACCTTCTACGTGGGCGACATTTCCGATGTGCGCCTGGTGGAGCGAATCCTCGCCGATCACCCGGACATCTTCGCGGTATTCGACTGCACGGCCCTGATGACGGCACGGGCGTCCGCGATCCGGCCGGTGAGCGAACACGCCGAGAGCGTGACCAGGGGAATCCGGTTCATCGGGCACATCGTGCGCGACGGCTGCCCTCGTTTCCTGTCCGCTCCGATCAACCAGATCGGAGCGGAAGGGCGATCGGAACCGCCGGTCAGCGGCGGTGGCGGCACTGGTGTGCCAGCCGGTGCTGCCGCGGGGGCAGCAGGGCGCGCCGGGGGTGCGGGAGGAGGAGCCCGCGCGAAGTGGGCACGCAGCGCGACGGCGCATGGGTGCGGTGGGGACCGGTGAGTGATCCGATGAAGTCTTCCGGCGGAGTGAGAACGCCGTTGACGGTCGGCCAGTGCGCCCACGTCACGGGCTCGGAGGCTGTGTCCTCCGAACAGTCGGACGGTTGTTCTGCCAGGAGGTCCGCCACGAGGTCTGACGCGTGCTCGACGCCGGGGGAGGGCACTTCGACGAGGTGACCGGAGGGCATGAGGTGCACGTCAGGATGGAGTGCCTTGCATCCGACGAAGGACCCCACGGGGATCAGCCAGTAGGTGCGGTCGTCCCGGCCGTCGCAGAGGACCGGACCGACGCGCTCGGTTCCCGGTCCGCCCAGGAGGCGCTCCAGCAGTGGCATGCCCAGGTGCGCCGGGACGCTGACGGTGTCCCACCGCACACCGGAGGGAACCGCCAGCAGGTGGTGCGGCTGGGCGGCCCATCGGATGACGGCCTGATCGCGCCGGTACCGGCCGAGGACACCAGCCAGCCACATCCCTGGTGTCATGGCGGCCGCCTGTTCGGGCGTCAGGGCTCGAGGCTTTCCGATGGCGGGTAGCGGCATGCTGGCTCCGTTTTCTCCGTGACGAAGGCGGAAGAGAGCGGGCGGGTCACGCTGCGGCGCCGGCCGGTGGGCGTGACCCGGGTGGTCCCGGCTCAATCCGGCCGTCGGTGTCGTCCTCGGCGTTGGCGGGCACCGCTCGTACCGCCACCGTGCCGACCGGTGGATCCACCGTCCGCGACACCGCGCCGTCCGAGCAGAACACGCATCTCGCCCATGGAACAACTATCAGGGACTTTCGGGAGGCAAAGGTGCTAAATGTGACTAAACCACCCTGCTGAGTGAATATGCCGTAAGCAAAGTCCGGAGGCCGCGCTGACGGGGTGTGAAGGAGGATCGACCGGTTCCGGTGCCGCGCGGCTCGTGTTTCGAGGCTTCACCGCCTCGGTCGTGCCGACAGGTACCTCGCCCGTGCCTGGCAGCCGTGGGCGGGCCGGTTCGCCGATGGCACGTGCGAGCGGGAGGCCGCCGAGCCGGTGCCCCGGTCCGGCCCGCCGGCGCCCCTGAGGAGGGCTTCGGCCTCGGCCAGCGCTTCCGGGGAAGGCGGCCGGTTGCCCCTGCTGCCCGGGCAGGGACCGACCGCGGAGCGTGACGCGCGCACGGGACGTTCCAGGGTGATGAGATCGCGCCGGCCGAGCACCGTCTGGCCCGCTCCCAGCGGGGCCAGCACGAAGCGCGCGATGATCGCTCCGTGCTCCGTGGTGATCGACACGTACGGCTCGTCCAGGCGCCGGTGGACGTTCACCACGGCGCCGGCCAGGTCCGGGGGCAGCGCGTAGAAGTTTCCCTCGAAGCACACGAGGCCCTTGGCGCCGACGGTGCGCCGAGCGCGGAAGCGGGCCGGGAAGGGTTTGGCCGGCAGGGGCAGCAGCGTCCTGGTGTCACAGGCCGGTCGGCGGGGGCCGGCCGAAAGCTCGGCGAGCCGGTCGAGACTCGCCTGTGCGGCCGGCATGCCGATGCCTTTGGGCATGGAGTGCCACCAGCGTTGGGTGATGGAGTGACGGGAGCGGTCCACCGGGGCCTGCTGGCCGTCCCGGGTGCGGATCGCGACGGAGGCCCCGTAGTACCGGGCCACGCTCGTGAAGGCGGCCGTCACCCTGCCGGTCGCCGAGCACATGGGAGCCGTGCGGTCGAACAGCCAGCGCTCGCCCGTTCCTCCCAGACGTCTCATCACCTGGTCCATGGCCTCGACGCAGTGCGCGAACTCCCTCCCCTGCGTCAGTGCCGCGCGCCAGCGACTGGAGAGTGTGAGTGAACCCATCAGCAGGTGTGCCCGGCTCCCGCAGCCCCACTCGGCCGGCGGGTCGTACAGTTCCACCCAGTCGAACTGGACGTCCTCGCCCGGCGTGCTGTCCGCCGCCGCACCGAGCCCCTGGGGTGCGCGCTGGCACAGTCCGCAGTTCGGCCGGGGCACCCGCTTGCGCAGTGCGCGGGTGAAGGTCGAGTAGGCGCCTGGATACCCCAGTTCGACCACCTCGCCGAAGAGCACGGACGCTCGCAGGTGCGGATCATCGCTGAAGCGCTGGCGGCAGTAGGGCAGAAACCGCAGGAAATGGTCCTGGGACGGGACTCGGACTCCCACCGTCCGCTCCCCGTTCAGGTAAGCCCGCACCGTTTTCCGGTCCCGCCCCAGATGTCGGGCGACCGCTGAGAGGGACCACCCCTGGCGACGCAAGGCACAGGCGTCCTGGTATTCCTCTTTCCTCAGCATCCGAACCCCTTTTGGCGGCGTACTCATCTCGGCGCGGGGTCTCGAATTCGGGAAGCCCCCTGGCGGTCCGGAAATATAGCACGGAGTGACGGAGGTCACGGGAGGGAAAAGGTTTCTCCATGGGTTTGTGCGCTGGGTAATTCCGGGGAGCGATGTGGATTGTATAAGAACTCGGCCGCAGTGCATTTTTCGGAGGAGATGGCTCGGGGTCGTCGGAGCACGTGAGTAATCCCGGTTAGCGGCCGGTAATTGACTATTGGACGACACCCGTATGCCGTACATGCGGGGTCGTGGGTATCTCGTTGACGGGGTATGAGTTCAACGCACCAATCCGCGGGCGCGTCGCCCTGGACCCGGGATCCGGTCGTGGCGCGATGCCGGACGTCGATACCCCTGCCGACCGCGTGCCGGCGTGCTCGGGGAGACCGCCGTGTATGACCCGATGGGCGACCTCTTCCCCCAGTACGGGGTCACCGTCTACGGCACTTCGGACGGTTACCCGCAGGACCCGCCGTACGACCGGCCGGACCGGGGCGACGATCCCCCCGTCGCCGGCACACCGTGGCCGCCGTACCCGACCGTCGAGACACTGGGCAGCTGGGAGCAGGAGGGGGCCTTCGTCCTGCCGCCTCCTTGGGCGCCCACCGCCGAACCCGCCGCGGTCGAGCTCGATGCCGCCCCGCCGCCCCTTCCCCGCCGCCGACGACCCGGTCGGCCGGTGACCCCGTGGTCCCAGTTCCTCGGCCCGGCGGTCGGCGGGCTCACCGCCGTGACGGTCGGCATCGTCTGTCTGCTGGACTGCGTGCTCTCCTACGGTCCGTTGCAGGACCTCGCGTTCTCCCGGGTGCCGCACGGGCTGTCGCGCCTGTGGCCGATCGCCGTGTACGGGCCGTGGCTCGCCGGCTGCCTGTCAGCGCTGCGCGCGGCCGTGGAGGGACGCCGGCCGAGGGACTCCTGGACCGTCCTGATCCTGTCGACGAGTGCGGTGGCCGGGCTGTGCGTGGCCACCGTGCCCTGGACCGTGCTCAACATCGTGGTCGTGGGCCTGCCCCCGATCACGGCCATGATCTCCTTGCACCAGCTCGTCCGCCAGCTCGACACCGTCGGCCGCGCTGGCGGCCCCCGCTGCGCGGCGCACCGCCGGACGCTCGCGCGCCTGCGCCATCCGCGGTCCGGTTCCGGCACTGACCGGCTCCGGCACTGACCGGCGGGGGTAGGGCCCGGTCGGCCCGGACGTCGTGGGGCCGCGTGCGGAGGGAGGGACACGGGTGGCGCTGCGCGCGGGGTGTGGGCCCCACGCGCGGCGCCCGCCCACTCACACGACGCTCGGGCGGGGCGGCGGGAGGTGGGTGTCACGGCCGTCGGTGAGGAGGGGTCGGTGAGTGGGCCGCGCCGGGATCGCGAGGTCCGCCGGCTGCGGGGGCCACAGGGCCAGCCGGCAGGAGACGGTCTTGGTCCCATCGGCATGCGCCTCGCAGAGCCAGGCGCCGGCGACGTGTCCGACCAGCAACAGGCCGCGCCCGTGCTCGTCGGAGACGCCCGCGCCGGCGAGCCGGGGCACGCCGGCGGAGCGGTCCCTGACCGCGATGGACAGCCACTGCTCGTCGTGCTCGATCGTCACCGTGATGGGGTGCTGGTCGGGCGAGTGCTGGATCGCGTTGGTCACCAGCTCGCTCGTCACGAGCTCGGCGGCGTCCCTGAGGTGCTCCAACCGCCAGAGGCGGAGCATCGAGGCGACCAGGTGGCGGGTGTGGCAAACCCGCTCGGGCTGGGGCGGCATGAAGGCCATGACGCGGTGCCCCTCACCGGCGCCTGTCGCCGTGCCCGGGCGCTCCGGGGGGATCACCGGTGTCCTCCGGGCCTGTACGGGGACGGTCGTGGGCGGCGGATCGGTGGGAAGGTGGCCGCCGGTGGCGGTGGCGGTGGCGGTGGCGGTGGCGGACGGCTGAGGTGTCTCCATGGTCCTTGCCTCAGGTTCCCGTCGTGGTCGGTCGGGTGTCGCTGGTGCCGCCCTGGGAACGGGGCCGGGGCTGCGGGCCGTCGTCACCGTTCAGGTCCAGGCCCATGTGCTCGGCCAGGCCGGTGGCCAGGGCCGCCAGGGTGGGGTGCTGCCAGACGAAGTCGCCGGCGAGTCTGGTGCCGAGACCGGATTCGAGGCGGGTGCGCAGTTCGATCCTCAGCAGGGAGTCGAAGCCGAGTGCCTTCAGCGGGGTCTGGGGGTCGAGGGTGGCGCTCCCGAGCCGGAGCACGGTGCGGATGTGCTCGGCCAGGTAGTCCTCGAGGGCCGTGCGGCGGGCGAGGCCGGGCTCGGCGGAGCGCAGCTCGGCCCGGATGTCGCGGCTCGGGTCTTTGGTGCCTCCCGTTCCCGCCGCGTCGTGCGTGAGGAGGCCGAAGAGCGAGGAACGGCGGCCGGCCGCCGGGATCCAGGTGTCCGGCGTCCCGGGGATGACGCCGGTGCGTACCCGCTGGTGCGTCAGGAGTGTGGCGAGGGCCCGGAGTCCGTCCTCGGTCGGGATGGTCTGGTAGCCGCGGGCGGCGAAGTCGGTGGCGACCCCGGTCTCGCCCCAGGGGCCCCAGTTGACGGCGAGCGTGCGCAGGCCGTGGGCGGAGCGCCAGATGGCGAACGCGTCGAGCCAGGCGTTGGCGGCGGCGTAGGCGCCCTGGCCGGGGTTGCCGAGCAGGGAGGCCATGGAGGAGTACAGGACGAACCAGTCGAGTGCCAGCCCGGCGGTCGCCTCGTGCAGGCGCCACGCGCCGGTGGCCTTGGGGTGCCACACCCGGTCCAGTTGGTCGTCGGTGATGTTGGTGACCGCGGCGTCGTCGAGGACCATGGCGGCGTGGACCAGACCGCGCAGTGGCAGGCCGTCGGCGGTGGCGGTGGTCACCAGGCGTCTGGCGGTGCCGGGCTCGGCGATGTCGCCGAGGACGACGCTGATCCGGGTGCCGCTGTCGCGCAGCCCGGCGAGGATCCGTTCGGTCTCCGGGGAGGGGGGCGTGCGTCCGTTCAGGACGAGGTGGGAGGCGCCCTGGTGGGCCAGCCAGCCGGCGGTGGCGAGGCCGACGCCGCGCAGGCCGCCGGTGATGAGGTAGGCGCTGTCCGGCCGGACCGGGGAGGGCGGCTCCCGCAGGACGGCGGTGCCACTGCCCTCGGTGGGAACGGTCAGGACGAGTTTGCCGATGTGTCCCGCGCCGGCCATCAGGCGGAACGCGTCGCGGGCCCTGGCGAGCGGATAGGTCCGACAGGGCAGGGCGGTCAGGGCGCCCCGTTCGAACTCGGCCAGCACCTCCCGCATCACCCGGGCGAAGACCTCCGGACGAGAGCGCTGGAGTTCGATGAGGTCGACCGCGCTCATGGTGACGTTGTGCCGCAGGGGAGCCAGACCGAGCGGTGTGTCGGCGAGGATGTCGCGCACCCCCAGCTCGACGAACCGGCCGAAGGGCGCCAGCGTCTCCAGTCCGGCCCGGATGGCCTGCCCGGACAGTGAGTTGAGGACGACGTCGACGCCCTCGCCCGCGGTGGCGGCGCGGGCCTGCTCGGCGAAGTCCAGCGATCGGGAGTCCCACACGTGCCGGACGCCCAGGTCGCGCAGGTACCGGCGCTTCTCCTCGCTGCCGGCGGTGGCGAACACCTCGGCCCCCAGCCGGCCCGCGACCGCGAGCGCGGCCAGACCGGTTCCGCCGGTGGCGCTGTGGATCAGGACCCGCTCGCCCCGCGTGAGCCGGGCCACGTCGTGCAGGGCGTACCAGGCCGTGAGGAACGCGGTGGGCAGCCCCGCCGCTTCGTCGGGGTCGATCCCCGCGGGGATGGCCGCCACGGTGAAGGCGGGGACCGTGGTGAAGGAGGCGAAGGCCCCACCGCGCAGGTCGGCGGCGAGCACGGTGTCACCGGCACGCACGTGGTCGACGCCGGGGCCGACCGCGGTGACCACGCCGGTGCATTCGAATCCGACGCGGGAGCCGGCGTCCTCGTCGGTGGCCAGCAGGCCCATGGCGGTGAGCACGTCGCGGAAGTTCACGCCGGCGGCCCGCACCCGCAGCTCGACCTCCCCGGGGCCCGGTGCGCGGCGCGTGGTCACGGCGAACTCCAGGCTGTCGAGGTCGCCGAGCCGGCCGGCCCGCAGGCGGAAGCGGTCCACGCCGTAGCGGACGGTGCGCGTGCTGGCGCTCGCCCGTTCGCCCTCGGACAGCGGGGCGTAGGCCAGGCGGGCGATGTGGCGGTCGGTGCCGCGCAGGGCGACCTCGTCCTCGGGGGCGTCGGCGGCCAGTTCCCGCGCGACGCCGAGCAGGTCGGTGTCGGCGGGGTCGGCGTCGACGAGGGTTGCCCGCAGTTCCGGGTGCTCATGCGTCAGGACGCGTACCAGGCCGCGCAGCGCGCTCTGGGCCGGATCGGCCGCCCGGTCGGGCTCGAGGTGGTGGGCGGCGCGGGTGACCGTGTACAGGCGCGGGGGCTCGGCACAGGCGGCGGCGGCCTGGGCGATGGCCAGCAGGTGCCGGGTCCGGCGCAGGGCGACCGGAGCGGGGTCGTCCCGCACCGGTGGGGGCGGTGCGCACAGCAGGACCACGGCCCTCGGCGGGCTGAGCGGGGGTGCCCACCGCTCGGCGATGAGGTTCCTGAGCCGTTCGAGCGTGTCGACGCCCACCGCGGCGTCCAGGCTCTCGGCCGTCGCCCCGGTGGCGCGCAGGGCGTCGGTCAGCAGCTGGGCGGAGCCGTCCGCCTCGCCCACGACGAGCCAGCTGTCCAGCGCCGGTGGCCCCGCTGTCGCGCCGAGCGGTTGGGGGTGCCAGCCGGTCTCCAGGAACCACCGGTCCGGGCCGGTGTCCTGGCTCGCGCCGTGGTGGACGAAGCGCAGGGCGTCGATGTCGACGACGGGGTGGCCACCCTCGTCCAGGAGCAGGACGCGGCCGATGGTGCTGCCCGCCGGAGCGGGGATGATCCGGGCGTGGGCGTACACGGCGGTCCCGGGGTCGCCGAGGATCCGCACGCTCTTCACGTGCACGGGCAGGACCAGGCCCTGGCCGGGTTCCCGGACCAGGCCGGCCACCACGAGTTGCGCGCACAGGTCGAGGAGGACCGGGTGGATCCGCAGCGCGTGTGGGGCCGTTTCCGCGGCGGTGGGAACGGTGACGCGGGCCCAGAAGCTGTCGCCCTCGGGCGAGGTGCGCAGCTCGGTGAACCCGCGGAAGGCCGGTCCGTGTTCCAGGCCACGGGCCCGCAGGCTCGCGTAGAGGGCCTCCGGGTCGAGCGCGACGGGATGCCGCGCGGCCAGCTCGGGCACGGAGACGGCCGGCTCCCGCGGGGGCGGTTCGATGCGGCGCAGCACGGCGTTGGCCTGTCGTATCCAGGCGCGGTCCTGGTCGCGGCCGAAGACGTCGCAGTCGGCGCGGTCGGGGCCCAGGCGGGTGGCGGTCGTCGTCGCGTCGGTGTGGTCGGCCAGGTGCATCAGTTCGCGGAAGTGGATGTCGACCGCTTCGACTTCGTACGGCTCGGCGTGGAAGACCTCGCAGGCGGCGGTCAGGGCCAGGGCGCAGTAGGCGGCGCCGGGGAGCACGGGAGTGCCGTGGACGCGGTGGTCGGCCAACCAGGGCAGCGCGTCGGTCCCCGTGTCGGCCCGCCAGGAATGGCGCAGCTGGGTGCCCGGTACCTCGGTGTGCGTCCCCGGGAGGGTGGTCGGCGAGCCGCCGGGGCTGTGGGGGGTGTTCAGCGGTGAGGTGGTGTCCGTCCAGTGGGGCCGGCGGTCGAAGGTGAGCGGCGGGACGTCGGCGAGGCTGCCTCCGGCGTACAGGCGGGACCAGTCGACGGTGACGCCGGCGCAGTGCAGGGCGGCGAGCTGGGCGCGGAAGGTGGTCGGCTCGTGCTCCGCGCGGCGCAGCGTGGGCAGGACGACGGGGTCGTGGAGCAGGCCGTCCAGGCCCTGCTTCACGGTGTGGGTGACCACGGGCTGGGGGGAGACCTCGAGGTAGACCTGGTGGCGGTCACCGGCCGCGGCGGCGATGGCGGCGGCGAACCGGACCGGACGGCGCAGGTTGGCGCACCAGTAGGCGGCGTCGAAGAGCGGGGCGTCGCGGGGATCGTCCAGGACGGTGGAGTAGAAGGGGACCGTGGGCTGGCACGGGGTCAGATCCGCCAGGGCGCTGGCGAGGTCGGCGAGCAGCGGGTCGACCTGGGAGCAGTGCGAGGCGATGTCGACGTCGATCAGGTGCGCGGCGATGCCGCGGGCCTGCCAGTCGGCGGTCAGCCGCCGCACCGCACCGGTGCTGCCGGCCACGACGGTCGAACCGGGCGCGGCCAGGACGGCCACGCACACCGAACCCCCGGCGTGGTGGGCGGTGAGTTCCTTCTCGACGGCGGCGCTGTCCAGGGCGACGGTGGCCATGGCGCCGACCCCGGCGATCCGGGTGAGGAGGGCGGATCGCCGGCAGATGACGCGGACACCGTCGGCCAGCGTGAGCGCTCCGGCCGTGACGGCCGCCGCCACCTCGCCCATGGAGTGGCCGACGACGGCGGCCGGCTCGACTCCGTGGGCGCGCCAGGTGGCGGCCAGCGCGACCTGCAGGGCGAACAACGTCGGCTGCACCCGCCCGCAGCCGGTGATCCGTTCGCGGTCGCGGACCGCGTCGAGGACGGAGAAGCCGGCCTCGGCGGTGATCAGCGCGTCGGCCTCGGCCAGGGCGTCGGCGAAGGCGGGTTCGTGCTGCAGCAGGTCGTGTCCCATGCCCTGCCACTGCGAACCCTGGCCGGAGAACACCCACACCGGACGCCGACTGACCCCCACCCCGACCGAGCCCCAGACCACGCCCGGGTGGGCGTTCCCGGCCCCGAACGAACTCAGGGCGCGGATCAGTTCGCGGTGCGAGGCGGCCACCACGGCGAGGCGGCCGCGCCCCAGGCAGCGGCGCAGGGCGAGGGTGTGGGCGACATCGCGCAGCGGGACGGCGGCCCCGTCGTCCTCCAGCCAGTGGGCGAACCGCTCGGCGGCGGTGGGCAGCGCGTCCCGGGAACCGGCCGGGAGGAGGAAGACCTCCGGCGGTGCGGTGCGCTGGGCCGGCAGGCGCGTGCCGTTGACGGTGGTCACCTGCCGCGGCAGTGACCACGTGGTCGCGGGCAGGGCGCGGGCGACGGTGACGGGTGCCTGTTCCAGGACCACGTGGGCGTTGGTACCGGAGAAGCCGAAGGAGGAGACCGCCGCCAGTCGTGAGGACGTCCGGGTGGGCCAGGCGGTCAGCTCGGTGGGGACGAACAGGCGGGTGCCGTCGGCGGCGATGGCCGGATTCCAGCGGGTGAAGTGCAGGTTGGGCGGGATGAGCCCGTTCCGCAGGCAGAGCACCGCCTTGATCAGGCCGACGACTCCGGCGGCCGGCTCCAGGTGCCCCAGGTTCGTCTTGACCGATCCGAGTGCGCAGCGGCCCTGGCCCACGCCGTAGACCTCGGCCAGGCTGGCGAACTCGACGGGGTCCCCGACCGGTGTGCCCGTGCCGTGGGTCTCGACCATCCCCACTTCGCGCGGGTCGGTCCGGGCCCGTGTCAGGGCCTGCCGGAACACGGCCTGCTGGGCGAGGCCCGAGGGGGCGGCCAGACCGTCGGAGCGGCCGTCCTGGTTGACCGCCGAGCCGCGGACCACGGCCAGGACGCGGTCGTTGTCGCGCAGCGCGTCGCGAAGGCGCTTGAGGACGACGACGCCGCAGCCCTCGCCGCGGACGAATCCGTCGGCCGCGGCGTCGAAGGTGCGACAGCGCCCGGTCGGCGAGAGCATGCCCATCCGGGCGAAGGACATCGTCGTGCGGGCACCGAGCACCAACGTGACACCGCCCGCCAGCGCGAGGTCGCACTCCTCGTTGCGCAGGGCCTGACAGGCCAGGTGGAGCGCCACCAGTGAGGAGGAACAGGCGGTGTCCAGGGCGACGCACGGCCCGTGCAGGCCCAACAGGTAGGAGATGCGGCCCGCGGCCACGCAGTGCCCGTTGGTCAGGATGGAGCCCTCCAACTCGCTGGGCCGGCCGGCGAGGGACTCCATGTAGTCGGTGTAGCTGAGGCCCGCGAACAGTCCGGTCGGGGTTCCGGCCAGCTGGTCCGGAGGCAGTCCGGCGTGTTCGAGCGCCTCCCAGGCCACCTCCAGCAGCAGCCGGTGCTGGGGGTCCAGGACGTCCGCCTCCTTGCCGGACACTCCGAAGAAGTCCGCGTCGAAGCCGGAGACGTCCCGGAGGTAGCCGCCCCACCGGGGCACTGCCGAGGCCGGGTCGAGCGGTCCGCCCGGGGCCTGTTGCTGGGCACGGCCCGGCGGGGGGTCCCCGATCGCGTCGCGCGCGTCCACGAGCAGTCGCCACAGCGCGGCGGGCGAGTCGACGTCGCCCGGCAGTCGGCATCCCATGCCGATGACGGCGATGTGCGGGCCGGCGGGTCCCGGCTCGTGTGTGTGGTCCATCACGGGGTGCTCCATCTCGCTTGAGCGGACGCGAACGGGGAGGGGTGAGGGCACCCCGCGTCGGCGGGGCGTCCGACGGTGGGCCTAGGCGGCGTCCGGGCTGCCGAGCAGGAGCGCGCTCTTGACGCCTCCGATCTGGTAGTTGCAGCTCAGCGCGTAGTCGAAGGCGAGCGGACGGGTGGTCACGCCGGGCACCGGGTCGAAGCTGAGGTTGTCGGCCGGCTCCTCGCAGTTCGCCGTGGGGCACACCTCTCCGTTTTCCAGCATGAGAAGCGTCAGCGCGACGCCGAGGGCGCCCGCCGGGGCGCCGTTGTGGCCGAAACAGGCTTCCTGGGAGGTCATCAGCAGGTCCGCCGCGCCAGGGCCGTAGAGCTGTGCGGCGGCGTTCGACTCGAAGGCGGTCACCACCACGTCGCCGTCGCTGCCGCCGTGGATGTAGGGCACCTGGTCGACCGTCCAGCGGTCCCCGAGGCACGCGCGGACGGCGGCCACGAGTGAGGCGCCGCTCTCGTCGCTCGCCAGCGGGTTGGCGAGGCCGTCCCGGGTCATGGCGTGCGAGAGGACCTGGCCGTAGGCGTGGGCTCCGCGCCGGTGGGCGCGCTCGCGGCTCTCCAGCACCAGCGTCACCGCGCCCTCTCCGTGGTTCACGCAGTCGGCGCGTCGGTCGTAGGGCCGCATGACCCGGTCGAACGACGGGAGCAGCTCGGGCATCCCGTCCACCCGGATCGACTCGTAGCTGCGTTGGGCGCCGTGCAGCAGCCGTTGGACGTTGTTGATCACGTTGACGCCGAAGACGTCGACACCGGTGACGACGGCGAGGTCGATGTCGCCGTCGGCGATCATCCGGCGGGCGTTGCCGATCTGTACGGCGGAGGACGCGCAGCCGCACGACACGGTGAAGCAGGGGCCGGTGGTACGCGCCAACGCCCCCTGGACCAGGGCGACATCGGACGGGGTGAGCCCCTGCTGGGCCCTGACGAACAGCTCCATCGCCTGTTGCGGGGTCGTCGTCCGGGCGTCGGCCTCCAGGACGGCGAGGTAGCTGGGGACGTTGGCGTCGATGCCCCCGCGTCCGGCCAGCACCGCGGCGTCGGCCAGGTCACCGGCGCGGATGTCCAGTCCCGCGTCCGCGCAGGCTTCCACCAGCGACACCAGCCCGAAGCGGTGCGCGTCGGTGTAGTGCTGGGAGAAGATCCCCGGCAGATCGGGCAGACGTTCCTCGAACGCGGTGGCCGGCAGGTCGACCGAGCCGTAGTAGACACCGTGGTGCTTGAGGCAGGACCGTCCGTGGGACGCCACGTCCCACACGTCGCCCGCGGTGAACACGGGCGAACTCTCACCGGGCAGGCAGAACCCCATGCCCGTGACCATGGTGTCACGAGCGCTGGTGCCGCCCGCGGCGGGCCGCCGCCCGCTCATGACACCGCGCGTACGGCCAAGACGCCTGATCATCGCCCCGGTCCCTGCGAGGGAGAAGCCGCTCATCAATGCTCACCTCTGTGTCAGTAGCGGTGCGGTGGGCCGTCGTGCGGGAGCGGAGCTACTCCGCGATGGCCGTTCGATACGACCAGCGGTAGACGGGCATCGGCTCGCCCCCGACGTCGTCGTACTCCTGGCAGAACTCGAAATGCTCGTAGCCGTTCCCGTGCGCTATCTTCAGTCGATCCTCGACCTCGCCGTCCGGGATCTCCCAGATTGCCGGAAGGTCACTCGGACCGCCTTTGAGCAGCACGAGAAACGAACGAGACATGATGCCGCCTAACGCGCAGGCCGGCGCAATGTCGGCCTTGTCGAGAATTCAAATCCTGTACGAATTTACGTGGTTTGCTCGTACCCGCCACAAGTCGATGTCAACCAAACTTGCCCGGTAGCAGGAGGGGTGAATCGGGGGCGCGTATCCGATGCGAGCTACGGCTCGGTCAGAGGATTCACTCAAGGAATCCTGGCGAGCTTTCAAAATAGACATACTATGCAGCTCGGCCGGGGAAATGGCCACTGGCGCGACCTGGCCGGGCGAACTTGCCGGTCGCGTCGATCTCCGCCGTTCTCGGCAGCACATCACCTGGTCAAGGCCGGTTTCCTGGTATCAGCCGGCCCGGTGTCCGGCCTGTTCGCCGAGGGCCTCGGCGGGTGACCGGCCACGATATCGGCCTGCGCGCCCCGAGTGCCGGGTGCCGGATCCCGCTGCGCGTGACGCTCTCCCGGCGAGTCCGTCCGTCCGGATGCGGATCGTGAAGATCTTATCCTGATCAATGTTTTCCGGGCAGTCCGGTCTCCCTTGCCGGGCATGCGACAGATCCCTGGCCGGGCGGAATTCGACAAACTGCATCGAAAGGCTGGCAGGTGTCGCCAGGAATGCAGCTGGAGTCAGTGCGCCCCGGCGTGTTCGAAATATGGCAGGCGCCCTCCTCCAACTAGCTGACGATCCGTCAGGAGCTGGTTCGACCATTGCTTTCTGAAAGTCCGTGAACCTAGCGTCGAATAAAACGCCAGGGCAAGTCGACCAGAGCGACTCGTCCCTCGTCCTCCACCGGAAAGAGGAAAGCAATGGCACCGATTCTCCTCACGCTCGTTCCCCCGCAGGGCCCGACGACCGGGGGCAACTCCGTGATCATCGTCGGCACCGGCCTGACGGGAGCCACGGCGGTGATGTTCGGCACCACGCCGGCGACCAGCTTCACCGTCCTGTTCGACGGCGCCATCACGGCCGTCGCCCCGGCCGGAACGGGCACGGCCCAGGTCACGGTGACCACCCCCGCGGGCACCAGCAACCCCGCCACCTACACCTACCAGGTGGCGTCGGCGCCGGTGATCCTCGCGCTGGTGCCGCCGATCGGCCTGGCGCAGGGCGGCATCCCGGTCCTCATCGCCGGGACCAGCCTGACCGGCACCACGGCGGTGAACTTCGGGGCCACCCCGGCCACCAACTTCACCGTCCTCGGTGACGGAGCCGTCCTGGCCGTCTCCCCGCCCGGAACCGGTACCGTCCAGGTCACGGTGACCACGGGCGCCGGCACCAGTAACGGCGCCTCCTACACCTACCTGTAGGACGCAGGGGCATAGGCCCGGGCCGGGGGACGCGTTCTCCGGAGAGGAAGGACCCTCGACGGACGACGCGCCGGGACCGCCCTTCGGGCGACGAGTGGGCTCCGACAGGACACGGAACTGTCGGAGCCCACCCGCGTGGGCCGATCACGGCCCACGCCCTCAGGGCATCGGGTCGTGATGATGCGTGGACGTAGCCGGTCCCGCGTGGGACTGGTGGCGGGGGAGGCGGCCTCGCCGCGACGCCGTGCCGCTCCTCGGAGCGGATGACGCCGAACAACGCCTGGCACTTCGTCCCGCCGGCGCGGATCGGCGCGTTTCAGCATGAGGACGATCGCCCCGCGCCGCGCCAGGAGCGGCGGCTCCCGCCTCCACCGGAGCCGCCTGGTGTCCGCCGGCCCGCCGGCGTCGCCCATGAGCCGCGGGCCCTCGGCGGTACGCCGTCACTTCCGGACCGCGGGCCGCCGACAGCCGTGGCGCTGCCACGCTCACCGTCGCTGACGTCCCCTCCGAGCACCCCGGGTCGATCCGGTGGCCGCACACGGCGGCCTGCGGCGGCATGAGCCATGTCAGGGCCGGCGACCAGTACCAGCCCGTCGCGGGGCAGGGCCGGCTCGGCGCCCGTGGGCATCGAATCGGGGCAACCCACCGAGTCGCGATGCCAACCAGCAGGCTCCGCAGCGCAAAGATCGCTCGCATAGCGCCTCCTCGGGCCTATGTGAGCCGCCGCACCAGCCGATGTCGGGAACCGACACCGGCTGGTGGATCCAAGTCCTCTACGAGGGCGCCCATCGCGACCAGGGCTCGCCCGCCGTCTTTCCCCAAGAGAGGAAGGGCGGCAGGCAAGCTGGCTGCCACGTTCCCCCGGAGAGGGATGGGCGGCCCGCCGGTTTGGACACAGACAGTAACCCAGAGGAGTGAAACCGCTGACAAGGACTCGGGCCGCCAAGTCACCCATATGGCGGAGCGTCCGACGCTTCGTTCCCGCTGCCCTCCGAGGTGCGGATCCGGCCGTCGCGGTGTCGGTGACCTTCCCCGCGGCCACGTCGGCGCAGGTGGTGGCGTAGGTGGCGGTGCAGGTCTCGGAGGAGCCCGGCGTCAGCGGACCGGTGGGGCAGGTGACCGTCGGCGAGCCGGGTCCGTTGTCGGTGACCGCGACGTCGAGGTTCGTCAGGGTCTGTGTACCGCCAGGCCCGCAGGCCCAGACCGAAAGCGCCGGACGGGAAGTGATCGCCGTGGACCCCCGCAACACCTCGCGCACCTGCCCGCCCTGCGGGCACGTCGCGGCGGAGAACCGGCCCACACGGGACACCTTCCGCTGCGTTGGCCGTGGCCACGAGGCGCACGCTGACACGGTGGGAGCCGTCAACGTGCTACGGGCCGGGCTGGTCCGCCGCGACGCCCGGAAGGGTCAGCGAGAAGCCCCCGCGTCCACGCGGGGGGAGGAGTCACCTTCAGCACCCGAATCGGCGAGCGTCCGTGCAGCCGCCCCAAGGCATCTGGCGCGTCATTCGAGAATCACTTGCGCGGTCCAACCCGGCTTCCGGGTGCTACCCGAACATCCCCAGGAGGACGCTGTCACGTCGACGACTCCGTGCCCCGCCGGGGTGACCGGCCGGCTCGTCCCACGGGGCGTCCGCGGGCATGCCGAGGCCCGGCCTTCCCCGCAGGGGCGAACGGTCAGCAGCCTCGCGGTGGAGGCGATCGGCGCCTTCGCGGGATGGCCCGCGCTGTGTCTGCTCGGAGGGGAGCCCCGGCCG
This sequence comes from Kitasatospora sp. NPDC052896, assembly GCF_044547075.1. Lineage (NCBI taxonomy): Bacteria > Bacillati > Actinomycetota > Actinomycetes > Kitasatosporales > Streptomycetaceae > Kitasatospora > Kitasatospora sp. NPDC052896. The sequence goes on from NZ_JBITZU010000010.1 coordinate 210,802, forward strand.
GCCTGGAAGGGGAGGCGGACCGGGGCTCGTCAAAGGGGGGTGGGGCCTGCCCGGGCAGGAGAAGGGGGGCGCCCTGCCCGGACAGGCGGTCGGTGTGCCCGGTTTCGGGGACCGGGCCGCCGGTGACCCGGATCGCGGGTCAGATACCGGGGCCGGCGGTGTAGGTGAACCCACCGGTCAGCGTGACGGAGCCTCCGGTGGTGGTGACCACGACGTCCGCCGCTCCGGCGGTCCCGGGCGGGGTGACGGCGGAGATCTCCGTGTCGGAGATGACGCTGAACGGCGCCGTGGCGCCACCGAAGGTCACCGACTGGGTGGTGGTGAGGTTGGTGCCGGGCAGGGTCACGGCCGTGCCGCCGGACGTCGGCCCGCTCGCGGGGACCGGGGTGCCGAGGGTGGGCGCGTTGACGTAGGTGTAGGACAGGCCGTTGTTGGTGCCGCCCGCGGTGGTGACGGTGACACCCACCGGCCCGGCCGCCGTCCCGGCCGGCACCGTGACGGTCAGCTGGCTGTCGCTGACCACGGTCGGGGTCGCGGAGACCGTGCCGAAGTCCACCGCGGTGGCGGTGGACAGGCCGGTGCCGGTGATGGTGACCGTGTTGCCGCCCGCGGTGACACCGGAGACGGGGGACAGGCTGGACTTGAACGGCGCGCCGACGTAGTAGAACGGCAGCGGGTTGCTGGTCCCGCCGGGGGTGGTGACGGTGACGTTGACCGTGCCGCTCCCGGACGGGGAGGTGACGGTGACGGAGGTGGCCGTGTTGGCGGTGATGGTGGCCAGGTTGGAGCCGAAGTGCACGGCCGTGGCGCCGCTGAGGTTGGTTCCGGTGATGGTGACCGTCGTCCCGCCACCGGTGGATCCCTGGTCGGGGGAGATAGGCATGGATGGACTCCTTCGTTGACTCCTGCGATTGGCGGGTGACCCGCCGGGACCGACCAGCCGTGCTGGCCACCGATGGTCCGCAGCGGTCACCGCCGGGGTCCCCGCCCCGATGGACGGTGGTGGCGTCAGCTGCCGCACCAGGCCGTACCGCCAGGCGGGGTGTGGTCGCCCGATGCGATTCCGGCGGCCCCGCGGGCAGTCCGTGTCACCGCACGGAACAGGCTCGCGGGGCCACTTCCCGGGCGAAGGAGGGGGACGCGGACGCGGATCACGCACGAGATGCGGACAGTTCGCACAGCGGCCCCCAGACGGAGTGGCGTGAGCCGCTGCCCCGGACCGTGCCCACCAAGGGCACGGGGCGGTGCTTCATGTCCTCCGCGGGGACCGCCCATTGCGGCACCGGGCTGTGCCGTCCCCACGCTCCGGGACGGATCACCAGGCAGGCCTTGCGCAATTCCCCGAGAGGGATGGGCGGCCCACCGGTTCGAACGAGAACCAGTAACCCATCGAGTGATAACGCCGGCAATAGCCTTGACGGCCAGTCACCCGAATGGACGAGCGTGAAAGAAATGCAGGAAAACCGTACGCGCCCCGCGTACGACGGCCGCAAGCCGTCACCCTCGAGGCACATTGTGACCGACGCCCAGTCAATTACGAAGCCGATGCCGACCGCCGACGCCGTGAACGCCTGCGGACCCCGGCCCGCCCCGACCGCGGCGTGGTCCCGGAGCGGGAAGAGGAACGGATCACCAACACCTGCAGGAACGAGCTGGTCAAGGGAGGTCGGCCCGGAGAAGACCGTGATGGGCCCGGGCGCGGTGTGGCGGTCGCGGGGCGAGAGTCGCGCGGGAATGACGGTGGCGGTATAGCCGAGGAATTCCACGGAGCAAGGCCAATGTCCCGGATATATGAGATACCTCGAAATGCGGCATCCCGGGACCGGAGGCCGCGTTGCGTGCGAGCATGGTGCTGGTCCGAATCGGGTGACGTCTTGATCGTCGCGGCGGGAACTCACTGGGCAGAGCATTCCCGGCCGTCATGAACCACGCTCGGAAGAGAGTGTGGCTGATACCCGCCAAGAAACGGATCGTGATTCTCTTCGCGGCTGTTCCGCTCATTCTCGCGTTCCCCGGTCGCGCCGGCGCCGCGGCCACCGTCACCCAGGACGGCCTCGCACCGACCGGCATCGCGCCGGACACCCCGGTGACCGCCACCTTGCGGGCACACTTGTCCGCCTCTGTCACGATCCCCCTGTTCACCCTGCTCAAGGCGGGCTACCCGGTGGACGGACTCTACGGCCGTGACCTGGGCGATCTGTTTGAACCCGTCCAGGACTTCAAGACCGACATGCGGACCGACATCGAGAACCAAGGGCAACACGATCGTCGCCAACATCGGCAACAACGTCACCGACCTGGAAGACGTCGGCCGCCACCCTGGCGGTCGAGCCTTCCCGGCTGGCAGCCCGCCCTCTGAGCGCGGGGCGTACGCCTGCCGCGCATGTGCTTGGTGTACGAGCTGTCCTCACTCGTTCGAGTGATATGGCTGCGGGTGGGCGGTACCTACCGTGTCAGAGGCATATCCCACCGCCCTCTGCCGGGAGGAACCATGCTCACCATCCGTCAATGTACGGCCACCGTTGCCGCGGCCGTCGTGCTGGCCGGTGCCGGCACCACGGCCGTTGCCGCACCGCTCCACGACACCCGCACGGCCCAGCCCGCCGCACCCGTTGTGACGCCCAGTCACTTCGACGACGGCAGCTTCGAAACGCCCCGGGTGGCAGCGAACACCTTCCAGGACTTCACGACCGGCCAGTCCATCGGCCCCTGGCAGGTCACCAGCGGCACGGTCGACCTGATCGGCGCCGGCTACTGGCAGGCCGCCGAGGGCGACCAGTCCGTCGACCTCAACGGCACCAACACCGGAGCCGTCGCCCAGACCTTCAGCACCGATTCCGGCAAGTGCTACACGGTCACCTACGCACTCGCCGGGAACCCCGCCGCCTCACCGACCGTCAAGACCGGTGAGGCCCTCATCGACGGACAGGACTTCCAGGACTTCTCCTTCGACGTCACCGGCAAGACGTTCGCCAACATGGGCTACGTGTACCGGCAGTTCACCTTCATCGCCACCAACGCCTCCACCACCGTCACCTTCGCCAGCACCACCCCCAACAGCGACGCGGGGCCCGTCATCGACGACGTCCGCATCCAACCCTGCTGCTCCTGCTCCTCCTGCGGCTGACAGCGGCCGGCACCCGCCGCCGCCCCGCCGCCAGCGCCCCAGCGTTGGTGCTGGGGCGGAGGGAGGTGGTCCGGGCCGCTCTCCGAGGGTGGGGACGATCACCGCCGTGAACGGGACGGTGGCCGCGAGGCGTTCATCCGAGGACCGCCGGTTGGACGCACCGTCACAGTCGCACTGGATGATCGGGATGCCATCCGCCGGAGCGTTCGCGGCAGGTTCATCGAGGGGTACGGCTGCGACAACGATGCGGGGTTGTCCGGAAGCAGCAGGACGACTGCCTGCACAACCCGAGCGCCGTGGCCGCACCCGGCGCCTGCTTCGGCAACCAGTACCTCATCACGGCCAACAGCCAGAACGTGATCACCCCGATCACCCAGGCCTACCACCCGTAGACCACCCACACGTCCGTGAAGGGCGGGCGGAGACCGGCACAACGCCGGTCTCCGCCCGTGCCACTCGGCCGCGACTAGTACGGATGCTGGTTCGGCTTGTCCGTCCACGCCTGGTAGGCGGGCAGGCCGAGCTCGGGGTAGAGCTGCTCGATGTGGATCCGCCGCTGGTCGTAGGGCTTCTGGAAGTCCTCGTACTGGAAGGCGTCGTCGAACCCGATCTTCCGGGTGTCCTCCAGGTCGCGGCAGAAGTAGACGCGGTCGATCCGTGCCCAGTAGATGGCGCTCATGCACATGGGGCACGGGGCGCCGCTGATGTAGATGGAGCACCCCTTGAGCATCCGGGCGCGTTCCGGCACCGGGTCGCTGGATCCTTCCGGCCGGGGGATGTACTCGAGGGTCGACTCGTCCTGGTGGTCTTCGGGAATGGAGGGCGACTCCGGATTGAGGATCTGGATGGCCTTGTGGATGGTCTCCACCTCGGCGTGCGCGGTGGGGTCGCCGGTGAGCAGGACCCGGTTCTGGCCGCGCGCGATGATCTGCCCGTCCCGGGTGAGGACGGCGCCGAAGGGGCCGCCCCAGCCGTTCTCGGCGGATTCGATGGCCAGCCGGACGGCTTCCTCCAGGAAAGCCTTGTGGTTGTCCATGACACGACCTCCAAACGGCCCGCCATGTGGGCGAGTGTCATGCTTCAGCCCATTGATCCCCTTTGTCAGCGTAGCCCGGTTGACTGCTTCCGCAAGCCGCGGGGCGACAGCTGAAGCCGGTACCTGGTGCCCTCGCAGCCGTCTCCGGCCCACAGGCCGAGGACGTCGCGGGTCCCGTCGACCGCTACCGGGCACGGCCTGTCGCTGCCCGCCTCGCTTCCCGGGTCCACCAGGTTTCGGACGGCTCCGCCTTGCACGTTCGGCCATCGCCTGTTGCCTCGCCCGCCGAGGGGGAGACGAAGGCGGTGGCGCCGAAGCCGGGCACCACCACCGTCGTCGTCCCCGCGTCCGCGGTCCGGTGCGGCACCGGTCCGCAGGACAGCCGATCGGGCTCCGGGTCAGCCGGTGTGGGTGAACTCGTCGACCGGAACGGCGGGAGACAGGTAGCCGTTCACCCGCACTCTGACGTCGACGGTCTTGGGCTGCTTGGGATCCGGCAGCGGCACCGTCGCCTTGATCTGGGTCGGCGAGACGACCGTGGCAGTCGCGGTGCGGTCACCGAAGTACACGGTGGGCGAACCGGCGAAGCCCACGCCGTTGATGGTGACGCTGGTTCCGAGCTTCCCGCTGTCCGGGACGATGCCGGTGACCACCACGGGTTCCGGGCCGCCGTAGGCGAACTGCCCGAACGGCACGGCCGGGGAGGTGCCCAGGTTGTTGGTGACCCGGACATCGACGACACCGACCCCGCCGTCGGGCGCGATCGCGGTGATCTGGGTGTCACTGACGACGTTGGGCGGCACGGACGGGACGGTACCGAAGTCGACCGTGCTCTGCCAGTCGAAGCCGCTGCCGGTGATGGTGATCTGCGTGCCCGGGACACCGACGCGGGGGCTGATCTTGTCCACCACCGGCGCGGGGGCCGGCGCGGGGGAATTCAGCAGCTTCAGGTAGGTGGGGTTGGCATGCTGGAAGGCGACCTGGGCCAGGAAGTCCTGGGTCGAGCTCCTGAGCACCTTGGGGTCGTAGGTCTTGTAGTCCGAGTTCAGCGGCGAGAGGGTGGTGGCCGGCTGGACGTACTCGTTGGGCCCGCTGAGGCCCTTGATCCCCGGGATGAGGATGTCCTTGACGGCCGGGGGCGCGACCGGACCGGGGGCGGGGTACCACTGCTTGGCGGCGTCGAGACTGGCCCAGGCCAGCGGCACGATGTCGTACTTGTTGACGTAGCCCTGGTACACGGCCCACTTCACGGAGTTGAAGCGGTTGGCGAAGTCCTTCAGGCCGGCGGTGGGGGCGGCGAAGGTGCTCACCGCGAACTGCGGCGAGTCGTTCCAGGTCTGGGCCTCCAGGTACAGCGCGAGCATGGTCGCGATGCAGCCGCCCAGACTGTGACCGACCACGTAGACCGTCGCTCCCGGGGCGGGCTTGAGCAGGGAGGTGAGCGCCTGCACGAGGCCGGCGCCGGCCTCCGAGGACTCGTCGGTCATGTTGACGACCTGGGTGAACGCCGTCATGGCGCCCTTCGAGACGGAGACCGGCGACGGCCCGCCGACCGTGAACGGGACCACCGTGCCGACGTCGAGGTCCTCGAGCATGTCGATCGCGTTGCCGACCGTTCCGCGGACGACCACGGCGAACTGGCTCGAGCCGGAGGGACCCTTCGCGATGTACGCCATGTTGGCGTTGTCCGGGCTCAGCCCGAGCCAGGCCAGCTGCCATGTGCCCTGCGTGGCCAGGGTGGTGTCGGAGAGCTGCTGGACGATGCCGTCGAAGATGCGCTGCCTCTGCACCGCCAGGGTCTCCCCGGACGGGCGCGGGGTCGCCCCGGTCGCCGCGATCGCGGCCAGGGTCATGGTCACGCCGGGCGGCAGTACGCTCGGGTCTTCCGTCATGGTCACTCCTCGAGTGTTCGCTCGATCATCGAACAAGCCAGACAGGTCGTACCCAATCTATTTTCTGGCGCGAACACCTGAGGGCATGTCAGCCCTCGGGAGGTCCCGAATCAGACATTCGGGTTAAAGGCTCGCACGCATGGGCGGTGTGGGGCCTCGACAACAAGGCGGCCACAGGTGTCAGTGATCATGGCGCTCCTGGCCGAGCACCCCGCAGTCGATCCCCTCCACCCGCCGCGCAGCCAGCCCGGCCCCCGCCTGCCGACCACCCCGCCTGCCGACCACCGCGCCTGCCAGGAGCCGCGCCGCCGGATGCGCGAAGACGCCGCAACCCCCGCGGCCGCGCTCCGGCTGTCGAGGCGCTGGTTGCGGGGGGCTCGGGGGTGTCAGGGTGCGCAGAGGGCGTAGGGGGTGACGTTGGTGTAGTTGCTGCTCTGGTTGTCGGCGAGGACCTGCCAGGTGTTGCCGGCGGGTCGGTTGGTGACCTGGACGGGTGGGGCGGCGCCGCCGCTCTGCTGGTACCCGCCGCCGGTGATCACGCTGCCGGTGGGGCAGCTGGCGGCGGCCACGACCGGGACCCTGGCGGTGGTCACCCCGAAGGGGTTGGTGCCGGCGGGGACGGTGGCGACGACGGTGGCGGTGGCGGTGTCGATCACCGACACGTTGTTCGAGCCGCCGTTGGCGGTGTAGGCGCGGGTGCCGCCCGGGCTGAACGCCACCCCGTTGGGGTTGGTGCCGACGGGGATGGTGGTGGTGACGGTGTTGGTGGCGGTGTTGATCACCGACACGCTGTTCGAGGTGAAGTTGCCGACGTAGGCGGTGGTGCCGTCGGGGCTGACCGCCACCCCGATGGGGAAGATGCCGACGGGGATGGTGGTGGTGACGGTGTTGGTGGCCGTGTTGATCACCGACACGCTGTTCGAGCCGCCGTCGGCGACGTAGACGGTGGTGCCGTCGGGGCTGACCGCCAGTTCCCGGGGGCTGCTGCCGACGGGGATGGTGGCGGTGACGGTGTTGGTGGCGGTGTTGATCACCGACACGGTGCCCGAGTTGCTGTTGGCGACGTAGGCGGTGGTGCCGTCCGGGCTGAACGTCACCCCGATCGGAAAGCTGCCGACGGGGATGGTGGTGGTGACGGTGTTGGTGGCGGTGTTGATCACCGACACGCTGTTCCCGTCGAGGTTGGTGATGTAGGCGGTGGTGCCGTCGGGGCTGATCGCCACTCCGATCGGGGAACTGCCGACGGGGATGGTGGTGGTGACGGTGTTCGTGGTCGTGTCGATCACGGACGCGGTGTTGAAGGGCCCGTTGGCGGTGTAGGCGCGGGTGCCGTCCGGGGTGACCGCCACCGCTTGGGGGTCGTTGACGGGGACGGTGGTGGTGACGGTGTTGGTGGCCGCGTTGATCACCGTCACGCTGTTGCCGGCCTGGTTGGCGACGTACGCGAAGGTCCCCGACGTCGCGGCCCGGGCCGGGGTGGCCGCGGTCACCGGCAGGGCCCCAGCCCCCAGCAGAACCAGCCCCGCCATCAGGGCGCGTGCCCGCGCCGCCCACCGCGGGGCCCGGCCCAGGTCCGTATCCTGCCGGGCCGGGCCGGGCAGTCGTCGATTCCCACCACTGATCATCGCCGTACCTCTCGCTCGAAGAACCCAAAAGGGTGGCGACGCAGGCACCCGGGTCGGAACGGGCCGTGCGATGACGGCACACGCGACCGCCACGGCCGGCGCAGCCACCGCGGCCACCACCTGGGCCCACAGCCGCGTGCCCTGACGCCTCACCGGCCCGAGGTGGCTGCGCCGGCCGTGCTGACAGGCCCTCAAAGAGCACAGGCCACCGCGCGTCAGCGTAAGCGCCGCAGTATGAAATATGGCGGTTCGACACCATTTCGTCCGAGTGGCCCCGCCTGCGGGCGAGCAGGTGCGGCCGCCGGTGGTGTATCGGCATGAAGCCGCGCGGGTGGGCTCGCCGCTCAGGCGGTGAGGGTGGGGTAGTCGGTGTAGCCGCGGTGGTCGCCGCCGTAGAAGGTGGCCGGGTCAGGGGTGTTGAACGGGCCGCCGGTGGCCAGGCGGGCCGGCAGGTCGGGGTTGGCCAGGAACAGCGCTCCGTAGGCGATCATGTCGGCGGCTCCGTCCTCGATCAGGGCCAGGGCGTCGGGGCCGGTGGCCTCGGGGTGGGTGAAGGGGTTGAGGACGAACGTGCCGGGCCAGGCCCTGCGCAGCCGCGTGGTCAGGTCGCGGTCCGGGCCCTCCAGCAGGTGCAGGTAGGCCAGGTCCAGGCCGACGAGCCGTTCCAGGAGCGCCCCGTAGGTCTCGCCGGGGTTGTCCTCGGCGATGTCGTTGTACGGGTTGCCGGGCGAGATCCGCAGGCCCACCCGGTGGCCGCCGATCGCCTCGGCCACGGCGGTGGTGACCTCGACGGCGAAGCGGATCCGGCCTTCGACGTCGCCGCCCCAGGCGTCGGCGCGCTGGTTGGTGTTCGGCGCGAGGAACTGGTGGATCAGGTAGCCGTTGGCGCCGTGGATCTCCACACCGTCGAACCCGGCCTCGACGGCGCCCTTCGCCGCGTCGACGAAGTCGTCGATCGTCTGCCGGATCTCCGCCTCGCCCAGCTCCTTCGGCGTCACGAAGTCCTTCGGGCCCTCGTGGGTGAACACCTGGCCCTTGGCGGGCACCGCCGACGGACCCACCGGCACCAGGCCCTCGGGCAGCAGGCTGGGGTGGCCGATCCGGCCGGTGTGCATCAGCTGCGCGAAGATCACCCCGCCCTCCCGGTGTACGGCGTCGGTCACCGTCCGCCACGCCGCCACCTGCCCGGACGTGTGCAGACCGGGAGTGTCGGGGTAGCCCTGCCCGACCGGCGAGGGCTGGATGCCCTCGGTGACGATCAGCCCGGCGCCGGCGCGCTGCGCGTAGTACGTCGCCATCAGCTCGGTCGGCTCCGCACCGGGCCCGAACGCACGGCTGCGGGTCATCGGCGCCATCGCGATACGGCTGGCCAGGCGGCGGCCGCCCAGGACGATCGGATCGAAAGCAGTGGTCATGATCTCTTCCCTCGCAAGGAGTGACGGGTGGTGGCCTCGGCGTGTCCACCGTAACAGGTACCTGTTCGAACAAGTAAATATTGGAAAGCCATTCCCCGGCGCCATGTGATGCATGACACATGCCTTCAGCAGGGAAAATCGGACGCTGGGGGCAGAGGTGCCATGGGGGGTTGCGGCCAGGCGGTAGAGTTAGCTGCTCAGCCAGTGAAGCGAGGAAGAGATGACACAGTCCACGCCGGAGACCGGGAAGACTCCCGCGGGAACGGCACAGGAGGCGAGCGTTCCGGTGCCGGCCGCCGCCGGCGGCGGGCCCATCAGCCACGCGATCTTCCGCCTCGCCCGCCTGCACCGCATGTTCGCCGGACAACTGCTGCGCCGCATCGGCCTCCACCCGGGCCAGGAACTGGTCATGATGCACCTGTGGGAACTCGGCCCCCAGCGCCAGACCGACCTGGTGCGCCTGATGGACTCCGACGCCGCCACCATGACCCGTACCATCCAGCGCCTGGAGCAAGCCGGCTTCGTTCGCCGCCGCCCCTCCCTCACCGACAAGCGCGCATCCCTCGTCGAACCCACCGCGGCCAGCCACGCCCTGCGCCGCGAGGTCGAGCAGAGCTGGAGCCAGCTCGAGGACCTCGTGACCGCGGGCCTGACCACCGACGAACGCACCGCGGCCCTGCACACCCTGGAACGCCTGGAACAGAACCTCGTCCAGGCCGCCGCCGACCCCGTGTGTGCAACCCCGGAGCGTTAGGGCCTGTCCGGGTACGAGCCGCCGGGGCTACTGCGCTCAATCGGGCTGCGGCCCTGAGGCTCGTCGATCTTCTGTCGGCGGCGTGCGTCAGAATCGACGCCATGTCCATCACGGAACCAGGAGTTCAGGCATCGTGGGCCCGCATAGACGCCTGGCTACGCACCCATGCGCCAGCGTCCCATGCGCTCCTGGCCCCGCCTGCCGACCCGGCCGCGATCGAGTCGGCCCAGTCCGAGATGGGCTTGCGGTTCCCGCCGGATCTGTTGGAGTCGCTCCGCTGCCACAACGGGATCACGGCCTGGGCCAACATCTTTCCCGAGCAGCCCCCGCTACCCGTCGCGGAGATCGTGGCCCACTGGCGGATGTGCGTGGAGATCGCCGGCGACGACCCCGATCTCTGCGAGCCGCACGAAGAGGGAGGCGAACCCTGGTGGCATCGCCAGTGGATCCCCTGGGCACAGAGCGACGGTGACGCACAGGTCATCGACATGCGCGATGGACCCCAGCAAGGGCGACTCGGTAGCACGGCACACGACAACACGGGTTCCTTCGAGGGTGGTTGGCCGAGCCTGGCCGCCTATCTGAGCGAGGTCGCGGACGTGCTCGAGTTCGGCGGCAAGGTTGGCTTCTGGGCGCCGTACCTCACGGTTGACCGGGAGCTGTGGTGGTCGTTCGAGGGAGAATCGGAGCTCAACGGCGATCCGCTGACGCCGGCCCCAACGACCACGATCGCCCCAGGCGCCCAGGACTCACGCTCGGAGATCTGATCCTCTCGGTCTCCCGCCACATCGCTGCCCCGCCAACAACGACGCTCGGGCCCGCCGACCGAAGCGCTCAGCAAGCTCACCCGCGCCTACCGGCCCCGGACCAACGGCAAAGTCGAACGCTTCAACCGCACCCTGCCCAGGCCGCCGAGGCGGCGGAGCGCAGTCGGGTGGCGGAGCGGGCGAGGCGGCTCTGACCTTCAATCGAGCCGCGAGGATCGTCCGCCTTTCGAGTATCACGGGAACGACCCTGGGCTGGACGGGGCGCGGGTCAGCCGGTGTGAGGCCGCTGCGGATCGGCACCGGGGTCGACGCCCGTGTCGGCGGCATCGTCGGGGCGGTTCGCGGCGGCCCGCCCGGCGCGGTCGGCTATCTGCTGGAGCCCGGCCACGTGTGCGCGCAGCCGTTCCCGGCCGACGTCGGTGGCCCGCACCCAGGTGCAACGCCGCTTCCCGACATGGCCCTTGCGGATCTCGACGAGATCGGCGCCGCCGAGCGTGGTGAGCTGCTTGGACAGCGCCGAGTCGCTCAGCCCGGCATGGTCGCGGACGAAGGCGAACTCGCACCAGGTGGTCGCGGACACCAGGGAGACGATGGTCAACCTGGTCGGATCCAGGAGGAGTTGCTCCAATCCGGGGACGACGCCGGCAGCCGGTCCGGTCGCGCTCATCGGATCGCCGCACGGCGGGCCATCCGCCGCAGCACCGCGCTGAACAGCAGGCCCACGGCGATGCTGAGGACGGCGTACGGGAGCGCCGCGGTGGTGTACGGGTGCTCGCGGATCCAGGCGGGCATGTCGGAGCCGGTCAACACGCGGTACACGGCGGGGTGGGCGAAGTGCTCGACGACGACGGCGATGATGCCGATCAGCAGCACGGGCAGCCAGGCGTACCCGGGAAGGGCGCTGCGGTGCAGGGCGCCGGAGGCGGCGGCCACGCGCGGGCTGCGCCGCCCGGCGACGACCCAGGCGACGGCCAGGGCGCCGAAGCCGAGATTGGTGACCGCCTCGACGGCGGAGCCGAAGTCGTTGGCAGCGAGGGGCAGGGCAACGACAGCGCCGGCCGCCGCCCACAGCCACCAGGGCGTGCGCAGCGACTCGGCGGCGTTCAGGCGGGCCTCGCGGACACGGGTCAGCGCATCCCGGGCCTCGGCAGGGCTGGGCGTACTCATGCTCTTCTCCCCTCGGGTGATTACTTTCCTGTAGAGAAAGTAGTGCCTACTTTCCCGCCAGGCAAGTAGGTGGCGAAGGACCACGCCCCCGGCCCTGAAGGTGCTACTTCCCCCACGCGTAGTGCTCCATGGCGCGGCCTCGGTCACCGTGGCAGGTCGGTTTCAGTGGGCTGGCTCCGTTCACTTCGGGGAGCGGCGTTCGTCCATCTCGGGTCTTGCAGGGTGTCCCCAGCTTCAGCCGGGGAGGGAGTGCATTTTTGGCTCGGAGCCGTGGAGCGGCGGTGGTCTCTCCGTTGCGGGGTGGGGATCAGGTTCGGTCGTGCCTGTTGTCGGTGGGGTGTGGCATGTTGGTCACTGAACCGAGAAGGGGGGTGGGTCGGGTGATCCGGGCGTACAAGTTCCTGATCCGGCCCACTGTGGGTCAGCAGCAGGCGCTCACCGAGATGTTGCGTGATCACTGCTCGCTCTACAACGGGGCGTTGCAGGGGCGTCGCGACGCCTACCGGCACGTCTCCAGGACCAACGTCCGCTACGGCGATCAGTCGGCGCAGCTCAAGGGGATCCGGGCGTTCGACCCGGAGCGTCAGGGCCGCTGGTCGTTCTCCTCGCAGCAGGCCACGTTGCGCCGTCTGGACAAGGCGTTCGTGGCGTTCTTCCGCCGGGTCAAGTCCGGTGAGAAGCCTGGCTATCCGCGGTTTCGGGGTGTGAACTGGTTCGACACGGTGGACTTCCCCAAGGATGGTGACGGCTGCCGTTGGGACTCCACTCCGCACGACCCGGTGACCCGCGTGCGCTTCCAGGGCGTCGGCCAGAACACGTACGCACTCTGGGGTCCGCCACCCGGACGCCCGGACGTCGCGCTGTGCGTGGGCGAGTTCGGCCCAGACCAGCTGCACCGGGCGTGGGCCGGGGTCACCGAAGTCGCCCCGATCCGGATGAACGGGGTGCACGACGAGGAGACGAACCACCACGCCGCGATCTACGTCTGCCGCCAGCCGTACGGCACCTGGGCTCAACTCTGGCCCGCCCTCGTCCACTTCGACTGAAGTCGCTCCACAGGCTGCCCGAGTCGGTGAGATCAAGGTCCGATCGGCCGGGCGTGTGGGACTTCGCCGACAACGACGAGACTGACCCTGTACTTCGCCAACGGACCGGATCATCCGGGGCGACGAGTGAATCGGACCAGATCATTTGAGACGTGGACCAGGGCGACCGGGACGTGACACCGGCTCCGGTCGCCTTCGTGGTGGCCGGGACTGTCCTGTGCCACGAGAGCGTTTGGCAAACGGTTCTGCCCGCTCGTCCGGTCTCATCCAGCCGAGGCGTCTACTCGCCGAACTCGGTCGCCTGGCCTTCTGTCCTGCTGAACCTGGTCGGTGGGGTGAACGTCAGGTCGGTGCTGGTCAAGTCGCAGCTGGCCGCCCATAGACGCGCCGCGGTCGTGGTGTCGGCCAGATTGTTCCAGATGGGTTCGATCCTGGGCGTACCGCGCAGTCCGAACGCTCGGGGGCTCCACATCTGGCCGCCGCGGACGCTCGGGTCGAGCACGGCCCGGACAGCGGGCCATGCGGCAGCGTCCTTGCCCTGGACGAAAAGGCCGAGCGGTAGGTGGCGCAGCCGCTCGCCCGTGGTCCGGACATGGACTGGCGGGCGCGAAGGGGTGAGGGAGTCGAGCGCGCCGCCGGGATGGACGACCACGCTCAGCGTCGTGCTGCCGGCGGCACGCAGGCGGCGGTCGAGTTCGAGGGCGAAGAGCATCTGGGCCAACTTGGACCGCGCGTAGGCGCGTTTGGGCTGGTAGTCGTTCGTGCTCTGGAGATCGTCGAGGTCCAGGCGTTCGGACTTGGCGGCGAAGCTGCCGGTGGTGACGATCCGGCTCCCCGGGGTTGCCATGAGCAGGGGGGCCAGGCAGTGGGTCAGCGCGAAGTGCCCCAGGTGGTTGGTTGCGAACATCAGCTCGTGGCCGTCCTTGGTTTCGCGGCGCGGTGGATTGTCGAGTGCCACGCCGGCGTTGTAGACGACCGCGTCGAGGCGGTCCAGCCCGAGCGCGTCCACGGATGCCTCGAGTGAAGCGAGATCGGCCAGGTCCAGGGGAAGGTGCTCCACCTTGGCATCGGGAACGCACGAGCTGATGGAAGCGATCGCGGCTTCGGCCTTCGCTCTGTCGCGGCTGCCGAGAACGACCGTGGCCCCGGTGCCGGCGAGCTGCTCGGCGACGAAGTACCCGATGCCCGCGTTGCCGCCGGTGACCAGGAAGCTCTTTCCCTCGGCGTGAGGCAGTCGGTGAACGTCCCACTGTGGGGCCTGGGGTACGGAGGGCATGGCGGGCTCCCGGAGTTCGGTGTGATCTGGAGGCGGGCGGGGCCGCACCTTCACAGTCGGGCACGCCCGGATCCCACGGTCCCCGGAGCCACTCACATCCCACCGACAGGCCGCTGTTCCCACTGACAGCCGACCGACATTGCGCGGGCCCAGCGCGGCAACGGCCGCAGTTTCCCTCACCAATCAAGATCAAGTGGCAGAAATCCACTGTCGTCAAGGTCATTTGGCAAACGGTCAGGATCTCATGGCGGAGGTCAGGGGCCGGGTGCTGCGGGGGCCGGCGACCTGTGGGCCGCCACGAGTGCGGCCATTATGAGACTCATGTGCGACGAAATATGTGCGTATTGAGAGGCGTTCTGTGCTACCTTTTTAGGTGGGAGGTATGTGATGTCTGAGATCTTCGCGGCGGTGGACGCGTTGCTGGCCAAGGCCCGGGATGGTGGGGACCTGCCGGAACCGGCCGAGCGGGAGCGGCTGCGCAAGGCCGCCGGCCTGACCCAGGTCGAGGTCGCTGCGGCCCTGGACACCCGGCGGGAGACGTTCGCCAAGTGGGAGTCCGGCGCTGCCCAGCCGAGGGCCCCCAAGCGTGGTGCCTACGCCCACCTGCTCGCGGGTCTGGCCGACATCCACGGCACCCGAGGCCCGGACGGCTGGCTCACTCTTGCCCGTCGGGCCCGCCCCCTCGACATCAGCACTGATGCCACGGAAGGGGAGTGACTCCCTGATGGACCGCAAGACGTACACCGCGGAGCTCGCCTCGCTGCGTGAGCTGCGCTCGGCGATCACCGCCGCCGAGAAGACGGTCGCGGCCGCGCAGAGGGAACTGGACAAGCTCACCGCCCAGCGCTCGCGCAAGGTGGCCGGGCTCGCGGGGTACGAGGGCGCGCAGGCCGCCCCGATCGCGAAGGCCTCGGGCCTGTCGGTCGGCGACGTCGTGCGGATCGCCCCGCTGCTGGACCCGACCCCGGCCGCCGTCCGCGCCGGCACGACGGAGAGGCAGGCCACCGTGCCCGCCCCGGTGTCGGCTCCCGTGGCCGAGCCCGCACCGCAGCCGGAACCCCCGGTCGCCCCGGCGCTGACCCGCCCCGCTGTCGTGGCCGAGCGGCCGGCCCCGGTCCCCCCGGCACCGCAGGAGCCCCCGGTGGTCGTCGAGGACCAGGCCGCCGTCGTCGAGCAGCCCGCCGCCGCTTCCGCTTCTTCGGTCGCCGCGCCGCAGCGTCCGGCGGTCGAGGCCGGGCCGCGCGAGTTGCCCACCCTCCTCGAGGGCCCGGCCGGTGCCCGGTTCGAGACGGTCACCACGGGCCTGGTGTCCAAGCGGCCGAACTTCGTCCAGCAGGCCCGCAGCACGGTGTTCCTGGACGCGGCGGCCGGTGTCCTGGCGGTGCGCGACCAGGTGGTCCGGGTCGACCTCGGCGCGCGGACCCCGGGGGAGATCCTGGACACGGTCCTGGCGACCGCGCCGGGCACGGAGCGGGTCTACATCACCGCCGGTGCCCCGTGGCACGACGGCGCCGAACGGTACTCCACGCTGAAGGACGCCGTGGCGGCCTGGCTGAACACCCCGTCCGAGCGGTGGACCACCGCTGTCGGCTCGGGCCGGGACCGGCTGGCCGGGCACTTCGTCCACCAGCGCCAGCCCGTCGGTCGCTACGCCCCGGCCGCGGCCCCGGACAGTGGCACCACCGAGATCCGCTCGGTGGGGGAGTGGTTCGACCCGGACGGCGCCGACGTCGTCACCTGCCGCGAGGCGTTCAAGCTGCTGTGGCAGGCGCTGCGCCGCCATTGGGACGACGGGGTCTTGCTGGGCTCGCCGTCGCAGACCGGGCGGGACCTGTGGTCGCGCACCATCCCAACGAAGGGTAAGTGGGCGGGCGGCTATCCGGTCCTGTCGGAGGAGCTGCGCGGTCTGCTGCACGCGACTGGCGGGCAGGGCCGCACCGAGCTGATCCTGCCGCCGCGGGTGCCGGAGCAGTTGCCCGCTCTGGTGGAGTACGACCGCACGTTCGCGTACGCCAAGCACCTGTGGAAGTCCCCGGTCGGCACCCCGACCCGGATCACCGCCGCCCGCTTCGCCGCCATGTCGGAGGCAGCGCAGGTGAAGGCGCTGATGTCCTGCTCGCACTGGAACATCCGGGTCTCCGTCCCGCAGGGCTGGAACCACGTCGGGCTGCTCCCGGCGCCGGTGACCGGTGACCGCGCGTGGGTCTACCCGTCGGAGCCCGGCGCCACGTTCACCACCTGGGCTGGGGGAGCGGAGGTGCACCTCGCGTTGTCGAACCACATCGCGCCGTGGCGGATCGAGATCCTGGGCGGTCTGGTGTGGGAGGACGGCAAGCCGCTCGACGAGTGGGGCAAGCGGCTGAAAGCCGCGTGGGCGGACCTGACCAACCTCTCGAAGCTGCACGCCGACGAGCGGCAGCGCACCGCGGCCTACCTCGCGAGCCGCGCGGTCCGCTCGGTGCTGCTGTTCGGCCTGGGCGGGTTCGCGCAGCGTCCGCGTCTGGTCTCCGGCACCACGCCGGTGGGGGAGGAGCTGCCGGGCGGGGTGGAGATCCTCGGCCAGGACAGCGAGGTGGTGACCTGGCAGCGGCAGGCCGGGTTCTCCCGCGACCCCTACGCGCACCCGGAGTGGGCGGCCTACGTGTGGTCCGGCGCCCGGGCGGCGCTGCTGGACATGAAGTACCGCGAGGGCAAGGAGGTCGTCGCGGTGGCCGGCGCCCTGCACGCCAGGCCGGGCACGGTCGTGTACTTCGGCACGGACGGCATCGCGCTGACGGAGCGCCAGCCGTGGCCGTACCGGGGCGAGCCCGGCGACTACCTCCTCAAGGGCCACCTGACCGGGCCGGTGGCGCACCCGACCAGCCAGGAGGAGTACCTGAAGCTGCGCGCCCAGGGCCGCGCCGAACTCGCCGCCGGAGGTGACCAGCAGTGAGCCCCGCCGACCCGGACAACCCGAACGAGGCCGCCAGGTTGACCCAGGAGCTGATCGACCAGGGCTACACCAAGCGCCAGGTCGCCAAGATGCTCGGCCGCGACGCCTCGCTCGTGAGCCAGTTCTTCACCAAGGGCAAGGGCGCCGCGTTCGTCCAGGCGCTTCGCCAGGTCCTGCGCGCGGTGCGCGGCGGCGAGCGTGACACCGAGGCGCTCGGCGCCGTCGCCCAGGAGAGTGTCACCCGCCGCAGGACCAGGACGGGACAGAAGGCGCGGGTGCGGGGCAAGGACGTGATCGGCGTCCCCGGCGGGTCGATGGCCGGCCGTGCGGGGAAGCAGGCCATCAAGACCGGAGCCGCCCACCTCGCCCCGGTCGTCCACGAGACCGGGGCCGCCGGCGGGCACCTGGCCTTCACCGTCCGCATGAAGGTCAACCAGTTCACGATGGCGGCCGGCTCGAAGACGGACTCGCCGGGCATCCGCCGCGGCGTGATCCCGCGCGCCGACGGGACCGAGGAACGCACCTACGGCTCCAGTTCGACCGGCGGGTTCGACGCGGCCGAGTGGTCCCAGCGGGTCGCCGATCACCACGGTGACGTCACCGAGGCCATGAAGGCCTGGCTGGTGGAGACCGGCCGCGCCGTCGAGGACGCCGACATCCAGTACCTCGAAGTCCGTGGCTGGACGCCGCCGCAGCAGTAGCAGGGGCGGGCGGCCGGCCCGGCCGGACACCGAGACCGATGAACCAAACGAGCAGGAACACCGATGAAGCAAGAAGACCATTCCGACCGCCGGCGGCCGTGGCTGCCGAAGACCGAACAGTCGCGCCTGATCCTGCAGGAGGCGGCCACAGCCAGCGGCATCACCCTGGACCCGTACCAGCCCCCGACACCCGATCAGGCGGAGGCACTGCGGGAAGCGGTCTTCGACCTGTTGTTTCGGACCGGACTGGACGGGGAGCGCCCCAACCCACGCGGCTACCTCATGGAAGGCCTCATAGACGGCCTTCAGCGCTACACCGAAGACGACTAGGGCTCGAACCACACCAGGAGGGGGCGCTCTCCCCACGACCATGACCTACCTCCGGGGAGCCCGCCCGCCACGACTCCATCTACCACCACACTGCCGCACCACGCCCGCCCGTCCGAGCGACAGAAGGGGAAGCCCGCCCGTGGAGATCACGACCATCGCCGAGCAGGACGTGCCGGCTGGGCTGCGCCCGCAGGCCGCCCCGCCGCTCCCGCAGCAGCCGCTCGGCTCCGTTGTGCCGGTGCCGCTGCACTGGTTCCAGAAGGAGGCCGTGGCGGCCGCGATGCGCGCGGTGAAGGACGGCGGCCGGGCGACGATCGTGGCCGCGACCGGCTCCGGCAAGACGGTCATCGCCGCCAACTGCGCCCGCCGTCTGGCCCTGCGGGGGCGGGTTTTGGTGTTGGTGCCGACGATCGAGTTGCTGGAGCAGACCGCCGCCTCGTGGTCGACGAAGGGCGGCCGGCGGGGACTTGCGGTGGCGGCGTGCTCGCGGGAGGAGGCGCTGGAGAGCGCGGAGGCCGGCGGGCGGATCGAGGCGCAGGTGACCACCGTGGCGGCCCGGATCGCCGACCTGGTCGGCGGCACGAAGGCGGGTGAGCCGGTCACCGTCTATGCCACCTACGCATCACTCGAGCGGATCGTCCAGGCCCACCAACTCCACGGCCTGCCGGCCTGGGACCTGGTGGTGGTCGACGAGGCGCACCGTACCGCCGGATCGGACGGCAAGCCGTGGGCGGCCGTCCACGACGATGACCAGGTCCCCGCTGTGCGGCGCCTGTACTTCACCGCGACGCCGCGGATCGTCGACGAGGCCCGCATCCCGCGTGAGGTGGTGGACGTCGCTGAGGGGACCGTGCTGTGTTCGATGGACGACGAGCGGATCTACGGCCCCACCGTCCACCGCTGGTCGCTGGGGCAGGGGATCGAGCACGGCTACCTCGCCGACTACCGCGTCCTGGTGCCGGTGGTGACCGACGAGGACCTGCGCGAGCTGCTCAACCTGCCCGCGATCGCCGACCTCAAGTCGCAGCGCTCCAACGAGGATCTGCTGCGCCTGGCGCTGCAGATCGCTGTGCTGCGCGCCGTCGCCGACCTGGGCCTGCGCCGAGTCATCAGCTTCCATTCCCGGATCGCGGCGGCGCGCGCGTTCGCCGGTGACCTGCTCGAGGCATCCGAGCTGCTGCCGGATGCGGACCGGCCGGAGCGGCTGTGGGCCCGGGCCGTCGCGGGTACCGACCGGCTCAAGGACCGCCGCCAGGCCTTCGCCGACTTCGCCGCGCACACCGGCGAGGACGGTGAGGAGTGCGGCATCCTCGCCAACTCCCGCCTGCTGTCGGAGGGCATCGACATCGCGGCCGTGGACGCGATCGTCTTCGCCGACCCCAAATCCTCGGTCATCGACATCGTCCAGGCCATCGGCCGGGCGCTGCGCCAGTCCTACCGGCAGGGAAAGGTCTCCTGGGTCGTCATCCCGGTGTACCTGCCCAGCCCGCTGGTCGGCGACGACACCGCCAGTGCCGACCCGGCCGAGGTCCGGGAGGCCGGCGCGGCGGTGAAGGCCGAGGCCGACGCCGAGATCGAAGCGTCCAGCTTCCGTACGATCTGGCGGGTCCTGCGGGCCCTTGCCGCCCACGACGCCCGGGTGGTCGGCCGGATCACCGAGCTGCGCACCAGCCGGCACCAGCCCGAGCACCACACCGCGAGCCAGGCGCGGGCCGGGAGTGTGGAAGGCGCCGGGGCCGGCCAGGCCGAGAGCGGCACCGCTGCGGAGTCGCCGATCGAGTGGCTGCGGATCAACGCCAAGCACCATGCCCGGCAGATCCTGCAGACCGTCAAGCTGCGCGCCTTCAACCCCAGGGCCACCGAGTGGCAGCGCATGCACGCCGTCGCCACCGCGTTCCACATCGAGCACGGCCACGTCGACCCCACCGACAAGACGAAGCACGCCGAGTTGATCTCCTGGCTCACCCGCCAGCGCCACCTGGGCGGTCAGGGCCTGCTCGATGCCGCCCGCGTCTCGGAGTTGGACGCGCTCGGCATGATCTGGTCGAAGAACGCCAACGCCTGGGAACGCGGCCACGCCTACGCGAAGGCCTTCCACCACCAGCACGGCCACCTGGCGATCCCCGCCACCGCCAAGTTGGACGACTACGCGGTCGGGGCGTGGATGCGCCGCCAGCGCAAGGCCGAGAACCTCACCACCGACCAGGCCGCCAAGCTCGACGCGCTGGACGAGCTGTGGCGCCTGGAGCCGGACTGGAACCGCTCCTACCGGCGCCTGCTCGCCTACCTCGCCGCCGGCGGCACCCTCACCGGTCCCGCCAACCGCACCGGCGGCCAGGCGGACCCCACGTTCCGCCCCGGGGCGTGGCTGCGCAAGCAGGACAAGGCCCGCACGGACGGCAAGCTGATCGACCAGCAGACCGCCCTCCTGGACGCCCTGCCCGCCGAGCCGACCAGCAGCTGACTTGCGCTCACCGTCCAGGACGCGTGAGCCGGGACAGCCCCCGAGCCGGTGGGCACCGCGCGAGGGGCACCCCCGTCTGGACGTTCCGGGCACGCCGAGCTCCCCGCTGGGCCCCCTCTTTCGGATCCTGTCGGATCGGCGCGTGGTGTTGGGCGCCCGGCAGGATCAGAAGGAGCCACTCGTGTGACTAGCCGTCAGAAATGGTCGAGCCAACGGAGCTTGGCCTCGAGATGGAGTGCGGCGGGGTGCCATTGAGACCTGGACCTGGCCCGACTCGACGTCGTGACGCACCGTGTCCAGGGCCTGGCGGTCCAGTTGGGCGATGACGGTGGGGTGGGCGGCGCGCGGACCGGGGATGAGTCCGTACGCCGCCCGCTCCGCCGGGCAGGCGACGGGCTCAACGAGCGCGCCGCCGGTGCGGGCACGGGCCGGCGGCGGGGTCAGGACCTGCCGCGGCCGGTGACGGAGTCGCGGACGCGGTCCACCAGGACGTCGTCCCCCACTCAGGCGGGTGGCGGTGGCCGAACTGGCCACCGCCACCCGCCTCTTGTGACGCCACCGGAGCGTGAGGCGGTTACGCGTTCATCAGCTCCCACTGCTGGCGGTCACTGGAGTTGCACGTCCAGGTGTAGGCGTTGTGGTCGGGGTTGCTGCCCATGCACCTGGTGTTGCCGCCGGCGGACACCGACCACGTGACCGTGGCTCCCGGCGCGGGAGAGTAGTTGGGGGCCCATCTGGTTCCCGCGCCACCGCATCCGATCGCCGTCAGTTTCTGGCCCCTGCTGTAGGGGGACCCGGACAGGCAGGTGCCGTAGTCGAGGCTCCGGAGCTGGTAGAGGCCGCCCCCCACTGGCTCGACGCGCCATCTCTGGTCCGTGTACGTCCTGCCGCACGTGGACGTCTTCACCACGTTGCCGTCGTAGTACAGGCACCAGCCGCTGGCCTTGTTCGTGAGCCTGACGACGTTGTTCTGGGGGGTGGACGTGGTCGCCGCGCTTGCCGCTGGGCTGGCGAGCGCCATGCCGAGGAGGGTCGCGGTGGCGAGTGCCGAGGTTCGTGCTGCAGTACGCATCGAGGTTCTCCTTAACGGTGCGGTGAAACCCGTTGGCGTTCCCGACTGCATCGTGTTGCTCGGGCAGGCGTCTCCTGGCAGGGTCAGGAGAACGGTCTGCTCGCAGTACCACGGTCGCCGCGTCATCCCACTGGCGCACGCGGGCTGCGGCAATCGGGTGACCGGGGCGCGGTTGCCGGCCTGCTCGTGATAATGCCGGCCGACTCCACGGGGCCACGGATCCCGTCGCCGTCGGGAGGAGATCCAGGGCCGTCGGCGGGCACCTGGCCTTCACCGTCCGGGTGAAGGCCGACCAGTGCACGATGGCGGCCGGGTCGAAGGCCGGCTGACTGGACGTCCGACGCGGCGTGATTCCGCGCGCCGACGGGACCGAGGAGCGTTCCCAAGGCTCCTCGCGGCGTACTCGGTCAGGGCCGCGCCGAGGAGGGCGAAGCACGGCGGCACGCCAGGGTCCGTCATGGGCCGGATCGAAGCCGACGGCCGGGTTTCGTGGGGATCGCAAACCTCCGCACGTGACACTGTGACGCGGATCACGTCTGATGCAGAACCTGTGCGCGTCATCTGCCGTCTGGCTGGTGTGAGATCACGCAGGAGGGCAGTGGACGAGCTGGACGAGGAACGCCTCCTCCGGCTGGTGGCCAGAGGTGACCGCGGGGCGTTCGACGAGTTGTACCGGCGCACGTCGCCGTGGCTGGCGGTGCGGTTGCGCCGCCGCTGCACGGACGAGCAGATCGTCGCCGAGGTCATGCAGGAGACCTATCTGGCGGTTTGGCGCGCGGCCGGTGCGTTCGCCGGGAGCGCGGTCGGCGGGACGGCCGTCGGGTGGCTGTGGACGATCGCGGCGCGCCGCCTCGTCGACGCGTTCCGGCGCCGTGCCCACCACGCCGAACCGCCACTCGCCGCCGCCGAGCGGGCGGTGGTGCCCGCGGCGGAGGAGGAGGCACTGGCCGGGACCGTCGGCGGCGACGTCGGCGACGCCCTGCGGCGACTGGCGCCGGAACTCCGAGAGGTACTGCAGGCCACGGTGCTCGACGGGTTCTCCGTCCGGGAGACGGCCGTCCTGCTCAGACTGCCCGAAGGCACGGTCAAGACCCGCGCCCGCCGGGCCCGGATCGCGATGCGGGAGGCACTGACTTGAGCGCGGAACACGCGTCGATGCGGTTGATCGACGACTACGCACGCGGTGACACGACAATGGCCGCGGACACGCTGTGGGCGCTGGAGGCCCATCTGGAGACGTGCGCGACGTGCCGCGGCCGCCTGTCGGCCGCCGTGGCCACCGAGGCGCCCGGCATCGCCACGCTCCTCGACACCGTCCGAGCCGGGTTGGAACCGCAGCTGGACGCGGCCGTCCGGGCCCCCTCACGGCGATACCGTCCGAGGTGGGTGTCGGCCTGGCTGACGCCGGTCATGGCCCCGTGGCTCGCCATGACCGTCGCCGTCACCCTGCTGGCGCTGCTGCTGGACACGACCGGGGCGCCGGTCTTCGGGGGCGCCTCGCCCATGGTGCTGGTCGCGCCCGTGCTACCGCTGTGCGTCGTGGCCGCATCGTGGTCGCGCGCTCTGGACCCGGCGCACGAACTGACGGCCTCCACCGCCCGCGCCGGTCTGCCCCTGCTCCTTCGACGCACCACCGCCGTCCTGGCGGTGGTCGTGCCGGTGCTCCTGGTGGCGGGATGGCTGACCGGAGCCATGACGGCCGCGCAGTGGCTGCTGCCCTCGCTGGCCTTCACCTCCACCGCCCTGGCGTTGGGCAGCGTGGTCGGCGTGACCCGCGCCGCCGCCGCGCTGGTGGCCACCTGGGGCGTCGTCATCGCGGCACCCGCCTGGACCACCGGCCGCGTCCCGCTCGCCCTGCAGCCTGACCAACTGCCCCTCTGGGGGCTGCTCCTCGCGCTCGGCATCGGCTCCGTGATCGCCCGCAGAGACGCGTACTCAGCACTGTGAAACCAACGTTGACCCCCGGAAGGGACCACCGCATGACGCCCGCGACGAGCGCGGCTGACACCGCCCCGAAGACCTACGCCTGGGAGATCCGGGCCACCGGCCTGAAAGTACGGGCCGGACGCAGGAAGATGGCCGTCGACGGGCTCGACCTCTCGCTCGGCATCGGCGCCCACGGCCTGCTGGGGCCCAACGGGGCGGGAAAGACCACCCTGATCCGGGCGCTGGCCACCGTGCTGCGCCCCGCCGCGGGCGGACTGGAGCTGTGCGGCACCTCCGTGAGCGGGCTGGGCGACCTGCGGGCCCTGCGCCGCCGGATCGGCTACCTGCCGCAGGAGTTCGGCTACTACAAGCGCTTCACGGTCCGTGAGTTCGTCGAGTACATGGCCTGGCTGAAGGAGGTTCCCAAAGCGGACATCCCCGCGGCCGTCCAACGCGCCGTGGAACGGGTGGGCCTGGCCGGCCAGGCGGACCAGCGGATGAAGACCCTGTCCGGCGGCATGGTGCGGCGAGCCGGCATCGCCCAGGCCATCGTCAACGACCCTGTGTTGCTACTGCTGGACGAGCCGACCGTCGGCCTGGACCCGGCGCAGCGCCTGCGCTTCCGCGAGCTGCTGCAGGAGTTGGGCCGCGACGCCTGCGTGGTCGTCTCCACCCACCTGGTCGAGGACGTCGCGGCCGCCTGCTCCGACGTGGTGCTCTTCGCCGAGGGCCGCCTCGTCTTCCAGGGCCCCCCGGGAGTCCTGGCGGCGGCGGGCGGCTCCGAGTACCCGGGTGACAGCCCCCTGGAGCGTGGCTATTCGGCGTTGCTCCAGGGCTCCGAGCACCAGGGGGGTACCTGGTGAACGGGCGTGTCCTGGGTATCGAGCTGAAGCGCTCCATCGCCCCGTGGCCCGGCCTCGTCGTCCTGGGCGGCAGCCTGGCGGTCCTCTTCCTGATCGACGGGATCTGGTGGCAGGGCGACACCGGATGGACGGCCCAGTGGACCTCCATGGCCCTGTGGACCCGGTACCTGCTGGGCTTCTGGTGGCCGCTCGTGGTGGGCCTGGGAGCGGTGTACGGGCTGCGCGACTCCCGCTCGCGGATGGCCGAACTACTGACGACCACGCCGCTGCCGGCCTGGCGCCGTGCGGCGCTGCCGGCCGGTGCGACGGCGCTCGTGCTGGCTTCGGGCTTCGGCCTCCTCGTCCTCGTGGGCGGAGTCCAGGTGGCCCTCGGCGCCACCACCTACACAAGTCTCGGCTGGCTGCCGATCTCGCTCGTGGCGGCGCTGGCCCTCGTCGCGGGGGCCGTGTTCGGCATGGGCGTCGCGCGGGCCCTGCCCTCCGTGCTCACCCCGCCGACCCTGACCGTGCTCCTTCTCCTGCTGATAAGCCTCCTGCGGCAGAACAATGAGGGGGCACTGCCGTCGAGCATCGCGCCGAACCGGCTCGCCCTGCTGTCCCCGGTGACCGCGGATCCGCGGGAGACGCTGCTGACCCTGTCCGGCTCCGTGCACCTCGGCCAGACGCTCTGGCTGCTCGGCCTGCTCGCCACCGGCTTCGCACTGCTGTCGGCCGCCACCCGCCGGGCCCGGCTGCTCGCGGTGACCCCCGTTCTGGCCGGCGCGGCCCTGGCCCTGCTGATCCTGCCCGCCGATCCGCGCGACACCTACGTCGTCGACAAGGCCGCCGCGGCTCTGGTCTGCGACGGACCGGTGTGCGTGACCCAGACGAACCGCTCACATCTGCCCGAACTCGCCCCGAGCGGCAAGGACGCGCTGCGCGTGCTGCACGACGCCCTGGGCGACCAGGCGCCGAACTCGGTGCGGGAGGACACCGAGCTGCGCGCGCTCGGCGACGACCGCCAACTCTCCGGTGACGTGGTGCTGGTCGACTTCGACGACCCGCTGATCGCCCATGCGACGGGGGCGGAACTGACCCGCCTCCTGGTCGCCCAGGGCCTGGCACCGAACTGCGCACCGCGCACCCCCTGGGAGGGCGGGGGGCAGGTCGACATCCCCGTACAGAGCATCGCCGCGAGCTGGGCCCTCAGTGATCACCAGTTCGAACCGCTGCAGAGCCCGGACGCCTACGCGTACTCGCAGCGTACGTGGGCGGACGCCGACGCCGCCTGGCAGCGGCTGATGGCGATGCCACCGGCCGAGCAGCGCTCGCGGATCGCCGAGGTGCACGCCGCCGCCCTCTCCTGCACGGGGGACGACGCGCTTTCGGCGCTGACGGGGGAGACGTCGCGATGAGATGGCTGATCCTGTACGCGCGTTCACGGCAGGCGCCCACCTCGGCCGCCGCGGTCACGCTCGTCGCGCTGGCGGCGTGGGCCTTCCACCAGGACGGCGCGGGCCCGATGGACCTGGTGATCGCGGTCGTGGTTCTCACCGCGAACGTGACGGCCTCTTCCGTCGGGCTCGGTGGGCGGGACATCGCGCTGGAAAGCACGGCCGCGATCCGGTGGGCGCCCCGCCGGGCCGCGCACGTGCTGCTGATCGGCGCGGTTGCCGCCGCGGCGCTGCTGGCGGTCCAGGCGGTGGGGCCGGAGCTCGCCCCCGCCGAGGTCGTCGCCCGGGACAGCGCGGGCCTGGTCGGCCTGGCCGCGCTCGGGGCGGTGCTGTGCGGGGCACCGTTCGCATGGACCCTGCCGACCGGCTGGCTCGCGCTCACCCTCCTCGTCCCGCCTCCGGGCGGCACCGGGGGACAGGTGGCCAGCTGGATGATCTTGCCCCCCGGCACGACGGCGGCCACCGGGACGGCGTGGGCCCTGCTGGTGAGCGGAACCGTGCTCTACGCCATAGCAGGGCCGAGACGGTAACGGGCACGCCCCGCGCCCGCGCTCCGCTCGAACTCGAGACCTTCGACGGCCCGTTCGCGGGGCCGTCCGCGCCCGCGAGACCTTCCCGCCGTTGGCACCAGGGCCTCCTCCTTCACAGTGGGGTGAGGATGTCCTGGTGCGCCCCGTCCAGGACGAAGCCGTTGTCCAACCGGACCCGGACCGTCACCCGCCTCCCGCGCTCCCGATCCGCGGCCCACTGCGGCTCCAGCGCGGCGATCTCCGTCTCCAGCCGCTCCCGGCTGGCCGCCGGCATGGTGTGCCCGTAGTCCTCGAACAGTGCTCTGAGTCGCTGGTACTCGCGAGCCTCCTCGCTCTGCGAGAGCTCCCCGTCCACCTGCTCGATGGTGCCCTCGATCCCGGCTCCCAGCGAGAGAAACCCGACGACGGCCCCGGGCTCCCCGGCGACTGCCTCACCGATCCCGAGGTCCTCGGCCAGCCTGACACGCCGGCCTTTCTCCAGGGTCATCGTCCTCTGCCTCTCCATCGATCGGTGCCGCCGGCGCGGTCGGTCCGCGGCCCCGGACATTATCCGCCGTCCGGGGACCGGCGCCGGGTTCTCGGCGATGGGGGCTTCGCGCTCCCGAGCCCGCGTCTCGAGCCCGCCCGGCGCCACGACCGCGTCCACCCGCGCGGCGCCGGTGTGGGGAGCGGTGGCGTTCGGCGGGGCCACCGGCTGCCGCTCGGGGGTGGCGCGTGGTGCTGCCGCTCCGGCCGGACGCCGCGTTCAGGGCCGCTCCAGCACCGCCACCTCGTCGCCGAAGCCGACCACCAACTGGCCGGCCGTTGACCAGGCCAGGGCGTGGACCGGCAGCGGGAAGGCCAGCGCGGGCCCGACCGGCTCGCCGGTGGTCAGGTCCCAGACGCGGACCCGGCCGTTCTCGCAGCCGGTGGCCGCGTACGGGCGCCCCGCCAGCAGCGCCGCCGCGGCCGCGCTCACCGGGGCTTGGTGGTGGTGCTCCCCACTGCCGACCGGCCTTCGGGTGGGGAGGTCCCAGATCACCACCTGGCCGTCCTCGCTCCCGGCGATCGCGTAGCCGTGGTCGCCGACCGGGACCGCGGCCACCGCGCCCACCTCGCCCTCGCCCACCTCCAACGGCGGGCCGGCCGGCTTGCCGGTGCCCAGGTCCCACAGCAGCACCGTGCCGTCCAACCCGCAGTCGTCGGCGTGGAATCCGGCCAGCGCGTGCGGGCGGCCACCGACTACCACCGTCGCCAGTGACGCCACCGTGCCGCTGCCACCCGTCAGCGGACGGCCCACCGGTTTGCCGGTCGCCAGGTCCCAGATGCGGACCGTCTCGGACTCCTCGTCCTCCTCGTCCTCGTCGTCCACGCCCGCACCGTCCGGTGCGGCACCGCTGGTGACCGCGCAGGCCCGACCGTTCAGGTCCACCGTCGCCAGTAGCGGCAGCCAGCCGAGGCCGTCGTTCTGACCGGCCGGCATCGGCCGGCCGAGTTCGGTGCCGGTGACCGGATCCCAGCGGCGCAGGGTGCCGTCCCCGCCGAGGCTGACCAGGCAGCGGCCGGCGTCGAGCCGGGCCTCGGCCACCGCGTACACCGCGTGGGTGTGGCCCGTCAGTGGCCGCCGCACCGGCCGGCCACCGGCCGCCTCCCAGAGCCGCAGGGTGCCGTCGCCACCCCCGGTGACGACATGGGCGGTTCCGTCGAGCAGGACCGTTGTCACCGCGCGCACCCCGCGGTCGTGTCCGCCCGGCAGGCCCGTCGGCGGTGCCGCAGAGGGTTCCCAGACCCGGATCTCACCCTCCTCGTCCTCGTAGCCGTACCCGGGCGCCCCGGCGCCCACCACCTGGGGACGACCCGCGACACTGCTGGTCGCCAGCGCCCACACCCCCGCCGGGTGGCCGACCAGCGGCGGGCCGACCGGTTGTCCGGTGGCGGCGTCCCACAGCCGCACGGTGCGGTCCCGGCTGCCGGTCACCACGTGCGGTCGCCCGTCCAGCTCGATCGCGGCCACCGCGTCGACGAGGGCGGTGTGGCCGGACAGCGGGCCGCCCAACTGCTCGCCGGTGTCCAGGTCCCACACCTGGGCGGCGGTGTCCGGGCCGTTGGTGGCGGCGCAGAGCCGTCCGTCGACGAGCAGCGCGGCGACCGACGTGCGCCAGCCGGGGCCGCCGGCCGGGCGGCCGAGTCCCTCGCCGGTGAGCGGATCCCAGGCGCGCAGCATGCCGTCCGCCCCGCCGGAGACGATCACCGCCCGCCCGCCGGCCACGGTCGCGGACAACGCCAGGACCCCGTCGGTGTGACCCGTCAGCGGTCGGCCCACGAGCTCGCCGGTCGCCACGTCCCAGACCCGCAGGGTCCGGTCCTTCGCCCCGGAGACGGCCAGGAGGCGCCCTCCGGCCTGCACCACGGTCACCGCGTGCACCTCGCCCCGGTGACCGCGCAGCGGCCGACCCATGGGCTGACCCGTCATCAGGTCCCAGCGCCGGACCGTCTGATCCGACCCGCCACTGACCAGCACCGGGCGCTCGCCCAGCCACCCGGCGGCCACCGCGTGCACCACGCCGCGGTGACCACGCAGAGGCGCGCCGCACTCGCCCCCGGTGGCCGGATCCCAGCGCCGCAGCCGACCGTCGAAGTCGCCGGTGACCACGTGCAGTCGACCGTCGACGGCCAGGGCCGCCACCGAGCCCATGCCCCCCTGCGGCACCGGGACCGCGCAGCGGAACGCCGGCGTGAGCTCGGCACCGGTGGCCCACCGGACCCGCCAGGGGGCCGGCGCCACGTCCGGCAGCGGGACCGCGGCCAGCTCCGCCGCCAGCTCGGCAGCCCCCCAGCGCGCCGCGTCCAGCGCCAGCAACTGGCGCCGAACCTCGGGAACGGCCTCGCGGTGCCGGTGCGCCGAGGTCCGGTACACCCCGGCGGCCAGCCGGGCCGCGGGATCGGCCGCGCTGTCGAGCAGCGGTTGGACATCCGCCGCGGCCGCGGTCACCAGGAAAGCCGGATCGGTCAACGGGTGCGCGGACGGGGACCGCGGGGCGGAAGGAGCGGCATCCCGGCGCGTGGTGGGCATGCCGGGCACCGTAGCGGATGCCGCTGACACCCGTACCGGAGGGTGCCCGCGCGGCACCGGCCCCCGCTCAGCCGCCGGACGGCACTGCCTCATCGAGGCGCTGGACAACCCGGGCACCCGTGCCGCCCATGACCGGCGCCAGGCCGCCCGCGAGCGCGGGCGGCAGGAGGCCCACCAGGAGCTGATGGACTCTCTGGTCCGCGTCGGCCGCGGTGAGGTACCCGAGGAGGAGAGCACCCGGGTGTACGGCGGCCGCCAAGACCCGAAAACGCCTGGAAGTCGCCAGGTCGCCTCCGCCCGGCCCGGCCGTCGCCGTTTTTTGGATCCGCTGTCGAGCGCGTGCTCAAGCGGACGGTGTGACCGGGGACCACATGCCGAGCCACTGCTCGGCGCCCCAGGCCTCGAACCGCTCCACCTCGGTGAACCCCAGCTTCGCCGCGAGGCGCATCGAGCGGTCGTTGGCGGTCTGGGTGGCGAGCACCACTGGTTCGCCGGGAAGCGCGTCGGCGAACCAGCCGAGTGCCGCCGCGCACGCCTCGGCGGCGTACCCGAATCCCCAGGCCCGCGGCAGGAACAGGTAGCCGAGATCGGCCTTCCCGGCGGCAGCCGGGCGACGGTTCCCCGTTGCTCTCCTGAGCAGGATCTGGCCGATCATCGACCCGTCGAGCTCGACGACGAAGCTCCCGGGCCACCGCTCGGGCACCGGGGACATCTCGCGCTCGAGCTCGTCACGCGGCCGGGGGCCACCGAGGTAGGTGTGCACCTCCGGCGAGGCGAGCAGCTCGATGAACGCCGCACGGTCCCGGGTCCCGGGCTCACGGAGCACGAGCCGCTCGGTCCTGATCGGGGCGGGTGGCCAGGGGAGGGGGTGGACCGTGATCTCATCCGACATGGAGCGGCTCCTGATCCTCTCGGCCACCCGGTTCGACCCCGTATGGCCACTGCGGGCAGCGACTTCTGACGTCGCCGCACATCGAGACGCGCCCCGACGGGATGCCAGTTGCGCGCGCCCGGAAAGATCCGCCGCACCGCACGTGAAGCTCCGCCCGGCGAAGGACCGCAAAAGGCGGGACGATCTGATGCGCGAGGTCGTCGCCGAGGCGATGCGGGTCGCGGGTGGCTACCTGCGGCCCCGTATCGAGGCCCACGAGAGCTACGCGGCCCGCCTGCGCACGTCCATCGAGGGCAACCCCGACCTGCTCGCCGAGTACCCGAACCGCCTCGCGGCGATCGCCGAGGTCCTGGGCAACCTTCGCGGCGGCGACCCCGGCATGGTGGCGTTCGCGGAGGGCATGGAGGCGATCCTCGCCTTCCAGGTGGAGCAGATCCGCAAGGGGCAACGGGCAGGCGAGTTCTGCGACTTCGACCCGTGGGTGATGATGCGGGCGATCCGCGCCGCCATCGACGACGTGGTGCGCCGCGCTCGCGACGAGCCCGATCTCGACGTACGCGCCGCCGGCCGGGAGCTCGCGGACCTCTTCGACCGCGCCACCAGGAAGACGTCATGACCACGGACACGACACGGGGAACACCCCATGGTCAGCAGCCAGGCAGCGCGGACCGACCCGACCCCGGCCGCCGAAGCCCGACGCCGCACCACCGCGTTACGCCGGCAGATCGGCGCACAGCTGCTCTTCGAACTCGTCCTGCCGCTCGGCTCCTACTACGGTCTGCGCGCGGCCGGCACCGGTCAGTGGCTCGCGATGGTCGTCAGCGGCCTGCTGCTGCCGTGGATCGGCTACGGCATCGTGCGACAGCGGTGGGTGAACGCGATGGCCCTGTTCTCGCTGATCGTGCGTCCCTTGATGTGGTGCAGTGGTCCTGTGCCAACACTTCCGGCGGGAGTCGTTCGTTACCCGCTCAATGGGGGTGGGCGAGGGCGGATTTCGCTGGCTGACAGGATGTTGGCTTTAGCAGGGAACGTTTGGCCCGGTGAACCTTCCGCGTCGGGCCCGCGTCTCACCTCGCGACCGTCACCACACGCCCAGGAGAACAGACCATGACCGACAGAGACGTTGAGCAGGCCGAACAGCGGGGTCACGCCCCGGGGCCCTGGTGGGCGGAGCTCGGGACGTGGGGGGCCGTCGCACTGATCGTCTTCGGGGGAGTCGCGGCAGTGTGGGTCTCCTTCAGGCTGCCCGGCACCCCAGAGGAACTGGCGTCCGGCTACTACGGGGCCGCCAAGGTCGTCGCCATCGGCCTGGTGACTGTGGGATGCACCTTGCTGGGCCGCCGTCGCGCCCGGGCCGCAGCCGTCGAGGAGACGAGCGAGCAGGAACGCGCCTGACGCCACCGGCCGGTGAGCAACGTCGCTGGATCAGCCACGGCTTCCGGACTGTCGAGGTGGTCCTGGGTAGCGGACAGTACGGGCCGGCGTGCTCCGGATGTGGTTCTCCCACTCAGACGATCCGTGAGAGGTCCCACGGAGATCTACAGTCACAGAGCGCGGACAGAGCACGGAAGTTGAGCCAGAACCGCTTCTCGTGAACATCGAACACGGCCCGACCCGGGTGCCTCCCGGAGTGTTGAGCAGGTGCTGTCGGAATCTGCCGAACAGGGCCACGCTGCCGCTGCTCGCTCGACTGCTGCGCCCGGGCGGCCGCCGCCACCTCTGCCACCGGACCGGTCAACCGAACCAATGCGGCCGGTCAAACTGACACCATGTCGGTTCGACCGGCCACATTGCGTTGCGGAACGTGATCCGGCCTCCTGCGGGCCAGGCACCCCATGCGCGGGCTGTCCCTGCCGGTGGTCGGGCCCGGGCACGCACGACACGCCTCAGAAATCCGGGACCTGATCCCGGACGCTGGACAACCGCTGTTCCGTGCTGTCCAGCCAGTCCAGGTACCAACGGGCGAACGTCACGGTCCCGCCGCTGCCGTCCGGGGCCGGGGTCAGGTCGCCGTGGTCAGCGCGGTCGTCGTTCCAGATCCGCCCACGCTCGGGGCCACTGAGCACCAGCCACTGCTCACGGCCGTCGCCGAGGCTGCACAGGGGAATCGCACCGACCGTGCGGTGCGGGCCCCACATCACCTCGTTCCACCGGTCCAGAAAAGCGAGGTAGTCGGGGTCGCGGTCGTCCTCTTCCGGGGGGCACCGCGCCAGCAGCGTCCGGAGGGCAGTCGGGTCCAGCGGTGTTGCGGGGAACGCCTCGGCCAGTCGGGAGTAGTCCGCCGTGTCCGCGTTGTGACCCGACCACAGTGGGTAGCCGGGCTTCAGTTGTGCCGGATAGAGGCCGTAGGCGGGGCCGGCGCCGCCCGCGCCCACCTGGAGCAGGAAGGTTCGGTACTCCTGTGGCAGTTCGACGCCGATCCGCGCCTCCACTTCGACCACGGCCGCCGGGGACAGGACCGGGTCGAGCCGGAAGCCGTGGCCACCGGGCCCGAACACCGGATGACGTCCTGCTTGTGTCGGGACACCCGCCAACGCCTCGACGCGCTCCCGCACGCCGACCCACAACTGATCATCCATGCCGCGGAGCGTAGCTGGCTCCCGGGAGAGTCGGGGAAGGTCTTCGGAGCGCCGGCTCGACCCGGCCATGGCCACCGGAGGATCTTGCCAGCGGCAACTGAACACCGCTGTCTCCAGTATGGCGTTCACTCTCAATCAGTTGCAACGAACAGGATGGCGGCTGTTGCATTAAGCTCAAGGCCATCGCAACGATTTAGTGGCTTTGAACTGCATTGATGCTGATTCTGTGCAACGCATCTGTTGCCATGTTTTGGAAAGCAACGTAGCTTTTCCGTCATGGGAAACGCCGGGCCGAAGGGGCCCGCGACGCAGGACAAGGAGCCCGTCATGCAGAAGTTCGACACCCCCGCCCCGATCACCGCCCACCTGGCCGTCCCCGCCGGACGCGTCCAGTTCATCGCCGTCGACCGCGCCGACACCACCGTCGAGGTCCGGCCCGCCAACCCCTCCAGGAGCCGCGACGTCCAGACCGCCGAGCAGACCGCCGTTGCCTACGCCGACGGCGTCCTGCGGATCCACACCCCCGAGCCCAAGAACCAGCTCCTGGGCCACGGATCCGTGGAGGTCACCGTCCAACTGCCCACCGGCTCCCACGTCGAGGCCAAGACCGCCAGCTGCGAGCTCCGCGGCGTCGGCCGCCTGGGCGACATCGCCTTCGAAGGCGCGTACCGCCAGATCAAGATCGACGAGGCCGCGAGCGTCCGCCTCACCGCGGTCGACGGCGACGTCGAGATCGGCCGCCTGGGCGGCCCGGCGCAGATCAGCACCGGACGCGGCGACATCCGGATCACCGAGGCCGTGCGCGGCACGGTCCAACTCCGCACCCAGTCCGGCGACATCACCATCGGCGCCGCCGCCGGCGTCTCGGCCGCCCTGGACGCCGGCACCACCCACGGCCGCATCCACAACGCCCTCAAGAACACCGACAGCACCACCCTGAACATCCACGCGACCACCTCCCACGGCGACATCACCGCCCGCAGCCTCTGACGTGGCCCGCCGCAGCGGCGCCACCACCATCCACCGCTCCCGATCCAACTTCCGACCCTGGAGACCGGCACACCATGGCCATCAGCACGACCATCGAGCAGACCGCCTGGACCGGCATGGTGTCGGTCGACGACACCGCCCTGGCCGTCACCGACACCGGCGGCCCCGGCCCTGCCGTGGTCTACCTCAACGGCTCCTACGCCGACCAGAAGCCCTGGCACCCCGTCATCACCGACCTCGGCAGCGACTACCGCCACATCGCCTACGACGAGCGCGCCCGCGGCAAGTCCAGGACCGCCACCGACTACACCTTCGAAGCCACCATCCGCGACCTCGACGCCGTCCTCACCGCCCGCGGCGTCCAGCGCCCGATCCTGGTCGGCTGGTCCTACGGCGCGATGATCGCCATCCACTGGGCCGCCCGCCACCCCGACCGCGTCGCGGGGGTGGTCTCCGTGGACGGCGCCCTGCCGACCGAGCGACTCGACGACGCCACCCGCGAGAAGGTCCGCAAGCTGTTCCGCAACCTCAGCCCGATCTTCCCCATCGCCCGCCGCCTCGGCTTGGCCGCCCGCATGAGCGCCGCCCAACACGCCGAGATCAACCTCGAACTCATCGACCTCTGCGCCCCCGACAACCTCAACCCCGTCCTCGACCGGACCACCACACCCACCCGCTACGTCCTCGGCAGCGGCGGCAACCTGGGCGCCGAAGAAAAGGTGATCGAAAAGCTCCGCGCCGACCTCACCACCGCGATCGCCGACAACCCCCACATCCAGGTCAGCACCAAGGTCGCGAGCAACCACTCCAAGATCCTTCACAACGACTCCCGAGCCGTCGCCAACGCGGTCCGCGAGCTCACCACCACCCGCGACCACCAGGCCGCCTGACCCGCGACACCCAGCGTCACGGTGAAGACCACCCGGCACCACCCGAACCACCTGACCGACGAACCCCGCCACGACAGGCCCGGCCACCGACACCTCGATCCCACCGACAACGCGCCCACGTGATCAAACAGGGCCGAAGCATCACCGCCATCTCCCGCTACGAAAGCGGCGACCGCTTGCCACGCAAGGCCTACCTCGACACCCTCCTCGACGGGGTCGACCGGCCGCACCCCATCACCGGATCACGCGGAGCCGAGAAGCGGAGCAGCATCCGGCCTTCCTTGCGATCTCCTGCGGACCGCGCAGGTTGGTGGAATCGTGCAACACACGGGGCGCGAAGCCGCGTCGAGGAGTGTATTGAGCGTCGGATCGCGTGCTTGTGCAGGGCGAGGTCGTCGGCGACCGTGTTCGGCTGCTCGTGGTCGGGCCGGGCCGGTTTCCTCACCTGCCTGATCGTCACGGTCAGCGCGGTCGGCAACCTGCCCTTCACCTGGCGGGCCGTCGTGGCCTTCGGGTGGTCATGGCTTCCTCGGATGATGTACATCCGGTCGTGCGGGTGCCCGGGCCGGGGGAGGGTGGCGCTGACCCGTGCGTACATGTCGCAGGTCTTCGTGCGTCGCTGCGAGGAGTTCGAGATGCCTGGGAACACCGGAGCCAAGCCCGCTGCACCGGGCATCGTGAAGGCCAACGCGGCCGTGCGGCAGCGGTTCGCCTTCGACGACGTGGAGGATCTTCAGGATGCGCGGCGCGGTTTCATGGGCACGGCGCAGGAGAGCGTGATCCGTGACCGCGACGGGCGATCGGTCTGGGACCTCGGTGCGTACGGGTTCCTTGAGCAGGAGTGCCCCGACACGGCCAATCCGAGCCTGTGGAGGCAGAGCAGGATGTGCTCCGACCACGGGCTGTTCGAGGTTACCGAGGGTGTCTACCAGGTGCGTGGCTTCGATCTGTCGAACATGACGATCGTCGAGGGGGAGCGCGGCGTCCTTGTCATCGATCCGCTGGTGTGCGCCGAGACCGCGGCGGCGGGTCTGGCCCTGTACCGCTCCCACCGGGGGGATCGTCAGGTGACCGGGGTGCTGTACACGCACAGCCACGTCGACCACTTCGGCGGCGTGCGGGGTGTCGTGACCGACGAGGACGTCGCCCAAGGCGTGCCGGTGATCGCCCCCCACGGGTTCCTGGAGCACGCCGTCAGCGAGAATGTCTACGCCGGTACGGCCATGAACCGCCGTTCCGCCTACATGTACGGTGCCGCTCTGCCGAAGGGGGAGCGGGGGCAGATCGGCGCGGGCCTGGGACAGACGGTCTCGACCGGCGCGGTCGGCCTGATCCCGCCGACAGTGGACATCACCCGCACTGGGCAGACGGAGACCGTCGACGGCATCCGGATGGTGTTCCAGCTCACTCCCGGCACCGAGGCACCGGCGGAGCTGAACATCCACTTCCCCGACCGTGCGGCGCTGTGCATGGCGGAGAACGCCACCCACAACCTGCACAACCTGCTCACGCTCCGTGGCGCCGAGGTTCGCGACCCGCGCGTGTGGGCCCGCTACCTCACCGAGGCCGTCCATCTCTTCGCCGGCTCCAGCGACGTGGCCTTCGCCTCGCACCACTGGCCGGTCCGGGGGCGCGAGCGGGTCGTGTCGTTCCTGGCCGAGCAACGCGACCTGTACGCCTACCTCCACGACCAGACCTTGCGCATGCTCAACCAGGGGCTGACAGCACTGGAGATCGCCGAGCAGATCCATGTCCCCCCGGCTCTGGAGCGGGCCTGGAACACCCACGGCTACTACGGCTCGGTCAGCCACAACGCCAAGGCCGTCTACCAGCGCTACCTGGGCTGGTTCGACGGCAACCCGGCGCACCTGTGGGAGCACCCGCCGGCAGAGTCCGGCAAGCGGTACGTGGAGTTCATGGGCGGCGCTGACGAAGTCGTGCGCCGTGCCCGCCAGTCGTTCGCCGACGGCGACTTCCGCTGGGTGGTTCAGGTGGTCAACCACGTGCTGTTCGCCGCCCCGGATCACACCGGGGCCCGCGAGTTGCAGGCCGACGCCCTGGAACAGCTCGGGTACGGCAGCGAGAACGGCACGTGGCGCAATTTCTTCCTGATGGGAGCCCACGAACTGCGCCACGGCTCGGTCGGGACACCTACCGCCACCACCTCGCCCGACCTGCTGGCGGCGCTGACGCTCGACCAGCTGTTCGATGCCCTCGCCATCCGGGTGGACGGCCCGCGAAGCTGGGACGCGGACATCACCGTGCGCTGGAACGTGACCGACGGCGAACCCGTCACCCAGCGGCTGCGCAACGGCGTCCTCGTCCATGTCGCCGGCACCGGGCCCGCCGCGGCCGACCCGGATGTCGAGTTCACCCTCGCCGAGGCCGACCTGCGTGCCGTGCTGCTCGGCGCCGCCACCCCGGCCGACCTGGCGGTTCGCGCGGACATCGAGGTCACCGGTGATGCCGGCAAACTCACCGAACTGCTCGGCTATCTCGGTGATCCGGACCCCGACTTCGCGATCGTCACTCCCTAGCACTCCAGCTGGCCTCGCCTCAACCATTGGTCAACGGCCTGGGAGCGGGGAAAGGTCACCGCGAGGGCGGGACGGACTTCGCGGCACTGGCCCATCCGCCGGTGGCCACGGAGCGCGCTCGGTCAGTGCCGGTCCAGCCCGAGGCCGGCGAGCGCGGCCAGTCGCTCCGCGGTGGGCCTCGCCCGGTTCGACGTCCAGCTCGCCTGGCTGCCGAACGGCCACGAACTCGCGCCCTCCCCACCGTGCCGCGGAGATCGCGCCGGGATGCGGCCACCCCCGGGAGAACGTATGAGATGACATATGACCCGCCGTACCCATGGCGCCGAACAACCCGCCACCGGCAGCACCGCCCGCGACCACCTGGCCAACGAGCGGACCTACCTGGCCTGGCTGCGCACCGGCATCAGTGTGGCGGCCCTTGGCGTGGCGGTCGCGAAGTTCGCTCCGCACCGAGGTGCCCATGCCGTGGCGGCCGGCCTCATCCTGCTCTTCGCCGGGTTGCTCGTGTCCGCCTACGGAACCGTCCGCTACCGATCCGTCGCGCGACAGTTGAACGCCGGCGTGTTCGCGCCCGCGAGCTTCGGCGCCGTCACCACCGCTGGCGCGGTGACCGTCCTCGCCCTGATCGCCGTCCTGGTGCTGATCTGACGGCGGTGGCCTCGGTGGCGCTACGGCCGCACCGGCCCGCACTCCCTCACCGACGCCCTCGACAACCTCCCGGACCGGGCGCACTACGACCGGCGCCGGACCGCCCGCCGGGCCGAGGAGGACCACCGGCGCGAGGAGCACCTGAAGACCCTGGCCCGCGTCGACCGCGGCACGGTCCCGAAGCGGGAGAAGGTCTGGAACACCGACGCCCGTACCGAGTGGACCCACCGCCCGGGCGGCACCCACACCCCTGCCCGGCCTCACAGAGAGTGATCGTGGCTGGGGTCGGGAGCTGTCGCCGGCCGGGTGTGGCTTCGTGCGGCGTGAGGAACTTCTGGCGTCAGCCCACCTGGATGGTGACCCGCCACAGGAGCACGAGTCTCGGGCAGACGGCGCCCGGGGTGGGCATGCAGCGTCGGAAGGCGGTGATCTGGCTGGTGCCGGTGTCCTGCGCGCCGAACGCGGCCCAGGCGTTGCCGTCCGACGAGGTGCCGCCCGAGCTCCGGTGCAGCACGGCGCTGTTGCTGGCGCGCGGCTCGCTCCAGGCCAGGGTGATGCCGTCGCCGCTCTCCCCGTGGAGCCGGACGTCGATCTGGTCACCGGCCGCCACCTCGATCGTGCTGCCGTTGCTGCTGTTGTCGAGCTCGATGATGTCGGCCGCGGCCTTCGGTGCGGCGTGCAGTGCGCTGGGGATGGCGGCGGGGGCGGCTGCCGCGGTCGGGGCAATGGCGCCCAGCACCAGGGTCGTGCCGAGGGTCATTGCGGCGAGTGGGGTGGTCAGGTACTTCGTGGCGTTCATCGTCACTCCGGGGTCGGCTGGGCCGGGATGGCCGTCTTCCGTATACCGGCTGGGCACCGCCGGCCCGGCTCACCCCGTCCGCCGGTTCACCGGATCGCGTGAACGGGAGAGGTTGACCGGCAGAGTCCACCCCGGGGTTCGGCAGGGAGGACAGTCGAGAGGTCGTCAAGCCGGTGCAACCGCCCGGTGGCCCGCAGGGGCACGCCGTGCGGCATCGCTGTTGCCGGGTTCCGGCGCCGATTTCTCACAGGCCCCTGACGCCGGGAAGCCATGGGAGCTTCTGTCCGAACCCTGCCCTGCCGGGGGCGTCTACTGCGAGGAACGGCCAAGTAGGACGCGGCAGTCGACCTTGGACAGTCGGAATGCTGCCGCCCACTGCCAGCACGCCAACGGGTTTTGGCCCTGCGATCTTGCTGCGGTATCGGCTGAGACGGCGTCTCGCCGCATGGTGTCGCCGATCACGGTTGAGGCGTGCGCGGGCCCGCTCCAGGCGCGCACACCCATGGGAGCCTCAACCCCCTGAGTACGGGTCAACCACCGTGCAACTCCCCTCAGTGAACTGCTGGTTCAATGAGGGGAGTGCACGGTGGCGCTGCCCAGGCATGACCTGATCCACCTGCTGGAGCCACTACGTTCGGCCGATGGGCTCGAACTCGTCCACGGCGTGGCCGAGCGGATCCTTCAGGAACTGGTCGAGGCCGAGGCCACGGCCCGGATGGACGCGGAGCGGAACGAGCACGCCGAGACGCGCACCGCGTTTCGAGACGGGCACCGGGACGGGACGCTGACCAGCCAGGCCGGCGATCTGGACCTGGCCATCCCCGAACTACGGTCGGGGAGCTTCTTCCCGGTGCCGCCGGAGCGGCGCCGCCGGATCGACCAGGCCCTGCACGCGGTCATCAAGGAGGCCTGCGTCCACGGCGATCAGTTCGTGTTTCGTGCTGCTGATCTGCGGCGTAGCGCGCTGGCACCGAGGGCGACTCCGCCGGCGAACAGAGCCATGCCGTTGACCAGGCCGATGCCGGAGGAGGTGAGGCCGTTAGCAACCGTGTGGGTGTCGGCGGGCCGTTGCTCGACATCCCCCGGGGCCTTCACGTGCTCGCTCTTTCCCCCGGGCAGAGCGAAAGCACTGCCGAGCCCTTGACCGATGCCCGATGAGGAGAGCATGCGCGCACCGCCGCCACCGCCCGTGTGGACACCGCCATGCGGGTGCTTCCACTCGCCCCCGCCGCCGTGTTCCCAGCCGCCCTTGCCGGCGTGGTCGCCGTCGCTGTCGCCGTGTTCCCAGCCGCCCTTGCCGGCGTGGTCGCCGTCGTCGTCGCCGTGGCCCCAGCCGCCCTTGCCGGCGTGGTCGCCGTCGCTGTCGCCGTGGCCCCAGCCGCCCTTGCCGGCGTGGTCGCCGTCGCTGTCGCCGTGGCCCCAGCCGCCCTTGCTGGCGTGGTCGCCGTCGCTGTCGCCGTGGCCCCAGCCGCCCTTGCCGGCGTGGTCGCCGTGGCCCCAGCCACCTCTGCCGGTGTGATCCCCGTCGCCCCCGCCGTGACCCCAGCTACCTTTGCCGCCGTGACCCCAGCCACCCGAGGACGGCCTCGCCTCACCCGTCTCGTGCCCCTCGTGGGAACCCCGTGACGGCTTCGAGTCATCTACCGCGGCCTGATCGGAGTCTTCCTTCTGCTGGTTCCCGACGTTGACCTCAACGTTGACATGGGCGTCCTGCACCGGGTTCACCACCACCTGCTGACCTGCTCCCCACGTCGGCTCGCAGTACCCGCGTTCCTCGTGTCCGCAGCGCCCGTCACCGTGATCTACACGATCCCCCTGGTTGGCGTCGTAGTGGTCCGCATGCTCGCCCAAGTCTCCGTGCTCGCCGTGATGGCCGTGATGGCCGTGCTCGCCGTGCTCGCCGTGCTCGCCGTGCTCGCCGTGCTC
This sequence comes from Kitasatospora sp. NPDC052896, assembly GCF_044547075.1. Lineage (NCBI taxonomy): Bacteria > Bacillati > Actinomycetota > Actinomycetes > Kitasatosporales > Streptomycetaceae > Kitasatospora > Kitasatospora sp. NPDC052896. Next base: position 251,471 of record NZ_JBITZU010000010.1, read on the forward strand.
GCCGTGCTCGCCGTGCTCGCCGTGATGGCCGTGATGGCCGTGCTCGCCGTGATGGCCGTGATGGCCGTGCTCCCCCTGCTGCTCGGTCTCGTCATGTCTACCGTGGTCCCGAGATGTGGCTTCGGTGGTGGTCTTCTCCGGCGCGGTCTGTGGGGTGGTGTCCTGTGCCGGCGTCTTCTGCTCGGCAGGGGCCCCGCCCGGCTCCGACGACTGTGACTGCCCTGACCGGGTGGGCACTTTCGACCGCGGTAGCTCTGTTCGGGCGTGCGTCCCGGCCGGTGGTGGCCCCTCGGCTCTGGATGGTCTCGCAGTACCGTCAGTGGGCTGCCGGGTGGTGGCTGAGGCGGAAACGGGCTGGGAATTCGCGACGTCCACCGCATACGCCGAACCCCCTGTGCCCAGGGCGAGAGCACATGAGGTCAGACCGACCAGAAGCCCTTCTGTCACACGGGTCTGCATAACGCTCCTTTAGGATTATCCGTCGGATGGATTTTCATTCTTAAGGGCGACATCGGAGTGTCCCGTGGCGCACCGCCGGAGCATCGCCGCATTGGCCTAGCCCCGACCCTTCATGACGGACCGTCGGTTCATCCGACGGGCCTCTTCGACCTGTCGGGCGGTGTGGGCAGGCCGGTGGCCCGGCTGATGCCGCCGGATGGGCACCAGTGTCCACGGCGCCGAGCTCGCGCGGGTATGGACCGCAGCCGGGGTGACGGTCGTCGACGTCGAGGAGCGATCCTGCCGCGCCGGCTCCTCCAACACGAGCGCGTCGGCCCGCTGAGTGCATCCGGGCGCCGAGCCGGCCGGGCACGCGTCCTGACGGAAGGCGACCTCGATGAGCACCTTGCCCGCCCCGAACCCGGACGATCGCCCGCACGGTACCGCCGCGCACCACCTGGGCAAGCCCTCGCCCGGCCTGGGCAAGCCGCGGAAGGGTTGGCGAGAGGCCCCCACCTTTTAGGTGGAGGAGGAGTCACGCCTGGGCGAGCGGGATCGGGGCTCGGGCTCCGATGAGCGCAGTGTTGGCCTGCCGGTAGGTCCCCAGCCTCAGGTGGGTCTGGTCGACGTGGGACGGCCGGCGGTACCGCAGCGCGTCCGGCACGCCGATCACCGGGGTGTGGCCGACGTCGCAGCCGTGCGCAACCAGTAGCGCCGCGATCGTCACGTGCAGGTCCTTGAGGCGGGCCTCGCCGCCGGTCACCCGCTGAGCCGTCCCCGGCGTGGCTGCGTAGGCCCGGGCCACCGGCCCGGGTGGTTGGCCGCCGGCCGGGGCCTGCCTGAACCCCGCCTGCTCGACTGTCAGTGCCGGCCGGGGACCACCGAGAGAAGCAGGTCGACCAGTCGCTCGGCCGCGTCCGGGCGCCCGTGGGCGCGGGCCTGCTGCGCCATGGCGTAGCGCCGGGCGGGGTCGGTGAGCAGCGGGGCCACGGCCTCCTGGAGATGGGCGGCGGAGACCTCGCCGAGCAGCGCGACGGCGGCTCCGGCCTCCTCCAGGTGGCGGGCGTTGTGCGCCTGCTCGTTGCCGGCGGAGGAGGCCAGCGGGACGAAGACGGCGGCCTTGCCCAGGGCGGTCAGTTCGGCGATCGTGCCGGCCCCGCTGCGGGCGATCACCAGTTCCGCCAGGTCGAGGACGTCCGGCAGTTCGGGGCCGACGAAACCGGCCACCAGGTACCGCTGGGCCAGCTGCCCGGGCAGTGCGGCGGCGGCCTGGCGCAGGTCCGCCTCGTGGTTCGGCCCGCACTGGTGGATCACGTTGGCGCGTTGCAGCAGCCAGGGCAGGATCCCGCGCACCAGGTCGTTGATCTGCTGACTGCCCTGGGCGCCGCCGGTCACGTAGACGGTCGGCAGCGAGCGGTCGAACTGCCACAGCCCGAGCGCCGCGACGGCCTTGTCCGCCTGACCGGCCAGCACCTCGGGACGTACCGGGTTGCCGGTCACCACCGCGGCCGGGCGCACCGACTCGGCCAGTAGCGGCAGCGTCGAGTCGGAGGAGACCGCGATCCGCGTCGCGCGCCCGGCGAGCGTGCGGTTGGCGAGCCCCAGGCGGACCGTCTGCTCGTGGATGACCAGCGGACGCCGGCACATGCTCGCCGCCACGCCCACCGGCACCGCGACGTAGCCGCCGGTGGCCAGCACCACGTCGGGGGCGAAGCCCTTGACCTGCCGCCGGGCCTGGAGGATGCCCAGTGGCACCCGTGCCATGTCCTTGATGTTCGCCGGGGAGAGCATCTTCAACGGGTTGGCGCTGCGGCGGATCTTGCCGGTGGCCACCGTGGTGAACGCGATGCCCTCGTTGGCCGCGACCCTGGCCTCCAGTCCCGCGGCGGTACCGACCCACAGGACGTCCACCGTCTGCCCGACCGCCGCCAGCCTGGCCCGCAGGGTGCGGATCGCGGTGAGCGCGGGATAGGTGTGGCCGCCGGTGCCACCACCGGTGACCATCAGCCGCAGGGGTCGATCCGGAACGCTGGTGTCGATGTTCACCGAGGGAACTCCCAACCTGGCAAAGCCGCTGAGCCCCCCGTCACCGAGGGACGAGCCCTACGCTCCCGAGGGCAGTGGAACCATAGCAGGAGATGATCAATGTCGATATTCAGGTATTTGCCCGCCGGCGGTGGAGCGAGGCTGTGCTCGACGGGCTGGCGTGGCCGCGCGTGGAGGGTGCGGCCTGTCGCGCGGCGACGACGGCCGAACCGGTTCGCGTGCGGGTGTGCGCGGTGCCGGTCCACGACGGCCGGTGTGCCTGATCCGTCGCCAGCGCCCCGCTGCCCACCCGAACGCGATTCCCGGTGCACCGGGGGATCACGTCATCCGGCCGATTTGTGCGCGCTGATCAGGAGGAGCGGTGGTCGGCGGAGGTGCTCGGCGAACTCCGGTCGCTTGGCGAGGACTTCGTCATCGGGGTACGGCTCGTCGATTCCGGTCACGACGAGGCCGGAGTCGGCGATGCCGCCGAGCAGGGTGGTGAGTCGCCGGTGGTACTTGGTCACCGGTGTACCGAACCATTCCTGCCGTCGGGCCGTCTCCTGCGCGTAGCCGTCGAGGGGCCAGACGGTACCGCCACCGGTGGTGTGCCAGCCCGTCATGGGGTTCTGGGCGGTGCACACCGGGTGTTCCACGGAGAAGACCAGTTGACCGCCCGGCCGAAGCCAGTCGGACACGCGCTGGATGAGGCCCGGGTAGTCGGCCAGGTAGTGCAGGACGAGACTGCTGACCACCAGATCCAGGGCGGCCGACGGCAGCGCGAGCCGCTCGGCCCGGTCGTGCAGGTACCGTACGCGGGGAGCCGGTCGCGCCCGGGCCAGCGCGAGCATGCGCGTGGAGGCGTCCACCCCCAGGACGGACCGGGCCCCGGCGGCGGCGAGCCGCCGGGTGAGGGTGCCGTCGCCGCACCCGAGGTCGAGCACGTCCAGCCCCGACACGTCCGGCAGCATCCGGGCCAGCGCGGGTTGTTCGAGGTCCTCGTTGAGCCCCGCGCGGTCGGCGCGCATCCGCTGGTAACGAGCGAAGAACCCGGGGTCGTCGTAGAGCACCTCGCCGACACCCCCGCTCACAGCCAAGCCCGCAGGTCCGCGATCTCCACCATCGGCAGTCCCCAGCGAAGCGCGGCGATCTCCAGCTCCGCGGCCTTGGCCATGGTGCCGTCCGGGTTCATCACCTCGCAGCAGACGCCGACCGGCGGCAGCCCGGCCGCGACGCACAGGGCGACGGTCGCCTCCGTGTGGCCCTGCCGCTCGGCGAGCAGCCCGGGGCGGGCTCGCAGCGGGAAGACGTGGCCCGGGCGCAGGAAGTCTCCCGGCCGCGCGCCGGGGTCGGCGAGGCGGCGGACGGTGGCCGCCCGGTCGGCCGCCGAGACGCCGGTGCCGGCGGAGGCTGCCAGGTCGACGGGCACGTGCGCGGCGGTGCCGTGCCGGTCGCCCTCACCGGGGATCGGGCCGATCTCCAGCCGCTCCAGCACCTCCGGCGCGCACGGCACCGTGGAGTGGCCGCAGACCTCGGTGAGCAGGAAGGTGAACGCTTGCGGCGGCAGGTTCGCCCCGCCGAAGACCACGTCGCCCTCGCCCTCGGTCGTCGGGTCCCAGACCACCACCCCGCCACCGGCGGCGAGTTGACGCACGACCTTCTCGGCCCCCAGCCGCCCCGACACATGGCCGGCCCACGGCAGCCCGGTGACGATGCGGCTCAGGGACTGGCGTGCGTGGTCGGCTCCCCGCGCGGCCAGCCGGCTGATCAGATCGACCTCGAGGTTCACCCGCACGCCCGGCTCCAAGCGCTCCAGAGTGGTGGCCTCCCGGGTCACGGGAAGGACCACGACGGAGAAGCGGTCACGCAACTGCTCGGCGACCGTCATGCTGACGCCGTCGACCGCGATCGGGGTCTTCGAGATCAGCTGCGCCATCGTCCGGTCCGGCGGACGGATCCACACCCGTCGGCAGCCGGCTCCTTCGTCGTCGACCCGGAGCACCTTGCCCACCGAGTCCACGTAGCCCTGCAGCAGATGTCCGTCCAAGCCGTCGCCGACGGCCATCGGGACCTCGACATTGATCACATCGTCCACGCCCAACGTGTCGAAGGTCGAGCGCCGTCGGGTCTCCGCCGTCACCGTGGCGACGGCGACCCCGTCGGACAGCTCCCGAACGGTGAGTCTGACCCCGTTCACGCACAACGCACCGCCGACCTCGAGCGAGTTGGCGGCCAGCGGCGCACGGATCCCGACCAGATCCCCGTCGATCCGATCGATGACGCCGATCTCCGCGATACGACCAGTGAACATTTCGCCTGTACCCCTCATCGTCACAAGGCGCCGACAACAGCGCCACTGATGGCTCGTGAGGGCCCGTAACCACTGCGGGCCGAGGGGCGGGGTCTGACCGCATGGTCCCGGAATCACACCGGGTCGTTCCGCCCGACAACGGCGGAACCGGCTGACTGTACAGCCACACCTGGGAGTTGCACCTGACTTGATCATAGCCATACCCGCCGGGCCTGAGCCAGACCCCCAGCTCGCACGCGCGGGGAGCGGCCCGGGAGTTGATCCGTGTGATGGCCCACGGACAGACGGCGAACGCCGACATCGTCGGATCCACGCGCTGCGCCCGGGCCGGGTTCCACGCCCGGTCCAGGCCGGCCTTGAACCAGGCCAGCCTTGAACCGGGCGTCGGAGGCGGACCAGATCATCCCGAGCTGGTCGAGCATCGTGCCCCGGTGTCGGCGCCAGTTCTCCCGTCGGATCGCCGTCCGCTCAGCGGGCGGTCAGACGCTCCCAGTTCCCGTGCGCGATGAGCTCCTTCTCCCGCGGTGCCAGCTCGGCCTGCTCCAGGAAGCCGCGTGCCCCGCCGAGACCGGCGTCGATGAACGGGTAGTCGGCGGAGAACAACACCCGCTCGACGCCCACCGCCTTGACGGTGCGCCGCAGGTACTCGTGGTTGAAGATGCCGCTCGGCGTGTACGAGACGTTCTGCCGGAAGTAGTCGCGCAGCGGCCGGTGGAGCGAGGACGCCCCGTCCAGGAAGGCCATCCGCTCGAGGTAGAAGAGCACTACCTCGCCCCAGTGGCCGAGGATGAACTGCAGGTCCGGATGGCGGTCCAGGGTCCCGGAAAGGATCAGGCGGATCAGCTGGACGCCGGTCTCGTAGTGCCAGCCGATGCCGGGGCCGGCGAACGCCACCTCGACCTGGGGTCCGAACCCCGTGTAGTAGGCGTCCCTGACCGCCCGACAGGGGAGCTGCGGGTGGACGTAGAGCGGGACCCGCAGCTGCGCGGCCGCCTCGTAGAGAGGGCGGAAGGAGGGGTGGTCCATGTTCCGTTCGCCGACCCGCCCGAAGATCATGGCGCCCTTGAGGCCGAGGGTCTCCACGGCGCGTCGCAGCTCGGCCGCCGCGGCCTCGGGGTCCGGTGTGGGCAGGGTGGCGAACCCCTCGAAGCGGTCGGGCTTGGCCGCGACGGTCTCGGCGATCAGGTCGTTGGTCCGGCGCGCGAGGGACACCGCGGCGGTGGCCTTGAGGTTGGCCATGCCGGGGGTGGTCAGGGAGAGCACCTGCACGTCGACTCCGGCGTCGTCCATGCTGCGGATCCGCTCTCCGGCGAGATCCGCCAGGCGCGCTTCGATCAGGGGCTCGTCGAAGATCTCCAGGCTGTCGTCCTGGTAGCCGGGCGGAAGCGCCCGCCAGGCGTCGAGCACCTCCTGGTTGGCCAGGTGCTCCTCAAGCGCGATGATCTTCATGGTCCGTGAGGCCCCTCGGTGATCGGCGGCCACCTGCCGCTCTCCGGCCCGCGGACAGGCCGGGGCCGACGCACACAGCGCCGGCCAGCACCCGGCACTGGAGCGGACCGGCGGGTCGTGTTCCGACCAGGACAGCACCTCCTGTCAGGCTGCCGATCGCCGCCGCGCCCGTCGGTGGCCCCACTCCGCCCGCCCGGAGTACCGATTCGCGCCCGCACGGAGCGACCCACCGCCCGGGCGGCACCTGCCTGAGCAAGTCCTCACGCTGCCCGATCCCCCTGCACCGAGATGACGGAGCGTCACCAGCACACGGAAGCACGGGCCCGCCTCACGAAAATCCTGGATGAGCCATCTGAACCGGCGACCAACACCACACCGGGATGATCTCGGGTTGTCGGGTCGGCACCGCGGCTCGTCGGCCCTTCCGTCGGATTCATTCGGCTCGGTGCTGCGTGATGGTTGGCAAGCGTGGGTAGAGCACGCCGACAGCGCCGGCCGCAGCGGCGCACACGGCTCCGCTCAGAGCGAGCGCGGTCCGGGGGCCGGCCGTCTGGGCAATCCATCCGATGCAAGGGGCGCCCAGTGGTGTGGTACCGAAAGAGGTGAGCAGATACAGGCTCATCACCCGTCCGCGCATGTCATCGCTGACGCCAAGCTGGAGCCGGGCCTTGGCCGCGGTGAGGAACACCAGCAGTGCGGTTCCCGTCGGTACGAGCAGCACCAGAAAGGTGATGTGGCCGGGCATCAGGCTGCACGTGGCCTCCAGCAGCCCGAAGGCGAGCGCGGCGGCCGCCAGTTGCTGACCGGTCACCCGCTGACGGTACCCGGCCAGCAGCGAGCCGATCACCGAGCCGGCGGCCAGGGCGGCATTGCCGAGCCCGAACACCGCCGCCGGGGCATGGTAGGTGTGGGTGATTATCAGTGCGGTGGTGATCTGGAAGTTCATGCCGACCGCGGCGACGATCGCGACGAGGGTGAGGGTGAGTGCGAGGTCGGGGCGGTCGCGGACGTAGCGCAGGCCTGCCCGTACTTGTCGGTTCGCGCGGGGAAGCGGCGGGGCAGCATGGACGGCTCGGCGGTCCATGCGCAGCAGGCAGACGATCACTGCCAGGTAGGAGAGGGCGTTGGCGACGAAGGCGGGGCCGGGACCGAAGAGGACGATGAGAGGGCCGGCCAGTGCGGGGCCTGCCATGCGGGCGAGGTTGAGAACCGCGCTGTTGAAGGCGAGGGCGCTGACGAGCTGTGTCGGTGCGACGGATTCCGCGAGGAACGCCTGCAGGGCCGGTTTCTCGACGACCATGGTGAGCCCGAGCGCCAGGGCCACGAGGTAGAGGGCGTCCAGGCGGGCTGTTCCGGTCACGACGAGCACGGCGGGGATCAGGGCGAGGGCCGCCATGATCGCTTCGGAGACGAGAAGGGTCTGCCACCTGGAGTGCCGGTCCACGATGACGCCGCCGTAGGAGCCGAGCAGCAGGAGTGGCAGGAACTGCAGGGCCGTGGTGGTGCCCAAGACGGTGCCGTCACCGTGTGACAGCTCCAGGGCCAGCCAGTCCTGTGCCACCTTCTGCATCCACGTCCCGGTGTTGGAGGCCGTCTGGCCCAGGGCGAAGAGCCGGAAGTTGGGGTTCTGCAGCAGCGGCCAACGGTGCCAGGGGCGTGAGGACACATGTACGGCGGACGTGCCCCAGAGACGAGGACTGATGAGTGATCCTTCGGTCGGAGGAATGTCAAGACTTGTGGATGAGATGGTTTGCTGCCGGCAGGCCGATGGGCTCGAGTCTCCACCAGGGGAGGCGCGAGGGTGGGGGCATGGACGACGACACGCCCTACTCGATCGGTGATCCGGTCCGGCGGACCGGTCCGACGGTCGAAGCCGTTCGGTTCTGCTCCGACTGCGGGATCGTGCCGCCGACTGGCCGTAGCCCTGCCGGACAACCGCAAGCTCCGGTGCCCGACCGCGGCAGGCCGCAGCGAAGCCGCCGCCCTGCTCCCGGCCGGAACGAGACCCGCCGCGCAGCGCCAGAATCGGCAGGTTCCGTCCACGCCCTGGACGTCGCCACCGCCGGCCGGACGGCGATCACTCAGGACGGCTGTCGCCAACTCGCCATCTGGGCACTGAAGGTCGGACAGTTGAGGATGTCCGTCTTGCTGCACCGCAGGGCGTGGGACATCAGCTGGTGGGCGTGGTCGAGGTCGACCATGAGCTGCTCGATCTCGGCGAGCTTGGTGCGGATCATCGCGGCCCGGCGCGGTTGGTCCTGCTGGAACTCGCGGATCTGAGCCAGGGTGAGGCCGGCCTGCTGGCACTTGCGCAGCAGCACGATTCGCTTGACGGCCTCCGGAGGGTAGCGGCGCTGGCCGCCCTGGCGTTCGGGCGGCGGGAGCAGCTCGTGGCGTTCCCAGAAGCGGATAGCGGACGCCGGGACCCCGGTGAGCTCGGCGAGGTGACCGATGGTCATCAGCACGTCGTGTCCCCCGACTCTTGGCTGGACGCTTGACTTAAACCTTAGTTCAAGTCGGAGGCTTCGAGTAACGAGCCGGCGGCACCACAGCCGCTGCCGGACGGAACACCTGGAGGTTGCGATGACGGACACCATCGAGCGGGAGGACCGGGCCGACCAGCTGGTCGAGACGGCCAGGAAGCTCTTCGTCGCGGGGGTGATGTCGCACTCGGGGCACGCCAACCTGAGCGTGCGGCTCGACGACGAGCGCTTCCTGCTCTCCCCGGGGTGGGTGCGCGACCTGAAGTCCGAGCAGTTGGCGACCCTGGACCTCCGCGGCCGGGTGCTGGACGGCCACCTGCAGGCGGCCGGAGCCGAGATCATCGCCATGCACGGCATCGTCTACCGCACCCGCCCGCAGGTGGGTGCGGTGATCCACACCCACTCGCCCGCTGCGACCGCCTTCGCGGTGGCGCACCGGCCGCTGCCGTGCCGCACCGAGCCGATGCTGCGCTTCGGACAGGCCGAGGAGGTGCCGGTGGTGCCCTGGGGGCCGCGCGGCTCCGACGTCTCGGTGCGCGGGGTCGCCGAGGTCCTGGAGCAGCGCCCCACCACGGCCGCGGTGCTGCTGGCCAACCACGGCCTGCTGGTCTTCGGCGCCGACCCGCAGGCGGCCGCACACCTGGTGATGGCGATCGAGGAGAGCGCGGAGGCGGAGATCGCCGCGCGGGCACTGGGCGGCGCGGTGGACTTCCCGGAGGGCGCCCTGGAGGCGGTGCGGGCGTCGATGGCCCGGGCGGCATCGTCGTGAGGGACGAAGCCCAGCGCGCTGAGGCCTTGCGGGAGCGCTTCCGCTCGACGCTCGGCACCGTGCCGCCCGGCGCGGAGGACCGGTTGCGGGTGGCCCGGACCCTCGGCCGACTGCCCACCGAGGAAGCCTTCATGGCACTGCGACAGATCGTGCTGACCGACAACCCGCTCGGCGCCCGGGTCCAGCAGCTCGTGCACTTCGGCCAGTTGCTGGCACTCGGCCGCCCGGGACCGGCCCGGATCCACGCCCGCGGAGCACTCCACGCCGGCGCCGACCTCGCCGACCTCGTCGGAGTCGCCGAGACGGCGCTGGTCACGGCCGGTGCGCCGGCCTACGCGCTGGGGATCGAGATCGTCGCCGAGCTGCTGCCGGGGGAGGAGGGACAGTTGTCGGTGCACTGAGTGGGCTGAGTGGCGCCGGCTGGCGCAGTCGGCCCGTGCCCCGGGCCTGTTCCGCGTGACGGGCGAGGGGCACGTGGTCGGCCGGGGCGAGCGTGAGCCAGGCGGCGGCAAGGACCGGAGGTCGAATGCGGTGGTGGCCCCCGAGCTGGCCGGACGGCTCGGAGGGCACTCGCGTGGGACGGGTCAGGCATTCGGGTCGAATGCGGTGGCGACGTCGTTGCCGGGGCAGGGGGCGGCTGACTCTCGGGCGGCACGGGTCCTCGTGGCAACGCGCCGCGGTCCGCCCTGCATTTCCCGAATTTGACAGATTGCCCCTTTTATGCTTCCTCAAGACCGCCGGTGGTGCCGTCTGGCGCCGTGCTGTCCCTCCGCTCCGAAGGGAAAAGGGGGCGGGTTTCGCTACGAGGAGAGGTGCCTGCACGATGACCGGTGACGCTCGTCGAAGCGTTGATCCCCGCAGGGACACTGTGCGCAGGCACGGATCACGGCTCCCGGCCCCTCCGCTGACGCCCCGTCGGGCTGCCTCGTCATCGCCGTCGGCCGCGGCCGGCCCGGAGTTCGGGCAACGACGAGGCGGGGGGCGTGTCAGGGTGATCGCGGCGGTGTGCGCGCTACTGACCGGTGTGGCGGTGCTGCCGGCCACGGCCGCACCGGTGACCGCCCGCTCCGCAAATGGTGTACCGGCGGCGGCACCGGTGATCCGCACCTTCACCTTCACCGGCGCCCCGGAGACCTACACCGTCCCGGCCGGGACGGCGGTGACCATCACCGCGGACGGCGCCGGCGGCGGCGACCTGACCGCCTGCAACACCTTCTTCAACCAGCCAGGCGGAACCGGGGGGCGGGTGGCCACCACCCTGGTCACCACCGCACTGACCACCTACACCGTCAATGTCGGGGGCGCGGGCGGCAAGGACTGCGGCGGACCGGCCGACGGTGGGTACGGCGGCGGCGGACCGGGTGGACCGGACGTGGGCGACCGTCACCTCGGGGCGGGTGGGGGTGGGGCGTCCACCGTCAGCACGGCCGGCGCATTGCAGGTCGTGGCGGGCGGTGGCGGTGGTGCCGGCAACGGCGAGGAGTATCTGCTTCCCTTCCCCTCGTCCGGGGGACGCGGCGGCAACGGGGGACTGAACGCGAACAACGGCGGCCGGGGCTCGTACTTCAGCGCCCCTTTCATCTCCTCCTCGCCGGGCGACGGCGGAGTGGGCGGCAGCACCACCGCCCGTTCCTCCGGCTCGGGAGGCGCAGGCGGCAGCGTCCCGGCACAACACTGCACGGCCGAGGCCGGTAAGGCGGGAAGCGGCTTCTCCGGTACCGCGGTAGGCACCGGCGGCGCCGGGGGCCGCGGCGCGGACAACTACGCTCCCGACCTCTGCGTGGGCGGCAAGGGTGGCGGCGGCGGCGGTGGTGGGTACTTCGGCGGTGGCGGCGGCGGGGGTTCCGCCGAACCCATCTACAACATCCTGGGCATCACCCTGCCGCTGGAAGCCACCGGTGGCGGCGGTGGGGGCGGCAGCAGCTTCGCCACACCGTCGGGCACCAACACCAGCTACACCACATCCTCGATCGGCACGGCCAACAACAACGGCCAGGTGACCATCTCCTACACGGCTGCGCCCGACGCCATCACCGCCACCGCCGGAACCCCGCAGTCCACCCACATCGGGACCTTCTTCCGCGTTCCCTTCCAAGCCACGGTCACCGACGCCCTCGGACACCCCGTGTCCGGGGTACAGGTGACCTTCGCCGCGCCACGCACCGGCCCATCCGGAACCTTCGGTGGCACCCAGACCTCGGTCACCGAGACCACGAACGCGAACGGCGTGGCGACCGCGCCCACTTTCACCGCCAACAACACCGTCGGCTCCTACACCCTCACCGCCAGTCTGCCCGGCGAGCCCTCCGTCCCCCCGGCTCCCTTCGCATTGACCAACCTGCCTTCCTCGACCGGGCCCTTCCTGACGATCAGCAAGCACCACGCGGGCAATTTCACGCAGGGTCAGCAGGGCGTGTACACGATCACCGTGGGCAACGCAATCGGAGCTGGGCCGACCACCAACGCCGAGGTGGACGTGTTCGACGTTCTCCCGCCGGGGCTGACCGCGGCCAGCGCCAACGGCTCGGGATGGACCTGCACCCTGACCGGAGGGATGACCTGCACCCGCCGCGGCGGCTCCCTGCCCGCCGGCCAGAGCTACCCGGACATCACGCTGACGGTCGACGTCTCACCCACCGCCCCCGCACAGGTCATCAACACGGCGACGACCATCGGTGGCGGCGACACCACCACCCACGCGGCCAGCGACCCCACCACCATCAATCCCAAGCCGTCGCTGACGATCAGCAAGCACCACGCGGGCAATTTCACGCAGGGTCAGCAGGGCACCTACACGATCACCGTGGGCGATGCCAGCGATGCCGGGCAGACCGACGGCAGCACGGTCACTGTGAAGGACCTGCTGCCGACGGGCCTGAGCGCGGCCGGAATCGGCGGCCCGGGTTGGACGTGTGACCCGGGCACGGTGACCTGCACCCGCAGTGACGTCCTGTCCGCCGGCCAGAGCTACCCGGACATCACGCTGACGGTCGACGTCTCACCCAGCGCCCCCGCGCAGGTCACCAACACGGTCACCGCTACCGGTGGCGGCGACACCACCACCCACACCGCCACCGACCCCACCACCGTCAACCCCCCGTCGTCGCTGACCATCAGCAAGCACCACACGGGAAACTTCGTCCGGGGCGAGCAGGGCACCTACACGATCACGGTGGGCAACAACGGGCCCGGCCCCACCGACGGCAGCACGGTCATCGTGAAGGACCTGCTGCCGACGGGCCTGAGCGCGGCCGGAATCGGCGGCCCGGGCTGGACGTGTGACCCGGGCACGGTGACCTGCACCCGAAGTGACGTCCTGTCCGCCGGCCAGAGCTACCCGGACATCACGCTGACGGTCGACGTCTCACCCACCGCCCCCGCACAGGTCACCAACACCGCCGCCGCCGTCGGAGGCGGCAGCGCCACCCACACCGCCACTGACCCCACCACCATCAATCCCAAGCCGTCGCTGACGATCAGCAAGCACCACGCGGGCAATTTCACGCAGGGTCAGCAGGGCACCTACACGATCACCGTGGGCGATACCGGCCCCACCGACGGCAGCACGGTCACTGTGAAGGACCTGCTGCCGACGGGCCTGAGCGCGGCCGGAATCGGCGGCCCGGGCTGGACGTGTGACCCGGGCACGGTGACCTGCACCCGCAGTGACGTCCTGTCCGCCGGTCAGAGCTACCCGGACATCACGCTGACGGTCGACGTCTCACCGACCGCCCCCGCGCAGGTCACCAACACCGCCACGGCCACCGGTGGCGGCGACAGCACCACCCACACCGCCACCGACCCCACCACCGTCAACCCCGCACCGGCGTCGCCTTCGCTGACCATCAGCAAGACCCACACCTGGCACTTCACCCGAGGCAGGCGGGGCATCTACACGATCACTGTGGCGAACAGCGGCAATGGCCCCACCAACGGCAGCGCGGTCACCGTGCGGGACCTGCTCCCGTGGGGGCTGAGCGCGGCCGGCATCGGCGGCCCGGGCTGGAAGTGCGACCTGAGCACGGTGACCTGCACCCGCAGCGACGTCCTGTCCGCCGGCCAGAGCTACCCGGACATCACCCTCACGGTCAGAGTCTCCTGCCGCGCCCGCCACGAGGTCACCAACACGGCCACCGTCACCGGTGGCGGCGACAGCACCACCCACACCGCCACCGACCCCACCACCATCAAGCACAACGGACACGGCGAACGCGGTGAGCACTGCGACAGCAAGCACAGCCCCACCGACCGGGAGGAGGACCTCGCGTGACGGAGACGGCGGCACAGGGTGGCGCGGCGGTCTTCTTCGCCGGTCCGTGGGCGGGGCCGGGTGGGGTGGTTTGCGGGGGCGGATCAGGGTGAGAAGAGAGCCGGTGGGTGAGAGCGCGGTCCGGGCGGTGGATATCTCCCCCCGCCGTCCGGACCCGTGCCACCGAGGCTCGGAGCCCGGCCACCGTGTGACGGTCACGCACCGGCGGCCGGGCGCCTCCCGGCCGATGCCAGGGCCCAACCGGGTCAGCTCCAGTCGAGCCCGAGCGCGGTGAGCTGGTCGAGCTGCTCGCCGGTCAGCTTGGCCCGGCGGCCCTTGGTGTCGGAGATCCGGACCCCGAGCTTGACCCCCCGGGCGGCTCCAGCCACCCGACCCACCAGGCCACGCCCAGGGCCTCCAACTGTCCGCGCTGCGCCGGGTTGACCTTTGTCCCGCCCCGCGCGTTGGTTGTTTGTTCAGCCAGGTGCCCAGCGGCGTCCCATCCTCCTGGTGGGGGTGCGTGAGCCTTGGTGTGCACAGACCGGTGAGTTTCGCCCCGCGGAAGTAGCTCGCGTTCACCTGCGGTCTCACTGCCCACCGAATTGGGGAACTCCTATAGCGCCTTTTTGATGTGACTAATCAAGGAGATCGTTGATTCAGTCTCTCTGTCGATTCCAAAGGGGGGAGGGAGTGGGCGCCCTCGTCGTTGGCCAGCAATGCGGCGGTCCCGCCCGCCGGACCGCCTCCGCGATCACGCGGCCACCAACATCCCCACCGGCTCCGAAGCCCGGCCGAGCAGCATCGAGCCGGCCAAGGTCACGATCTACAGGCTGCCGTTCCCGCAAGGTGTTTTGATCACGAGTTCAATGACGTCCTGCCAAGAATGCGCCAAAAGTCGGACGGGAAGTCGAAGTTCACTCCTTGCGAGTGGGCGCGGCGCGAAGGGGAGTTTCTGCCACTATCTCATAGTGGGTGAAACGGACAGATGCTGATAGATAGCTCTTTCCGTTGCCGTCGTGCGCGTCGTGGCGCCATGACCGCAGGCGTCCTCGTCCAGCATGGCGACCTTCCCCTCGAGACAGGAGAGACACCTTCATGAAGCTCACACATCGCCCCGTCCGCCGGCGGCTGGCATGCCTGACCGCGATCGCGGCCGGCGCCGTTGTGCCGATGGCGGCGTTCGCCGCCCCGGCGCAGGCGCAGCCCCTGGTGCCCACGCTGGTCGTCCAGAAGTCCCACCACCCGGAGACCTTCGAGCAGGGCAGGACCGGCCAGTACAGCATCACCGTCACGAACCTCGGGCCCACCGCCACCGCCGACGCCGCCGTGGTGGTCGACACGCTTCCCACCGGCCTCACCCTGGACAAGGCCCTCCCCAAGGGCTGCTCGGCCGTCAGCCCGACCCTGGTCGAGTGCGACATCGCTGCCGGATTGGCTCCCGGGGCGCCGTCGGCGGTCACGTACACCATCCCCGTCGTGGTCGACCATGACGCCCCCGGCGAGGTCGTCAACACGGTCCAGCTCATCGACGGCGTCACCGGCGCGCTGCTCGACTCCACCACCGACCTCACCGTCATCCGGGAACACCACCACCCGTGACCAGCCGATGGGTTGGAGGGGAGTTCCAGCGAGCGCTGCCCTCGTCCAGCCCACCGCGCCTGCTCCTTGAGCGGCCGTGGGGCCGTCCATGAAAGCGCCGGGTGCTCGCCCGGCGCTTTCGGCGGTTGCGGGTCGCACCAGCTGATCCGTTCGAACTCGACGGCGGTGGCCGCTGGCCGCACTGTGGCGCCGCCGGGTGTCGCAGAGGTCGACGATCCAGCCGCTCCCTCTCGGTCAGCCGACGTCCGTCGGAGGGGACGTGACGGAGGAGGCCGTGACCCGACGGTATTCGGGAGCCGGTGTGCCGGGTGCGGACCAGAGGTCCGCCGGAACGACGCCCACGGATCTGCCGTGCGGATCGAGCAGGTGACCGAGCAGCTTGTCCTGGCGGAGCATGACCGCCCGGTCGACGATGTCCAGACTGGGGTGCCTGGTCGCCAGGTGGGTCTCGAAGCGCAGGACGTCGGCGAGGGAGTGCAGGCTCGCTTCCACGATGAGGTTGTACGGTCCGCTGACGGCAGCGCAGTTGCGGGTCTCCGGGTAGCGGACGAGCGCGTGGCCGACCTCCGGGAGGTCCGCGGCCGGTACGCGGGCCCAGAAGGTGACCGCGACCGGCCAACCACCCAGAGGCCGGGCGAAGTCACAACGGAACGTGATCAGCCCGAGGTGGACGAGCCGGTCGATCCGACGTTTCACGGTGGAGGCGCTGGTGTCCAGCCCTGCGGCCAGCGCCTGGTAGGAGGCCCTGCCGTCGACCGCCAGCCGTCTGAGGACCGCCCGGTCGAAGGGACTGATGTCCAGCGGTCCCCGGCGGGTGCGCGACCCGTCCGCCGGCTCGATCAGTTGGGCTCGCTGGCTGGGGTCGAGCGCGGCGATGCGCCAGCTGCCGCCCTCGGTGAACATGTGCGTCACGATCCGGGTGCGCACGGCGGTCACGCCCTCGATCGCCGGAAGGTGATCGAGGGTGAAGCGGGACATGGCAAGCAGGTCACGCGTCGACACCGTCACGAGGAGGTCATGGCTCCCGGCCGGGCGTTCGATGGTGAGCGCGTGGGCGTGGCCGCTCAACGCCCGGACCACGGCGGTGGCGTGTCCGACGGCGCACTCGACTTCGACGAAGGCCACGCAGATGTGCTCGAACAGGAGCGGGCCGGGCGAGCCGAGGATCCAGGCTTCACCTCGCCGCGCCAGTCGGGTCCAACGGCGGGCGACGGTGACGGGGTCCGCCCCGAGCGCCTGGCCGAGCACCGTCCACGAGGCTCGCGGGCGCAGTTGCAGGGCATGGACGAGCGCCAGATCCTCCTCGCTCATCATCGCGGCTCGTTCCTGCACCCAAGTGCCCTTCCCTGCGGGATTCCTGCGTTCGCGTCACTTCCGCCGACAAGCATCGCACCGTGGATGCGACGGAGATCCGGTGCCCCGGGATCCGGAGTTCGAAGAGAAAGAGCAGTTCATGAGCCAGTCGTTCGGTTCCTACCAGGACGAGATCTACGCCGGCGGCCTTCGCGGGATCGTGCCGTCGTATCCGATGACCTACAGCGGCTGGGAGGCGGGGGCGCAGGCCGCGCTGCCCCCGTCCGTGTGGTCCTACGTGGCGGGCGGCGCCGGAAACGAGCACACGCAGCGGGCCAACGTCACCGCGTTCGAGGACTGGGGGCTGGTGCCGAGGATGTTCGTCGGGGCGGAGCAGCGCGACCTCTCCGTCGAGCTGTTCGGGATGAGACTGCCGACGCCGCTGTTCATGGCCCCGGTCGGCGTCATCGGTGTGTGCGCCCAGGACGGCCACGGCGACCTCGCCACGGCACGTGCCGCCGCACGCACCGGAGTCCCGATGATCGCCTCAACCCTGTCCGTGGACCCGATGGAGGCGGTCGCCGCGGAGTTCGGCCGGACCCCGGGCTTCTTCCAGCTCTACACCCCGACCGACCGGGAGCTGGCCGAGAGCCTGGTGCGGCGTGCCGAGGCGGCCGGCTTCAAGGGCATCGTGGTCACCCTGGACACCTGGATCACCGGGTGGCGCCCCCGGGACCTGGGGATGAGCAACTTCCCCCAGCTGCGCGGCCACTGTCTGGCCAACTACACCAGCGACCCGGTCTTCCGGGCCCAGCTGGAACGGGCACCGGAGGATGACCCCGTCGCGGCCGTCCTGCGCTGGAAGGATGTCTTCGGTAAGGCACTGACCTGGGACGACCTGCCCTGGCTGCGTTCGCTCACCTCGCTGCCGCTGATCGTGAAGGGCATCTGCCACCCCGAGGACGTGCGCCGCGCCAAGGACGGCGGCGTGGACGGCATCTACTGCTCCAACCACGGCGGCCGGCAGGCCAACGGCGGGCTGCCGGCCCTCGACGCCCTGCCCGCCGTCGTCGACGCGGCCGGCGACCTGCCCGTCCTCTTCGACTCCGGCATCCGCAGCGGAACCGACGCGGTCAAGGCCATCGCACTGGGAGCCACCGCCGTCGGCATCGGCCGCCCGTACGCCTACGGCCTCGCCCTGGGCGGCACCGAGGGCATCGTGCACGTGCTGCGCTCGATCCTGGCCGAAGCGGACTTGACCATGGCGGTCGACGGCTACCCCGAGCTCGCCACGCTCACGCCGGACGCACTGCGCCGCAACCGGTAACCCCGGCGCCGGCCGCCCCCGGGCGTCCGTCGGCTCCGGACCCTTCACCACGGCTCCGGCCCGGCCTACCGCCGCCCAGGCGAGCACGGCACACCCCGCGCCCGCCCCCGCCGCCACCACCGCCGACGCGGTCAAGGCGTACGTCTACGGCTACCCACTGGTCCTGATGCGGGCCACCGAGCAGGCGTCCACCAACGTCGTCAAGCCCGATCCGGCGACCCTGCGGGCGCCGGTGAACCAGTTCGCCAAGGCGGACACCACTCCAGGCCCGCAGTTCCACACCGTCGTGGCCCCCAACGTCGACACCCTGTACACCTCGGCGTGGCTGGACCTGAAGTCCGGGCCCATCGTGCTCCACGTGCCGGACACCCACGGCCGGTACTTCATGATGCCCATGCTCGACGCCTGGACCAACGTCTTCGCCTCGCCGGGAACCCGCACCACCGGCAGCTCGGCCGGCGACTTCGCCATCACCGGTCCCGGCTGGCACGGCCACCTGCCCGCCGGAGTCAAGCAGATCAAGGCTCCCACCCAGAGCGCGTGGATCCTCGGCCGGACCCAGCTCAACGGACCCGCCGACCTGCCCGCCGTCGAGGCCCTGACGAGCCACTACACCCTCGAACCGCTGCGCGACTACGGCCACCCCCACACTCCGCCGGCCGGCCACGTCGACCCGACCGTCCCCACCACGGCACCGGCCGCCCGCGTCGCCGACATGGACGCGCAGACCTTCTTCTCCCAGCTCGCCACGGCCATGGCCACCAACCGGCCCGCCAAGCAGGACGCCCCCATGGTGGCCACCCTGGCCCGCCTGGGCATCGTCCCCGGCCGCCCGTTCGACATCAACGCCAAGGGCCCCGCCACGGCACAAGCCCTGTGCCAAGCCGTCCCCGCGGCCCAGAAGCAGATCCAGACCGCGCTCGCCACGTCCGGAAACAACGTGAACGGCTGGCGCGTCTCGCTCGGCCTGGGCGACTACGGCACCGACTACCTGCTGCGCGCGACCACCGCCTGGCAGGGGCTCGGCGCCAACCTCCCCCAGGACGCCGTCTACCCGCTGACCCGCACCGACAGCCAGGGCAAGCAGCTCACCGGAGCCAACCGGTACGTCATCCACTTCGCCCCCGGCCAGACTCCGCCGGTGAACGCCTTCTGGTCCCTCACGATGTACGACCCGTCCGGCTTCCTGGTCCCCAACCCGATCAACCGCTACGAGGTCGGACACACCGTCACGCCGACCCTCAACCCCGATGGCTCCATCCCCTGATCTTCGCAGGGAATCCCGGCCTTCAGGCCGGGCGGGAATGCGATCCCTGGCACGGAGGCGCGGAGCGCCGGAGGTCTCTGTGCCTTCGTGGTGACGGTCAGGTGGGCCGCTTCTGGTTCTCGATGTACTCCTTGACGATGCTCAGCGGAGCGCCGCCGCAGGAACCGGCGAAATACGAGGGTGCCCAGAACACGGACCCCATGCCGATCCGGTTGATGCGGCCGGTGTACTCGGCGCGCAGGTAGCGGGAGCTGACGCCCTTCAAGCTGTTCACCAGCTTGGAGATCGCCATCTTCGGTGGGTAGTGCACCAGCAGGTGGACGTGATCGCCTTCGCCGTTGAACTCCCGCAGTTCCGCACCGAAGCTCTCGCACACGTCACGCATGATCGCCTCGCAGCGGGTGAGCATGGCGTCATCGAAGATCTCCCGCCGGTACTTGGTGACGAAGACCAAGTGTGCGTGCAGGTTGTAGACGACGTGGTTTCCCCGCCGTATATCGGGGTCTGGTTTCCAGCGTGGTGACATGGGCCAAGGGTAGTATGATCAACCGTCAGCGCCGAGAGGGGGTGGGCCGAATGATCCGTGCGTACAAGTTCCTCATGCGGCCCACCGTGGGCCAGGCGCAGGCGCTCGGCGAGATGCTGCGCGATCACTGC